>JAGYMZ010000091.1 GCA_018400295.1 Bacteroidales bacterium | reverse complement strand
CGATACGATGAAGGGGTCGAGGTACTGCATGGGGGCATGTTTGGGTGCAAAGATAATAAAATCGTGACGTGGGATGGCGGATTGAAAATATGGAATATTAGATGTAATTTAACCACGAATAAATATATTAACCACGAATGAACACGAATTTACACGAATGGGTCTTTACCTTTGGCCATTATTCCACAATAAATCCGTTAATCTGTTAATCCGTTAATCCGTTAATCTGTTAATCCACAATTCACCCATCAATAGATCTATAAATTTAACCACGAATGTACACGAATGGGTCTTTACCTATGGTCATTGTTCCACAATAAATCTGATATCTGTTAATCCGTTAATCTGTTTATCTGTTAATCCACAATTCATCCATCAATAGATCTATAATTTTAACCACGAATGTACACGAATGGGCACTAATGGGTTTGTACCTGTGGCCATTGTTTAACCATTTATCCGATGGTAGATATATAACTTAACCACGAATGAACACGAATTTACACGAATGGGTCTTTACCTATGGTCATTATTCCACAATAAATCTGATATCTGTTAATCCGTTAATCCGTTAATCTGTTAATCCACAATTCATCCATCAATAAATCTATAATTTAACCACGAATGAACACGAATGGGCCTTTACCTTTGGCCATTATTCCACAATAAATCTGATATCTGTTAATCCGTTAATCTGTTTATTGCCAATTTGATATTAAACGATATTTCAAATTTTGGATTAACGGATAAACGGATATTTTTTCCTTCGTTACAGAAATGGTAGTAGCGCTGGAATACCCTTAAACCCATTCGTGTTCATTCGTGTACATTCGTGGTTAATGTATTTTTTCATGGTTGGCGTATGGTATTACCGTTGGATAAATGGTGGATTAATAGATTAACAGTACAAACCACCCATTCGTGTACATTCGTGTTCATTCGTGGTTAATGCATTTTTTCGTGGTTAAACAAAAATGCCGGCAGGTTTATGTTAAGCCGGGGGGGGGGTCTTACCCGTCACGCTTTGCGTTTTTTTCCTACTTTTGTAGACCAAACCAATCGTTATG
>JAGYMZ010000090.1 GCA_018400295.1 Bacteroidales bacterium | reverse complement strand
CAAGGTGGTGGATTATAAAGTAACGAGCCAGTCCGGGAATACCCTGCAAAAGAGAAGACCATTCGATGTGCAGCTGTTGGTTCAGAATATTGGTCAGGGAGCAGCAAAAGATATCAGCATACACTTGCCTGTCCCGGATAATATGTTCTGTTTATCCGGGAATGAAAATACCCAAATCCCGAGCCTTGATCCGGGGGAGCAACAGCTTATAGAATATAACCTGATCGCCAACAACAATTACAGTGCGGATCAAATTAAGCTGAACTATGATATATCCGAACATTATAATAAATACGCAGAGGACAAGCTCATCGCACTGAGCATGGACCAGGAAGTATCGGATCATAAACTCGTAATCAGAGGTAAAAAAGCAGATGAGAAAGCCATAGTAATCGGCTCATTGAGCTCGGATGTCGATAAAAACATTCCCACAAATTCACAGAAAGTGGAAAATCGAATAGCCCTGATCATTGGCAATGAGGATTATTCCGGCAACCTGAATGCTGAGATCAATGTGAAATACGCCCGCAACGATGCAGAGATCTTTAAAAGATATGCGAACAGTTTGCTCGGTGTAAAGGAAGAAAACACATTCTTTCTGATCAATGCCACCTCTGGGGAGATGAAACGGGAGATCGACCGGGTTACAGAACTCATCGACCGCATTGGACCTCAGGCAGAGCTTATTTTCTATTATGCCGGTCACGGGCTGCCTGATGAAAATACAAAAATACCATACCTGATCCCGGTGGATGTGGATGCCACAAACTTATATTCAGGGATCAAACTCTCTGACATCTATTCAAAGTTCGGGAATTCGGGAGCCAGGCGGGTTACCGTCTTCATTGACGCCTGTTTCTCGGGAGGAGGCAGAAGCGTAGGTTTGCTTGCTGCAAGAGGAGTGAAGGTGAAACCAAAAGATGAGCTCATCACCGGGAATATGGTGGTATTTTCCGCCACAACGGGTGAACAGTCTGCGCTGCCGTATGATGATGAGCAACATGGTATGTTTACCTATTTTCTTCTTAAAAAGCTGCAAACATCAAGGGGAGAGGTCACCTACGGTGAATTATCCGATTACGTGGAACGCCATGTTGCCGTTGAGTCATTAAGAAAAAACAGTAAAGAACAGGATCCGGTT
>JAGYMZ010000009.1 GCA_018400295.1 Bacteroidales bacterium | reverse complement strand
GTTCCGCCATACAAACCCTTGTACGGCGATCGAGCAATCCTTTTAAAACGGGCCGCTCAATGTTACCTGTCAAACCGGACCGGTACCCGAATTTTTTTCTTTCCGGATCAAGTACAATGCCTGATCGACCGTGGTATAATGAATCCTTGACTTCATCCAGGTTTTTCCCGATTGTTGAGTATATTCCAATTCCTGTAATTACAACGCGTTTCATATGGTTGCTGGGTTATGGGTCAATTGTGTGCTTTTCTTAACATTGATCATGTGGCGGGGGCCTTTTGTAAGTCAAAGGCATGTGCTTGCCGGTTTCAGGTATACAATCCCCCGTTCACCGACAAAACCTCCCCGGTAATATACGAAGATCCTCCGGATGCGAAAAAGGCAACCGCTTCAGCCACCTCTTCCGGTTTGCCGAAACGGTTCATCGGTATGGTCGACTTCAACACTTTTTCATCCAGTTCTTTCGTCATGTCCGTCCTTATGTATCCGGGAGCCACTGCATTTACCGTCACCTTCTTTTTCCCAACCTCCTGGGCCAGCGCTTTTGTAGCCCCGATCAGTCCCGCTTTTGCAGCCGAATAATTCACTTGTCCGGGCAGACCTTTCAGGCCCGACAGGGAAACAATATTTATGATCCGGCCGTACTTATTCACCAGCATATCCTGCAATACCTCCCTGGTCAGGAAGAAGAAACTGTCCAGATTGGTTTCAAGGACACCGCTCCACTCATTGGTTTTCATAAAAACCAGCAATGCATCCCTGCGGATGCCTGCATTATTGACCAGAACTTCTATATAATCACCGGGATGATCCTTTTTCCATTGAGCCAGGGCGTTGGAAACTTCATCAGGACTGGAAACGTCGAAAGGCATCAGGGCTGCATCCCCTCCGCCGGACTTAATATCCATGAGCGTTTCCCGGGCCATGGCATCATTGCTTTTATAATTGACCAGGATATAATATCCCATCTGAGACAACCGGATACAGACCGCTCTCCCAATTCCTCTTGAACCCCCTGTGACGAGTGCAAATTTCATAATGCGTTTTTAATTTTCTTGTAAGAACCGGTATTGCATAATTTCCCTCAGAACGCGAACGTAAATAAAGGGTCCCATCTAAACATCCTGACCCAATAAATAGTTTTTGATCCTTTCAATTTCTTTGTATTTTGTAGTATCCTCTTCGAATCTTGGAACCAGTGTACGCATTTCACGATAGATCTTTCCTGAAACCCCGGACAATTGTTTATCGCATCCCAGGTAATCTACTGCCTGCAAAAGGGCCATCCACTCAATGGCCATAACTTCATATGAATTGCGGATCACCCTGGCCGTCATCAGCGCTGCATTCGCACCCATGCTCACAATATCCTGATTGTCGTTATTATTGGGTATGCTGTGAACATAGACCGGATTGGAAAGAACCTGATTTTCCGCCACGGTGGAGGTGGCTGTAAATTGGACCCCCTGCATTCCCAGGTTCAGTCCGGGTTTACCCAGATTAACAAACGGGGGCCATTTCTCGTTGAGTTTATCGTTCATCAGATAATTCAATTGCCGTTCTGCCAGCATAGACACCTTCGTGATGGCCATCTTGACCTTGTCCATTTCCAGGGAGATATAATCCCCATGGAAATTCCCGCCGTGCAAAACATTGCCGTTTGCCTCGTCGATCACCGGATTATCATTGACGGAATTGAATTCATTGACGATAACCGCCAGGGCATATTCAAGAGTGTCGGAAACGGGACCCAGCACCTGGGGCACGCACCTGAGGCTGTAAAACTCCTGAACTTTATCATTGTTCCATTCCTTTCGCCTGTACCCATTATAAAGATGATCGGCGCGGCTGCGGACCCGGCTGCTTCCTTCCATATATTTTCTCATAAGGGAAGCAATGTGCTTCTGTCCCGGATGCTTTTTAAATCCATTGAGTTCAACAGAAAAATGATCATCGTAGGATTCCACAAGTTCATTGATGAGGCTGGAGGCAAGTGCGGACCAATGCATTAATTGGCGTGCCTTCACCAGATTTACAATGCCGATGCCCGTCATTACGGCAGTGCCGTTTATCAATGCCAATCCTTCCCGCATATGCATGCTTACCGGATCCAGGCCGCATTCGTCCAGCACCGCCTTCGCCGGTCGTTTTTCGCCCCTGTAAAACACTTCTCCTTCCCCGATAAGCGCAAGTGCCAGATGGGACAACTGAACAAGGTCTCCACTGGCACCCACACCGCCATGTTCAGGTATCACCGGGTAAATTTCCAGGTTCAGAAAATCCGCCAGTCTTTCCACTACTTCAGGGTGAATACCCGAATGTCCCTGCAAAAGGGAACTCAGTCTGGCCAGCAGGGAAGCACGGGTGAACTCCATGGAAATAGCCGGGCCGGAGCCTGCGGCATGGCTGCGTATCAGATTATATTGCAGATCCATCTGGTCTTCTTCCATGATCTTATATCTGGCCATTGGGCCGAAGCCGGTGTTTATTCCGTATATGATCTTGTCCCGGTTAAAAGACTGCAGAAATGCAAAATTCTTTTTGATACCGGCCATGGAATGCTCATCCATCCGGATTTTCTTTTTTCCAAAGACGATATCGCGGATATGTGTTTCAGTCAATGGTTCTTTCCCAAGTATTATCATCGTTCTGACCTGTTTGGATGATATTGTTCCGTACGATTTCTACAATCAGCAAATTTATAACTATTTTTTACACATTGTCCATTTTAGATTTGGCTCTTGTGTTGCGCAGGCTGTTGCAATAATTCCATGGGTAGTTCACGCCTCATCTCAAAAAATACATGCCTGTTTCACCACACTGCTCTAATCCCTTTATTTTTCGGAAGTTTTTGGATTGAATTGTCCGGAACCCCATATTGGGGTGACGCTACAACGCATTTACCGGACCCACAACCTCATACGAACATGCAATATGTTATGGGACAGGTCATTATGTCAGGTCTGCAAGGAGAAAAAATGACAAATTGTAAGAGACCGGGGCATGGCACATAAATTGCAAAGAATTGGTTGAAAGCATTGGTTTTAAACAAAAAAAAGGAGGATTGCGTTATGTTACCTGTAGTAAAATGGAGAGACAATCTATCCACCATGGTGGATGAATTTTTCGGCAGGGATCGTTTGTCTGATTTTCTTGGAGACAGGACGGGCATCAGCACACCGGCGGTAAACATCAAAGAAGGGGAAAATGATTTTCAGATCGAAGTGGCTGCTCCCGGATTGGACAAAAAGGATTTCAGGATCAATGTCGACAACGGGGTACTGAATATTTCCTCGGAAAAAGAAGAAAAGAAAGAGGATAAAGATGATGAATTTGTAAGGCGTGAGTTCAGTTACAGCACTTTTTCCCGTTCATTCAGCATACCTGAATCCGTTGATGCGGATAAGATCAAAGCGAACCATAAAGACGGAGTGCTGACCATCACCATGCCGAAAAAAGAAGAATCAAAACAGAAACCACCGAAGCAAATTGAGATCTCATAAGGTTTTTTAAAAGGCTGTCCGTTCCGGACAGCCTTTTTTATTTTCAGTAGACCGGAGTTCCAGAAAAGATACGAACCTAATCCGGAAAATATCGTATCAGGCGTACACACAAAAAATCTTACAATGGGGGATAGCATTCTGGACCAGATATACCCAAAAGACCCGCAAACGGGTAAATACCTGATCCATGCAGCGGTAAACAATTACAGGGAAATATTCAACGACATGGACCCTGCCCCTTACAAGCATAAAGACCTGAACACCTTGTTCAGGAGTTTTCTGGAAAGTTGTTCCGCGGATATTCCTCTCAAGTCAGGGATAAAACTGATCTTTGATGTACAGGCAGAAAAACAGGACAAGAAAACTGAGGAAAAAATTAAGGCGGGGTTGAACAATTTTTTTCTGTTCCTCATTTACAACACAAAGAAAGAAAGGGCAAAAACGCTGAAAAGGGTAGCATTGTTCACGTTGATCTCACTGATCTCATTGTCCCTGGGATTCTATTTACGGACATTATCCGGTAATGATTGGGTTTACATCACGGTTACCGAAAGTTTTTACATTGGGGGATGGGTCTTCTTTTGGGAAGCACTGGCAATGCTAACCTTCAGAAACCGTGATGAACGCATCCGGCAAAAGCAGTACCAGCGGCTTGTCGATGCGGAAGTCAGCTTCCGCTATGCCGGTTGATCAGCATGCTTTTTCCAGGATACCTTGGCGTGAATACACAAAAAACACTATCTTTGCAATCCTGTTTAAAACACACACGGGGTGTAGCGCAGCCCGGTTAGCGCGCGTCGTTCGGGACGACGAGGCCGGGAGTTCAAATCTCCCCACCCCGACAAAAGGC
Organism: Bacteroidales bacterium; assembly: GCA_018400295.1. Classification (GTDB taxonomy): domain Bacteria; phylum Bacteroidota; class Bacteroidia; order Bacteroidales; family B18-G4; genus M55B132. The sequence goes on along the minus strand of JAGYMZ010000009.1, from coordinate 74,407 downwards.
CAATTTGGCAGAAACATCCAATACCAATGCAACAAGCATGGGCATAAAAATACTTGTTGGTTTTGTTTCATGGCATTTTGTTGAAGATCCTGTTTCATTTCCCCGGGATACAAGAAAACCATGAAAAACCTTCATGCCCCAATGTTTTTTCAACCGTTGCACCCCGGATGATGTTTTATATCAAGGTGTTCCTTATTTTCGGATTTCCTTGCTTGCAAATCACCAATGCTCATCCATAACTTTTTTCAGCTTACGTTCCCCACCGGAAATGGCTTTTGCGCCCGGTTCCCCGCCCGTATAGCGGAAAAATGAATAATGAAATATTTCATCGTCTTCACCGGGCCGGTACATCCCCAACTTCACGCCAATAAAGAAATCCTCCGCATATTCCAGGGGTATGTATTCATCCAGCTGTATCATATTTTGTTGCCCTGCAGCCAGTCCTGGCATCGTAAAAATACGGTATTGCGTTAAGAGGGGATCTGCATAGATCAAATAGATCCTGCCGGTGATATTTTCGTATGAGACACTGTCGGGATTCATGAACAACGCATTGAACCGATACTTCATCAGGTCGCCGGATCCATCCAGGCTATACACATCCATTCCCACCTCTATGGCAGGTTTATGGGTTGCATCTCCGTTTCCGGCTTCTTTCCTGCCGGATCGTTCCACATAAAAGGCAATAGCTATGATGACCAACAGGATCAGTAAAACGATCAGGTTTCGCCATAGTTTCGTGTAACGACTTTTTCTTTTGCGGTATTTATCTATGTTTTTCATATCCGGGAATTCATTTAGCAGGTTCATGGAAATGCAAAAACAAATGTACGCATTGATCAAAGAAAAAAACAACGTATGTAGAACCTTCGTGTTATTCTTTCGTTTAAAACATCAGAACCCCCAAACGGATATTAATGATGGATCATTGCATACGTTGCGGACGTCTTTTCGATTCCGAGCTCTGGAGCCTGGACATATGCCCTTTATGCGATGCGGAGCTCACAGGGATAGAAAACGAAAAACATGTCTCACTGAAAGATACTGAGGAAGACCTGAAGATAAATGGTGATCTTCTGGAAGATATATTAGATTTGTAAAACACAAATGCCTCTTTAGCTCAGCCGGTAGAGCAGCTCACTCGTAATGAGCAGGTCGGGGGTTCGAGTCCCCTGAGAGGCTCGCAGGTAAGGTTAGATAAGAGATGTCATCCAGATGTCATCCGGATGACATCTGGATGACATCTCTACGATTCATGCCCATAAATACCCCTTAAAACCGAATCGTATTTGTCATAAATCACTTTACGCTTTAGTTTTAGGGTTGGAGAAAGCTCTCCGGTCTGAGGGCTCCATTCGTCACAGACCATACGGAAGCGCTTGAGCTGTTCCGTTTGCCCAAGGCGCTTGTTGGCTCTGGTTACTTCTTTTTGCATCCGTTTAATGATCTCGGGTTTACGGATCAGCTCCTCATTGTCCCGGAAACCCACTCTATGCTTACTGGCATAAAAATGCAGGTAATTAAAATTCGGGGAGATCAGGGCACTGGCAAACTTTTCATTTTCACCCACCACCATAGCCTGTTCAATAAGGGAAGATTCCCTCAGGATATTTTCGATAACCTGTGGTGCGATATATTTCCCGGAAGAGGTTTTAAACATTTCCTTTTTCCGGTCAGTGATCCGGACAAAAATGCCGTCTTCCCAAACGCCGATATCCCCTGTATGGAACCACCCTTCCTCATCCATCACTTCTTTGGTTTCCTGTGCATTCTTAAAATAGCCCATCATCACATTGGGCCCTTTGCATAAGATCTCACCGTCCTCTGCAATCCTCACCTTCACCCCGTCCAGGGCCGGGCCCACCGTACCGAATTTAACCCGTCTCCTGTCCCGCGGATCATTTACGGCAATCACCGGGGAAGTTTCCGTTAGGCCATACCCTTCGTAGATGGGCATGCCTGCGCCCCAGAACACCTGGAGCAACCTTTTCTGCAAGGCAGAGCCACCGGAAACCATAAGCTTTATATGGCCTCCCAGACCCTGCCTCCATTTACTGAAAACCAGCTTATCCGCCAGCTTGCGCTGCTGCTCATACATAAATCCATGTCCATTGTTCAGTTCGAACTTGTGCGCGATTTCCAGAGCCCAGAAGAAGAGCTTTCGCTTAATGCCCGTCAGATCCTTTCCCTTGGCGACAATTCCATCGTAAACCTTTTCTATAAGCCTTGGCACAGTATTAAATACATGGGGTTTGATCTCCCTGATAAAATCGGCGATCTTTCCGAGATTTTCCACGTAATAGATGCTTACCCCATTGTACTGGAAATTATAATTCATCATCCTTTCATAAACATGGCAGAGCGGCAAAAAACTCAGTGCACGATGCGTATGGTCCAGCGGCAGCATATCACCGGTAGTCAAGGCATTGCTCAGAATATTATGATGGGACAACATAACACCTTTCGGGTTTCCTGTTGTGCCTGAGGTATATATGATACTCATCAGATCGTCCGGCTGTATGGATTTTTTGATCTCATGCAGTTTTTCCCGCCATTTGGTTTGATTGATTTTTCCCAGTTCAAGGATCTCATTCCAGGAGGGCGCATCTTCCAGGTCAGAAAACCCGTACACCCGAAGATCATTTATTCCTGAGATCACCGGGTTTACTTTATCGAAAAGGCCTTGATCCGACACAAAAAGGATGGTAGATTCTGAATGCTCCAGGATGAATTTCTGATCATCCCGGCTCAGGGTGGGATAGATCGGCACATGGACCATACCTGCCTGTGCCAGACCCATATCGATAAAATTCCATTCCGGCCGGTTGGGTGTAATGGTTGCCACTTTATCACCACGGTTCAGCCCAAGTTCCAGCAAACCCATACTGACCCAATCCGAAAAATCCAAATAATCCTGTGTGGTATATTTTTTCCAGTGCCCGTCTTCATTCCGGGCAAAAGCATCCTGCTTGTCCGGGTAACTGTACCGGTATAGGTCCAGAATATCAAAAAGTCTGGTAAGATTCATTATACTATTCGTTGGTTACTAACAAATATAGGGAAATATCGTGACAAACAATGGTCAGGATACCACAGATCTGATGATATACCACCCGGATGCTATCCGTGTGGCCGAATGATATCCTGTATTCTGTTGATCAAAACCTGCACTGTATAAAGGAATGCTTGCGACGGGGGCATTAGCCTATGGACATATCCGGATTCCAGAATATTTTCTTTGAGGGGGTGCCATCGTTGATCCCTTTCACAAAATTTTCAATGCATAAAGGCACATCCCCATGATATCCACCTTCCAGCACTGCAAAAATATTCCGGAAAGACCGGCGCAAAAGATACCCACACTGATAGTATGCTTCCAGGGTATACTCCAGCTCCAGCAAGGGATCCTTATAGTATCCGTCGAATCCGGCGGATACTCCTACCACCTGGGGCCTGAAATCGCGGACCCGGCGTATTATGGATTCCAACGCACGGAGAAAATCCTTGTCACCACTTCCGGCTGTTATTGGAATATTAACCGTGTATCCACGTCCCTTATCAATACCTGTCTCCAGGGGAGAACCGGTAAAAGGGAAACAATGCATCTGATGAATGGACGTAAAAAAGACCTTATTGGAATCATAAAAGATCGATTGTGTTCCGTCCCCATGATGTCCGTCAATATCGATCAGTAAAACCCTTTTTCCTTTTCCGGCCATATACTGCGCAGCAATTGCCAGGTTATTATAAATACAAAAACCGGAAGTTTTTTCTTTTCCGGCATGATGGCCCGGGGGACGGACCACGGCAAAGTCGCTATCTACTGCTGCCAAAACCGAAAGGCCAACAGCCGCTTTGGCAGCTTCATAGGTTTCGGGGGTTAACTGTACATCGGCAACCTTCTCCCGGTTCATGCACGCCGATTTTATATATTTCATATACCCTTTGGAATGCACCAGGGGAACATATTTTTCCCCGTTCACTTCCACATCATCGTATTTTCCTGAAAAATAATCGATGCGGTATCTACCTTCGTAACGGCTGGCTATGTTATGATCTAAAAACTTTTTGTTAAAGATGACTTTCATACAATGTCCTTAACGCAACAAAAAGGCTGTAAAGTTATAAAAAAGCATAAGGACTACCATACGGGGTTATTGCGAATGCAGGAATGCATATAATTTAGAAACGGTTTAAATTAACAGATGTCATCCGGATGACATCTGGATGACATCTGACCGCAAACAAACAAATCATCCTACAAATGATCCCGAAAATAATTAAAGATCTTTTGATTCAAATGAAGGCGGTCCCTGCCCCCAATGCCGTGCTGGTGGCCGGGGTAAATGAAGTAATCAACCTGTATGCCCTCCTCTATGAATTTTTTGATCAGGGTTAGACTGTGCTGCCAGACGACCACCGGATCAGAGGTCCCGTGAATGATCAGCAGCTTTCCCTTAAGCTTTGAAGCATGGGTAAGCAAGCTGGCTTCCTTATATCCCCCGGGGTTTTGTTCCGGAGTATCCATATAGCGCTCTCCGTACATTACTTCGTAATATTTCCAATCCGTAACCGGTCCGCCGGCCACCCCAACCCTGAAGGTTTCGGCTTCTTTCAGCATCAGCAATATTGTCATAAACCCGCCATAACTCCATCCATCCACACCGATGCGTTCAGGATCCACATAAGGCAATGATTTTAAATATTCCACCCCCTTCATCTGGTCCTGTATCTCCAGGGTTCCCAAATTGCGAAAAACCGCCTGCTCAAATGCCAGTCCACGGTTAGCCGACCCCCGGTTGTCCAATGTAAAAACAACATATCCCTGCTGTGCCAGATAGTTTAAAAACAGACCCGCACCACCAAGCCAGGAATTGGTCACCAACTGTGCATGTGGACCACCATATACGTATACGATCACAGGATACTTTTTGGCAGTGTCCAGATCTGCGGGTTTGATCAACCGGCAGTACAGATCATCACCATCACCGGATGGGATGGTAAAGATCTCCATGCCCCCAAGATTATATTCTTCCAGGGGATCTTCATCAGCCAATAAGGTTTGCAGCACTTTTCCTCTCGCATCAATGATCCGGTATTTCCGGGCAACAGCAGTGTCACTGAAAATATCAATTAAATACTTCCCATTCTTGTTCAACAGGGCACGATGCGTGCCATTTTCCCGCAACAATTTGCGTATGCGTCCATTCCGGATATCCAGGACATACAGATCGGTATTGAGGGGGCTTTCCATCGTGGAGGTAAAAAACACCTTCCGGTCCTTTGAACCAGTCCCGAGCAATTGTTTAACTACCCAGGGCCCCCGTGTAAGCTGCTGGATGAGTTCACCGCCGGTGTCATACAGGTATAAATGGTTAAAGCCATCCCGTTCACTCTGCCAGAGAAATAATTCAGGTTTTGTTTCTAAAAAATACAATTGGTTTTCCGGCTCTACATAATATTCATTCCTTTCTTCAAATAAAGTTTTGACGAATGCACCGGTACGGACATCATACTGGTTCAGCCTGACATGGTCCTGATCCCTGTTCAGTACGGCCACATAAATGTATTTTTCCTGTGGCCCCCAGGTTACACAGGTGAGATACTGGTCAGCCGGCTCGCCGGTTTCAATGAATATGGTTCTGCCCGAGCCAATATTATAAACACCCAACGTCACCTCTTCACTGTCCATGCCGGCCATAGGATACTTTACCGGAGCAGGTTCGGCGATCCTTTTTTCCACATCCACCACCGGATAATCCGTTACCTTGCGCTCATCTTTCCTGTAGAAAGCCAGGTAATTGCCCCCGGGCGACCAGAAAGTTCCCTTGCTGATACCAAACTCATTCCGGTGGGCCGTCTGTCCATTGACAATATTCTTGTCCTGGTCGTCCGTGACCTGAACCTGCCTTCCCTCTATGGCTAACCATAAATTATTTCCCAGGGTGTAGGCTACCGCATAGCTGTTGTCATCAATATCTATATTTGAAGCTTCCCTGTCGTAACTGTTCATTTCCCTAAGCTGCTTCAATTTCATTTCAAACAGAAATACCCTGTGATTGTGGGTGAACATGCAAACATTTTCCCCGGTCCATTTGAAACGGGGCATCCTTTGGACAGAATCTTCCTGTATTTTATTCAGGCTGCAATTGATGTCATCCAGTGAAAAAATGGTATCCCGTTTGTCGCTTTTGGCTTTTCCGGTTACTACACTTTCTCCTGAAACGTAAGCAAAATAATCGCTCTCACCCCTCCATTGAAGATTCTTTAACGATCCCGGCACAAGGTCCTTACCGTAATGGGTTGCTTCCTGGATGGATAGCATTTTATCCTGCGCGGTAACAACATTCAATACAGCAATTATACATGCCGGGATCAATAGTGAAATTCGCGTCATGATCGGTGGTTTTTGGTTTATAATACAGTTAATCCGGTTTTTCCACTAAAAATTTAAAATCCGAAAGGTGGCTGCTTTGTTTATCGTTCAGATAAACATAAAAAGGGAGCTCAACTGGCTTGTCGACCATTACCTCCGTATAATTCCACCACCCGTTTCCTTCAGGTAATTCAGGAGCCTGGTAATCAAGTTCTATCTCGGTTACTTCCTGGTCTTCCTCATCGCGTATGATGACAAAATACCATTTGAAATTTGCCCGGTCTTCCTTATACCTGGTTATATATATGTTTAATATACCCCCGGGCGCCTGTGCTTCGTACTTCTCCTTCTCCGCTGCAATTTTATCCTCTTGCCAGTCCTCTGCATCCGCAATGCTGTCGATCATGATGTTGATCTGCTCCGGAGAACGGTAAGAAATGGTGGTTATCGGACCAAAATTCAAGTGCCGGTAGTTGGTTGGGTACTCCCCAAAAACCATGATAATATCATGGCCGTTGATCCGGTGCCTGGTGTTGTCCAACCAGGGTTTTTCCGTAAGCTCCGGATCTATCCCGGACATAACCTGGGACCAGGCTGTATCCACAAAACCGGTCACTACAATTATTAAACAACATACAATGCGCAATCCACCCACGGTAAATTCAGAAACAGTTTTCTTCATAGCATTATGGTATTTTTTGTCAATTCAGAAGGATCTTATGGCGGCAGAAACTTCCCGGATCATGTGATGATCTTTTTCTATGGCATTCCCCACAACGATCATATCGGCACCGGCCTGGCATAATTTACTGGCAGTTTCAGGATCCTTAATGCCTCCCCCGGCAATGACCGGGATCTTAATATTGTTGCAAACGTCCCTGACCATACCGGTGGGGACAGGGTGCCGGGCCCCGCTCCCCCCATCCAGATAAACCGCTTGCATCCCCAGCATCTCTCCGGCCATAGCCGTACACACGGCAATGTCATTTTTATCATTCGGAATGGGGGAAGCATTGCTCATATACGAAGCAGTTGTAGGCCTGCCACCGTCAATCAACATATATCCGGTGGAGATCACCTCAAGGCCTGCGGCCTTGATGTATGGGGCAGCGATCACATGCTGTCCTATAAGCATTTCCGGGTTTCTTCCGGATATCAGTGATAATAAGAGAATTGCATCGGCTTCGGCAGTAACCTGCATGGCACTGCCGGGAAACAGCACCACAGGTTTGTCACTGGCCTTCCGTATCCTCACGATTGCTTGGTCAAGCCTGTCCCTGATAAGCAAACTTCCACCCACAAGGATCAAATCCACTCCGCTTTCATGGACATTACGGGTCACTTCATCAATCTGCAGGTCCGTATACTGGTCCGGGTCAATTAAAACAGCAAAAACCTTTTGCTGCTTATTGTTCCTGATCTTATCATAAACGCTCATTACAGGATGTATTTATGATCTCCAACAAAGGTAATAAAATAAAAATTGGACGGTCACACAGCTGAAAAGATAAGCATGCTGTCATGCTTCAAAGCGTATGCACAACATAATAATCCCCCAGCATCTCATATCTGAGAAGATACTCCCGGCCTGGCCCGCCGGCGGTAATCCTACCCTTGATCCGGAAAGAAGATGCACGATGCGAATAAAGATCAATTCTGATGTCCTCTTTGAAATCCAGTTTCCTTTTTCCGTAAACCTTATAAAGCGCTTCTTTGGCACACCAGTACAAACACAATTGTTCCATCCTGTTTCCGTTATCCAGTGCACTTTCTTCCTCCGCTCTCAAAAACCGGCCCCGCACCCGCTCCAGCTTATCTGTTGCTTTCTCTATGTCAATCCCCACGGGTTTATGAAGGCTCAGGATGGCCGCAGCGTGGTTCCCCGAATGAGACAAGGAAAAATGCATACCGCTGTCAGGACTATAAGGTTTTCCATGCTCATCATACAGGATGTGCATCTCCCTGTTCCCCAGCAGTTGCCTGACCAGGATCCGGGTTGCCAGCCACTGTTTTCGCCTCTTTTCAACCAGAAACCTGTCATAGTATTCTTTATCATCTCCTTGCGGGTTGTAAAGGGATAAAAGCGTATCCAGGCTTTCTGAAATTTTCCAGACCCCAACAACAATATCCGGCTTGTATTGTTTTACAAATATAACAGGCATGCTCCCGGCAAAACTTCAAAGATAGACAAAAAGCAACACATCTCTGTCATATGCTTATCCTTACCAAGTCGGAAGCAGCAAATAACCTGACGGTTCAATTTACCCCATGGATGCAAATTTTTTTTATTTTTGCATCCTGAAAAATCGCACCCTATGGAAATAACAGAAAAAAAGGTTGACTATAAAATTAAGGACATAAACCTGGCAGACTGGGGCAGGAAAGAAATCGAAATTGCTGAAAAAGAAATGCCCGGACTTATGTCCATCCGCAGAAAATATTCCCGTCAAAAACCGCTCAAAGGAGCCCGGATCACAGGATCTCTTCATATGACCGTGCAAACAGCCGTATTGATCGAAACCCTTCTTGAACTGGGAGCCGATGTCCGGTGGGCAAGCTGTAACATCTTTTCAACCCAGGATCATGCGGCTGCCGCTATTGTCAGGGATGCCCACGTCCCTGTTTTTGCATGGAAAGGAGAAACGCTTGAAGAATACTGGTGGTGCACACATAATGCCCTTTCTTTTCCCGGAGGAAAAGGACCAAACCTTGTGGTAGATGATGGCGGCGATGCCACCCTGCTTTTCCACAGGGGCTATGATGTTGAAAAAAACCCGGATCTGCTGAATAAACCCCCCGAAAACAAAGAAGAAGCTGTTATCCTTGAACGCCTCAGAAAAATACATGAAGAAGACCCGACCCGGTGGCACCGCGCAGCTGATGATTGGAAAGGGGTTTCCGAAGAAACCACAACGGGGGTGCACCGGCTGTATCAGAGGAAACTGAATGGGACCTTACTTGCCCCGGCCATCAATGTGAACGATTCTGTCACAAAATCCAAATTTGACAATCTCTATGGATGCCGTGAATCGCTCGCAGATGGTATTAAAAGGGCAACGGATGTAATGATCGCAGGAAAAATAGTCCTTATATGCGGTTACGGGGATGTGGGCAAAGGCAGCGCACAGTCTATGCGGGGATTTGGGGCCCGGGTAATGGTCACCGAAATTGATCCGATCTGCGCCCTCCAGGCTGCCATGGAAGGCTTTGAAGTCACGACCCTGGAGGACGCCCTGGATAAAGCAAACATCTTTGTCACGGCTACCGGTAATAAGGATGTCATCACCGCAGAACATATGTCCAACATGAAGGACCAATCCATTGTTTGTAATATTGGCCACTTCGATAATGAAATACAGGTTGAAAAACTTGAAGAATGGCCGGGCGTGCAGAAAACAAACATCAAGCCCCAGGTGGATAAATATACTTTTGAGACCGGCAATTCAATTTTCCTGCTGGCAGAAGGCCGGTTGGTAAACCTGGGTTGTGCCACAGGACATGCTTCTTTCGTAATGAGCAACTCATTTTCAAATCAGGTGCTGGCCCAAATCGAATTGTGGAAAAACGATCATGACCTCAATGTATACCGCTTACCCAAGCACCTGGATGAAGAAGTAGCCCGCCTGCACCTCAACCATATCGGCGTTAAGCTGACAAAACTCACCAGGGAACAGGCAGATTATCTGGGCGTCAAGCCGGGAGGCCCGTTCAAATCCGATCACTACAGATACTGATCAGGATAAAAGCATAAAGATCATCACGGGGGCCAGGATGGATCAGTTTGTGATGCGAAGTACGGAACCGTCGTAGAAGGTGCGGTACTGGATCAGGGATCTGGTTGCCGGTGCAATTGGAGAGCCATCGAGGATTTGGAAATCCTGGGATAAGCAGGTATCTTCAACAAATGGAAAATCAACGATCAGCCGTGTGCAAATACCATCCCGGCAACATTCGTCCGGTTTATGGGGAGGGGTCCGTTCATACGCTTTAAACTCATCCTGGGATAACCGGTAAACAATGACGCCCCTGCTGGGCGGATTGGCAATAAGGTATAACCAGCCCCCAACTGTATTCAGTTCCAGATATTCCGTTGAATTTGGGTTAATGACAATGTTCACATACCCGACATCTACCTCATTGTTTTCATCATCTTTATTGCAGGATGTTGCCATAATGGCCGGAAGTAAAACAGCAAAAAAAATAAACACAGGAATTTCCGATCTCTTCCCCATAATTTAATTGGTTATTTTATGAATGTGAACGTAAAAATAATATTTTATTACATACTTTTGGAATACGAAACCGTAAGATTTCATGATACCGGACTTTACCATGAAAAACCCGCATCAGACCTTGCGCAAGATATTGTTATTCGGCCTGCTATTAATGCTGTCCTCATGTATTTTCCAGCGATATTCCGGTGAGGAAAGATACATGAGAAAACAAAGGAGGATCATGGAAAAACAGGTGCGTAAGGAATATAAAGAACGCATAAAAAAACACCGTGAAATGCAATCGGACCAGACACTCGATATGATGAAAAATACACAGGGGAAAAGCCGCAAAACCAACCAAATAAGGCGTGTGCCCTTTTTCAGGAAATGGAAATCCTGCAACAACGACGACAAATGATCCGGTTATCGAAAGAAATGTATTTTAAAGTTTCTGGTCCGGGAGGGATTCAGAGAATCTTGATGTTATACTTGTATTTTGTTTTACATATGATGATCCGGAATAATATCCCCCTCTTCTTCAGCCTCTTCTTTATGATCACCCTGAAAGGTGCAGCACAGGATACCCATCCCCTTAAGTTTGACCGCATCACTACGGAAAACATCAAGTATGAGAAAGGATTGTCCCAAAACCTTGTACATTCCATCGTACAGGATCACAGGGGGTTTCTTTGGTTCGGCACCTGGGACGGCCTGAACCGTTACGATGGCTACACGTTTAAAATATTTAATGAGGTCAACGGGTTAAGCAACAATACCATCAACACCATCGTGGAAGACAGCAGGAAACAACTGTGGATAGGTACGGAAAACGGCATCAATATTATGGATCTTTCTTCAGGGAACATCCGGATCATGCAAAACGAACCCGGAAACAGCAACAGCATCAGTGATAATTTCATCAGTGAGATCTATATCGATGCCGATGATCATTTATGGTTTTGCACAAGCAGCGGGCTGAACAAATACGATAAAATCAACAGGGTCATAAGCAGGTATTATTTTTTCACCGATGAATCCGACAGCATACAAAGCAACCGGATAAACTGTATTATCCAGGACGATGACAAAGATATGTGGATTGGTACACAATACGGATTGTTCTGTTTTGTAATGAGTGAAAGGGTCTTTATGCCATATTTTCATGAGCCGCATAATGAAAACAGCCTCAGCCATAATAATGTCCTTTCCCTTTTCCAGGATGATAAAGGATTTATATGGGCCGGCACTCAAAACGGACTGAACCGGTTTTCAAAACCATCCGAAAAATTCAAAAGGTATTTCCACGATTATAATGATCCCCGCAGCCTGAGCAACAACAGAGTTAACGCACTATTGCAGGACAGCATGAACCAATTATGGATAGGGACGGCAGATAAATTAAACCTGTATGATCCAACCGATGACAAGTTTTATCATTTTGCACATACTTCCAGAAATACCAGCTTAAGCAACAACAATATTTATTGCCTTTATGAAGACGGTGCCCATAACCTGTGGATAGGAACCTATAACGGTGCCAGCAAACTTGACCGCAGTTCAAGCAAATTCACAAAATACAGCCGCATCCCCGAATCAGGCCACCCGCTCTCAAGCAACATTATTTATGATATACTGAAAGACGATGATCTTATCTGGGTGGGCACAATATCCGGACTAAACCGGTATGAACGTTCAACCGGGAAATATTACCTGATCGAACATCAGATCAACAACAACCACAATCTGGCGGATGCCCGTGTACGTTCGATCATGAAAAGCCATAAAGGGATTTACTGGATCGGGACTGAAGAATACGGGTTGTTCAGGTATGACAGGCAAAGAAACCGGTTCAAACAATTCCTCCCGGAAAAAGGAAACCCCACATCACTGGTCAATGAAAGGATCCTTTATATTATGGAAGACCGCACCGGCAGGATTTGGATCGGGACCGCCAACGGACTTAGCATTCTCCAACCCGAAACACTGGAGTTCCGGAATTATACCACCGATCCGAAATCGGAAGAAGGACTGATCCATAATACCGTCTGGTCTATATACCAGGATAAAAAAAAGGGTTTCTGGATATGTACCGACGGGGGACTGAACTTTTTTGACCCGGACAAGAAGCAATGGACCCGGTTTTCTTATGACCCTCAGGATCCCAACTCCCTGAACAGCAACAAGATATTCTCTGTTTTTACAGACAGTGACGGTGAATACTGGATCGGGACCATGGGGGGTGGATTAAATCATTATAACCCGGCCACCGGGGATTTTACTGCATTTACCGAATCCGACGGGCTTGCCAGTAACGTAGTATACAACATCATGGAAGATGAAGGAGGGAACCTCTGGATGAGCACAAACTGGGGACTTTCAAAATTCAGTAAACACGACACCGTTTTTATTAATTACGATATAAAAGATGGCCTGCAGGGAAATGAATTTAATGGAAATGCCTGCTACCATGCTGAAGATGGCGAAATGTTTTTCGGAGGCATGAACGGTTTCAATGCCTTTTATCCAAATGAGATCGGCTTTAATGCGATACCTCCCAGGGTCGTCATTACCAAATTTAAAAAATTCAACGAAGTCCAACCGGTAAACATCACAAACAAGGATACCCTGCACCTGAACCATGCCGATAATTATTTTTCTTTTGAGTTCGCGGCCCTGGACTTCAGCAACCCGGCAAAAAACAAGTATAAATACAAGCTGGAAAACTATGATAAAGATTGGATATCAAGGAGTGCAGACCGCAGGATCGCAGAATATGCCAATGTAAGACCGGGAACCTATACCTTCCGCGTTATCGCATCCAATAATGACGGTGTATGGAATAATGAAGGGACTTCCCTTACCATTTTCATTACACCCCCATGGTGGGCGACCTGGGCTTTCAGGATACCTTTCACATTATTGATCATTCTTGGTATTTGGCTCATCATTTATCGCAGGATCAAAGCAATACGAAAAAAACACAAGGTAGAAAAACAAATGCTGAACATTGAAAAGCAACTGTTCGAGATTGAACAAAAAGCCCTGAGATTGCAAATGAACCCGCATTTTGTCTTTAATTCCCTCAACGCAATTCAAAGTTTTGTGGTGTCCAGCGACACGGATAAAGCCATCCATTATCTTTCAAAATTCTCCCAGCTTATGCGCCTGATACTTGCCAATTCCAGGGAGGCAAACATCCCTCTGAGGGAGGAAATAAAAACCCTTACCTATTTTATGGATATTGAAAAGTTGCGTTTTGATAACAAATTTGATTACAGGATCATAACGGATCCCGAAATAGATGAGGAATTTATCGCCATTCCACCCATGATCATACAACCCTATGTGGAAAACTCCATACTGCATGGCCTGATCAACAGTCCGGGCAAAGGGAAACTACGCATAGAAATAAAACTTGTAAAGGACACCATCCGGGTGATCATTGAAGATAATGGCATCGGCAGGGAAGCATCCATGAAAATCAAAGAAGTCTCAGGCATAAACAGGAAATCCCGTGGCATGATGATAACCAAAGAAAGACTTGACCTGCTCAATGAACAGTATAAGGATAAATATTCCGTCAGGGTCATCGACCTGAAAGATACCTATGGAAAATCCTCAGGGACACGGGTAGAATTGATCATGGCCTATCAGGAAATTTAATCCCCCTGTCAAAAAAGAAATCCCGCAATCCGGATAAAAGTTCTATCTTAGATTCCTTAATCAGAAAATAAAACCGGGCGGATGCTAAAAGCCATCATCATTGAAGATGAGAAAAAATCCAGGGAAACCCTGAAAGGCCTTCTTGCACGTTTTTGTAAAAACGTGGAAGTTATTGCAGAAGCCGGCGGGTACCAGGAAGGCATCAAAGTTTTGTCTGAACACAAACCGGATATGGTTTTCCTGGATATCCAGATGCCGGATGGAAGTGGTTTTAAGTTGATCGAAGACCTGGGGAAAATTACCTTCGAGATCATATTCACTACAGCATATGATCATTATGCGATCAAAGCGATCAAATACAGCGCACTGGATTATCTTTTAAAACCCATTGACCCGGATGAATTGATCAATTCCGTCAGCAAAGCAGAACTTAAAAAATCCGGAACCCACATTAACAAAAGCATACAGGTATTGCTGGATAATATCCGCACCCCCGAATCCGAATCTCAAAAAATCGTGCTGTCAACATCCGACAAACTGCATATCGTAGAGATCAGCAGGATCGTCCGTTGCGAATCCGATAATTATTACACGCGCTTCTATCTGAATGATGGAAGCAAAATACTTGTTTCCAAAACACTGAAAGAAAACGAAAAATTATTGAGCAGCCATAATTTCATACGCCCCCACAAGTCACACCTGATCAACATACAATATCTGAAAAGTTTCAACCGGGAAGAGGGCGGGTACATACTTATGGGAGACAACAGCAAGATCCCGGTATCGCGAAGAAAAAGGGAAAAGGTGCTTGATTTGATAGCCAATATGTAGTGGATGGGTTATAAATTTGGCAGACAGGGTTTTATATACAAAAAAACGGGCGTGGATTTTCGGTTTGGAAGCAAACCGTTAACTGATTGACAATGGCCGTAAACTGATTTGTTCTTTATTTTTAAAATATTTTTCATATTTTTACCTTGCGAAATTTTTTAATGCGACCCAATATCCTATGGAAGAACTCATATATATTTTACTCGGAGTACTCTGGCTGGTTTTTACTTTTTATTCGCAAGGGAAAAAGAAAAAACAGAGAGAAGCTGCCCGTTCCGTCCAAACCGACCATAGTGAACCCTCTTCCGCTTCCGACACCCTGTTCGACGATTTCTTCGGCGACCAGGAGTCAGACCTGGTCCCCGGTGAATTTCAGAAAGTTGAAGATGCAGCGGAGCAGCGTCTCCGGGAAGCTCAAAAAGCCATCAAAGAAGGCTTTGAGGATGAACATGAAAAATTGAAAATCCAGTCGGTGGAAAAAAGAGGGAAGAAGTATTTCAGCGAGGAGAGGCTAAAGGAGTTTTTTGACAATATTAAGGATGATTCTAAATTGGAGGAACCACAACCCTCAATACGGGATTTTATGGACCAGGATGACGAGGGGAACCTTCATATTGATCTCAGGAAAGCCATTGTTTATCAGGCAATTCTGGAGCGCCCCTATGCGTGATCATTTGTTAAGGGAACGTTAATTTTTTTTAAATCAATTGTTAATAATTTTTGGTTATTTAATTTTTTTGTTACTAACTTTACCGACTTTTAAATGCACAATGTATAATCTAACATAAAATTATATGGTATGTTAAGAAATTTACTGTTTACTCTTGGAATTATACTGGGTTCCAGTTTATTGGTATTCTCGCAAGTTTCTGGGACACTTAAAGGAACGGTTTTGGATAAGGAAACCAGGGAACCGATACCATTTGCAAATATCGTTCTTGAAGTCGGAGGGACCCAGGTAGGAGGTGCTTCATCCGATTTTGACGGTAATTATGTCATTAAGCCCATACCCCCGGGCAAATACGACATCAAAGCAACCTTTGTCGGCTATAAGCCATTGATGATCAAGGGTGTTGTGATTACATCCAATGCCATCCGTTTCTATGACATTGAAATGGAATCAACGGCCGAGGTTCTGGAAACCTTTGAGGTGGTGGATTATAAGGTGCCGCTTATCGACAAGGACCAGACCCAATCGGGAGGTACGGTTACTTCGGAAGAAATTGCCAAAATGCCGAACCGTTCTGCCAATGCCGTTGCCACAACCATTGGTGGCGTATTCTCACGGGACGGTGAACGCGGAAATGTACGTGGTGCACGTTCTGATGCCACAGTTATGTATATAGATGGTATCCGGATACGTGGATCATCCAACCTCCCCCCTTCCGCAATTGAACAGGTATCCGTGATCCTGGGCGGTACACCGGCCCAGTATGGTGATGCCACGGGAGGTGTCATTGATGTGACCACAAAGGGCCCTTCCAGGAAATTTGGGGCCGGAGTAGAACTGGAGACCTCTCAGTACCTCGATGCTTACGGATATAACAGAGCCGGCCTCAATATGAACGGCCCCATTTTTAAAAGAAAAAATGCCGATGGTGAATCGGAAACATCACTGCTTGGGTATTTCATTGCCGGTGACTTTACTTACCGGGAGGATGGATCTCCTTACTCCGGTGATATGTATACCGCCAAAGACGGTTATTTGACATACCTTGAAAACAATCCCCTCCGGCAATCGGGTCTGTCCGGAGGCGGTACATTCCTGAATGCGGAATATACCCGGATGAACGATCTTAAAGAGATCAATACGACCCAAAATACTTCCAGGTATAACGTCAACCTGTCCGGGAAAATTGACGTAAGGACAACACCAACCATCAACCTGACATTCGGCGGGTCTTTTAACTACAACCGGGGCCATGAATACAGCTTTACCAGCTCCCTTTTTAATTACGATAAAAACCCATTGTATTACAACTATACATGGAGGGTTTTCGGACGTTTCACCCAACGATTCCCGACAGAAAGAGACAGTAAATCGCTGGTCAAAAATGTGTACTATGCGATCCAGGCCGATTATTCCCAGGTATACGGGGAAACCATGGACCCGGATCACAAGGAAGACCTTTTCAGGTATGGCTACCTGGGTAAATTCGATTCCCACCTGGCCTATAACTATGAACTGGGTGAGGATACCGTGAATGGACAGTATTTTGAAAATGTTCACCTAATGAACAACATTTATGATACACTGGTCACTTTCGATGCTTCCCAGGATAATCCCCTTGTTGCTAATGTTACTGAGAATTATTACGACCTCTACCCTGCAAATGAATTCCACCGGAACAAGGACCAGATCCAATTGAACGGTGCCCTGATCAACGGACAGTACCCCAGCTCGGTCTATAGCATGTTTACAAGCCCCGGGACCATCCTGTCCGGCCATACCGTTGCTGATGCAAATCAACTGGGCATCAATGCTTCCGGCGCTATGGACATTGGAAATCACGAAGTCAAATTCGGACTCCAGTATGAACAGCGTTTCGACCGCGGATATGGATACAATAATCCCGTAAACCTCTGGGACCTCATGAACAACCTCACAAATTTCCATATCGCTGAGCTTGATAATGAGAACCCGATCCCGGTCTACCGTGATGGTGTGTTCATGGATACGATCAACTACAATAGAAAATATGACGGAGCATCCCAACGAACATTCGACATCAACCTGAGAAAAAAACTCGGTCTGCCGATAGACGGCACCGACTTTATTGTCATTGATTCCTATGATTTCAACAACAACTCCATTACATATTTTGACCAGAACAACAATAAGCAAACCGTCACCGTGAACAGTGACCTGTTCGATATTAAAATGTTCGATGCAGACGAAATCCTAAACGATGGTTTCTTTTATGCTTATTATTATGGCTATGACTACACAGGAAAGAGATATACGGACAAACCAACATTCTCTGACTTTTGGAACGCCACCGATGAAAACGGGATCAATACCCGCCCGATAGGTGCTTTCGAACCAATTTATATGGCTGGATATATCCAGGATAAATTTTCCTTCAGAGACCTGATCTTCAATATCGGGGTACGTGTCGACCGTTTTGATGCAAACCAGGAAGTCCTGAAAGACCCTTATCTGCTTTATAATACATATACCAGGGGCGATCAGGCGACAACCGAACTTGTTTCAAAAATGGGTAATTACACAATCCCTGGAAACATTGGAAACGATTATGTGGTTTACGTAGATAATGTGAACAATCCCACAACCATTTCAGGTTTCCGCGACGGCGACTCCTGGTTTAATGCCCAGGGTACAGAAATCGAAGATCCATCCTCTGTTGCCGGTAATACAGGCATAGCCCCTTATCTTATGAACCCGGATGCAGACAGGCCGGAACTTGAGGCATTTGAAGATTATGAACCGCAGATAAATGTAATGCCCAGGATCTCTTTCTCATTCCCGATCTCCGACGAGGCACTGTTCTTCGCACACTACGATGTGCTGACCCAGCGGCCTACCTCTAACCTGAGATCCGATCCAAGGATCTATTATTTCTTCAATAACATTAGCGGTACCATTAATAATCCCAACCTTAAACCATCCAAAACCATTGACTATGAACTTGGTTTCCAGCAAAGACTGACCAATACTTCCTCTCTGAAATTTGTTACCTTCTACAGGGAAATGAGGGATATGATCCAGATCTTCCGCTTTAATGGAGTCTATCCCAAAGATTATACATCCTACAACAACATCGACTTTGGAACGGTAAAGGGCCTGACGGTTCAGTATGACCTGAGAAGAACGGGCAATACCAGACTTAGTGCATACTATACCTTGCAATTTGCAGACGGTACCGGTTCAAATACCACAACGGCTGCCGCACTTGTAGCATCAGGACTGCCCAATCTCAGAACGACCAATCCGCTGGCATGGGACCGCCGTCACCAATTCAATGTATTTCTCGACTACCGGTACGGCAGAGGAAAAGAATACAACGGCCCGGTGATCCAGCGAAGCAAATCCGGTAAAGACCCGATACAGTTGCTTAACAACACCGGTGTAAGCTTAACCTTAAACGGTGGATCCGGAACACCATATACCCGCTCAAGAAACATCTATTCGCAAATTTCAGGAGGTACAAGGCTTCTGAAAGGAACTTACTTCGGTTCACGCCTGCCCTGGCAGTTCAGGATCGATGCAAGACTTGATAAAGACATTGTTTTCAATATGGGTAAAGGTGAAAACAAAAAAGAAGCCTATCTAAACGTTTACCTACAGGTAAATAACGTACTCAATACAAAAAATGTACTGACTGTATACCCGGCAACCGGAAACCCGGATGATGACGGATACCTTGCCGCCGCCGAATGGCAAAGGGAAATAGATGAAAAACTGGACTCCCAGTCATTCCGCGACCTGTATTCGCTCTATGTCGACCGGCCATGGCACTACAGTAGTCCACGGGCAATTCATCTAGGATTAATTTTCAGTTTTTAACCCATCGATAACCGCTTAAAAACAAAAAATTGGAAACAATAAAAATGATGACCATGAAAAATATTTTCCGCTTACTGCTCACTGCCCTGATTTGCCTGTTCCTCTCACAATCTGCCATTGCAGAGGAATATGTAGGGAACACAAATAAAAATTCAAGCAATATTAAAGCCAATGCTGCGGGTTGTTCTGCCGCTGCGGGATTCAGGTTCCTCGATGTTAACAACGTCAGAGCACGCATCAATACTGGTGGCGATATGTGGTGGGACCTGCCCGGAGGGATCGGGGCCCAGTACTTCATCCCCAAAGATGGATCGGCAACTTCCATGTTTAGCGGTTCCCTGTGGATCGGTGGACTCGACATCAACAATCAGTTGAAACTTGCCGCACAACGATACCGCCAGGTTGGAATCGATTACTGGCCGGGCCCGTTAACCATCGATGGCACCGCATCGGTGGAAGCAGCAACCTGCGCAAAATACGACAAGCATTTTGTAATTAACCGTGCAGAAATTGATCAGTTCCTTGCATGGTGGTACGCTGAAGACAGGGCAGAAGAATTTCCCAATTATCAGATACCCGAATCCATCCTTGATTATCCGGCCCACGGTGATGTGGCAAAAAATCAGAGCTATTACCTGGCACCTTTTAAAGATGTTGATGGCGACGGTAATTATGACCCCAATCAGGGTGACTACCCCTATTATGACATTACAAATGAATTGTGCCCCCTTAATTACGCAGGAGACCCGGGTTACCAACCACGCCCCACGGCAGAAGATTCCCTTGGGATCGTAACCGGAGGCATCCTGGTTGACCAGGTCCTGAAGGGCGACCGAACCCTGTGGTGGGTGTTTAATGATAAAGGGAATGCCCACACGGAAACACAGGGAGCACCAATCGGCCTGGAGATCAGGGCGCAGGCATTTGGCTTTGCCACCAATGATGAGATCAACAACATGACATTCTATTCCTATGAGATCATCAACAGATCCACATTTACCCTTACAGAAACCTATTTCAGTCCCTGGGTGGACACCGACCTTGGTTATGCCTGGGACGATTACGTGGGTTGTGATGTGAACCGCGGTTTGGGATACTGTTATAACGGCAATGCTGTTGACGGCAGCGGCGAACCCGAATCATACGGCGATCAGCCTCCCGCCATCGGCGTTGACTTCTTCCAGGGGCCATATATTGACCCGGATGGACGAGACAACCCTGCCTTTACCGGTGATTGCTCCATCATTACGAGCAATTTTGAATGGGACCAGATGGCCATCAATGGCGTAAACTTCGGCAACCAGATCATCGATGATGAACGTTTCGGTATGAGACGTTTTGTTTACCATAATAATACAGGTGGCGTTCAGGGTGACCCCCAAATAGCTCCGGAATATTATAACTACCTCAGAGGTATCTGGAAAGATAATACCAAGATGCTCTACGGTGGGAACGCACACTTTAGTTCAGGTGCGGTAGGCCCTGAATGCGATTTCATGTTCCCCGGCGATTCCGATCCCTGTAACTGGGGAACAAAAGGGGACCCACCAAACGATGGTTATAACCAAAACGGTAAGTTCTGGACCGAAGAAGAAGCCGACAATAACCCATACGACCGCCGGTTCATGCAGTCAGCAGGTCCTTTTACCCTGAAACCCGGGGCAGTAAACTATATTACTGTGGGTATCCCCTGGGCCCGTGCAACATCCGGCGGACCCTGGGCATCTGTTGAATTGCTCCGCGTTGTTGACGATAAATGCCAGAAGTTGTTTGATAACTGCTTTAAAGTCCTTGACGGGCCTGATGCACCGGACCTTACAATTATCGAAATGAACCGCGGACTGATCTTTTACATATCAAATCCGAGAACCAGCAACAACTACCTGGAAAGTTACAACGAATACGACAATACCATTACCCAGCCAAACCCGAATGACCCAACGCAAAGGAACGACTCTACCTATAAATTCGAAGGTTATCAGATCTATCAGCTTTCCGATGCATCGGTAACCCTTGAAGATAAAGATGACCCGGATAAAGTCAGACTGGTGGCACAATTCGATGTCGAAAACGGCGTAACCTCATTGGTAAATTATTATTTCGATAAATCCATTGGCGGTAACGTCCCGGTTGTTGAAGCAGAGGGAGGGGACAACGGGATCAGCCACAGTTTCATGCTGACTACCGATGCCTTTGCCACCACAAGCAGGGAGCTGGTCAACTATAAACAATATTACTTCACGGCGGTGGCCTATGCATATAACGAATATCTGCCGTATAGCCAGGAACCGGGTGTTTTAAACGGATTGCTTGGTCAAAAGAAGACCTATCTTGCAGGACGTAGGAATATTTCTACCTATACAGCCATACCCCATCCAACGCTGAACGGACAGGTTCTACGCTCAGTTTATGGCACCGGACCGGAAATTACCCGCATCCAGGGCCAGGGAAATGGCGGGATCGCCCTGGAATTGAAACAGGAATCCATTGATGAGATCCTTTCAAAACCTCCGGCCGATTCTACAAACACCCTCGGAAATCCTGATTATCCCATTGCATATAACCCCGTATATAAAAACGGAGCAGGCCCGCTGAACGTAAAAGTCATCGACCCCCTGAATGTCAAGGGGGGTGAATACCAATTGCGGTTTACCAGGGTTGAGCATCCGACTGAAACTGACACGGTCAATATAGAAAGGGCCAGTTGGGAGTTGGAAGATATGACCACAGGGGATGTATATAAATCCGACACCACCATTGACCTCAGGTATGAATACCTCTTGCCCGAACTTGGAATATCGGTTACCATAGAACAATCTTCAAGTCCGGGCGACAGCCTTGCCGATGAGAACGGCTATCTGTATTCTTCATTAACTTATGAAGACAGTACCATCCAATGGCTGGGCGGGGTTCAGGACAACAATATCCCGGGCAGCATGCAAAACTGGATCCGTTCAGGATCATACCAGGACCAGAACGATCCCAGTTTTAACGACTGGGATATGCCAACCAGGGCATGGGACCCGGATGAAACCTATGAAAAGATCGCCGACGGCACCTGGGCACCCTACGCATTATGCATGTCATCCGTAGAACAAAACTCTGAAGTTGGTCCCGCATACAATAATCTGTCCCGGTCACAAAATCCCATATCCAATATGGCCAGTGTCGACATTGTACTTACACCGGATAAATCCAAATGGACCCGTTCTCTGGTACTTGAAATGTCTCCCGACCCGACCCTTGCGGAAAACGAAGCTCCACGGTTTGCGATCCGGAGATCCCCATCTGTGGATAAAGAAGGCAACTTTGCGGATGAAAGCGATACCATCCCCAGTAATAACCCGGATGATCCTGACTACCTCAGTACCAAAGGCATGGGCTGGTTCCCGGGATATGCCATCAACCTTGAAACCGGAGAACGGCTCAACATCATGTTCGGTGAAGATTCATGGCTTGTTGGTGAAAATGGCAGGGATATGCAATTTAATCCCACCGAAAACCTTTATGAAATGGTAGGCGGTGCTCCGGATCCCTCTCAACCCCTGTTTGGTGGGAAGCATTATGTTTGGGTAATGGGGCATAAACCCTTCGACTACCAGGGCGTACGGTTTGATTTTACCGCATACGACGGATGCCAATACTTACAGAAAGTATTTAAAAACGAAGAAGGATTGCCACTGCCAGATATCCTTATCAATACAGGTATTTTCTCAAGTGCAATGTATGTTGGCCTGCCCATGGCAAACGATCCGGAAAACTGGCTGTCCAATGAAGCGAAGCTGAAAATCCGGGTGATAAAACCCTACAAACGATACTATTCCATCCCTTACGACACGGAGGGCGACTCTTTGAACGACAACTACCCTGTTTATCAATTCAGCACGGAAAGTATCTCAACAGTAGAATACAATGCTGCCAAAGCAGAAAGCGATCTGGATCTGATCAATGTAGTGCCAAATCCATATTACTCCTATGCTTCCTATGAGAATAACGCCCTCGATAACAGGATCAAGATCACAAATCTTCCGCAGAAATGTTCGATCACGATCTATAACGTAAAAGGAACCCTTGTCAGACAATACGAAAAGGATGGATCAGCAAATTACCTGGATTGGGACCTTAAGAATTTTGCAGGCATCCCGATCTCAAGTGGTATTTATATTATTCACGTCAAAACAGACGTAGGTGAAAAAGTTCTTAAATGGTTTGGAATTATCAGGCCGCCAGACTTGAATGTATTCTAAACTGCATAATATGAGTGATTTAAAGAATATAATAACACTAAAAAATATTGGCATGAAGAAATTTTATAAATACTTAATTCCTATCGTCGTCTTAGGATTTCTGTCAGTGACCGCTTTAAACAGTTATGCAGGAAATAAAGACAGATCCGGACAGGCTGGAGCATCTGAATTATTAATAAATCCCTGGGCCCGGAGTTCGGGATGGGCAAATGTTAATACATCCAGCGTGAGAGGCCTGGAAGGCATGTTTATAAACGTTGCCGGAGTAGCATTTACACCGGAAAGTGAATTTATTTTTTCACACACAACATACCTCAAAGGGTCTGATATCAATATGTTTGCTTTTGGATTTTCCCAGAAAGTCGGGGAATCCAGTGTGCTTGCCATGAATGTGGTTTCCATGAGTTTTGGTGAGGTTGAGATTACCACTGCGGCAAACCCGGACGGTGGTATCGGAACCTTCAAACCCAACCTGCTGAATGTTGGGATCGCTTATGCGAAAGCTTTTTCAGAAAGCATTTACGGGGGTATTAATATTAAGATCATTTCGGAATCCATCTCTGATGTCAATGCCCAGGGCATTGCCATTGACGCAGGAATTCAATATGTCACCGGTGAACGGAAACAGATTAAATTCGGCATAGCCCTGAAAAACATCGGACCCAGGATGAAATATTCCGGGGATGGTTTATTGGCGAATACGTTCCTTTCAGAAAATGATTATTCAAGTTCCATGTATATGCCGGCTGCTGAATTTGAACTCCCGGCAACACTTGATATCGGGGCATCCTATGACATCCATATGGCAGATATACACCGCCTGACACTGGCAGGGAATTTCCGTTCCAATTCATTTGGAAAAGACCAGTTCATGGGAGGTTTGGAATACAGCCTCAAAGAATACCTCATCCTGCGTGGTGGTTATACTTACGAGGATGGTATAACAAAAAAGGAAGACAGGACAAATGTATTTACCGGTCCCAGTGCCGGAGCTACTGTTCAGGTCCCGCTCAATAAGGAAAAAAATACCACATTCAGCGTTGATTATTCTTACAGGGCAACGGATCCGTTTGACGGCACACATACCATTGGTGTCAGAGTGAACCTCTAAGCGATTAATCTGTTTATTAATAAATAATTGTTACCTTTATACTGCTAAAGGCCCTTTCACGGAAAGGGTCTTTATTTATGGGTTTATCAATACCGCAAACAGGTAATTGGATAGCATGCAGACAAGAATATAAAGATCCGGACACTGCCGGCAATATTTCATCAAACACCCTCTTCTAACCTTACCATCATCCTTGAACCGGAAATTCACCAATAACTCCAACGGTGCTGGTATAAATAATGGAGGGATCATTAATACGAACAACCTATGGCAAAAGTAAAATATTATACCGAAGAAGGACTTCAAAAACTGAAAAACGAAATTGAACGCATGGAAAGCGTGGACCGCCCTGCCATATCCCGGCAAATAGCCGAAGCAAGGGATAAAGGGGATCTTTCAGAAAATGCCGAATACGATGCTGCCAAAGAGGCTCAGGGACTACTGGAAGCCAAAATAGCAAAAATGAAGGAGGAGGTAAGCATCGCCCGGATCATCGATGAATCCAAAATGGATACATCCAAGATTTTGCTTTTGTCGGTGGTTAAAATTAAAAATACACAAAATAATGCCCTGATGACCTATACCATCGTTCCGGAAAATGAAGCCGATCTTAAAAAAAAGAAACTGTCGGTTTCTTCCCCCATCGCCCGCGGACTCCTTGGTAAAAAAGTCGGCGATAAAGCAGAAATTCAGGTTCCCGCTGGTAAAATGACCTTTGAAATTATTGAGATATCACGATAAATATTGTTAGCCATGGCAAGTATATTTTCAAAAATTGTTCAGGGGGAAATCCCCTCATTCAAAATCGCAGAAGATGACCAATGTTATGCTTTTCTGGATATTAATCCCATAGCAAAAGGGCATACGCTTGTCATCCCGAAAAAAGAGATTGACTATATCTTCGACATTGAAGACGAATTGTACAAGGATCTTTTTCAATTTTCAAAGCGGGTGGCACGGGCGGTTGAAAAAGTCGTTCCCTGCAAACGCATGGGCATAACGGTACTCGGACTGGAGGTGCCTCATGCCCACATTCATGTCGTACCGATCAATACCATCTATGACATTGATTTCAAAAAACCCAAGCTAAAATTATCAGAACAGGAATTCGAACAGCTTGCCGGTGAGATCCGAAGTCATTTTAAATAACCTCAATATCCGCGTTCATCGCGGTCTTCGATATAATTGATGAAGGCCTTGTTTACAACCTGATTCCCTCCAGGTGTGGGATAATTACCGGTAAAATACCAATCTCCCGTATGTCCCGGACAGGATGCATGCAAATCCTCAATACGCTGGTATATTATGGTCACCTCGGCTTTAATCCCTTGGGCTGTAAGCATTTGGGCAATTTTATCCGAAATCTGCTCCGCACTGAAAGGACGGTAAATCTCTTTTACATAATTAACGATCTTTTCTTTGGGCAAATTTTCCTGCGCTTTGGATTTCCTGTAAACCTCATTGATGATATTTTCCTGCCGGGTCTCTTTCAACAGCGCAATGGCAGCACGAAAAGCTATAAAATCCTTTATCTTGGCCATATCAATACCGTAACAATCCGGATAACGTATCTGGGGGGCAGAGGAGGCTACAATGATCTTTCTGGGCCCGAGCCGGTCAAGGATCCGTATAATGCTTTGACGCAAGGTCGTACCCCTTACAATGCTATCATCAATGACCACCAGGCTGTCCTTGCCTTCTCTGATAGAACCGTAAGAAATATCATATACGTGACCCACCAGGTCGTCACGCACATTATCCTGAGTGATGAATGTGCGCAATTTTACATCTTTTACCGCGACCAGTTCAAGCCTGGGCTTTATTGCCAGAATTTCATCAATTTCACCCGCGTTCAGTTGTCCCCCGGATAGCTTCAGCTTATCCTTCTTTACCTGATCGCAAAATCTATCCACCGCCTCAATCAGGCCGTAAAAAGCAACGGCGGCCGTATTTGGTATATATGAAAACACCGTATCTTTCAAATTATAATCAATCGACTTAAGTACCGCGGAGGATAATGCACTGCCAAGCTTTTTCCGTTCTTTGTATATATCGCTGTCTGTGCCCCTTGAAAAATATATGCGTTCAAAGGAACACGATCTTCTTTTCGCCGTTCCGGTGCAAGGCTTTTCACCGATCCTGCCATCCTTCCTGATGATGACCGCATGACCCGGTGTAACCTCCCGGATCTCCTTTTCCTGGACATGAAATGCTGTTTGAATGACCGGGCGCTCAGACGTGGCAACCACCACTTCATCGTCATAATAATAATATGCCGGACGGATCCCGGAGGGATCACGCATAATAAACGCATCCCCATGACCAATAAACCCCATGATCGCATATCCCCCATCCCAGTTCTTGCAGGAATTCGTCAGGATGCTTTGTATATCAACGTTTTCGGCAATGCTCCCGGATATCTTTCTTCTATCCATCCCTTCCTCCTTATACATCCGGTAGAGACGCTCATTCTCTGCATCCAGGAAATGGCCGATCTTTTCTATCATGGTAACCGTATCCGAACTATCCACCGGATATTGTCCAAGATCAATGAGCTTCTCAAAGAGTTCGGCAACATTGGTAAGGTTAAAATTACCCGCCAGGACAAGGGTTTTTGTCATCCAGTTATTGAACCGGATAAAGGGATGCAGGCTCTCGGTATTGTTCTTGCCAAACGTACCGTAACGCAAATGCCCCATAAACAACTCACCCGTAAAATCTACATTATTTTTCAACCAATGGATGTCGCGCAACAATTTTGGATTGCGATCACCAATATCATTGATCCGGTCATAAATCCCGGAAAAAATATCCCTTATCGGCGCAGCAGCATTGGACCGTACCCGGCTAATGTATTTATTCCCGGGTTCCATATCAAATTTAATGCCCGCAATCCCAGCACCATCCTGGCCCCGGTTATGTTGCTTCTGCATTAATAAATGCAATTTATCCAATCCGTAAAAAGAAGTTCCGTATTTCGAAAGATAGTATTCAAGTGGCTTACGTAAACGGATCAATGCGATTCCGCATTCATGCTTGACAGGATCACTCATGGTATATTGGTTCAATAGGCTATGATACAAATCTACACATTTAATGTGTAAAAACGAATTCGTGGATCCCCCGGATTGCAAATAGCGTAATTTTTCTTATTTTAGAAAATTTTAAATTATAAAATGATCTGCTCATGGTAAAAATTAGCCTGACACTCTGCTTTGCTTTTCTTTTCCCTTTCTTATCGGTCCCATCGTTTTCCCAGGGATCCTGGCCCGATGAATGTACAACCGTAACCGCCGGCAGAATGGCCACTGCTGATGGTTCGGTAATCACATCCCATACAGATGACAGTCACCGTACCCGCTCCTGGATGGATATCGTACCGGAAAAAGATCATGCAACAGGAACCACAATGCCAATGTTTAAACGCAGCTATTGCGATACTACCGCAATGCCAAGCTATAGCCATGTTGAAATTGGCAGGATACCACAGGCAAAGCATACACACGGGTACATAAACACTGCATATCCTTGCATGAACCAATATCAGGTAGGCATTGGAGAGTCCACTTTCGGCGGACGTTCCTCTTTGCAATCGGATGAAGGCCTCATTGATTGTCAGCGCTTATGCCTGCTTATTCTGGAACGCTGCAAAACGGCAAGACAGGCGCTCAGAATGACGGACAAATTAACCCGGGAATATGGCTGGAACGACGCTGGTGAGTGCCTTACCATTTCCGATAAAAATGAAGTCTGGCACCTGGAGATCGTCGGCCCGGGTAAAGGAAAAACCGGTGCAATATGGGTGGCTCAGCGTGTGCCGGATGAGCATATTTCCGTGAATGCAAATGCAAGCCGGATACGGCACATAGATCTCTCTGATCCGGATTATTTCATGGCATCGGCGAATGTTTATGACATGGCCCTGGATTCCGGATGGTCCGATTCCAAAGAAGATTTTGAATTCTGCTATGCCTACGCTCCCAAAAGCCGCACGTCCATGGCTGCCAGGAGAAGGGAATGGCGGGTATTTGATATGGCAGCCCCTTCCCTGGGACTTGACCCGAATGCAGAAAACTACCCCTTCAGCATAAAACCGGACGACCCGGTCACCATGGATAAACTTGTCACCATATTCCAGGATTATTATGAAGGAACGCCTTTTAACTTTATTAAAAACATCACCGTTACAGATGAAAACGGAAAAACGGTCATTTCCCCCCTGGCCAATCCCTTTATGCCTTACGACATGAATAAGGTCTTCGATATTAACGGCGGTTGGGGATGGCGTGGAGAACGCACCATTGCCCGTTGGTATACCATGTATGCCACCATTATCCAAAGCCGGAACTGGCTTCCCGATGAGATCGGCGGGCTCGTTTGGCTTGCCCTGGATAATGTGGCCACATCCATTTATATTCCGGTATACGCCGGAGCAACCGACCTCCCGGAAGCCTATAAAACACCCGGCAGAACAAAAGGATATACACATGAATCCGCATGGTGGGCGTTTAACCGCCTCAGTACACTGACAGCACAACGATGGGGGGACATGAGAAAAGATGTGAATGGGGTCTGGAGCGTTTGGCAAAAAGAACTCTTTGATGATCAAAAGGCGATTGAACAGAAAGCACTGGAATTATACCGGGAAGATCCTCAGCGTGCCAGATCCTTTCTCACGAAATATACCGGTAAATGGGGGCAGAAAGTGGTTGAAAAAGCATGGATACTGGGTGATCACCTGTGGACAAAATACGATGAACAGTTCTAATCATTCTCCCTACACCAAACTGCAAAACATACCATGCTTAAACTGAACAAGATCCCCCACACCTACGTCATCATTTTTTACATCATTATTCTGGCAGCCATACTCACCTGGATCATTCCGGGAGGTGAATACGTAGAGGAAACCACCATAAAACATGGCAAAGAACAAAAAGAAATGGTTTTCCACTATGTGGACAGTCAGGCCCAGACATGGGAAGTCTTCGCGGCACTTTTTAAAGGGTTTGTCAGGCAATCCGGTATCATCATCTTTATATTGATGATTGGGGGTGCCTTCTGGATCATGAATGCCAGCAAGGCCATTGATGTGGGAATATTTTCTTTCCTGAAATTTACCAGAAAACTGGAAAAGAACAGGGTTTTGCGAAAAATTGGTGTGGACAACATTGTAATGACACTTATAATGTTTATGTTCAGTGCCTTTGGGGCTATATTCGGAATGAGCGAAGAAACGATAGCCTTTATCATTATCCTTGTTCCCCTGGCCATTTCCATGGGTTATGATTCGATCACCGGCGTGGGACTTGTTTTCGTAGCGGCCGGACTGGGATTTGCGGGAGCGATCTTAAATCCCTTCACTATTGGGATTGCCCAGGGAATTGCAGAACTGCCACTCTTCTCCGGTATAGAATACCGTTTCATTTGCTGGATGATCATCAATGCGGTTGGTATCACATTCATCCTGCGCTATGCCAGGAAAATAAAAAGGCATCCTGAAAAATCGCCTGTTTTTCAGGATGACCGTTACTGGCGAGAACGTGACACCGGGGATATTGATGATATTAAATATCAAACACCCCTTTCGGGATGGATCGCTTTTGCCCTTGTTGAAGCGGCACTGATCATTTTTTCTTTCATCTATCCCATGACTGAAATGACCGTGGGCAATGCATCCCAATCCATGCCGATGCTGCCCGTCTCCGCTGTATTATTTGCCGTTACCGGCATTCTGTCCCTTAGAAAATCGGTTCACTTTTTTGTCCTTTCACTGCTGCTGTACACAATATATTTTCTCATTGTAGGTGTAATGGGCTATAGCTGGTACATCATGAAAATTGCCACCCTGTTTTTTGCCATGGGGATCATTGCAGGCATTGCCATGAACTACAACCCGGATAAGATCACCGCTCTGTTTATGGAAGGGGTGAAAGATATACTGTCTGCCGCCATCATCGTCGGATTGGCAGGGGGCATCATTGTCATTCTGGAAGATGGAAAAGTCATCGATACCATTCTATACGGTCTCTCCCAATCCATGAATGAAATGGGCAATATAGCTTCTGTAGGGATCATGTATGTTATCCAAACCGTCATTAACATTATAATCCCTTCCGGGTCGGCAAAGGCAGCACTGACCATGCCCATCATGGCCCCGTTTTCCGATCTGATCGGCATCTCCCGCCAGGCCACCGTTATGGCATTTCAATTTGGTGATGGCTTTACCAATATGATCACGCCCACTTCGGGGGTTTTGATGGGCGTTTTGGGAGTGGCCAAGATCCCTTATGAAAAATGGGTCAGGTGGATACTGCCACTGATCGTCATTCTGATGATCCTGGGGTTCCTTTTACTGATCCCAACGGTTACCATGGACCTGAACGGATTTTGATCATATTCTTGTCTTACCGGTTCATCACCGTACGCTTTTTATCTGTAAGGATGGTTTATTATGAATACCGGATCGGAACAGGTTTGCAATGGTTGAACTTATGTTCCTCCCGGTATAACTGCATCTTACAAAAAAATGGCTCGCAATTTTTGTGGGATGCATCCATTTGATCACAGGGATTATTATTTCACTTCCGATCGCCGAAACAAACGTCCATATACCTGGCCTTTTTGATCAGCGCATGATCCACAGGTACCAGCCTGAGTTTTCCCCTTACCTCTTCAAGGGGAATCGATATGGTATGCTGTCCTTTTTTGGCTACCATTTTGCCAAACTCCCCCCTGGACATCAATTCTACAGCATGTGCACCATAGCGTGTAGCCAGGATCCGGTCCATTGGGGATGGGCTTCCCCCCCGTTGTATGTATCCAAGGATCGTTTCGCGGGTTTCCAGCCCGGTTTTATTCTGGATCATTTCCGAAATATAAGAAGCGGCAGATTTGTGTTTTTTCCTTTTGATCCCTTCAGCCACAACAATGATCGAATAGGGTTTCTTGTTTTGCACCCTCCTTTCAAGATAGGAAGCAAGGATGTTTTCATCATAAGCGATCTCCGGTATCAGTACGATGTCCCCTCCGCCGGCGACCCCGGAATATAATGCAAGCCAACCGGCATGGTGACCCATGACCTCTATAACCATGGTCCGTTTATGCGAATTGGCAGTGGTATGCAGCCGGTCGATGGCATCGGTTGCGATCCACAGGGCACTGTCGAAGCCAAAAGTCACTTCCGTCCCCCACACATCATTGTCAATGGTCTTGGGTATGCCAATAATATTCAGTCCTTCTTCGTATAACCGGTATGCGGTTTTCATGGTTCCGTTACCCCCTATGCATACCAGGGCATCCAAACCCAGCTCTTTGTAATGCTTTTTGATCAGTTTGGGCTTATCGACCTTATTAAAACGATGATCGTCCGGTTTGAACGGCTTTTCTCTGGAAGTGCCAAGAATGGTGCCTCCCAGGGTAAGTATCCCGGAAAGGTGATGCTCATCCAGTTCCTGATATTCCTGATTTATCAATCCTAAAAATCCGGAAGAGATCCCATAAACTTTCATGCCGTACTCAACGATGGCTGTTTTACCCACACCCCTTATGGCCGCATTGATCCCGGGACAATCGCCACCTGCGGTCAGGATACCGATTTTCATCCCCTTTGTAGTTTTTTGCATATCGATGAAAGTATTGAACGTAATACGCGTTACGAATGGTCCACCCGTCAAAAATAATCAATCCATCCCCATTAATGAACAAAAAACTCCCAAACATCTATACATTCAGCGCTTCTCCTTCGGATTTAGCAATTACAACGGCACCGCAGCTATCGCTCCAAACATTGGTCGCCGTACGGAACATATCCAGTATCCGGTCTACGGCAAGGATCAATCCCACTCCTTCCAGTGGAAGGCCCACAGCAGATAAAACAACGGTGATCATAACCAGTCCGGCCATAGGGATGCCTGCAGCACCAATTGAAGCCAGTAAAGCAGTAAACACAACAATAACCTGTTCGCCAAAACCCAAATCCACACCGTATGCCTGGGCTATGAAAATGGCAGCAACACATTCATATAAAGCGGTTCCGTCCATATTAATGGTGGCCCCCAGTGGAAGGGTAAATGAGGAGATTTTATTGGATACTCCAGCCTTATTTCCCACTGCCTGCATGGTCAGGGGCAATGTTGCGCTGGAAGAAGATGTGGAAAAAGCGGTAAGCAATGGCGTGGTCACAGCCCGGAAATGCTTCAGGGGATTCACTTTGCCAATGAACTTCGCAATGAGGGGCAACGTGATAAGGGCATGAAAAGCCAATCCGGCAAAGACGGTAATCATATACACACCCATGGTCTGGGCCAGAACCGATAGATCTTCCGATTCACTGATCTGATAAGCCACGATGCCAAAAACACCAAAAGGGGCAAAGCGGATGATGAACATGGTGATCTTCATCATGACCTCAAAAACACTGTTAAAGAAATCCGTCAGAAAATGACGGGTCTTTCGGCCCGACCGGGTTATGAAGAATCCAAAAACAATAGCAAAAAATATTACAGACAGCATGCGTGCACTGGACAGGGCTTCAAAGATATTAACGGGAATGATCTTGATCAGGGTTTGTCCAAAAGAATCCTCTATGACATCAAGGGCGCCCACTTCTTTATGGAATCCCAGGTCTGCACCCACCCCTGGCTGGATTATATTTACTAATGCCAGTCCCACCAGAATGGCCAGCGTACTGGTCATGACATAATACAGGATGGTTTTAAGTCCAAGCCGCCCCAGGTTCTCAGCCGATCCGATGTTGGTTACACCTGAAATGATCGAGCTCAGGATCAAGGGAATGATGATCATCTTCAGTGCCCGGATAAAAACATCACCCATCCAGCTGATATAGGGAACATAATCCCGGAAAAAAACACCATAGAGAACCCCCATGACAAGGGCTATGAGTATTTGCCAGTGTAATGCAAACCTGATCTTTCGCATGCGCCCGATTTTTTGGCTAAATGTAGCAAAAATAATATACATTCGGGAAATCAAGACAGTCAACATCCCGGCGTTTATCCATGCCTTTTAATACGATTATGCATAAACACATGGCCATCCGTATTGAATGTCATGATTCAACTGAAATGTTTTATTTTCGTTCCTGTTGTTTTTTTCCTATTTTTGCATCGGTTGCAAGCATTCCGGAAATGGATGAAGAATTCAAGAGAATAATTGAAAAAATAAGAGAATATCCCTTCAGGCGAGGCATTGGTCATCTTTCATTAGCCAAGGTAAGCAGCAAAATCGATGTTCCGGAATCCCAGATCCGTAAATACATTCGTGATGAAGCTGAACTCGTGGAGAAAGTATTGGAATTCGAACGCGAATCCTTTAAGATAATTTTTGACGTGCACGATTTTGAGGGGGTTAATGCCATTGACATACTCCTCACCGTAAGCAAAGAAATTGCCCTGAAATTTAAGAATATAAGTCCTGCCATCACCTTTGACCTGAAAAAGCATTATCCCGATATTTACCAGGAACATTTTGAAAAACGACGTGATTTTATTTTTGAGAAGATCCGCATTAACCTGGAAAAGGGGATCAGCCAAGGGATCTACCGAAATGACCTCAGCATTGAATTAATCTCCAGACTATACATTTCAAGACTGATCGATTTGCACAATCCAGATTTTTTCCCTCCGGAAAAATTCTCCTTCGAAACGCTGTTTAACGTCATGTTCGATAACTTCATCAGAAGTATTGCAAAGCCGGAAGGAGTTAAATACTTTGAAAAGAAAAGAAAGGAATTAAAAATTTAACATCCCATAATCCGTTCTTGATTTGACTGCTTTCAAACTGCTTTTGAAAATGAATAAAAGAAATACGATCCCCTTACTGTTTCTTCTGTCGTTTTTATGCATTGGCCCAAAACCATTTGCACAAGCAATATACCGGTTCGATTTAAAGGATGCACAGGCGTATGCTTTTGAACACAATTATGATCTTATCCATGCTTATAAAGATATTGAGATCGCAAAAAAGGAGGTCAGGGAATATCTTTCCACAGGCTTCCCACAACTGAGCGGTTCTATTGCTTACAACGATTACCTGGCCAGGCCTACATTCATTATCCCGGAAGGAGCATTCGGACCCGATTCGCCACAGCAGAAGGTACAGTTCGGTACCAAATACAATGCGTATGGGGAAATGATCCTAAACCAGCTTATATTCGACGGGCGGTATATACTTGGGGTCAAAGCCTCAAAACTCCTTGTGGATAAAACACAAAAACAATACCGCAAAAAAGAACTGGATATTAAACAGGAGGTATCCACAGCATATTATACCATCCTCATAACCAAAGCCAACAATGCCATACTGGATACAACGCTGAAGGCAATGCGAAAAATGCTCACACACACAAGGGCGACCTATGAAGCAGGGTTTTTGGAAGATATTGACGTGGAGCAGCTGGAACTGATCGTGGCCGACCTTGAAGCATCCGTCATAACATCAGAAAATCAAACCGAACTGGCTTACAGCTATTTGAAATTCATACTTGGCCTCACGCTCAACGATTCCATTGTGCTGACCGATACTCTTAACTCCATTATCCAGGAGGTCAATTATTTCGCCCTTCTGAATGAAGATTTCAATTACCGGGATAATATAAATTACAGGATCATTAAAACCCAGGAAGAGCTGGCTGTCATGAAACTGAAAGCAACAAAATCCGAATATTACCCGAGCATGAATGCTTTTTTAACATACCAGGCCCAGGCTCAAAGAAACGAATGGAACTTTTTTGACCCGGGAAAAATATGGTATCCAACATCTATACTGGGTGTTGAACTGAACATTCCGATATGGAGCTCCGGTAACCGCTCTTCCCGTGTACAAAAAGCCCAGCTTACCCTTGAGCAGGTACAAATCCTTGACAAGCAATTAAGAACGGGTCTTACCATCCAGGCCCGGCAGTCCAGAACAGATTTTCACAACGCATACCTCATGTATGCCAATAAAAAGAACAGCCTGGAAACAGCGGAAAAAATATACCGGCAAACCGGCATCAAATATTCTGAAGGATTATCCACCAGTATGGAATTGCTTCAGGCCCACAATCAATTCTTAACCACTGAATCGGATTATATGCTTGCCATCCTTGATTTGCTGGAGAAAAAAGAATCCCTGGAAAAATTATTGACAACCGAATAAGTCACCATAACAATGAAACCCATATACACCCTTTCCGCCATTTCAATTAAAATAATACCCGTAATGGATAAGTTAATCCTTTTGTTCATCATTGCCTTGCTTTATTCCTGTCAGCCAACCAACGATCCCGAACAAATCAGCAATAAGGTCAGGGACAAAAAAGAAAAGATCACCACCCTCCGCAATGAGGTCGCACAATTGGAAAAAGAACTTCTTGAAGTAACGGGAAAAGCAGACAACAATAAAGTCCTGGTTGAAACGATCGTCATAGAACCCCAGGAGTTCAACCATTATTTCGAAGCCAGCGGTACTGTGGAAGCCCTGAATGAGGCATACATTTCCCCGGAAATCAGCGGCCAGATAAAAAATATTTACGTCAGCGAAGGAGAAAGGGTTGATAAAGGCGAATTATTAATTAAGCTGAATACCAGCATCCTGGAGAATAATATCGGGGAAGTGCGTACTTCTCTGGAATTGGCAACCACCGTATTCAATAAACAAAAACAGCTGTGGGATAAAAATATCGGATCAGAAATGCAGTTTCTGGAAGCCAGAAACCGCAAAAAATCGCTGGAGAGCAAATTAAAAACCCTGGAATCCCAGCTTGACATGGCATATATCCGGTCGCCCCTAAAAGGCGTTGTTGATGAGATTTTCCTGAAAGAAGGAGAGCTTGCTACACCAGGTGTCCAGCTAATGCAGGTAGTAAACCTGGATGTGTTATACATCAATGCAGATATTTCCGAAAACTACCTTCCCGATATCCGGAAAGGCGAAGTAGCATACATACGTTTTCCATCGTATCCGGAGATCCAACTGGAAGAACCCATCCGACGAATAGGGCAAATGATTGAACCTCAAAACCGGACCTTTACCATTCAATTTAAAATTGACAATCGGCAGGAAAAACTAAAGCCCAATATTCTTTCCATTATTCAGATCAATGACTATAATTCCGGATCAGCTTTTGTTGTTCCGTCCCAAATCATGAAAGAAGACCGGAACGGGACATATCTTTACCGCGCTGTGACAAAAGGAAGCCAATTGATCGCGGAAAAAGCATATGTTGAACCGGGGAAATCTTATAAAAATGAGACCGAGATCTTGCAGGGCATATCCACCGGGGATACCGTTGTTGTAAAGGGATATAATATTATTTCAGACGGGACAGAAATAAAGATCAGGTAATGGAAAAGAACGATACAAAAAAAGTGATCCGGGAATTCAAGCTCACTTCCTGGGCATTACAGAATAAGAATACGATATACCTTTTGATATTCATTTTACTGTTCTTCGGGGTATATGCATACCGTTCGCTTCCCAAGGAGTTGTTTCCGGATATTGTCATGCCCACCGTCATGGTGCAGACCATTTACCCCGGAAATCCCCCGCTCGATATTGAAAACCTGATCACCCGCCCCCTTGAAAAAGAGATTGAATCCGTCAAGGGCATTCACGAACTGCGCTCAACCTCCTCCCAGGACATTTCCGCGATCTTTGTCGAATTCAATACCGATGTAGATATCGACAAAGCATTGCAGGATGTAAAAGATGCGGCGGACAAAGCCAAAAGCGAACTTCCGGGCGACTTGCCGGAAGATCCCATGGTCACGGATATTGACTTTTCCGAGTTTCCCATCCTGAATGTAAATATGTCGGGCGATTTTAGCCTGAACGAATTGAAGAAATATGCAGAATATCTGGAAGAAGAAATAGAACGCATACCAGAGATCAGCAAGGTTGAGGTCATTGGATTGAATGACCGGGAAATGCAGATCAATGTCAACCCCCATGCACTTGAAATGGTGGAACTGAATTTCACCGATATAGAAACTGCCGTGGTCAATGAGAATGTTGCGGTATCGGGTGGAGAAATACGCCTTGGAGAAAACCGGAGATCCGTTAGAATAAACGGTGAATTCCGGAATGCTGAAGAAATCGAAAACATAATCATTAAAAATGAAGACGACAACATTGTTTATCTGAAGGATGTAGCCAATGTTCTGTATGGGTTTGAAGATCCCAAAAGTTTTACACGTTTGGACCAAAACCCAGTGGTTACCTTGCAAATCATAAAAAAAGGAGGAGAAAACCTGCTCTCCGCTACCGAACAGACATTTCAGATCATCGAAGATTCAAGGGAGAAGAATGCCATTCCGGAAAATCTGCGGATATCCATTACTCAGGATCAATCCGATGAAGTGAGAAACCAGCTGAGCAACCTTGAAAATAGCATGATCATGGGCGTCATCTTCGTGATCCTGGTATTATTTTTCTTTTTGGGCACGCGAAATGCATTATTTGTAGGATTTGCCATCCCCATGTCCATGTTCCTTTCATTCATGATCCTTGGATTAATGGATGCACGCATCAATATGATCGTGCTGTTTTCAATGATCCTTGCCCTGGGCATGCTGGTAGACAACGCCATTGTCGTGGTGGAAAACATTTACAGGTTCATTGTAAGAGGATATGACAAAACAGATGCCGCCAGGCAGGCGGTCGGAGAAATTGCCATGCCCATCATATCCTCGACGGCCACCACACTGGCAGCTTTTCTTCCACTGATGTTCTGGGGCAGCCTGGTTGGCGAATTCATGAAATATCTTCCCATGACCCTGATCATCGTACTTTCATCCTCGCTTTTTGTAGCACTGGTTATCATTCCTGTGGTTTCATCGACATTCATCAGGCGTGAGCTTCACGATCAAAAACCCAAAAAAAAGAGGTCATTGATGGTGGCTTTGGGCATGATCATTTTATCCATGGTGTTTTTTATTGGCCGCATAAATATTGCCGGCAGCTTACTGTTGTTTTTCGGAGTGATCGGTATTCTGAATATTTATTTCTTAACCCCGGCATCGAAATGGTTTCAATCCGTATTTCTCGTCAAACTGGAGCACGGCTATCTGAAACTGATCCGTTTCGCATTAAAAAAGAACAATGCATTTTATTTTTTGGGAAGCACCATTCTGCTGCTTGTTCTGACCCTTATATTTTATTTTTCAAGCGGGCCGCAAATGATATTTTTCCCGGAAACGGATGCCAAGTATATCAATATTCTGGCTGAAGGCCCTATCGGAACCGATATATATGCCACGAACGACTTTATGCTGAAGCTTGAAGAGGACATATACAATATCCTTGAACCCGATATGCCGGTTGTAAAAGATATTCTGGTCACCGTCGGAAGTGGTGCACGGGCCGAAAACGAAGTATTTGACCTTTCGGAAAAGCTCAACCGGGGACTCATTACCGTTAATTTCCTGAAATATGAGGAACGTCACGGAACAAATACCGATCACATACTCAAGCGACTTTCCGATCAATTGATCGGTAAATATCCGGGATGGCAGATCTCCATCGCCAAGCAAAGGGACGGGCCACCCACAGGCCGCGATATTAACCTGGAAGTCAGTGGTTACGATTTTTACCAGTTGCTGGACATAACAGACAGCATCCGGAATCAAATTGAACAGTCAAATATAGAAGGCATCGAAGGACTTAAGATCGATCTTGATATTGGTAAACCTGAGATCAAGCTGACCATCGACCGCGACAAAGCCAGGCGTTTTGGGATCTCCACCGGACAGATCGCCGGAACCATCCGTACGGCATTGTTTGGTAAAGAAATCTCCGATTATAAAGTAGGGGAAGATGAATACCCTATACAACTGAGACTTCAGGATAAGTTCAGATATAGCATTCCTTCACTGCTTAACCAGCGTGTAACCTTCAGGAGCCAGGCTACGGGAAAGATCATACAGGTTCCGGTTTCTTCCGTTACGGAGGTAAGCTACAGTTCAACGTTCGGAGAAGTGAAACGCAAGGACATGCAACGGGTTATTACCATATATTCAAATGTGCTGAAGGGCTACAACGCCACAGAGATCAACAATCAACTGCGAAATATCCTGAAAGAATTTGAAATGCCGGCAGGTTATGAATATAAATTCACCGGCGAACAACAAGAGCAGCAAGAATCCATGGATTACCTCACCCGGGCCATGCTCATTGCCATTGCCCTGATCCTGATCATCCTTGTTTCACAGTTCAACTCCATCGTAAAACCCTTTATCATCATTACCAGCGTTATACTCAGTACAATAGGTGTTTTTGGAGGCCTGGCCACCTTTAAAATGGATTTTATTGTGATCATGACCGGCATCGGGATC
Source organism: Bacteroidales bacterium (assembly GCA_018400295.1). GTDB lineage: Bacteria > Bacteroidota > Bacteroidia > Bacteroidales > B18-G4 > M55B132. Next base: position 34,102 of record JAGYMZ010000009.1, on the reverse strand, counting down.
ATATCCCTTGCAGGAGTGGTGGTTAACAATGCCATTGTCCTTATTGATTTTATAGACCTGCTCAGGAAAAGGAAAAGAAAAGAACTGGGCCTTCCCGATCATTCCATGTTATCACCGCATCAGTCTCTTTCCTGCATTGTAGAAGGGGGGAAAACACGGCTCAGACCTGTTCTCCTCACGGCCGTGACCACAATACTGGGGTTGTTCCCACTTGCGGTAGGATTGAATATCGATATCGCGGGGTTGTTGTCTGAATTTCAACCCGATATTTATTTTGGCGGGGATAATACGGCCTTTTGGGGGCCTATTTCGTGGACCATCATTTTCGGACTGGCTTTCGCAACATTTTTGACCCTTGTGATTGTCCCGGCAATGTATCACATCCTGTACATGGGAAAACTTAAAATCCATCAGCTCATGAAGTAAAGAAAATTGGCTTTCGCCTTCATGTGCAACCTTTTAAATCCTTCGTTTGTCTTAGCATTGTGCTTTTTTATGGGATTTTATGGTCTCTTCTGATGCACAATACATTAAAGCTGTAATGATGCCCGTCATGGTGTAAAAAATGACACATTTGACGAGGGTATGGTATTTTTTGTACCTTTATTTGATTGAAAAACGAAACTCAGGAAACACCTGATCCGGGTTTTTCGTAAACAAAAATCAACATAAAGCCCTAGAAGCCAAAGCTTTAATGTACTCAGAAGAAGAGATCATAAAACGATGTCTGAACAACGATTCCCATGCACAGGAGGCATTGTATAGACAATATGCTCCGAAAATGTTTGGAATATGCTTGCGTTTTACCCGGAATAAAATGGAAGCAGAGGATGTTCTTCAGGATGGTTTTATCAAAATATTTACATACCTGAAGGATTTTAAAAATGAAGGTTCTTTGGAAGGCTGGATCAGGAGAACGATGATCAATACGGCAATTAACTTTTATAAAAAGAAAGTCAAGCGTTACAATGAGCTCAATATAGATAAAACCGAGCTTCCCGACTCAGACGAAGAAAACATCATAGACAAACTTTCGGCTGAAGAATTGCTTGCAACGATCCAGGAATTGCCGGATGGTTACCGGATGGTATTCAACCTATCGGTCATTGAAGGATTCACCCATAAAGAGATCGGGGATATTCTTCATATATCCGAAAATACCAGTAAATCTCAACTTTCCAGAGCAAGAAGCACTTTACAGAACAAGTTAAAAAAAATCAAAAACCAGTGAACAGAGATTCCAAACATATTGATGAGATTTTCAGAAAGAAATTTGAATCCTTTGAGGTTCAGCCTCCGGAGCATGTGTGGAACAATATCCAGGCCAGTCTCTCCGGCAATACTTCCGGAACCCTCTTCAGCAACCCGGTATCCTTAGCAACCCTGGCAGCAATAATTTTGATCGCCCTCTTCCTTGGATTGAATGTATTTAAACAATCCGACCTTCCCTCCACACAACCGTCCGGATTTTCACCAAAAGATGCTTCATCATCCCCAAAAACAAACCCAGCCCAACCCGCTGCAGAAGAAACTTCTGTTTCAGGATCCGTCCGGGAACCGGACATTATCAAAAATGATGCTGTGCAGTCCTTCCCGGAAGGCCCAAGCACAACATTCGGAAAACATTTCGATGATGAAAACGCAACGGAAAAGCAAACATTGGCAAAAAAGACCATCCTGGATATCGATCCGATAGGGTTTGCCGGTCCCCTTTATTCCTTTGAAATGAGGAGCCTTCCGGTTTCTGCGGACCGGAATGCAGGACTGAAACCGGTCATATCCTCACACAAAAACAGCACATATGACATGAAGCCCGAACTCTTGCTGGGTTTGCGTGTAACCCCGGGTGTCATGTTCTTTCCGGATGATAATATCCAGAAAGAAGCCAATTACCGCGTAGATCTCAGCACCGGACTTCAGTTCAGGGATTTCTTTGTGGAAACCGGGCTGGGCATCAACTTTTCCAAAGATAACGGTGGATATGACTACGATTATAAGAAATATCTCGGCACTTACGATGATGTGTACCAGGTAACTTTCGATTCCACCGAAAACGGGATCATACCCACTTACCACACCAATCCTGTGGATGTTTACGACTCGGTAAAAGAAACCTACGTACCCACAAAAAATCACTATACCTACCTTGAAATACCACTGTACTTGGGCTTTCGTAAACAAGTGAACAGGTTGTCCTATTTTGTGAAGGGTGGCCCCGCATTTGCATTGCTCATACACAAGAATATCCCGGATGTGAACCTCGCAGCCAACGATGAGATCATTGATATAAAAAAATCCCAGCCCCTCAGGGTAAATACCAACTGGCAGATCGTCCTGGGTGCCGGCATTGACTACCGGATCCACAGGAACCTTAGTTTATCCGTAGAACCGGTATTCAGGTATTATGTTAGATCTGCTTATGAAAGAAGATATATTAAATCCAGGCATACTTATGATATCGGCCTCAGGGCAGGTGTCTTATATAATTTTTAACAGAAGCAGTTATGCTACGATCCATGTCCCAACGGTGTCACACAGGGAAGGCGGTAAAACGCCTTATCGGACAAAAATGCATTCCGGTTTTGCTGGCAGCCTTTTTTATGCCGGCCATCGCCCTGTCTCAAATTAACGGATCAGAATACGGGCACGTATATATTTCCGGCCAGATCACGAACGAGAGCAACGGCGCACCCATAAACGGGCAGGCAGTATTCATTGAATCTGACATAACTTCCGACCCTGAATTTGTATATTTTGACACCGTCTATACAAACAATCAGGGTTTTTATTATGATACCATTAAGACATACTCCGAAAAAGGATCTTTGGTGTTTCAGACTTATGACTTTGAAAACCAGCAATACAAGGAACAGGATTATTTTCGTTTTTATTGGGACAATGAAGCCTTTATCGTAGTGGATTTCGAGATTTACGACACGGCAACCAATAATGATTTCCAGGCCAATTTCTACGCCCTTAAGGACACGCTGGTGATCAATGACCTCCGTTATAATTTTTTCGATGACTCATACGGAGAAGACATACGTACATGGGAATGGGATTTTGGTGACAGTACACAGATCTCCACCAATGAAAATCCCAACCACGAATTCGAGAAGCCCGGGATTTACGACGTAACCCTGACCATATCCAATAAGGGTTCCGGTAATGATTATTTTTACACGAGTACCATAACCAAAAAGGTGAAAGCCGGATTAAGGGAATATTACCATGTTGGCGGACATGCCTTCATCAATATGTTCCCTATCGATAAGGGAGAAGCTTACCTTTATAAATTTGACAGCTCCAATACACTGGTACCCCTTGACACCGCCAGGATAGATACATTAGGGTATTATTATTTTTATCAGCTGATCGAAGGAAAATACATAACACGGGTAAAAATCCATCCGAATTCCATCCATTTCCCCAATTATATATCTACATACCACGGCAATGTATTGCATTGGGAAGAAGCTAAAATGGTCACCCTGGATGAGACGAACTGGGAATGCGATATTGACCTCATCCATAAAAATGACACTGAACCCGGGAATGGACTCATAAAAGGAAACATCACGTATGAAAACGGAGAAGGGATGACATTTATGCCTGCCCAGGGAATAGATATTATGCTCTTCGATAATAATGATGAATGTGCACATTATATCCAGTCGGATGATAACGGGGTATTCTCCTTTGCAGATGTACCTTATGGAACATATAACGTGCATGCTGAGGTTACAGGCAAAGAAACCATACCCGTTACGATTACACTGGATCCACAAAACAGCAATGTCAATAGCCTGGCCCTGATCATACAAAATAACCAGATCACATTTGATGTTGCCGAACCTGAACCGGCACTCATTGCACACATAACAGATATTTATCCGAACCCGGCCAGGGATCATGCCCGTTTATCCCTGGAAATGAAAAATCCTTCAGGACTCACCCTCACCATTTACAATTACCTTGGACAAATCGCTTATTCCGGACACCAGGTACTGGAAACAGGGAGACATGTTTTAACAATACCCGTTTCTTCATTAAAGCCAGGACATTACCAGCTAATCATACGCACAGATGATCATTCCCAGATCTCACAAAAACTGGTCAAGACCAATTAAAGCCCAATCCCTGCTCCATTTATTGGTACCTTTGCAAACCGGTGTGGAACAGGATCGGGGCAAATGATCGCAACGGTCCTCCATTCTGCAAAGCCTTATGTTGCATAACGCAAAATAATATCCCATGAACCCCGGTAAAAAAAATGGAAGATATAAACGCATATACACCCAGCTTCAAGTTCTGTTAAATGAAATACCCTGGCCTGCAGCAAAGCAATCAACCATTGCCGCCGTGCTCCATCATAAACTGGATCATTATTTCTGGACAGGCTTTTATTTGTTGACTGAGGGAAAATTGATTGTCGGACCCTACCAGGGACCGGTTGCCTGCATTGAACTCAAGAAGAATACCGGTGTATGCTGGGCCGCCATCAACCAGGGAAACACAATTGTCGTTCCGGATGTACACCGGTTTCCGGGCCATATTGCCTGCGATCCCAGGTCTGCATCAGAAATTGTCGTTCCCCTGAAAAATACCAACGGTATCATCACCGGAGTGCTTGATGTAGACAGCAACGTGTCAAATGCTTTTGATGACACGGATGCCCGCTGGCTTGAAAAAATAATACAATTGATCTAATCCGCATTTATGACCAGTCAATTACTGTTACCCATATTGATCGCTTCCGGGATCTCCCTCTATATTTTTTCCGTGGCACTGAAAACGAGTATGGTACGATGCCAATCCTATACCGGAATGTTAAAGACATCCTTGTCGTTTGCCTTAACGCAAGGCCTGCTGTTTTCACTGGGATGGTATATCTCCATCAGCCTGGTTGGATGGATCCCTTCCTTTGCGCAACCTCTGGGAATGATCGTTTTCTTCCTGCTTGGGACAAAGATCATCCTGCTTGCAGCGGATAAAAAATCTGATCCCGCTTTATTCGACGTATCCAGGTTGAACATTTTGCTTTTGCTTTCCATTGCCACGGCAACCAACGGATTTATTGCAGGCCTGGGAACAGGATTGATCCAGATAGCATTGGTCCCGGCGGCATATATTTTGTCCGGACTTACCTTTCTATTTTCTTTATCGGGCATAGTAACAGGTAAGACTTCAGGGAAATTTACCCTGGCTTTTTATATTCAAATAGGCGGGGGCATGATCATCCTTCTTGCAGGGATCCTGCTGCTTCTTGATGCGCTGAATATTCTAAAACCATAAACCGCATAACAATGTCAAAGATCAGGATCACCAAACAGTTCACCTTTGAAATGGCCCATGTATTGCGAAATTATGACGGGCCCTGCAAAAATATTCACGGTCATTCCTACAAACTTGATGTTACAGTGGCCGGAACGCCGAACGATCATGAAAACTCACCGAAATACGGGATGGTGATGGATTATAAAGACTTGAAAGATATTGTAAAAGACAATGTCCTGAACAATTTCGACCACGCATTACTGATCAGTGAAAAATATGATATGCCCACCATACAGCAATTGCAAAAAGACTTTGAAAAGACCATAACTGTTCCCTATCAACCCACCACTGAAAATCTATTGCTGGAAATAGCCACCAAACTAAAAAAGCTATTGCCCCCAGGCATGCAGCTTTTTAAGTTGAAGTTGAGAGAAACCGCCACAGCATATGCGGAATGGTATGCGGAAGATAATCCTGAACAATAACACTTTACAGGACCCTGTCCCATTTGCTGTGTTGGCCGTTATGCCGGGAACCCATCTTACCGGATTTTTTCCAGTTCTATGGTAAAATGCCGCATTATGGGGGCTTCCCAGAGAATTTTCACCCCCCGGGTAATGCGCTCCCTCCGGTCAAAAACATTCTTTAAAGCAACCGCGACATATTCCATATGATTATTCGTATATACACGTCTTGGAATTGTCAGACGCATCAGTTCGAGACCAGGATACCGGTTTTTTCGTGTTACCGGATCGCGGTCCGCCATCAGGGAACCAATCTCCACACCACGAACACCGCCTTCAAGATACAACTCTATAGCCAGGGTCTGGGCAATGAACTCTTCCTTGGGGACATTCGTTAAAAAACGCCGGGCATCCACAAAAACAGCATGCCCGCCAAAAGGATATTGTGTGGGAATGCCAAAATCTCTCAAACGATTCCCCAGGTATGCTGTTTGCCGGATCCTGGTTTCAAGATAATCAAATTCTGTTCCTTCGTATAATCCCTGGGCCAGGGCATTCATATCCCTTCCCGACATGCCGCCATAGGTAACGTATCCTTCAAACATGATGTTATACACAGATGATTTCCGGAATAATATTTTATCCCGGAAGGCAATAAAACCACCCATATTGACAATAGCATCTTTCTTTCCCGACATGGTCATGCCATCCGAATACTGAAACATCTCCCTGACGATTTCCCGGATGGAGCTGTCTGCATAGTCCGGCTCACGGGTTTTGATAAAATACGCATTCTCGGCAAAGCGTGCAGAATCAAAGAAAACAGGGACCCCATACTTTTGGGCCAGGAAATAAACATCCTTCAGATTTTGCATGGATACCGGCTGCCCCCCGGCCGTATTGCATGTCACCGTTACCATGATCAAAGGGATATTTTCCCGTGGGTTATTCTGTAATACCGCTTCCAGCTTTTCAAGATCAACATTGCCTTTGAACGGATGATCCAGTGTTGTATCATAGGCCTCGTCAATTGTACAATCCACGGCCGTTGCCTTCCTGAACTCAATATGCCCTTTGGTAGTGTCGAAATGAGCATTCCCGGGTATCAGGTTCCCCTCCGTGATCATTGCAGAAAACAAAACATTTTCTGCAGCACGACCCTGATGCGTTGGAAGAAAATATTCAAAGCCCAGGATGTCCTGTATGGCATCCTTCACTTTAAAGTATGAAGAAGCGCCGGCATAACTTTCATCCCCGAGCATCAAAGCAGACCATTGTTGATCACTCATCGCTCCGGTACCGGAATCGGTCAGAAGATCAATAAAAACCTGATCGCTTCGTAAATTAAAAAGATTATATCTGGCATCCCTGATCCAACGCTCCCTTTCTTTCCGGATACTGCGGCGCATCGTTTCCACCATCTTTATTTTATAGGATTCAGCGAACGGTAAGTCCATAGGAAAAAATTTTATCTCGGTTAATGTATGAATTAAGAAAAAGAAATAATAATCGACAGGGATCAGAAATGGAGGTATTCATCCCTGTTCTTAATATTGAGATAAATAAGCTTCTTCGAAACTATGTGTTTTTTATCTGAAGCCATAGGTTATTCGCTGGACCTCAAATTTATACATTTTTTTAATGCCGGGAAACATCTTTGCAAAAAAAAGTATTGTCTGTATGAATGCGGCGCATGGTCTTCCATTCATTGTTGCGCTGATATCCGGTGAAATAGCTATCTTTACCACCATGATAAAACTGACCGGAAAAATGAAACACACGATCCTGCTCGTTTTTGTCACACTGCCCTTTGCCATATTTGCGCAATATGGTTTCTGGTTTAAGGACAAAGCCTTGCGCATCGATTACCTGCACTCGGGAGATGCAAACAAGGAAAATTACGAATTGGTCGAGTTTGTAAAGGAAAAATACTGGGGTGGCTCAAAAACCATTCTGACCGATCACCGTAATTACGGCAATTATAAGATTGAAGTCAGGGATCTGGCCACCGGAAACCTTTTATATTCCCGCGGTTACTCGACCCTCTTTAATGAATGGCAGGCAACCGCCGAAGCGGAGAACATATCCGCAACGTTTTATGAATCTGCGTTGGTGCCTTATCCGAGGATCCCGGTAAAAATATTTTTTTTCAGCCGGAACGACCAACTGGAATGGGAAAGAAAATTCCTCCTGCATTATAATCCCGACAAGACCTCAACATCCAAACATAAAGATCATAATTACCGGACATTTAAAGTCCATAAATCCGGCAAGCCATCTGAAAAACTGGATATTGTAATGATCCCCGAAGGTTATACCAAAAAGGAAATGAAAAAGTTCCTCCAGGATTGTAACCGCTTTAAAGAATATCTGCTAAACTGCCCGCCGTATGACCAGGTAAAGGATAAAATCAACATTTGGGGTGTGAAAGCAGCTTCGGAAGAAAGCGGAACAGATATTCCCGGAAAGGAAGTATACAAAAATACATTGCTCAACACTACCTTTAACACTTTTGGCTCCGAAAGGTACCTTACCACCGCAGACATGAGGACGGTCAGAGATGTTGCTTCCAACAAACCATACGATCAGATCGTGATCCTGGTCAACCACACCCGTTATGGAGGCGGGGGATTTTATAATTTCTATACCATTGCCTCAAGCGATAATGCAAGATCGAAATTCCTCCTGCAACATGAATTCGGACATGGTTTCGCCGGACTGGGTGATGAATATTACACTTCCGATGTTGCTGTGGAAGATTATCACCCGGTGGACAAAGAACCCTGGGAACCAAACATTACTACATTGGTGAATTTTGAAAGTAAATGGAAGGATATGGTGCACGATACAGTACCCATACCCACTCCTGCAGAGGAAACGTATAAAAATTGCATCGGGGTATTTGAAGGCGGTGGCTACATGGAAAAAGGCGTATACCGCCCCTACATGGACTGTACCATGAAGACCCCAAAACCGGATAATTTTTGCCCGGTCTGCCAACAGGCGATCCTGGATATGATTAAAACCTATAGCAAATAAAATTCAGATACCCATGTCACCATTTAATTATGATCAAATAACATGCGCTAATTTGCTTTTATGGCATAGTTTTTTCTAATTTTGCACTGTGAATTAAATAACAGGTTCAGGTTACTGATATTCAAATATATATAAATTATACGATTATGTTAAAGAAATTGACCGATCTTCGGGAAATCGTTAAAAAATACCCAAAGAAAAAGCTCGTGGTAGCAGCTGCTCACGATGAGCACTCGATCGACGCAGTTTTCAGAGCCGCAGAGATGAAAGTAATAGATCCGATCCTCATAGGAGATAAAATTGAAATCGAAGAGATCGCCAGTAATAGAAAAATCAACCTGTCGAAGGCCACGATCATCGATGAACCCAATATAAACCAGGCAGTGGCTAAATCCGTTAAGCTGGTCCATTTTGGTGAAGCAGATATCTTAATGAAAGGAAAGATCGGTACCGCCACCCTGCTAAAAGGCGTATTGAATAAGGAATGGGGACTAAGGAAAAGCGAGGTCTTATCCCATATTGCCTTGTTCGAAGTGCCCGCATACCACCACAAACTCATTGCACTTACCGATGTTGCCATGAACATTGCCCCGGACCTGAACGCCAAAGTGCATATCCTGAGTAATGCCATTGATTTTCTGAATAAACTGGGGGTGTCCGAACCCAAGATTGCCGTATTGGGTGCCGTTGAACTAGTCAATGAGATGATGCCCGCCACAATGGATGCCGCCTTGCTCTCTAAAATGGCAGACCGCGGACAGATCCCCAATTGTCTGATCGACGGGCCCCTGGCATTTGATAATGCCATCAGCGCAGAAAGTGCGAAACATAAAGGCATTAAAAGCAATGTGGCCGGTGATGCCGACCTGCTGCTTCTTCCCGATATAGAAGCCGGGAATGTTCTGTACAAAGCCTTCGTTTTCTTTGCCAACGCCAAGGTCGCCGCATGCATTCTCGGTGCATCAGCGCCCATCGTCCTTACTTCAAGATCTGACAGCGAAGAATCCAAGCTGGACAGCATTATCCTGGCGGCGGCAACACAATGACACATATACCATTTAGCCTTTTGTATGCAAAATAATTAAAAACCGACCTTTCTATATGGAGCCATTACTGATCATTGCCATAAATCCGGGATCCACCTCCACAAAAATTGCCGTATACGATCACGAAAAACCAGTCTTTGAAAATAATATCAAGCACAGCACAAAAGAACTGCAACCATTCCAAAAGATCACCGATCAGTTTGAGTTCAGGAAAAAGGTGATCCACCAGGAATTGCAAAAAGAATCCATAGATTTTACCTATGTCCAGGCGGTTGTCGGACGCGGCGGAATGGTAAGGCCCATCGAATCCGGCGTATACGAAGTGAATGATGCAATGATCAAGGATTTGGCCGACAGTCCGGTCGGAGAACATGCCAGCAACCTTGGCGGTCTGATCGCACACGACCTGGCCAAAGAATGCCCGAATGCGAAAGCATACATTGCCAACCCGGTGGTGGTTGATGAACTGGATGAACTTGCCAGGATAAGCGGTCATCCAAAATTCCCCCGCATATCCATATTTCATGCACTCAATCAGAAAGCCACCGCCAGAAAACATGCAAGATCCATTGACAAGAAATATGAAGACATCAATTTGATCGTTGTACACCTGGGAGGAGGAATAAGCGTCGGAGCCCATAAAAAAGGGAGGGTGGTCGATGTCAATCATGCAATCGGCGGAGAAGGGCCCTTTTCGCCGGAAAGGGCCGGCACACTTCCGGTTATTGAAATAGTAAAAGCCTGCTTCAGCGGAGAATATTCCCTGGAAGAATTCAAAAAAATGATCATCGGCCAGGGTGGACTGGCAGCATATCTGGGCACCAACAATGCAATGGAAGTGGAAGAACGGGTTAAAAAAGGAGACAGGAAAGCCATCCTGATCTATGAAGCCATGGCATACCAGGTTTCCAAAATCATTGGTGAAATGTTTACCGTTTTGAAAGGAGAAGTGGATAATATTCTGATAACCGGTGGCATAGCCCACGATCAATGGTTTACAGGAAAAATAGAAGAACGCGTGCATATGCTTGCACCCTGCGTTATCTATCCCGGGGAAAACGAAATGGAAGCATTGGCTGCAAACGGGCTTCTCGTGATCAACGGAGAAGTTGAAGTTAAAAAATACTGATCCCGGCCGCTTTTTTCCCGGCCCGGATGCTAAATACAACCATCAACCGTTTTTTATTGTCTAAAAATCAGAAGCTGATGCAACCCGGGAGACCCCATATTTAGAACTGGTCTAACCTGTCACGTATGATATTTGTATAGTTTTGCGTACGCGAATTGACCGTTGCGTGATCCGGAGTGAAAATCAACCCAATTCTCATCAAACCTTCAGGAAATGAAACGTTTGGCAACCATTATCCTTCTGTCCATTCTCTGTTTTATGGCATTTTCACAAAACGGATGGAGAAAAAATGAAATGGAGATCAGGGTAACCTATACCCGTCCGGCCCATTTACAGGAATTACAAAAGCTGAAACTCAACGGGGATTATTATCCGTCCCATGCCAGGCTATATGTTACCCCGGATGAACTTTCCCGTATTAAAGACCTGGGGATCAGACATACCATCCTGATTGACGACATGAACGACCATTATAAAGATTATTGGGCACAACACCGCACTTCCTACCATTCCTACCAGGAAATTGTCGACCTGGCCGACAGCCTGGCAACCCATTGCCCCGAAATATGCATGAAAACAGTCTACGGGACAAGTTATGAAGGCAGGGAATTGGCGGCATTGAAAATTAGCGATAATGTAGAGACCGATGAACCCGAACCGGAGATCATATTCGATGGGGGCATCCATGGAGATGAGATCGGAGCCGCTGAAAATGTGATACGTTTCGCCCGTCATTTGTGCAAAGAATATGAGAACAACAACCCCAACATAACTTTCCTTGTGGATAACAGGGAAATCTGGCTGTACTATATGGTCAATCCCGACGGCAGGGAAAATATGTCAAGATACAATGCCAATGGTGTGGATATTAACCGTGACTGGGGCTACATGTGGGATGCCTGGGGAAATTCACCAGGCGCCTTTTCACAAATTGAATCCAAAGCCCTGAGAGAATGCATGTATACCAATCAATTTGTGGTACATACTACTTACCACAGCGGCACAGAATATATTTCCTGTCCTTGGAGCTACCGCTCATCCGCACCCCCGGATTCAGATCACATCCTGCACCTTGCAGGGATCTATTCCGGCACTTCGGGATACGAAAACCTCGAATATGGACAAGGGAGTACAGGCATGTACCCAATCAATGGCGCTACCAAGGACGGGAATTATGGGACAATGGGATCCATCAGTTGGTCCATGGAAATTTCCAACAGCAAACAACCGCCCGCATCCCAACTGATGCATTATTATAACATGAATGTCCCGGCCATGGAAGCCATGATAGAATATGCGGGGTACGGACTGGAAGGGACGGTCACAGACGCTGAAACCGGCGATCCATTGCAGGCACTTGTATATGTTGATGATGGATTCCCGGTATACACGGATTCAACGGCCGGGGATTATCATAAATATGTTGTTCCGGGGATATATGACATCACTGTCATTGCCAGCGGTTATGAAAGCCAGACCATTAACGGAATTGAGGTGCAGGACCTGTCCTCCACCATCACGGATTTTATGCTGACCCCGCAAGATACACCCCGGCAATATGCCTATAAAATACCAAGCTGCCAGATACCGGATAACAATCCTGCGGATGAAGGAAATACAAAAGCCGTGTTCGGAGCACCCGACAACATAAATTATTCTATTGGTAAAAACGGATGGGTCATTGTTGACATGCAAAAACCCATCACCGACCGGCCGGGCAACGACCTTATTGTTTATGAAGGTGACGATACACCGGAAGGATTTAACCTATATATCAGTGAGACCATGGACGGGCCCTGGCTATTCTGGGGAACAGGTGAGGGAACCACTGAATTCGAATTGTCTCAAACACCCTTTGGGCAAGTACAATTCATCAAAATCGTAGATGATGGTGATGGACCGGGCGGCGTGGATGATGCCGGATTTGACCTGGATGCAGTGAGCGATCTGGAACATATCTGGGGAGTTTTCCTGGTATTGTACGATTACGAACTGGATGACTCAACCGGCAATGCAAACCAGAGAATAGACCCCGGAGAAACCGTTGAGCTTATTGTTGACATCGGCAATAACGGAAATATTACAGCGAACAATACCACCGGTCACCTTACTACTACTTCACCGTACATTACTTTTGAGCAGGACAGCGCCTCATTTGGTACCCTTGCCCAGGGAGAAAATGCCACGGGAACATTTGTTTTTACAGCCGGCCCGGAAACACCCATTGGCGAACATGTGGAATTTACGCTGACCTTAAGTGCGAACAGCGGACTATATAGTGTTGCCTATGATCTTGAATTCGACATCGGCCAGTATCCGATCCTCATCCTGGACCTGGACGGAAATCACAATTCCGGACCGGTCATGGCATCTACCTTGCAGGATATGGACCTGGCGTTCGATATTGCATCAACTTTCCCGGAAGACCTGGGCATGTATAAATCCGTATTTCTTTGCCTTGGCATCCATGATAACAATTATATCCTGACAAATGCGGAAGGCCAAGAGCTATCCAGCTACCTGAGCGCAAACGGACGCCTTTATATGGAAGGCGGGGACACCTGGGCATATGATCCGGAAACTCCGGTTCATCCCATGTTTGGCATCACCGGGGAAAATGACGGGGGAAATGACCTGGGCATGATCATGGGACAGGATGGATCGTTTGCAGAGGATATGATCTTTATGTACTCGGGTGACAATGAATACATCGACAGGATATCCTGCGCCGCTTCTGCTCCGGAAGCATTCGAACTGTTCAGGAACCAAATCCCAAGCTATTGCAATGCAGTCGCCAGGGATGCAGGGGATTACAAGACTGTCGGGACTTCTTTCGAATTCGGGGGTCTGGAGGACGGGGCTTCTACCAAAGAAGAACTTATGCTGGAGATCCTGGAATTCTTCGGGGGCATCCTTACCCAAACTCCGGAACATAAAGACGATGACCATGCCATTTTGAACCCCGAAGTATACCCCAATCCGGTGAAAGGAAATGCAACGATCGAATTCTTACTGAAAGAAAAAATGTCTTTACGGATCGAAGTATTCAATATGCAGGGACAACAAACAGAAGTCCTCTCAGAAAAAACATTCGATCCAGGAAAACACCGGATTCACTGGAAACCCGGAACAACGGATCATGATGCCGGACTGTATTTTTACAGGATATCTTCCGGTACCACAGTAAAAAGTGGTAAAATGATCTACCTGAAATAAATGGTGTCCGGAAACCAGTTTTTTTATCCGGAAAAATCAACATGCACCGATCTTTTAATTTTTATGAACCAAACATTTACACCATGACTTACCGCTTACGGATCAGCATTGCCATGTCTTTTCTTTTTGGCTGCATCAGCCTGATGGCCCAAAACTACCATTATGATGACAGTTGGAATAAGCAGGGCCTTGAAATTGAACAAGCCGACCCTGAATCCATTACCGTGACCTATTCGGTCAACGCTTTCAGCTTTGAACCCGTCACCATCGACAAGAAAACCTGGAAACGGGTTTCCCTTCCCGGCCAATACCTGCCCGGTCAGGAAGGCGCCCCGGATATTCCCGGAGTTGGCAAACTTATCGCCATTCCCAGGGGTGCTGAAATAACATTGAACATCGTGGATTTCCGTAAAGAAGTTTTCCGGGGCGTAGATATTTCTCCGTCCCCACGGATCCCAAAAGTCACGGATAGAGGACCGCTGCATTATGAAAAAAATATGGATGTCTATTCCGCAAATGAATTTTATCCTTCCCAACCGGTAAGCATATCCGAAAAAACCCAGATCCGCGGAGTGGATGCGGTCATGCTGGGCATATCCCCGTTCATGTATAACCCGGTGACCAAAGAACTGGTTTTGTACAGGGACCTGGTATTGGAACTGGAAATAACCGGCGGGACAGGGCAATATGGGGAAGAAAGATTGCGGAGCCAATGGTTTGATCCGGTTCTAAGATCGGCACTGGCCAATTACGGGGCATTGCCGGATATAAACCACACGATCAAGCCATCCCGCAGGGAAACAGGTTGCGAATACCTGATCATTTCCCCGGACGATTCCACTTTCCTGTCCTGGGCAGATTCACTCAAGCAGTTCAGGAACATGCAGGGCATCCTGACAGATGTCGTGACCACAACAGAAACCGGAGGAAACGATGCCAGCAGTGTTGAATCCTATATTGATAACGCATACAATACCTGGGATACCCCGCCGGCTGCCGTTCTTATCCTTGGGGATTACGGTACATCCCCTACCGGCATCATGGCTCCCATCTGGAATTACTATTGTGCCTCCGATCACATTTACGGTGATGTGAATGAAAATGGAATGGCAGACATCATTTTGGCAAGGATCACGGCACAAAATTCCACGCATTTGGAAAATATGATCGGCAAGATGCTTTCCCATGAAAGGACACCACCAACCGATCCCGGATTTTACAACCATCCCATCACCGCCCTCGGATGGCAAACTGAACGCTGGTTCCAGATCTGTTCCGAAACCGTTGGAGGATATTTCAAGCACGTGCAGGGAAAAGAACCGGTGAGGATCAATGAGGTTTATGGTGGTGATCCGGGTGTTGACCCCTGGTCAACTGCTCCCAATACAAATACGATCTTAAATTATTTCGGACCGAACGGATTGGGCTATATCCCCGCTACACCTTCAGAACTTGGGTCCTGGGACGGAGGCGATGCCACGATGATCAACGATGCCATCAACGACGGAGCCTTTATTCTCCAACACCGTGACCACGGCGGAAATACCGGCTGGGGAGAACCGGATTACGGAAACAGCGATATCGATCAACTTACCAACGATGAATATTGTTTCGTGTTTTCAGTGAATTGTCTCACAGGAAAATATAACTGGTATTCCGAATGCTTTGCAGAAAAATTTCACCGCTCGGAATATGGGGCGCTGGGACTGATCGCCGCCTCAGAAGTTTCTTACTCTTTCGTAAACGATACTTACGTTTGGGGACTTTATGACCATCTCTGGCCTGATTTCATGCCGGATGAAGTAACCACACCGGATTACCGGGGCATATTCCCTGCATATGGGAATGTGGCCGGGAAATACTTTCTGCAACAATCCAACTGGCCCTATAACACAAATAACAAAGAAGTAACATACCATTTGTTCCATCATCACGGCGATGCATTCCTGACTTTATATTCCGAACTCCCCCAAAACCTGATGGTCATTCATGATAACGTCATCGTAGAAGGCACGGGGTCTTTCACAGTGCAAGCTGATTCAGCAGCTTTCATCGCTTTGTCGGCGGATGGTGAATTGATCGCTTCAGCGGAAGCCACCGGCTCTCCGGTAACCATTTCCATTGATCCACTTAACCCCGGTACGTTCATGGATGTGGTGGTTACAAAAACCAATTGTCAGAGATATCATGAACAGGTGGAAGTCATCCCTTCCAATATTCCCTATGTGGTCTTTGAAGCATTCGAGATCAATGATGAAGTTGGCAACGATAACGGTTTGATGGATTATATTGACTCGGTCTTATTGACCCTCTCAGTAAACAATGTAGGCCTTGTTGATGCGGAAAATGTTGAAGTCACCCTGCGTTCGGAAAGCCCTTACGTAATGATCACAGACAGCATGGAAAATTACGGAAACATTCCTGCCAATTCGATAAGCTCCATCCAGGATGCTTTTGCATTTCAGGTATCCGAAGCCCTTCCGGACAATCATCTGGTCGAATTCGAGATCATCTCTTCCGACGGAGACAGCACATGGCTCAGCGACTTTTTGATACGTGGACATGCGCCGGTGCTGGCATACGATGATTTCAGCATTGATGACCCTTCAGGAAACGAAAATGGCAGGCTCGATCCGGGGGAAACTGTGGATGTGGTCATCTCTGTGACAAATGCGGGAAGCTCTGAAGCTTTCAATGTGGAAGGTGGCCTGGAAAGTTCAGACCCAAACATCACCATTCATACCGATACGCTGGATTATGGCAATATCAGTACGGGAGACACCCTGTACCGGTCGTTCAGCGTTACCGCAGATGAATCTACACCGGGCGGTCACCAGGCCAGTTTTGATTTTACCGCAAGCGCGGATTATAACATCAGCGTTGCCGATTCATTTCATATAAGTGTTGGCCAATTTGCTGCTTTGATACTGGATCTGGACCCGAATGCATATTCCGGCCCCGTGATCATGGAAGCATTTGAAAACACAGAACTCATTGCCGACTATATGGCATCCATACCGCCGGATCTGGGCCTCTATAAATCTGTTTTTGTGTGTCTCGGCATTATCTTTAGCGGCCATCAGCTCACCGAACCTGAAGCGCAGCAACTGGCCGGATATCTGGAGAACGGGGGCAATATTTATCTGGAAGGCCGCCGTACATGGTATGACGATCCTCAGACCAGTCTGCATCCCATGTTTAACATTGATACAGAACCCAAAATATGGTTCGAATACGATACCATTTATGGCATTGAAGGAACATTCACCGAAGGATTGGTATTTGATGTCAGTGGTAATTCCCCCTACAATGACCATTATTTGATCCCTGAAGGGGATGCCTTCACAGCACTTTACAGTCCGGAACCCGAATTTGGCAATGCCATA
Organism: Bacteroidales bacterium; assembly: GCA_018400295.1. Classification (GTDB taxonomy): domain Bacteria; phylum Bacteroidota; class Bacteroidia; order Bacteroidales; family B18-G4; genus M55B132. The sequence goes on along the minus strand of JAGYMZ010000009.1, from coordinate 16,545 downwards.
GCCTATGAGGAAGGTACATATAAAACGATCGGAACTGCATTTGAATTCGGCTCCCTGGTCGACGGAGAGTATCCCTCCACCAAAGAACAGCTGATCCTGCGCATCCTGGATTTCTTTGGCGGCATCCTTACCGGCACAGGGAATGATCAAATTGCCGGGATGGACCAGGGTCTGGCAGCCCATATATATCCCAATCCGGTGAAAGATGAAATGTGGGTATCCCTTGCGCTGGGATCCGGTTCGCATATTACCGCAGACATCATCAATTTGAACGGACAAACCATAGCGAACCTGGCAGACAGAAAAATGGATGCAGGGGAACATGTGCTTCACTGGAACGGAAAAGACCAGTACTCGAACAGCATCGCTCCAGGGATTTATTTACTAAAAGTCCGTAATAACCACTCCGTTACTACACGGAAATTTATATTAATCGACTAATCTGTATCCGTTGATGTGTAAAAATTGCTTAAATTTGTAGTCGTTAACCCAAAATTTGTATAATATCATTGATAATTCATAATTAAATCAAAAGAAACCATGAAACGTATGAAAATTTATTTATCCACAGTCATTGCAGTGATCATTGTATTTGGCTTTTCAGCAAATCTCAACGCTGAGAGCATAAAATACCGTGATTCGTGGGGGGAATCAGGTTTCAACCTGACCGAATCCCGGTCGAACGGTGTGTCTGTAGTTTTTTCAGTGGAAGAATTTCAATTGGACCAAATGGAGATCAGTGGGGAGAATATGCATGTCTTAAATCTTCCGGATGTTTTCCTTCCCAACCAGGAAGGAGCACCCAACCTTCCGGGAACAGGCAGATATATTGCAATGCCCCAGGGTGCCACACCAGTCCTGGAAATTGTATCCATGAGAAAAGAAACATTCCAGAACATAAACATGGCCCCTGCTCCTGTCATTCCCCTGGAAACAGAGAACGAACTGGTGTATGAAAAGGATGAGAATATTTATTCTGCCAATGCATTTTATCCGGCACAACCGGTTAAAATCTCTGAAAATGCAAAGATCCGCGGTGTCGATGTTGTCATTCTTGGCATCACGCCTTTTCAGTATAATCCGGTAACCAGGGAACTTATTGTATACCGGGACATTGAAGTCAATATTTCCTTTGAAGGGGGAAACGGCCAGTTTGGTGAAGAAAGACTGAGAAGCCGCTGGTGGGACCCCATTTTAATGGATAATATCCTGAATTACCAATCACTCCCGGAAATCGATTACAACCAGAGATTACTGAACGGGAACCGTGATGAGGATGAAGGTGAATACATCATTGTATGTCCCAATGGAGACGATTACCAGCAATGGGCCGACTCCATCCGCGATTTCAGGACAAAGGAAGGCATTCTAACGAAAGTGGCTACCCTTTCCGAAATTGGAGGGAATTCCACCTATGCCATCGAAAACTACCTGAACAATGCTTACAACGACTGGAGCATACCTCCGGCCGCTGTGTTGTTCATGGGCGACTATGGCACAAATGCATCCGTCAATGTTATCGCACCCATATACGATAATTATTGCGCATCGGATAATATCTATGCCGATGTGGACGGGGACCATATGCCGGATATCGTGGCAGCCCGCATGACGGCCAATAATTTTGACCAGCTGGAGACCATGATCACCAAGTTCCTGAACTATGAGCGGACTCCGCCAACCAACAGTGATTACTATGAAAATCCCATTACTGCCCTGGGCTGGCAGACAGAACGATGGTTCCAGATCTGCGCTGAAAGCGGAGGTGGTTTCTGGAACAACGAACTGGGAAAAAGCACAGTACGTATTAACGAGATCTATTCCGGTACACCAGGGTCCACATGGTCAACCGCGCAAAATACTTCGACGGTTGTGGGTGTCTTCGGACCCGACGGACTGGGATATATACCCGCAACCCCATCCCAGCTGGGAGGCTGGTCTGGAGGAAGTGCCACAATGATCAACAACTCAATTGAATCGGGCGCTTTTATGATGCTTCACAGGGACCACGGAAGCACAACCGGTTGGGGAGAACCTTCGTACAATACTTCCAACATAGGTCAACTTGAGAACGAGGATTTGATCCATGTTTTTTCCATCAACTGCCTTACCGGGAAATATAATATGAGCGGGGAATGTTTTGCCGAAAAATTCCACCGCCATACCAAGAACGGACAAAACTCAGGAGCACTTTCTATAACGGCAGCTTCCGAAACGTCATATTCCTTTGTGAACGACACTTACGTCTGGGGAATGTTTGACAATATGTGGCCGAACTTCATGCCACAGTACGGAACAACACCCGGATCGCGGGACGTTAAACCAGCGTTTGGAAATGCGGCCGGAAAATACTTCCTGGAACAATCCAGCTGGCCATATAACACAAGTAATAAGGAAGTTACCTATCACCTGTTTCATCACCATGGCGATGCCTTCTCCTGTGTCCATTACAATATGCCACAGCAACTTTCATTGCAACACGATTCCGTTTTTACCCCCGGTGCAACCAGTATTACCATTTCTTCATCGCCAGGTGCCCTGATCGGGGTGACCCTCGACGGGGAACTGATCGGGACCGGGACTGCAGGGTTCGGCCAAACAACGATCCAGTTATCCACGACCCTCCAGCTTAACGATGAAGTTGTGATCACAGGAACGAAACAGAACTATATTCGCAGCGAATCGCTGGTTCCCGTCAGGAACATTCTTATTGCAGGACTCAGCGCCGATACGACCAATACCTGTGAAGCCGGAAGCATCGACTTCTTTGATGAAACGATCGGTGATCCGACCTCCTGGACATGGACCTTCGAAGGCGGTGACCCCGATGCCTCAACGGAACAAAACCCGCAAGACATCACATATGCTGCACCCGGATCCTATGATGTAACCCTCGAAGTATCCGATGGTATTGATACGGAAACCCTTATTATGGAAGATTATATCCAGGTATTTGAGATCGTTGAACCGGCGATCCTGATCGAAGCCAGTCAGCAGGAGATTTGCGAAGGGACCGAAGTCATGTTCACGGCAGATTGTGTAAATGAAGGCAGCAGCCCGGTAATGGATTGGTTTGTGAACGGAGATCCGGCAGGTGATAATAACGATACCATTTACCTTGATGATCTGGCAAACAACGACATCGTTACCTGCGAACTTACTTCTTCTGAACCCTGTGCACAAACAAATCCGGTAATGTCCAACGAGATCCTCATGACGGTTAACGACTATGTAGACGTAAGCGTCAGCGTTGAAACCTCAACCACGGAAGCCTGTGAAGGGGAAGAAGTAACCTTTACGGCCATTCCGGTTAATGAAGGGGAGATCCCTGTTTACACATGGATGATCAACGGAGAACCTGTTGGCGACGATGGTGATACTTATTCAACCACCACCCTGGAAGATCAGGATGAAGTTGTTTGCGAACTGCTTTCATCGGAAATGTGTACCAACATGAACCCGGTCGCTTCCGATCCGATCGTGATGACCATCATGCCCACTTCCGAAGTCAGCGTGGCCATCGAGGCCAGCAGCAATGACATTTGCGAAGGGGATGAAGTAACGTTCACCGCCACACCGGTTAACCCCGGGGAAGAACCATCCTATCAATGGAAAGTGAATGGCATTGAAGAGGGCGGTGACAGCCCCGTGTTCACAACCACAGATCTTCTTGATGAGGATGAAGTTACCTGTACGTTGTATTCGGACGTTGATTGCCCGGACGTATACCCGGCCACATCCAATGCCGTGACCATGATGGTGGAAATGCTCCCGGAACAGCCTGAAATACCTGCAGGCCCGCAACAGGTCGACTCATACGTAACGCAAACTACGGAATACACCGTTACCGAAGATCCCAACGCTACGGCATACCACTGGACGGTTGAGCCTGCTGAAGCATATACCGGCATGGATGCCCTTGAAAATACCCTGAACGTAACCTGGGACCAAAGCTATGTTGGCACAGCCGCCATCAATGTATACGGCTCCAATAACTGCGGGGATGGCCCGGCATCAGACAATCTCGAAGTAGCTGTGGAAAATGCACAGGGAATCGATGATATGCTTAACAACATCGGCATTTCGGTATTCCCCAACCCGAACAAGGGTACCTTCCAGGTTCAACTGAACAGTGCAACACCGGTTACCGTCAACATCAGGGTCCTCAGCACCCTGGGCGAAGAGATCGTTTCACAGGAAAATATTTCTGTCAGCGGCGAATTCAAAAAACAAATTGATATGAGCCACTTCTCAGAAGGTATATACTTCCTGATGATCGAAAATAACGGTAACAGAATACAAAAACCCATCATTATCCAGAAATAATGATTTGTTTAAACATCCTTTTTTAAAAGCCCCGGGCTCCCCCCCCCGGGGCTTTTTTATTACCTTGCAGAAGCCTGGTCCAGCATCCCAATTAATTTTAACCCAATACAAATTACTTCCCGGACAACGATTTTTTCGCATCCGGTGTCTTTTACTTGATTCAAAATTTTATCTTGCGAATTTTTCGAACCGGAAATGTTTTTTATGAAATCAATCATTACGATCCTTGCCGGACTGCTTCTTTCCAGCATTCTTGTTGCGGAAAACATCACCATGACATATACCATCAAAGACCCGGAGATCAAAACTGCCGGCGAATTTGTTCTGGTTGAATTTGAAGATGCGCTTACAACCGGGATCCCCGGTGAACCGGCACTGCCCTATTTCCCTGTGAAAGTGCTTCTTCCGCCTGGAGAATCCGCCACAAACATCACATTTAAAGGATCAGATATAGAAGTCATAAAAGGCAATTATACCCTTTACCCACAGCAACCTTCCCGTCCGGTTTCCGAAGGAAAAAACGGCACATTCCAGATCAACCGGGACGTTTACGAAAAAAACGGCATCTATCCCGGATCCCCCGGAGGACATCCCAGTACAGAATTCATGAATGGTTACAGCATAGCCCTGTGCTCCTTTACTCCGGTCAGGTATAATCCTTCCACCGGGGAATTATCCTATTTTAAAGAAATTACGGTAACCATCAAGACAGCCAGGGATCAAAAAGCAGGAAAGGCTTTGTCCAACCTGATCCCCTCCGGCCATTCCACGAACAAGGTCATAAAGCTAATTCAAAACAAAAAGGCCATAAACTCCTATCCTCCCAATACCACCAGGACAGCAGATGCTTATGAGTTGCTGATCGTTTCACCATCCCAGTTTGAACCGGAATTTGATGCGTTGAGAGATATGTATCTCGTCAGAGGCCTCAGAAGCGAATTCATTGCCGTTGAAGAAATTGGCAATACGATGCCGGGACAAGACCTGCAGGAAAAGATACGGAATTATATTATTCAGGAATACCAGGATTCTTATATAGCATATGTTCTGCTCGGCGGAGATATTGCAGAGGTGCCATACCGCGGATTTTATTGTTATGTGGAATCCGGTTCGGGATATGAAGACAACGACATTCCTTCCGATCTCTATTATTCCGCACTGGACGGCACCTGGAATGATGACGGAGACAACAAATGGGGTGAGCCCGGCGAAGACGACCTCTTACCCGAAGTGGCCGTTGCCAGACTTCCATTCAGCGACACTGCCGAATTGCACAATATGCTCCATAAAACCATTTCCTATCAGGACAATCCGGTAACCGGAGAAATGACCTTCCCCCTGATGGCCGGTGAACATTTATACAGCAGCCCCTTGACCTGGGGGGCCGACTATCTCGATCTGCTCATAGGATACCACGACGATAACGGATATACCACCATAGGCATCCCGGAAGATCACAATATTTATGAATTGTACGACCGGACCGAAACCTGGGGGACCGGGGACATATTGGCCAGGATCAATGAGGGACGCTCATTTATTCATCATTCGGGCCACTCCAATGCAACATATACCATGAGACTTTATATCTCAGACATAACCAATGCCAATTTTTATGCGGTGAATGGCATGGATCATAATTATACACTGGTATATACCCACGGATGTATTTGCGGGGCCTTTGATGAAAACGACTGCATCGCCGAAAAAATGTTATACATCGATAATTTTGCCGTTGCAGGGGCTTTCAATTCCCGGTACGGATGGTTCAACGAGGGGCAAACAGAAGGCCCTTCCGCACACCTGCACCGGGAATTTACAGACGCGCTCTATGAGGAAAAAATCGACAGGATCGGCGCAACACATATGGAATCCAAAATCCAGACCGCACCATGGGTCACGGCGCCGGGACAATGGGAAGAAGGAGCGTTGCGCTGGTGTTTTTACGACTGCAACATTCTGGGAGATCCGGCACTGGCGGTTTGGACCGATGAACCCATCAGTATTTATGTCTCTTATCCCCAAACGGTCCCAATCGGCACGGCATCCATAAACATAAACGTTACAAGCAACGGAACACCCCAGGAGAATTTTAACTGCACTTTTTTCATGGGAGATACCTTCCATGGTACCGGAACCACAGACAATCTTGGCAACGCAACCATTATTTTTGACCCTCCCATTACCACCGTTGGCACAGGGGATTTGACCGTTTCCGGATACAATTGCCTGCCCCAGACATACGCTGTTGATGTCATCCCTGCCAGTGGCCCCTACGTTATCTATGAAAGTCATTCCATGGAAGAGATCCTTGGCAATCAAAACGGGTTGCCCGATTACGGGGAATATGCCTTTCTGAATCTCACTATGGAAAATGCCGGAACTGAAGATGCAGAAGATGTTGAAGTTATTTTGCATGCACAGGACACGATGAATTACATGGATTTTGAAGACAGCACCGGGATCTTTGAAATGATCCCTTCCGGTTCCACGGCTACGGCACATAATGCGTATACCTTTTATATCGCAGATGATGTACCCGATCAGCATACCGTCAATGTTTCAGTCATGGCCAGCAATGACCAAAAAGAAGTGTGGAACTCAAACTTCCAGATGACCATGCTTGCACCTGCACCGGTGATGGGAACGGTGAGCGTTGATGACCAGGATGGCGGCAACGGCAATGGGTTGCTGGATCCGGGCGAAACAGCCAAGATCATAATCCCATCTTCAAATGAAGGCCACAGCGACGGATACGAAGCTTTTGGGAAACTTTCCACCGGAAGCCCGGACCTCGTGATCACCGATACAATATACGACATTGGATTATTCCCCTGCGATACGATCGCATATCTGGAGTTCCCGGTTGAGGTCCCGGAATCTGCCTTGCCCGGCACCCTTGTTCATTTTGACTACTGGTTTGAAACGGGCGCTTACACCATCGATGAGCATTTCAGTCTCACGCTCGGGTTGATGATCGAGGATTTTGAAACCGGAGATTTTTCTAAATTTGACTGGGAATTCAATGGCAACGCACCATGGGAAATATGTACCGATCATCCCTACGAAGGGACCTATTGTATGGCTTCCGGTGATATTGATGACAACCAGACTTCTGAAATATCGGTCAGTCTGAGCGTTTTATCCCAGGGAGAAATTTCCTTTTTCCGGAAAGTGTCTTCCGAACCCGGATACGATTATCTTCAATTCCTGATCGATGGCGAACTGGCCGGGGAATGGGCCGGAGAAAAAGATTGGGAAGAAATGAGCTTTTCCGTTGACGCTGGCGATCATACCTTCACCTGGATTTATAACAAGGATATGTATGTAAGCAGCGGACAGGATCGTGCCTGGATCGATTACATCGTTTTCCCACCGGTTTCGCCATCAACAGCATTGGCTGACCATCAGGGAATCCCGGCAAATATCGTGGTTTATCCAAATCCTTTCCATGAATTCCTGAACATTGATCTGGAATTACAAGAGAGGAATACGGTTTCCATTGACCTGTTTAATGTTTCCGGTGAACTGCACCTGAACGTGCTGTCAGAAAGAATTCTTGAAATAGGCAGATACAGATTTAAGGCAGAAAGGCCCGGCCTTACTCCGGGGGTTTATATAATGCAGATCCAGATTGGAAATTCAAGCATCATAAAAAAAATTATCCGGTCATCCGGTTAAAAAAATGAGTGGGGGTTTTCAATATACATACAATTTGTTATATATTTGTTAGCCGCTTTTCCGGAATTTTAATTGCACTACGATCCCATAAAGCAACCTTAAATTTAAATTATAATCTAAATCCCATATGCTATGAATAATGTTTTACCGATGCCAAATGCCAGGAAAGGCTTTATATTCCTGTTTTCCCTAGTTCTTATATTCAACATGCCTTCTTTTGCACAAAAGATCAGTTACACCGATCATTGGTCTGAGCCTGGCATGAAGCTGGAATCCCAAAGCACCACAGAAGTGGATGTGACTTTTTCGATCAATGAATTCCACCTGACGGATATCGAAATTAAAGGAGAACCCATGAAGCAAATCCAGCTACCCGGCAATTATCTTCCCAATGATGAAGGTGCACCTGACCTTCCCGCTGTCAGCCGATATATAGCCCTGCCTCAGGGAGCAAATGCTTCAGTGGAGGTAACATCCAGCAGGACAGAAATTTTAAAAAACATCCATATTGCTCCTGCACCCCGTATTCCCAAGGTGACCGAGGACGGCCCCCTGGAATACAATAAAAGCAAAAAAATATACACCCGCGATGCCCTTTATCCCAACAATCCGGTCAAGATATCTGAAAAAACCAATATCCGAGGCATGGATGTAGTCATACTTGGCATTACCCCGTATCAGTATAACCCGGTGACCAAGGAATTGATCGTTTACCGGGACCTGAAGGTTGCAGTACGTTTTCATGGCGGCAACGGGCAATTTGGGGATAACCGCCTGAGAAGCCGCTGGTTCGATCCCATCCTCTCCGATATGGTCATGAACTGGGAAATCGTTCCTGAAATGAATGATCATCATCCCGAAGCAGGTTCCCGTTCTCCCGATCACGAATATGTGATTATTTGTCCGGACGACCCCGCCTTTCTTTCCTGGGCCGACTCCCTGAAAAAATTCCGGACGATGCAGGGCATCCGGACCGGCATTTATACTACCTCCGATCTGGGAGGCAATACAACTTCTGCCATTGAAGGGTTTGTCGATGATGCATACAACAACTGGGACATACCCCCTTCAGCAGTCCTCCTGATGGGAGATTACGGAACAAGCGGAAATACAGTCATTTCCCCCATATGGAACAGCTATTGCGCTTCAGACAATATTTACGCCGATGTTACAGGCAACGATATGCCGGACGTGATCTTCGCCCGCATGACGGCCGAAAATGAAACACATCTGGAAACAATGGTCAGTAAAGTGCTGAAGTACGAACGCACACCTCCTACCAATCCGGATTTTTACGATCACCCCATTACTGCCCTGGGTTGGCAGACAGAACGGTGGTTCCAGATCTGTTCTGAAACCGTTGGCGGCTATTTCAAGCATGTACATGGTAAAGACCCTGTAAGGATCAATGCCATCTATTCCGGGAACCCCGGTTCCGTTTGGTCAACCGCTACCAACACCAATCAGGTAGTCAATTATTTTGGTCCTTCCGGTACAGGATATATTCCCCAGACACCGGCCGAATTAGGCGGATGGACCGGAGGTTCCGCGCAAGATGTTACCAATGCCATCAACGACGGAGCCTTTATTCTGCAACACCGGGATCACGGTGGTGAAACCGGATGGGGGGAACCTGATTATAGCAATAACAATATCAACGACCTTACCAATGAAGATCTCTGCTTCGTATTTTCCATCAATTGCCTGACCGGAAAATATAATTGGTACAACGAATGCTTCACAGAAAAATTCCACAGGCACGAGTATGGAGCCTTGGGTCTTATTGCTGCCTCAGAAGTTTCGTATTCCTTCGTTAACGATACCTACGTATGGGGTATGTTTGATAACATGTGGCCGGATTTCATGCCCGATGAGCAAACCCCACCGGAACCCCGCGGGCTTCTCCCGGCATTCGGTAATGCCGCCGGAAAATATTTCCTGCAGCAATCCAACTGGCCTTACAATACGAACAATAAAGAAGTTACCTATAACCTTTTTCACCATCACGGGGATGCCTTTTCAACCCTGTACTCAGAAGTACCCCAAAACCTGGATGTCACTCACGATGCCGTCTTACTGGCAGGAGTCGATTACTTTACGGTCACAGCCACGGAAAATGCACTTATTGCCCTTTCCGTGGATGGAGAGATCATAGGGGTTGCCGAAGGAACAGGTTTGCCAGTAGATATCCCGATCACAGCCCAATTCCCGCCCAGCATGATCGATGTTGTCGTCACCCTGACAAATTATTACCGTTATCATGCAGAAGTCCAGGTTATACCTCCGTCCGGGCCTTATGTGATCAAGCATGATTTTGAGATCAACGATGAATATGGGAATGATAATGACACGATAGATTATGGGGAATCCATTCTTCTTTCCCTAACCATGAAAAACGTTGGTTCAGAATTGGGAGAAGGCATCGGGGTAACAGTTTCATCAGAAGATGCAAACGTTACCATGACCACCAGCAGTGCAGATTACGGAAACATCCCATCCGACGAAATGGCAACCGTAGATGATGGATTTGCTTTTGATGTTGCCGGCAATGTACCGGACAATCACCTCATCACCCTGAACATCGTTGCGGAAGACAACGCAGGAAATTCCTGGAACAGCTCCCTCAGTGCGACAGCCCATGCACCCAAACTGGAATATTCTTCCGTGACCATCGACGATGCCCTGGGTAACGACAACGGAAAGATCGACCCAGGTGAAACGGTAAACCTCATTGTTGAGATCGGGAACAACGGTTCTGCAGATGCATATGCGGTACAGGGCTTACTTACCTGCACCGATCCCTACATTACCATTAACGACGATACCCTTTCATACGGCGATGTGAATACCGGCGCGAGCTCAGAACAGGAATTCAGTGTTACGGCTTCTGCAACGACTCCTCCGGGATACGCTGCCACATTCGACCTGGACCTTTCAGGGGATATGGGCCTGACAGGCAGCGGGCAATTTGATCTCCCCATCGGGCAAATCCCCGTTCTTGTCATTGACCTGGATGGAAACATGAATTCCGGTCCATATATTTACCAGTCTATACAGGATATCGGACTATCGGTTGAATACACAAATGCATTTCCGGAAGATCCGGGTTTATATACGTCAATATTCCTTTGCCTTGGCGTATATAGCAATAACCATATACTTAACGAATCGCAGGGAGAAAGTCTCAAGGACTTCCTGCTGGACGGAGGACGGTTATATATGGAAGGTGGCGACACATGGTATTACGACAATGCCACACCCGTACATCCATATTTCAAGATCAGCGGGATTTCCGACGGTTCCGACGATCTGGGCATTATTTCCGGACAAAGCGGTACGTTTACGGAAGACCTGGTTTACAACTATGCCGGGGATAATAACTGGATTGATCACCTCGGTGCAATATCCCCTGCATTTGTGATCTTTAAGAATCAATCCCCCAACTATGCCAATGCGGTGGCCCATGACGCAACAACCTATAAAACCATTGGGTCTTCTTTTGAGTTCGGCGGACTGGTCAACAGCCAGAATACCAAGATCGAACTAATGGAAGAATACCTGAATTTCTTCGGTTTCAGTGGCGTCCCGGAAGCACCTCCCTGTCCGGAAGGACCGGAATCGGTCTGTCAGGGAACAGATGACAGTCAGTACACAACCCATTCCACAGAAGGAGCCGACCTGTATGCATGGTCGGTTGAACCCCCGGATGCCGGAATTGTTTTCGGAACAGATACCATCTGTACGGTTTCATGGAGCGATACTTACAGCGGAACCGCCACAGTACAGGTATGTGCCATGAACACCTCCGGCCAGGGGCCCTTGTCGGATGCCCTCCCGGTTACACTTCATAACAAACCCACGGCCATGGTCGACGGAGAAGCAACCATTTGTTCGGGCGACAGCACGGCACTGGTGCTTGAGCTCACCGGAACGGCGCCCTGGCACGTGGTCATGAATGGCGGGATGTTCAGTTGCGATATCGACACCTCGCCTCATGAATTATGGGTTAAGCCGGTGATCACAACGGAATATACCATCGCTTCCGTCAGTGATGCCAACAATTGTGTTAATACAGGCATCGGCAACATCACCATCGATGTCAGGGATGTTCCCGAAACAGTTGATGTTCCCTCAGGACCGGCATCCCTGGATAATTACCTGACAGATACATCAAGCTACCAGATACCCGCTACCCAGAATGCTACCGGATACCTCTGGGAGTTGCAACCTGCCAGTGCCGGTGAACTGATCCCCGACAGTTTAAATTGTTCTGTGGTTTGGGACGAAAGCTATAAGGGTACGGTCCAGCTTACTGTAATGGCTGAAAATGAATGTGGGCCCGGACAAGGAGCCATGTTGGAGATCTCCGTGGAAAATACCTCCGGGATCATCGACTCTGAAGCGGGAGTGGGCGTTAACATCTATCCCAATCCCAACACAGGCCTTTGCACCATTGAGCTTCAATCTCCAAAAGAAGCCAACATAACCATTAATGTGCTGAATGCCCTCGGTGTGCATGTATATTCAGCCAATAATGTCAGCTTCAACGGAAATTATACGGACAAAATTGACCTCTCAGGCCATCCTGAAGGAATGTACTTCATCATAATTGAAAGCGATCAGGGTAAACACTTTGAAAAAGTGATCATCCAACGATAAGGACCCTGTTTAAATGAAATGACCCGAAAGGGCAGTCTTTTTTTACATGCTTTTCCGGGAATATCCCTGAACCACCAGGGATATTCCCGGAGAAGCTAAAAAATTTAATGCAATGAAAGTTATCAGCCTCCAACTTTGCACATTATTCCTTTTCGCATCCCTCAGCCTGAATGCCAGCGATTCCTGGGTTAAATTCAGCAGCGACACGCCATCGCAACCTGAAGTGAACATTATTGAACAAAATTCTTCCAGGATAGTACTGGAGATCAACATACCCGGGATGTTCGTTTACAATGTCGAACAAGAGGGAAAAACTTTCCAGCGCCTGGAATTAAATCCCTGGCAAACCACCCAGGACATCGGGAAACCTGAACTACCCTTAATTAATCAAACCATCGGCATTCCATCCGACAGGCTGTGCAGGGTCAGAATCCTGGAATCCTCCTCAGTCATCCTGGAAAATTACCTGGTATATCCGTTTCAGACACCAACAACGGACGTTTCCGGGGGACACGAAAAGGAATTTGTCATGGATGAGGCTTTTTATTCAGGAAAGACATCCTCCCCGGAAGACAATGCATATATGACCGAACCGGGCATCTGGCGGGATGTCAGGATATCCGGAATGCATGTCATTCCCTTCCGTTACATGCCCCGGGACAAACAGCTGGAAGCATTGTACTATGTAAAAGTTGAGATTGAGTTTTACGGTCATGATACGGAAACCATCCCGCACAGGGTGAATAAAGAAATATCCCCGTATTTCTATGAGCTGTATCATTCAAAGATCGCCAATTTCGAATCCATGGGATACCAATTGAATAAGACCAGGAGCGATGAAATTAAATACCTTGTGATCACCAACGATAATCCCCTGTCAACGATCCAGCCACTGATCGACTGGAAAAATGAACAAGGGTTCCGGGTAGAAGTCAAAACCCTGGAAGAAGGGTTCAATCAGCCCCAGGATTTCAAGGACTACATCACTTCACTATATTATTCCGACGGACTTGAATATGTTTTGATGGTGGGAGATGCATACCCCAACGGAGGTTCCGGGGGCGGACCCGATATCGTGCCCATGTACTGGTGGGAACCCTCAGGGGAAGATGGATCCTATTCTGATACTTGGTATGTTTGTCTTGACGGACCGGATGACCATTACGCCGATCTGGCCATCGGCCGTTTTGTCTATGACGATCTGGACGACCTGGAAATTCAAATCGATAAAACCATAGATCATTATAAAACCCCCGATGCAAGTACCAACTGGGCGGAAAACACCCTGCTTGTGGCACATAAGGAAAACTACCCAAGTAAGTACACCCAGTGTAAAAATGAAATCGAGACTTATTCCTATGCACTGCAAACACCAATATTTGAAGAATGCTACGGAGGAGCCGGTGCCACAAACAACGACATCATCGATTATGTCAATGACAACTCCTGTGGAATATTTAATTATCGCGGACACGGGTCTGCCACAGAATTCTGGGAATGGTGTAACAGCGGAAGCTTCACTGCAGCCCATATTGCCCAGTTTACGAATTCAGACCAGCTATTTGTACTTTTTGATGTGTGTTGCGATAACATGGATATTGTTGCCTATAACGGCGATTGCTTATGCGAATCTTTTATGAAATCACCGGTGGCTTCTGTTGCTATTAACGGTGCCATCATACCTTCCTATACCGTACCAAACCACGACTACGACAAAGAAATGTACAAAGCGGTATTTGATGAAGGCATTTACAATATTGGTTATGTGACCAATTTCGCCAATGTTACGGTTTTGAATGTACATGGCAGCATTGGCCGTTCCAATGTGAGAACATACCTTTGGCTCGGGGACGCCTCCGTCGAACCCTGGACGCTGCAGCCCCAGGAATTGACTGTTGATCACAACCCTACCATTTTTCTTGGCATGGACATGTTCCCTGTTCATGTCGAAAGCAATGGTGATCCGGTTGAAAATGCCATGGTTTGCATAGTGAATGAAGACCTTTCATTGTACTCGGTATCCTATACGGACGCGTCGGGGGAAGCGACCATGGACTTCGGAGGTCCGCTGGTAACCCCGGGTACAGCCACGCTGACGGTAACTTACCATAATCACCTGCCATATCAGACAAGTCTCGACATCATTCCCATGGAAGGACCGTATCTCATCCTGAATGATGTAGATATTGATGATGCATCAGGAAATAATAACGGATATGCAGATTTCGGAGAACACATAACATTAAACGTCACTGTTGAAAATATCGGGAACGACTCCGCCCAGGATGTCACAGGCCGGATAAGTTCAAATGATACGCTGATCACCATAACAGACAGCGTTCATGAATGGGGCGTCATTCCCGGACAAAGCCTCGCTCCCCAAGATAGTGCCTTTGCGCTGGATGTGTCAACGCAAGCCCCGGATCAGCATATTGCCCTGATTGAAATGGAATTTGAAAACAATGTCAGCAGGGAAGTATGGTACGAAACATACGACCTGTTGCTGAATGCCCCCATTTTGCATGTAATGGAAATGGTCATCGACGATAACCAGTGGGGCAATGGAAACGGCCGGATGGATCCTGGTGAAACGGTAACCCTGAAAATCAAGAACAAAAACCAGGGACATTGTCCTGCGGTAAATACTGTTGGTCACCTGTCAACCCTGAGCCAATACATTGACATACAAAATGAGACCGATTCGATCGGATCCCTGGGCCTGCTGGGATATAAATATGCGGAATTCGAGGTTGCGGTGGACGAAGACGCTCCGGATGGATGCGTTTTTGCAGAATTTGACTATGTGCTGGAATCCGGACAGTTTTCCGACGAAAAATCATTCATCAGAAAGATCGGGCTTCTCTACGAAGATTTTGAAACGGGGGATTTCAGCAAGTGGGCGTGGGAACAGGGAGGCGATGCGCCCTGGACGGTCACTTCCGAATTTCCCTATGCAGGGGTATACAGCGGAAAATCCGGAGTGGTTGATGACAATGAAACCACCGAACTCGAACTCACACTGGAGATCATGACGGCCGATACCATCTATTTTGTGAAAAAAGTATCTTCACAATCAGATGATAAGCTGAAATTCTATATCAACGGCACCTTAAAGGATGACTGGGCCGGGGTTGGGGCCGGCTGGACGGATGAAAAATTCCCGGTGGGAACCGGCATGAAGACCTTCAAATGGGTATACCAGAAAAGCGGATCGGGAATGTCCGGAGCCGACCACGCATGGCTCGATGATATCATATTCCCCCCCATCATGACGCTCACATGCTACGCCGGCCCGGATGATCATATTTGTTCCGGTGAGGATTATCAATGCCAGGGCGAAGCAACCGATTGGGTATCCGTTGAATGGCTAACATCAGGAACCGGATCCTTCGACGACCCGGAAATTCTGGACCCGGTATACTCACCCAGTTCCGGGGATATTGCAAACGGTTCGGTTGTACTGACCATCATAGCAACCGACAGTGAGGGAGATACCATGGATGACGAAATGAGGCTTGTCATCATGTCTGAACCTGAAACTCCTGTTGTACCAGAGGGACCGGATCATGTAGATCTCTTTGCTACCCAAACTTCAGAATACACCACAGAATCAGTGGAAAACGCATCGCATTATGAATGGCATCTCGATCCTGTATCTGCCGGAAGCATCTCTGGTGATCAGTTAAGCGGAACCGTGGAATGGGAAGATTCCTACCTCGGAAATGCTTATGTCTCTGTCAAAGCTTTCAATGAATGCGGGGAGAGTGACTTTTCCGAAGAATATGAAGTAACGGTGGATAATACGGTATCCGTGGATGAAAATATTCAGGAATTCACGCTGCAGGTTTATCCCAATCCCAATGCCGGTGATTTTATCCT
>JAGYMZ010000089.1 GCA_018400295.1 Bacteroidales bacterium | reverse complement strand
CCTTCTGAAGCTTCTGCGAAACAGGGGCGAAAATTTCAAATCTGGATTTCGAGGGATATTAGATTTGCGATTAACGGATTAACGGATTAACGGATTAACGGATTTAAAAGAAGGGGCGGGCCGGCAAAATACATTTGATATTCGTTAGTTCTTTTCCTTCTGAAGCTTCTGCGAAACAGGGGCGAAAATTTCAAATCTGGATTTCGAGGGATATCAGATTTGCGATTAACGGATTAACAGATTAACGGATTAACGGATTTAAAAGAAAAGGGAGGCTGGCAAAATACTTATGATGCCGGATAATTCCTTTCCTTCTGAAGCTTTTGCGAAACAGAGCCGGAAATTTCAAATCAATTTTCCTAAAAAATCCTAATTCCCTTGCGTTTCCCTTTGCATTTTCGCTAATTTTGAACAAGAAACCAACACACAGACACGCCATGAAAACCATAGCATTATCCATAGTCATGATCGTTGCTTTTTCTGCAGCCGCATCCGGGCAGGTTGAAAAAGCACCGGACAAAAAAGGCAAAAAGGAAATTGAGGCAAGCGACGGGACCGGCAACCGTGTGGTGATCCGTTCCGACAGTCTGGATCCTGCCAAAACGGACATCAAAACAGAAGACGGTCGCATCCGGGTGCATGCCGAATCCAAAAGCGGCCGGGTGGATGTTGATCAGGAAGGTGCAGGGAACAGGACGGAGATTGACATGCAGGGCAGCGACAGCGCAGGCAACCGCGTCCGGATCCACCAGAGCGGATCGGGGAACAAGAGTACGGTGATACAGCGGAGCGGGAAAGATAAGGATAAAGGGAAGAAAGACAAAGGGAAGAAAGAAGAAGATAAATGATTGATCGATGGAGGCGATTGATCGAAGTTTTCGGAAAAAACCCGCATCCTGTTTCCCGCATATTTATATAAAATATTGGATATGAATCCGATAAATCCATTAATATAAAATTTGAGATATAATTTTAATATCAGATTTGCAATTAACAGATAAATGTTTTAACCACGAATGAACACGAATGAACACGAATGGGTTCAAGGGGGGTATTCCAGCGCCACTACCATTTCTATAACAAAGGAAAAATATCTGTTAATCTGTTAATCCGTTAATCTAAAATTTGAGATATAATATACAACATACCTGTATCCATCCATCCAGAATCGGTTCATCCCAAATCCCCAATAAATCTGTTAATCTGTTAATCCGTTAATCTGTTAATCTAAAATTTGAGATATAATATACAACATACCTGTATCCGTTCATCCATCCGGGATC
>JAGYMZ010000088.1 GCA_018400295.1 Bacteroidales bacterium | reverse complement strand
GATAAAATGGTACAGATCACTGCCGCCGTGGTAAGGGCCACCTCCCTACCGGTGACAGTCAAGACACGCCTGGGTTGGGACGAGGCGCACAAGAACATTACGGAAGTGGCTGAAAGGCTCCAGGATGGAGGCATACAGGCCCTCAGCATACATGGGCGCACCCGGGTCCAGATGTATAAGGGCAAAGCCGATTGGAAATTGATCGGGGAGGTAAAGAACAACCCGCGCATCCGGATCCCCGTTATCGGCAACGGGGACATTACAGATGCCGGAATTGCCGGGGAAAAAATAGAGCAATACGGTGTAGACGGACTGATGATCGGCCGTGCGGCCATCGGTTACCCCTGGATCTTCCGGGAAATCAAGCATTACCTGCGTACCGGGGAGCTCCTGCCCCCACCCGGTATAGAAGAACGGGTCCGGGTCTGCCTGGGGCATTTCGAAGCTTCCCTGGAATACAAGGGGGAAAAAAGGGGGATTTTCGAGATGCGCAAGTTTTACGGCAATTATTTCAAAGCCCTTCCGCATTTCAAGCCCTTCCGGATCAAGCTCATGACCGAGCAGGACCCGGATGCCATACGGGCGCTCATCAAACGCATCCCGGAATTATATTCGCAGGGACCCGTCCTCGAATAGCTCTGTCATATCGGTACCGTCCACCAGGTGGTAGCCCTGCATACCGGTGGATTCCGCACTGCGGACATTTTCCTCCTTATCGTCGATGAACAGGGTTTCGGCAGGATCCAATTTCGCGTCCTCCAGCACAAAACGGTAAATATCCGGATCGGGTTTGCGCATGTTCAACACATGGGAGAAATACGCTTTTTCGAAAAGTCCGGACAAGCTATCGTACCCGTACTGCTCCCGGAAACAGGCATTATAAAACTCATAATGTATGATGTTGGTATTGCTGAGCAGGAAAGTGCGGTAAAGCTTGCGTGCTTCTTCAAGGGCCTTTATACGTTGCGGCGGGATATCCAGGATGATGTTGTTCCAGGCCTCGTCAAGCTGCTCATCGCTGAGCTCCCCCATGGCCTTTTTACGGATCTCATTCCGGAACTCCTCCGGACTGATCCTTCCGGTTTCGAGCTTATGGTATACATCTCTGCTGAACATATGCGCATGGATCTCTTCTATATTCTCCACACCCATTTCCGTAAGCTTTTTGTTCACACCAAGCATATCGATATTAATGATCACGGCACCAAGGTCGAAGATGATGTTTCGTATGTTGTTCATGGGTTTTTGTTTATTTCTGCTGTCATCACCCGGCTGCAAAGCCCGTCAAATTTTGCCACAAAAGTAAAAGAAAATACCAAAATTTTCGTAACTTTGCCCGCCAGAAAATCAAACATCGAAAATTTACATCGAACATACAGAATACGGCATCGAAAATCTTACCCCGGGCCTATAGCTCAGTTGGTTAGAG
>JAGYMZ010000087.1 GCA_018400295.1 Bacteroidales bacterium | reverse complement strand
ATCACCCAGGGTGCAGACATCATTGACATAGGAGCGGTCTCCACGCGTCCGAAAGCACGGGAGATCCCACTCAAAGAAGAACTGGACCGCTTGCTGACACCATTGAGAACGCTCAGGAAGAAATTTCCAGATACGATCCTTTCCGTAGACACATACCGTTCGGAAGTGGCACGGACAGCATGCCGGGAGGGCGCCGACATGATCAACGACATTTCCGGGGGGCGCTTCGATGAACAAATGATGGATACCATAGCCATCCTCTCCATACCTTATGTGATCATGCATATCCGGGGGACCCCGGAGAATATGCAGGATAATCCGGTGTATTCCAATGTGACCCGTGAAGTAAAAGACTTTCTTCTGGGCCAGGCTTCCCTCCTGGAAAACAAAGGATTCCATAAGATCATCCTGGACCCTGGATTTGGTTTTGGAAAAACCCGCGATCATAATTTTACGTTATTGAAGAACCTGCGTGAATTCCGTAAAGGCCCATACCCCGTAATGACAGGGATCTCAAGGAAATCCATGATCAACAGGTCGCTGGGCACCAAACCTGATAACGCCCTTACCGGAACCATTGTACTGAATACCATTGCATTATTGAATGGGGCAAACATTCTGAGGGTTCACGACGTAAAAGAGGCATATCAGTCGGTTAAACTCACGGAAATATACAAAGAAGCCTAGAAGATGTCATCTCTGTTCATACACGCATTCATAGACCTGAGGCCCCTGGATATCATTGACATACTCCTGGTAGCCATCATCCTGTTTGAGCTTTTCAACTTACTGAAAGGCACGGTCGCCATCAACATTTTCATAGGCATTCTGGCGCTGTTCCTTTTCTGGCAAATCATTACGGCCCTGCAAATGCAACTGTTGAGCAAAATACTGGGGGCCTTTTTCAGCGTAGGGTTTATTGCACTCATTGTGATCTTCCAGCCGGAAATACGCAGGTTCCTTCTGGCCCTGGGCCGGCCGGCCATACTCAGCAAAAAAAGCCGGCGCTTTTTGTTCTGGAAGTTTCAGGTTAAAAATGAAACCGAACTGGATATTGATACCCTGATCGTTGCTATACAGCGCCTGGCAGATGCCAAAACCGGAGCATTGATCGTGATCACCCGACGCAACGAACTCAAGCAGTATTCAGAAACCGGAGAAAAGCTGGATTCAAACATTACCGCACCCCTTCTGGAAAATATTTTCTTCAAGAACAGTCCCCTGCACGATGGCGCCATCATCATCACAGACAACAGGATCAAAGCCGCCGGATGCGTTCTGCCTGTGTCAAACAATGCGGAACTACCCCGCCGGCTGGGACTCAGGCACAGGGCAGGCGTGGGAATTACAGAACTGTCCGATGCCATTGCCATCATTGTTTCCGAGCAGACCGGAAGGATCGCTTATGCCAAGGAAGGCCAGTTAACCCTCCGCGTATCACCGGCAAAACTCAAGGATTTCCTCGAAAACCAGTTTCATGAGAACAGGCAGGGGAAACAGGAAGATTCCAGTTCA
>JAGYMZ010000086.1 GCA_018400295.1 Bacteroidales bacterium | reverse complement strand
CGAAGTAAAGATCATGGCGGAAGATTTGCTACACAAAAATCAGAAGAAGTAAGACGGGTTGATTATTGGACGTGTCCTTTTATGACTTGGACCACGAGGTGCGGAGGTATTTCGGCACCTGTATTCGAGCATGAAGGAGGAGAGGTATGGCAGGCGTAACGAGACGGGATCTTTTGAAGTATGCGGCCTATGGTTCAGTCTTCGCGGGCAGCGGATTGCTCACGGCCAGGGGGGCGGCAGGGGAAAAAACATCCGCCGGCTTTGCTGATGCAGGAGTGGAAAAGCCTTTGGCCATATGTATCAGCGACTTTCACATCGGGGAAAGATACGGCGGAATCACAGATGATCCCGGGCATCCGGATAGATATCAACAATTGGATAGTTCCGATTCCAGCAGTCCTTTTGTGCGCAAAGAATTCATGGATTTTCTACTTCATTGCAAAACCATGACAGACAAGCAGGGCAAAACAAAATACCTGATTATTCTGGGGGATATGTGGGATTTGGCCATGAACAACCAGGAGAGCTCTTTTTCCCTGTCCTCTGTCTTTTTCCGCCAGCTGAAGGAGCTCAAAAAGGGGCTTGGAATCGGGGACCTGTTTGAAAACGTCATCTACGTTCCCGGCAATCACGATCACCATTTCTGGAAAATGCTCCAGGAGCGCTATTGGGTGACACAGCGACTGGAACAAGGGCGTACTCCCCTGGAAATGCCCGGGATTGCAGGACTGACACTTGATGCAAGCACCGGTGCTATTCAGCGTGCCGAAACCCCGACAGGCAAAAACAGGATTCCCCTGCACAACCTGGCTTCGCCATTACTGGGGGTGGACCGTGATACTCCGGTTTATGTGGCCTATCCGCATTTTTTTCTTAAAAAACCCAACAACGAGTATACCCTGCTCACACACGGCCATTTCTTCGAGCCGAATTGGAACATGGTGACCATGATGTTTGGGGATTTGATGGAAAAAAACGATATCCCCCTGACAATACGCAATATTGAGATGTTCAACGCTATCACGACCGAGATGCACAGTCATGCCCTTGGGCAGACACCACCTTATGAATTCTGGGAGAAGATATACGATCTTCAATATACTGAAAAGGTTCCGCCGGAATGGCAACAGGGAATCCGGAAGATCCTGGATGCCCATTTTTATCTAAAGGACGATATCGCGAGACAATCACAAACGCAGTCCGCAAAATATCACGATATCCAGGCATTGCAGAACCAGCGGGGACTCGTGAAGCATTATCTGGACCAGGCGGAAAAGGAAGGTCTGGATTCAGGCGAGCGGATAACCTCGCTGATTTACGGGCATACCCATGTCCCTTCTTTTGGTGAGACATTTATTCGGTATCAGGATCAAAGGAAAATTCCTGTTGCTATCCATAATACAGGCGGTTGGGTAAATATTAATCCGGATACGTTCCACATGCCGCAGCCCACTCTGATTGAAAAAAATGGGGCTGTCCGGCCGTTGAGCTTCAGATCCGCTGATTCTTAGGTTGTTTTGCCCTGGTCCATAGGCCACGAATGCGCCCTAAATTCCATGACGGGCAAGGTGTTAATGGTCACCCTGATGGAACCACCCATGGGCGGATTAATCGAGCGGGTTAATTGTTGCCTTGTTCTTACTCCCTGGTTATGAAGCGCCATGATGGAACGATACCTTTTTCGTGTACCGTCTGTTTATTGTCTGTTTATTGTTGACGGATATTCGTTTCCCCCATATAATGTTGGATTTACACGAATATACCGCCGCACGCGCCGACAGATGTC
>JAGYMZ010000085.1 GCA_018400295.1 Bacteroidales bacterium | reverse complement strand
TTTCTTCATAAATTTTCTTTTCATAAAAATCCGTCTCCAGGAGTATGTTTTTTTCTTTCATCTGAATCTCCGAAGATATCCCATAGGTATTTTTCTTTTCATCATCAGACAAGGCAGATGAAAGCAGAGCAGACTTGCTTTTTTCCGAATACCGAAAGGCATTCCACTTATATGCCTCCGAACCGGTTACCCTATATGCGTAATGGGCGGCTTGCAATGCATCATTCAATCCTTCCCGGACATTTTTCGTCAGGAACAATTTGCTTTGTTCGTTCAGGTAGCCCCCCCGCATCCGGTCAATCATGTCCAACAACAGATCGTAAGTAGCAAAACATGAATGCAGCAACGCTTTGTTTTCCGGGACCATTTTATAAAACTCAAAAAGATTGCCGGCCTTGCTGCGCAAGATTTCTAGATTTTGCACTTCCGGCGATATAAGCTCCATCGCCGGGTTTTTATAAAAATTTGTGTCGTCATACGATTCGATCGAACTGATCAGTGCGTTGTGGAACATCGCACATGCCTGCTCGTGGGCTCCGGTCTTTTCATGTTCCAGTCCACGAAACAAGTAGATGTTCGCATGAAAGGGGCTCATTTCCCCAAAATTCTTATCATAAATGAACTGTGCCTTCTCAAGGAAAAGCTTTCCTTCGTCATCTCTGCCCTGACGCACCAAAACATTATACAGGTTGATATAGTATTCCCCCAAACGGTAATGCTCTTTCCCATAATATTTTTCACGGTTATGAATGGCCTTTCTGTAAAAGTTTTCCGCTTTGTCCAAACGTCCCAGCCCAATATACGCATTGGCAATATTTGCCAGGGAAACCGACCATTCCCTGGGTGCGTATCTACCTTTGATCTGGCTGCTTTTCATAAATACATCCAGGGCTTTCTCATATTCCGACTGTTTTATATAAATATTGCCCAGATTAATATATACCTGTGCGGCCATCTCTATGTCTTCAGGATCCTTAAGGAATATGTTGAGCGCATTTTCATAGTATTTCAACGCTTTGAAATAATCGCCCTTATCTTTGTATACGATGCCCATATTATTATAGATCCGGGCCAACACAGATTCATCCGGCTCATCCCATGATAAAATGAGCTTCTGGGCTTTGTCAAAATATTCTAACGACTCGTCATACTTTTCCCTGAGACGGAAAAATATTCCAAGATTGTTATAGGAGGGTAAATAGGTAGTGTCTTCCTGAATGGCTTTTTGAAAAAAACGGTAGGCATTATCAAAATCGCCGCTTCTTACAGATTCTCTCCCGCGTTTGTTGTATTCTTCTGCCTGGGGCGGTGATCCTTGTTCTTCCGGTGTATTACAAAACAAAATTACCGGGAATAACAAACATATCAATCCCAGTAACATAGTCGGTCTACGTTTAGCCATATCTTTAGCGTTCATGCGGCAAATATACCAAACTCTCTATCCGCAAGCGCCATAAATAAAAAAATCTCTACATTTTTTGTGATTGATCCGGATTTACATCCAAATATCGTCATCCTCTTCAATCACATACTTTGTAGGATCATCGTCGTTGTCGTTCACACCACCACGGATGTGGTTAAGCTCTTCGTTGTTAAGTAATGTAAAAGCGTTCTTAACGTCTTCTAGTTTTCTTGATAAAGTTTTCATCGTTTCCTGAATTGAGTTTAATACTTGAAGTACTTAAACCAAAAGTTAATTATCAAATGCATCTATTTATACGGTAATAAATGAAAAGGTAACCCCGGAAACCAGATTTTTTTTTGCGTCGCACCGCTTTATTAATATAACGAGCTGACAACCTGTGCTTTAAGGAAGGTATTTTTTTACGGGTTTTTTGGAGGATCAGGATACAGAAAAAAAGGCTACCGGTACGGGCAGCCTTTAAAAGATCTCGTGGGATGCACTGGAATCGAACCAGTGACCTCATGCCTGTCAAGCATGCGCTCTAAACCAACTGAGCTAGCATCCCA
>JAGYMZ010000084.1 GCA_018400295.1 Bacteroidales bacterium | reverse complement strand
GCTTAATACCGAACACTAAACACCGAACACTAAACACCGAACACGGAACACCGAACACGGAACACCGAACACCAAACACCGAACACAGAACACGGAACACCGAACACGGAACACCGAACACGGAACACGGAACACCGAACACCGAACACCGAACACCGAACACCGAACACGGAACACGGAACACCTCAAAAGAAGAAATTTTCATTTTTTAGTATGCCTGCTATTTGCCCTTAAGTCCATTCAAGCAAACCGCCAACCACCCAACCACGACCCCAACCCCGTTCCCGGCCATGTCGTTCACATTGAACGCCCGGTACGGGACGAGGCCCTGCAGGAGCTCAAAACCTGCCGCAATGACCAATGAAACAACCAGGACGATCCACAGGCTGAGAGCGTTCCTCCAGACCAGACTGATCAATACAGGCAAGGGCAAATACACCAGCGCATGCCCGATGTAATCCCAGCGTATGCTGAACAGATAGTTGTCGTTCAGGGCCGAATCCTCCCCGTTTAACGGTATTACCGTTAACAGAAGGAGAATTAGAAGGTATGTTGTTGCAAGGTATTTCATGCTATAAAATTATACCATCCATTACACACAATGTTTCAAATCCCCAATACGAAACCCGAAACCCAAAACACGCTACAACCGCTCATCTACCACGCCCTTATCCAAAAAGCTCTTCACATCATACACCACCGCCTGTCCATTCTTCAACTTCTTCAGGTCCATTTCTCTGAATGCATTGTGCGCAACGGTCAGAACAATTGCATCGTAACCTGAACCTTTCTTTTGGCCGGCCTGGTCTGTATCCTGGATCAATTCAATCCCATATTCTGCCTTCACCTCCTGCGGATCGGCCCAGGGGTCGTACACATCCACCCCGCACCCGAAGGATGTCAGCTCGTCGATCACATCGATCACGCGCGAATTGCGGATGTCGGGACAGTTTTCTTTGAAGGTTATCCCTAAAATCAAAACCCGGCTGCCCAATACTTTGTGACCTTTGGCGATCATGCGCTTGATGACCTGGTTTGACACGTACACGCCCATGTTGTCGTTCAGCCGCCGGCCCGCCAGGATGATCTCAGGGTTGTAGCCCACTTCCTGCGCCTTGTGGGTCAGGTAATAGGGATCTACCCCGATGCAATGGCCACCCACCAGTCCCGGCCGGAAAGGCAAAAAATTCCACTTGGTCCCGGCCGCTTCCAGCACTTCCTGGGTGTCGATGCCCATCTTCTGGAAGATCACCGCCAGTTCATTCACAAAAGCGATGTTGATGTCGCGCTGGGCGTTCTCGATCACCTTGGCCGCCTCGGCCACCTTGATGCTGCTGGCCTTGTGCGTGCCGGCGGTGATGACGCTTCGGTAAAGCCGGTCCACCAACTCCGCAACCTCGGGCGTGGAACCGGAGGTGACCTTTTTAATGGTGGTCACGGTGTGTACTTTGTCGCCCGGGTTGATGCGCTCCGGACTGTATCCGCAGAAAAAGTCCCGGTTGAACTTCATCCCGGAATGCTTCTCCAGTACGGGTACGCATACTTCTTCGGTAGCGCCGGGGTATACGGTCGATTCGTAAACGATCACGTCCCCTTTGCGCATCTCGCGGCCTACGCTTTCGGAAGCTTTTACAAGCGGCGTCAGATCCGGCCGCTTGTTCTTGTCGATGGGCGTGGGCACGGTGATGATGTAAAAATTGCACTCCTGTATGTCAAGCAAATGGGAGGTCAGGTAGAGTCCCGCGGGACAAGGATCGCAGGCCTGTAAGGGCTGCCTGCGCGCCCCGTCCATCGACACGGCCGACTGCATGATGTTCTTTTTTGTCAGGACGGAAGCCAGCACGGTGTCCTCCACCTCCAGGGTGCTGTCGTGTCCCCGGTTCAGCGCGTCGATGCGCGCGCCGTTGATGTCGAAACCGACAACAGGGTACTTCTTCGCGAACTCAACCGCCAAAGGCAACCCGACGTAGCCCAGGCCCACGATACAGATTCTTGGTGTTTTGTTGGTCATAGATCGTTTTTTGATTTTTTTAACCAGGAATGATTATTAACCACGAATGAACACGAATATACACGAATGGGTTTGTACTGTTGGCCATCACTCCACAATAAA
>JAGYMZ010000083.1 GCA_018400295.1 Bacteroidales bacterium | reverse complement strand
GCATCAGGTGAAAAGACAACTTTATGATCGATTGGGTTTGGGTTGTTAAGCCATTCTACTTATAAAAATCGCATCGTACCTCACAAATATACAAAAAGATGGAATGAATTACCCCAGGATGTATATCTTATGCTGCATCATCTTTCAGACGTGTTGTTATTTTGAAAATCCGTTATTCCATGACCATTAACCAGTGAAAAAAAGCTAAAAATGAAAATCCCGCAACCCGATAATGCTCCCGTCCGGGTTTTTCTCCGGCTGCCAGGAACGGACGTATATCTTCGGGTTCATGGTATCGTTCAGGTCGATCATCAGGAACAAATATCCCTTGTCTGCATAGGTGGAGGAATAATAATGCTGGGCGATCTGGATGCCGTAGACTTTATCATCCAAACGGTTGGTCCGGCTCACCTCGTTGTCCTCAAAATGTATGTTCACAAACTCGTTGCTTTGGAACACATTCCGCAGGGCCCTGATGTAAGATTCCTTGGTATGCCGTATGTACCTCACCTTTTCACCGCCCAGGTTCATGTACATGGCATCCAGCGGTTTGTCGTCTTTTTCGAACACATGGCCCACAATGATCAGGGCATTGTCGGCAAATACGGATTCAATGTAATCCAGCCTTTTCAGGCAATAGGCCGTTTTATAATACTCCATGAACTGCACCAGCAAATAGCGTTCCTCCAGGGTCCCCCAGGGCTCCGGCTTGTTCATGATGTCGTTGATGGCCCTTTCGCTCAGGGCAAAAGAAACCGCATCCACTTTGCGGTCCTTGTTAAAGGTGAACACCACATCTTCCAGGAATTTCCGGGAGTTGTTGCTGTGAGAGAACACCATGGGCAGGGAGCGGACAATGACCTCCCCGTTCACCTCCACAATGCGGATGGTATCCTGCAGGGGCAATACCTTTGCGTTGCCGTTACGGATGAGCTTGTTGTACATCGCATAGCCTTCCTCCGTGAAGTATTCCCGGGTCGGGCCGGCAT
This sequence comes from Bacteroidales bacterium, assembly GCA_018400295.1. Lineage (GTDB taxonomy): Bacteria > Bacteroidota > Bacteroidia > Bacteroidales > B18-G4 > M55B132. Next base: position 1,318 of record JAGYMZ010000083.1, on the reverse strand, counting down.
CCTCTTCTTCAATGGCCTTCCCGATGTCCTCAACGATCCTTTTATAATCCCTGACATGGATATCCTTTTGCTGGGGAGCATGGTACCGGAGACTGGATCTTTTCGCCTGCAGCCTGGATATGTCATCGTTTTGGGGCAGGTACAGCCAGTGGGCAGACTTTTTGAAATCCGGTGGCGGGGGCGTGTTCTGCATCACATTCATCAGCTCGCTGTCGCTTGTATTCTGGTATTTGTATTCCACCAGGATGCGGATGCGTTCGGTGGAGGTGGCGTAATTGCCGAAGAGCTCAACTTCGCCGTAGCCGTCTTTGGCACCGATGGGGCCGATGTACTGGTTCCCGGCAAAATACATGTAATCCAGGTTTCCCACAGGCCGGCCGTCATAGTTAATGGATATGGTATAGGTGACCCGTTCTTTTCCGGGTTCATTCAATACCTTATGGACCCTGATGTCCAGGTTGTCCAGCAGGTCGTTCAACCTCTGTTGCAGCTGGGCTGAGAGCAGCATTTCCGGCTGGCCTTCGAAGGCATAGTTCAGGCTGTTGTAATCCGGGAGGCTGCGCAGCAGCACCAGGGCATGGTAATAATTCCTCAGGGCATCCCCGATCTTGAGCTTTTCCTCGGCCCGAAAGCCTAAATCAACGTAGGTGAGCACTTTATGCTTCCGGTTTTCAAAGATCTTGTCGAGGTTGTCTTTTTTGATATAGCGGTATACGGTGGTTTTCCCGGTTTCTTCATCTTCCTGCACACGGCTTTCTGTTCCTTCCAGGTGGCCGGTGGAATAGGTCTTCACCATTGTTTTGGTCAGTTCGCGGATGCTGTCGTTTTCTTCCCTTACATAATTCTCGAAGCTGCTTTTAACTTCCACCGAAATTTTGGATATCAGGTCATCCAGGGCATGTTTGCTGGCGGTTTCATAAGACCCGGACACCCCCATACCCCAGAGGTATTGGCCGGAATGCATGATTTCATCCACACTTTGCCCATAACCCAGGATAAACGCAAAGAGAAATGTCCATATCAAAGAAAGCTGCTTCACTAATTTCATATTACCCAGGCTTTAATTATTATTTCCCATCAGTCAAAAAATCCCAATGCCAAATTTAAAAAAACGTTGGGGTCCCGTTAAAATTTGTTTCGTATTTCACAGGATAAATCCGTCCCAAACCCCAAATTGTCAAATAGTCAAACGGCCTTTGCCCGTCCGCCTCCGGCGGATAGTCCTATAAATCCCGGAGACAACGAACTGAAAACCCGTAGTCCTTACTGAGGTAGTAGCGGTTGACATCATCGCTGCCGGAGCGCAATTCCCGGTACC
>JAGYMZ010000082.1 GCA_018400295.1 Bacteroidales bacterium | reverse complement strand
TATTTCTTTGCCCCCTGCATGTCCCTCGGTGGCGAATTCGCCTGGGGCATCGGCTTCATGACCGTCGGCGATGGCGAAAAGACAGAGGAAGAATGGGATACAACAAACAACGCAAAAAAGGAAACCACAAACGAATATGGTGGAGAATCCATGTTCAGTGTTGACACAGACGTTCTCGGAGCCGGACCTTCCGGTGCCATCAACCTGAACTTCTATTTCTAAGAAATACCAGCGTAAAAACCTGTAAAAAAGGCTGTTGCTGCGCAACAGCCTTTTTTATTGCCGGTCCGGAATTCCCATGATGACTGGCCGCCAAGGGTTCCTTTCTTTCACCCCCTATATGGAATCCCGTAAAACCACCATCAAGCTGTCCTTATGCCTCATGTATTCATCGAAATAGGCACTGTCGACAGGTTTCGCAGGCGGGGATTTCACTTTCAGCGGGTCGATGGGCCTTCCGTTCCGGTAAAAGCGGAAATCCAGGTGCGGACCTGTGGCCAGTCCGGATGCACCCACATACCCGATAACCTGTCCCTGCTTCACCCGGGCCCCCACCGTGATCCCATTGCCATACGCTGAAAGATGAAGATAAGCGGTACCATAAGTGCCGTTGTGCTTGATCTTCACCATTCTCCCTCCCTGGCCTTTCCAGCCACGGAAGGTCACAATGCCCTCTCCGACAGAATGAACAGGGGTGCCGGATGCAGCCGCATAATCCACCCCCCGGTGCGGGCGGCGGATCTTTAGAACAGGATGCATCCGGCTGTGGGAATACCGTGAACTGATACGCCGGAACCGGAGAGGCGCTTTCAGGAAAGTCCTCCGCATGCTTCCCCCTGCATCATCAAAATAATCACCCACGCTGTCCTGAACGAAATAAAAGGCATAATGATCATTCCCCATATGATCAATGCAAGCCGCCAAAACCCGGCCCAGGCCAACATACCTGTCTTCAACATACAGCTCCTCGTAAAGGACCTTATAGGAATCGTCCCGTTGCAGCCCGAAAAAATCAATCGTCCAGGCAAATATTTCAGACATTTCATTGGCCAGATTGGGATCTGTATGATTGTCGGCCATGGAGTTCCACAACGAAGTTTCAATGCTCCCGGTCGCGGATGTAACCCGCCGGTCGATCTTTTTTGCACCCCGGAAAATATTCAGGGTATCGCCCAGCGGATACACCACATAATCCACCGGTGAAATCTCATAAATAAAATACAGGGGTGCGGCCAGGGAATCGCGGGGGGTGATCACCGCATATGTATTGCCGGCACGCAATTTCCTGACATCAAAAACTTTTTTTGAATCCCCGGCGATCCGGTCAATGACCCGGTAATCAACGTTGAAATCCAGCAATATTTCTGCCAGAAACTGATTGGGCCGGATCTTTCCCTTGATAACATCCAGGGAATCCACCACAATGCCATACGCAACCTGAGGCACAACAGCCTCCGGCAATTCCCCGTCCAGGACAGGGATCTGCCGCTCCTGCTTAAAGGGATACAAGATCATGACCACGATCAGCACAACCGCAGAAAAAACCAGCAGTATTTCAGGCAACCGTCGTCGCATACCGTCAATTTATTGGTTTGGCATTCAGGATACCGGAAGCGGGGATCATGCGGATGTTTCCCGGTTCATTCAATGCATAAGCCCGTATGCAAAAGCATTCCCTATGTTTCTATGTCTCCCCGTTCACGCCCCCGCCTTCGCCCAGCTTGGCTTCCTGCCAGATCTCTTCCATTTCCCCGGGCGTCATATCGAACAGGGAGCGGTTCTGCTTCTTCGCCTCATCCTCCAGGTAACGGAACCGCCGGATGAATTTTCTGTTGGTTCGTTCCAGCGCATCTTCCGGATTGACACCGATAAATCTGGAATAATTCACAAGGGCAAAAAACAGGTCACCCAGCTCATCCTCCATCTTATCCGCCGCAGCGTTGGTATCCACCTCAAATTTCAGTTCGCCCATCTCCTCCTGCACCTTTTCCCAAACCTGTTCCGGCCGGTCCCAGTCGAACCCCACACCCCGTGCCTTTTCCTGGATGCGATAAGCCTTGACCAGCGGTGGAAGGGATTTCGGAACACCCCCCAGCACCGACCTGCGGCCTTCTTTGTTCACCTTGATCTTTTCCCAGTTGTCCGCAACCTGCCTTGCCGTTCCAACTTTTTCATCCCCGTAAATATGAGGATGGCGTGCAATAAGCTTTTCATTGATATACTGCAGAACATCCCCGATGTCAAAGGCCTGTTTCTCCGACCCGATCCTGGCATAAAACACCACATGGAGGATCAGGTCACCCAACTCCTTTTTGATCCCTTCCAGGTCATTATCGAGAATGGCATCGGACAATTCATAGGTTTCCTCTATGGTAAGGTACCTCAAACTCTGAAGGGTTTGCTTCCTGTCCCACGGGCACTGCTCGCGGAGTTCATCCATGATCCTCAGCAAACGTTCAAATGCAGCTAACCTGGCATCCATTTTTGTTTGTTTTTGGCAAAAGTAAGGATTAATTGCAGACAAGTATTTTTATACTTTTGCTTTTATGCGATCGTTTCCAAAAACGAGCCTTGTTCAACCAGGATAAAATAACCGCCCTTGAAACCAACACCGGAAAAGATACGATGCATTCTGAAAAGGAAGTCTCTGCTGCCGGTATTGTTCCTGATCCTCCTGAATGCCTCCCCCCCATCATCTTTTGGCCAGTTTAAGCATACACGGATCCGTTCCAACCTGGTTTTCACAGGGAAAACATCATACGGGTTCCTCATCCCCCACCATATTGAAATGGAGATCTTCAATGCCCATTTCACTGCATACGAGATCGCTGTTTCCAAAGCCACCTTCGGAAAGACACGTTGGGAATACATGTACAATTACCCTGTCATTGGGGTCGGGTATTGGTACTCCGGACTGGGCGGTTCGCCGTATCTTGGTGCGGCGCATGCCGTCATGCCGTTCATTGAATTCCCGGTCAGTGAAAACCGGGGATCCCGGCTCTTCATCAGGACGGCACTGGGTATTGGTTACC
>JAGYMZ010000081.1 GCA_018400295.1 Bacteroidales bacterium | reverse complement strand
CGCAGGGTGCGTCCGCGGAAGAATATCTGGCACAAAATTCTGATCTTGAAACTGAAACATCCTGGACTTATGAACTGGGACTACTAAAAAGACTGTGGTTTAACACCAAATTCAGGGCCTCGGTCTACTACAATGACATTACGGATTATCAATTTATGAGCTATCCCGAAAATAAAATGGCGGCTGTTGTCTACAACACCGATGTTGATCTTTATGGTGTTGAACTGGAGCTGTCGAGAAGTTTTACCCATGATTTGAGCGGTTACCTGAGCTATACATGGCAGAACTGGTCTGCTGATGATTTTGGACGAACACACCCGCTCGATCCCGAAGAGGAAACCTATTATTTTATGGAAAACATACCCAGAAACAAGGTCAAACTGGGAATGAATTATAAACTCTGGGAAGGCGGTGTGGTAACACTGAATGCGCAATATGTTGATGAGCGGGAAAGCAAGAACGGTGAGGAAGTAGCAGACTTTATAACAATGGATGTGGGAGCGAAACATACGTTTCATCTCACTTATTGCGATTTTATCTTGAATGGATATGTCAATAATGTCACCGACGAGGACTATGAAATGCGTGCCGGTTATCCCATGCCGGTTATCACCGCCGGTATTTCCGGTACACTAAGTTTTTAAGATCTGACATGAAAACCAAATTGTAAAGTCGGTCATTGTTGCATTGTAAACCCTGGATAACTGGCAGGCGGGGGGGTTGCCTCATATGCATCAAGCTAACGATTGTTGGATTAGTCAGTAACTGTTTTTATTTGCACCCGCAGAATAATGAAAATTATCCTCCTGTGATAACGGTTGTAAATCAAAGCTGTTGGAACAGGGTGCCACGGGCGAAGGCGTTAGCCTTGCCCGTGAATGACGTTAAGTATCGGGATCCGCACGGGCAAGCTTCGCTTCGCCCGTGGCACCCAACAAAAAAGGCGCTCCCGACACCCTGAAATCAGGTGATCAGCCCTTAGATAGATGCATATGGGGGGTTTGCCTTTCGTCTGTCAGTTTACCTTTGCAATGCTTCGTTGCTATATCTTTAAAGGAGAGCAGATATGATAATTTCAACCAAAATCTTCAAATTGAAATATGGCTTAACACTACTATTTTTATGTTTTTCCTTATTCTGGTTTTCCACTACCCATACCCACGCGGAAACGATAAGCCGGGGAAAATTTTATGTTATCGGCACCGGTCCGGCTGGCACCGAGACCGCTACCCTTCAGGCCCTTAATACAATAAAACAAATGGATGTTATTGTAGCCGAGGACAGGCACGCAAAACTCTTTGCCGATTATGTGCGAAATAAGCCTGTTCTATTTGATCCATGGACCGGCGTCTGGGATTACAAGGGTAAGAGGCAAGATAAATTAAACCGGGATGAATTGACCCGTTTTAAGGCGGAACGCTTCAGATTAAGGGATGAACGGGTAAAGAGAATCAAGGAGTTGCTGGGCCGGGGTAAAGAGGTTGGTTTATTGGATTCCGGCAATCCTTGTCTTTATGGTCCCAGCCATTGGTACGCTGAGCAGTTTGACCGGGAGGATATCGTTATTATTCCCGGTATGGGTTGTGACGCAGCCGCCATGGCGGCATTGGGGAAAAGTACCATTCCGGCACATGGAGCACGTTTTGTTATCCAGTCGGCGCCTTTTTCCCTGATGGGCTGGGATATGAAAGATCGTCAGATAATCGGGGACCTGGCAAAATATGATTCAACAATGATTTTCTATATGGCCTTATGGAATCCGCAATCGTTATTTGAAGAACTTAAAGAGGTTTTTTTACCCGATATGCCCTGTGCCGTAGTTTACTGGGCAGGACATTCTGGTCAGGAGCGTATCGTTAAGGGTACGGTTTCCAATATGGGAGAAAAGCTATCCGGGAAAAAGAAAAGTTTATGGGTCTTTTATTTATAGGGCGTTTTATGCAGGGCATGCCATACGAGTCGGCAATGAAAACTGCACAGAAAGAAATGGAAAAAAAGTATAAAGATTCTATCAAGTAATAGACCCCTTGAGGGACAACCCCAGCGGGGTATGCTCAAATACATGACACATTAAACAAATCAACAGCGACGACTTATAAAAAGGCGGCGGAAATGAAAAGGAATATTTTATTCATTATACTTTGTTTTGATGTAGTGTTTTTTTCAACAGACAACTTGATGGCCGATGAGAAAAACAGCGATGTTTTTGTTTTGGAAGATGTTGTCGTTTCCGGGGAACTAACCCGTCCTACCAAACAGACCGGAGATTCTCTGTATACCGGAACCTCTGTTACCAAAGAAGGAATAGATCTTCTGGGAACTCCCGCTAAAACAAGTGTTTATAACGTGCTCGACATACTGCCGGGTCTCAATGTGGAAAGCTATGATCCTTACGGGCTCAGTGGAACCGACATTCGTATAAGGGGATTGAAAGGGGCTTATACCGGTATGACCGTTGAAGGTATTCCCAATTATGGCATCATGGGTATTGGAGCCAGGGAAGATATCTACGATATGGAGAATATGGAAAGTGTCAGCCTTTATAAAGGCGCCAGTCCTGCTGATTTGGGAACCGGTTCCGGGAACAGGGGTGGTTCGATAGAATTGCAGTTCAGAAGAACGGAGGAAATACCCGGAGCCGAGTTTAGCCAAAGTTTCGGCTCCAAAGAGTTTGTCAGAACATTTTTAAGGGTTGATTCAGGAAAATTGCCAACTAATACCAGTTTTTTTGGTTCATATTCCTATACGGATGCAGATAAGTGGAAAGGCAAGGGAGATCTCGGTCCAAGAAATCATTTTACCCTGGGGCTAAACCAACAATTTAACGATAACATCAATATAGATTTGTTTTACAATTTCAATGAAAGCGAAAGGCATTTTTTCAAAAGTCTCAATTACGAACAGGCCGATCATATAGACCATGGCGATAATTATTATGACCATTACAATAATAATCTCCTGTCTGATCCAAAAGAAAATATAAATTTTTACGATTACAATCGCGGAAAATTCATCAACCGGGACTTTATGTCAATCATTGACATCAACATTTCAGAAAAATTTAATGTATCTTTGAAACCTTACTATTCCACCGAAAACGCAAAATACAGGGAAGGACAGGGAGGCTTTCCCGTGGTAGGGTATACCGAAAAAAAGAAGTCCGGGGTATTGGATAAAATCAGGGACCTGGAACGATACGGGGTGATACCCGAGCTGAGTTTTGATATTTCATAAAACTGATTACAGAGGTTGACCATGTTTCCACACCGAGGAAAAAACCATAATTTTTCAT
>JAGYMZ010000080.1 GCA_018400295.1 Bacteroidales bacterium | reverse complement strand
TACGGCTACGGAAGCTTTGTAGTGATCAGGGCCGGGAAACGGGAATGTATGTGAACGGATGCAACTTCACAACAATTGAGCAACTTTGTGCAACCCTGATTTGTCTATTGATCGGTACAGAGTTCAACCGCAAATAAATGATACCTTCTTTGCCTAACTTATTACAAAAAAACCCGTTTTCACCAATGGGCAAAGGCATAGTTAATATCATGCCTTCATTCCTATTTGCTTTCATGCTGTCTTTCATTCACATTCTCCCGGCCTATTCCCAGGGTGAAGCAAATTACTGGTATTTTGGGGAACATGCCGGGCTGGACTTTTCAAATGGATCTCCTGTGGCTCTCACGAATGGGAATCTCAATACCCTTGAAGGTTGTGCCGCCATATCATCCCCCGAAGGAGAATTGATGTTTTACACTGAGGGAACGCAAATCTGGCAAAAGAACCATTCCGTGATGCCTAACGGAACAGGACTGCTCGGCCACTGGTCAAGCACTCAATCCGCCATCATAGTTCCCAGGCCGAACCACCCGGATTTGTATTATGTTTTCACGGTGGATGCAATAGAAAACGATCTGATCAATGGGCTGTGCTATTCTATGGTGGACATGTCGCTTGATGGAGGCTTCGGGGCAGTGGTAGATTCAGTAAAAAACATACCCCTCATAACTCCGGTTTGTGAAAAAATAACGGCGGTCCATAACAATGCAAAAGACGGCATATGGGTGATTTGCCATAGATTTAACACCAATATTTTCCACGCATATCTCGTTGACCAACAGGGGGTAAACCATAACCCCGTCCCAAGCATGGTGGGAGAAGTTATTACAGGACATCTGCCTTATGCAAAAGGATACCTGAAAGCATCTCCGGATGGATCCAGGTTAGCCATGGCACATAATACAATGCAAACCGTTGAAATTTTCGATTTCAATAATGAAACGGGAGAAGTCAGCAACCAGATCAAGGATGACACCTTTATATGGGATGACCAGTATGGAATAGAATTTTCTCCTGACGGTTCATTGCTGTACGTATCAGACTGGAAGTTGTATCCCTATATATACCAGTATGATCTGGAAGCCGGATCCCCACAGGATATTATAGATTCCAGGATACGGATTGCATCTGCCGAATTTTCGACAGGGGCCCTGCAACTGGGGCCCGATAACCGCATCTATGTGGCATTTCAAAATGATCTGGGCTTCAATGATTTCCTGGGTGTCATATCAGATCCCAATGTATACGGGACAGGCTGTAATTTTGATCCTGAAGGCATATATTTGGAAGGAAGGCATTCCAACTATGGTTTACCGCCTTTCATACAGTCCCTTTTCCATATCACTGCCAACTTCACATATGATATTTCCTGCGAAAAGGAACCCACCCAATTTTATGAAAACATTACCGGGGATCCGGATTCCGTACGATGGGACTTCGGTGACCCGGGATCAGGCCCGCAAAACACATCAAACCTCCTCAATCCGGTTCATACATACGAAAATTACGGGGACTACGAGGTTGCCCTGATCGCATATCAGTATGGGCAATCGGATGAAAAGAGCCAATTGGTTACGGTAAATCAAAAACCTGACATATGGCTGGGTAACGACACTTCCTTTTGTGAAGGAAATAGTTATGTGCTGGCTGTCGATAGCGGGTATTCAAGTTATCTATGGCAGAATGGGGATACCGTACATGCGATCTCAACGGATACGGCCGGTATATTCTGGGTTGAAGTAACGAATGGGGATGGCTGCGTAAGTGCCGATACCATTGTATTAAGCCGGTTCCCTGTCTATAATCAGGTAATTGATACAAGTATTTGTGAAAACGGATCTCTTCTGGTCGGGGGTACGCCCGTATCATCACCAGGCATTTACCCGGATACCATGCAGAGCATTTATTTTTGCGATAGCATTATAGAGTACCATGTTTCCGTTTACGATACATTCGATATTTACCAGGAAATCAACCTTTGCGATGGTGACTCGATGTTTGTGGGCGGAAGTTGGCAAACCGGCAACGGTATTTATCAGGATGTGTATCAGAGCACCCATTCCTGTGATAGCACAGTTACCGTAAACCTGAGTTTTTTGGATACCCTGATCACGTATTCGGAAATATTTATTTGTGAGGGAGATTCTGCAGAGATATTCGGGGAATGGAGAAAAACAACCGGACTGTATTCAGATACCCTGTTATCACAAATGGGATGCGACAGCATTGCGGTGATCGAACTGGATTTTTATCCCGATCATTACACTTATGGGGAGCTCATGATCTGTGAAGGAGACTCAACACAGATCTTTGGAAAATGGATAAAACAGGCAGGCGTTTACTCGGATACACTCCTTTCTCAAATGGGATGCGACAGTATAGTGGAGATAATGCTCGGGTTTTATCCCGCTTACATTTTACATAAAGATACCATTATTTGCGAAGGAGACTCCCTGCATTTTGGCTTTCAATGGATCAGCAATCCGGGTCAATATACGGAACAGCTACAGACCATCCATAATTGCGATAGCCTCCTTATCCTTGATCTGTCCCTGGATTCCGTCCCCAGGCCATTCCTGGGCCATGACACCATACTTACCGGCAGTCAGGAGCTGGTATTGTCTGTGTCTTATCCAGGGTGCAGTTACCAATGGCAGGACGGGAGTGGTCTGTCCAGCTACACAGTTGATGAACCGGGAACCTATCATATCACTGTAACCTGCCGGTGCGGTATTGGTTCCGACACGATCAGGGTTATCAAGGATGAAGGACCGGCTGAAAAATGCCGCATGTATGTCCCCAATGCATTTTCCCCCGACGGTGATCAGGTAAACGATCATTTTAAGCCTGTCACCAGCCACTGTTTTTACTCCGGTTACATTCTTCAGATATATAGCCGTTGGGGACAACTCCTTTTCGAAACTAACGATCCTGGCAAGGGCTGGGATGGACAGGTGAATGGCAAGCCGGCCGTGGGCGGTGTATATGTTTACAGGATAACATATACTGAAGTAAACCAGACCCAATCTGAAACCGTATCAGGTCCGGTGGCATTGATCAGGTAAATCAGAAAATGGATTGCACAGGGTCGATCCCTGGCAGGTGGACGGCTACTTATATACTTTCTTCTTCAAATACTTTCCGAACACATTTGCCGCGGACTTATAGGCCATGGCGATCCGTTTTTTTTCTTTGGCCTCGTCGCCTACCCCTCCGATCTCATAGGTGGCCAGGGGCTGTTCCGGCTCGGTAGTTTTGCATACATTCACCTTCATCTTGACTGCTGCAAATCCCGATACCAGGCCGCCGAACCACCCCACTTCGATGAAATAAATATTGATGAACAGAAAGTATTCCGCATCCTGCTGGTTTTCG
>JAGYMZ010000008.1 GCA_018400295.1 Bacteroidales bacterium | reverse complement strand
TTTAGATAAATGGCTTTAAAAAAGTATAAACCAACAACTCCCAGTCAACGTTTCAAAATCATCAGCTCATACGATGATCTGACACCAAAAGGACCTGAAAAAAGTCTTTTGGCTCCTTCAAAGTCAAGAGGCGGCAGGAACAGTCAAGGGAAAATGACCATCCGGTATCGTGGCGGAGGTCATAAGCAAAGATACAGGATCATTGATTTTAAGCGTGATAAAGATGGCATACCGGCTATGGTCAAGACCATCGAATATGACCCGAACCGTACCGCAAGGATAGCGCTTTTACATTATTCTGACGGGGAAAAAAGGTATATCGTCGCACCGCATGGTTTGAAGGTTGGCCAGCATGTTGTTTCGGGGAAAGGCGCCGCTCCTGAAGTCGGAAATACATTGTTCTTAAGCGAGTTGCCCTTTGGTACCATCATACATAATATTGAACTGAGGCCCGGTCAGGGTGCCAAGATGGCCAGAAGCGCCGGTTCATATGCCCAGTTCCTTTCACGGGAAGGAAAGTTTGCCATCATCAAATTGCCTTCCGGTGAAACCCGGATGATCCTGCAAACCTGTAAGGCGACCATTGGCATGGTATCCAATCAGGATCACAGTCTGGAACAATCCGGAAAAGCCGGCCGGTCAAGATGGCTGGGCCGCAGGCCACGTACCCGTGGCGTTGCTATGAACCCGGTGGATCACCCCATGGGTGGTGGCGAAGGAAGGGCTTCCGGAGGTCATCCGAGATCCAGGAAAGGATTGCCGGCCAAAGGATACAAAACAAGGGCAAAACAGAAAAAATCCAATAAATACATCATCGAACGCAGGAAAAAATAACAAAGACATATGAGCCGATCACTTAAAAAAGGACCATATATCCACTGGAAACTTGAGAAAAAGGTTCTGCAACACGCAGAAAGTGGTAAGAAAAGTGTAATAAAAACCTGGTCGCGGGCATCAATGATCTCTCCCGACTTTGTCGGACAAACGATCGCTGTGCACAACGGAAATAAATTCATCCCGGTATACATTACAGAAAATATGGTGGGCCATAAACTCGGTGAATTTGCTCCCACACGTCAATTCAGGGGACATGCCGGACAAAGGTCAAGAAGATAATAACGATAAAATATACGAGCTATGGGAGCCAGGAAACGCATTCGCGCAGAAAAAATAAAGGAAGCAAAGAAGACGCAATACTTTGCCAGATTAAATAACTGTCCTACATCGCCGAGAAAAATGAGATTGGTGGGCGACATGGTCAAAGGCAAAGACATAGAAACAGCATTGAACATGCTTCAGCATTCTCCTAAAGAAGCCGCCGGCAGGATGTATAAGCTGCTTTTATCAGCGATCGCCAACTGGCAGGCTAAAAACGAAGGAGAAAAACTGGAAGATCATTTGCTTTATGTCAAAGAAGTGACCGTAGACAGTGCCAGGATGCTGAAACGCATCCAAACAGCACCTCAGGGCAGAGCCCACCGGATCCGAAAAAGATCCAACCATGTGACCCTGACCCTGGGCAGTAAAAATGAACACATCCAGGAAATGGTTGAAAACATTGAAGAAAACGAAAAGTAATTTAACAATCAGATATTAATGGGACAAAAAACAAATCCAATAGGCTTACGGTTAGGCATCATACGTGGTTGGGAATCCAACTGGTTTGGCGGCAAGGATTTCAGCAATAAGCTGATTGAAGATGAGCAAATCAGGAAATATCTGAATGCCAGGTTATCCAAGGCAGGTATTTCTAAGATCATCATTGAAAGGACGCTGAAACTCGTCACCGTTACCATTTATACCGCACGGCCGGGCATCATCATTGGAAAGGGTGGCCAGGAAGTGGACAAGCTCAAAGAAGAACTAAAAAAATTAACCAGCAAAGAGATCCAGATCAACATTTCTGAAGTCAAGCGACCCGAACTCGATGCCGTGATCGTTGCCAACACCATAGCCAAGCAAATTGAAGGCAGGATATCCTTCCGGCGTGCCATCAAAACAGCCATCGCCTCAACCATGCGCATTGGCTCAGAAGGGATAAAAGTTGTGATATCCGGACGGCTGGGAGGTGCAGAAATGGCCAGGACAGAGCAATATAAGGAAGGAAGGATCCCATTGCACACACTCAGGGCAGATATCGATTATTCCCGGATAGAAGCGCATACCACGTACGGAAGAATCGGCATCAAAGTATGGATTTGTAAAGGTGAGATCTATGGGAAACCGGAGCTGGTCCCATCATCAACGGATGTTCAAAAAAAGCAGGGCGGCCCGAGAAAAGGCGGCAGAGGCCGCAGAAGATAGGATTCGTAAAACGATTTAATTTATGACGTCATGTTACAACCAAAGAAAACAAAATACAGAAAGCAACAGAAGGGAAAAATGAAAGGCAATTCCCAACGAGGCCATGAGCTTGCTTTCGGATCTTTTGGTATAAAAACACTGGAGTCCTGCTGGATTACAGGAAGGCAAATAGAAGCGGCCCGTCAGGCGGTTACACGTTACATGAAACGTGAAGGTCAGATATGGATCAGGATCTTTCCGGATAAGCCGGTAACCAAAAAGCCCGCAGAGGTCAGGATGGGTAAAGGCAAAGGTGCTCCGGAATATTTCGTTGCCCCGGTAACCCCGGGCAGGATCATATTCGAGGCCGATGGTGTGCCGCTTGATATAGCCAAGGAAGCTATGCGCCTGGCAGCACAGAAACTGCCGGTGCCCACAAAATTCGTGGTTAGAAAAGATTACGAAGAAAATTAAAGGTATACAAGATATGAAAATGGAAGTTATCAGAGAACTCGGTACAGTGGAACTGAAAGAACGACTGGAAGAAGAAAGGAAGCAACTGGTACGGTTGAAACTAAACCATGCCGTTTCTCCACTTGAAAATCCCAACAAAATAGTGGAATACCGGAGAACAATTGCCAAAATGCTTACTGAACTGAGAAAAAGAGAAATTGAAGAAGTCAATAATAATAAATAACGATGGAAAGAAACCTCAGAAAAGAACGTACTGGAGTCGTTGTCAGCAATAAGATGGATAAATCCATTGTTGTGCAGATCTTGCGAAGGGTTAAGCATCCCGTATACGGGAAATTCGTGAAGAGGACATCCAAATTCCTTGCACATGACGAAACCAATGAATGCGCCATTGGCGACACTGTTAAAATTATGGAAACCAGACCGTTGAGCAAAAACAAATGTTGGAGACTAGTTGAAATTATTGAAAGAGCTAAATAATTATGATACAGCAGGAATCAAGATTATCGGTGGCAGATAACAGCGGAGCCAAGGAAGTGCTGTGCATTCAGGTCCTGGGAGGGACTAAAAAAAGATATGCCTCCATCGGGGACAACATCATTGTTACCGTAAAAAATGCCCTGCCATCAGGTAATGTAAAAAAAGGCAGTGTGATGAAAGCCGTCGTTGTCAGAACCAAAAAAGAGATCAGGCGCACCGATGGATCATACATCCGTTTTGATGACAATGCGTGCGTACTGCTGAACACAGCAGGTGAAATGATTGGCACGCGCATCTTTGGCCCGGTGGCCAGGGAGCTCAGAGACAAAAAATATATGAAGATCGTTTCACTCGCACCTGAGGTGCTTTAACAGAAACATTATAACAACATGGGACAAAAATTACATATTAAAAAGGGCGATGATGTCATGGTTATTGCCGGTGAATCCAAAGGCCAGCAAGGCAGGGTCCTCATGGTTAACCCGGCCGCCAAAACAGCAATTGTTGAAGGCATCAACATGGTATCAAAACATACCCGGCCAAACACAGATAACCCCAAGGGCGGTATCGTTAAAAAAGAAGCGCCCATACATATATCCAACCTTATGCTGATCGACGGAAAAGGCAATGCTACCCGGATCAACCGGCAAAAGGATGAGAATACAGGAAAAAGCCAACGCATTTCTAAAAAATCAGGGGAGGCTATAAAATAATGGAATACACACCACGATTGAGACAAAAATATGACGAAGAGATCGTCCCTGCATTGATGAAGCAATTCAGTTATAAAAATACCATGCAGGTCCCGAAACTGAAAAAGATATCTATCAATCAGGGTTTGGGTAATGCTACGGTGGATAAAAAGCTTATTGAAACGGGCATCGAAGAAATGACGATGATCGCCGGTCAAAAAGCCGTGGCAACAAAATCAAGAAAAGATATTTCCAATTTCAAAGTCAGGAAGGGAATGCCGATCGGTGTCAGGGTGACGCTCAGGGGAGAGAACATGTATGAATTTCTTGACAGGCTCATTTCAGTGGCCATGCCGCGGATCCGTGACTTCAGGGGGATCAACGATAAAGGCTTCGACGGCAGGGGGAATTACTCTTTTGGCGTATCGGAACAGATCATATTCCCGGAAATTGATATCGATAAAGTCGGTTCGATCAGCGGAATGAACATTACCTTCGCCACCTCTGCCAATACTGATAAAGAAGCCATGGCACTGTTAAAAGAATTTGGATTACCGTTTAAAAATCAAAAAAGATAATACTATGGCTAAGGAATCAATGAAGGCCAGGGAAGTAAAGAGAGCAAAGCTCGTGGCCAAATACGCTGAAAAAAGGGCAGAGCTTAAAGCGAAAGGCGATTATATTGCCCTTCAAAAGCTCCCGAAAAACGCTTCCCCTGTTCGTATGCACAACCGGTGCAAAATTACGGGAAGGCCCAAAGGATATATCAGGCAATTTGGTATCTCCCGGATAAATTTTAGGGAAATGGCCCTTCAGGGGCTTATTCCCGGTATAAAAAAAGCAAGCTGGTAATAAATAAGTAAAGAAAATGATAACAGATCCAATATCAGATTATTTGGCCACCATCAGAAATGCGATAATGGCAAATCACAGGGTCGTGGAAATTCCGGGGTCAAACCTGAAAAGGGACATAACCAAGATCCTGTTCGAAAAAGGGTACATCCTGAATTATAAATTCGAAGAGGACGATAAACAAGGCATCATAAAAATTGCCCTGAAATATCACCCGGTCACCAAACAACCTGCCATCAACAAACTCCAGCGTGTCAGCAAGCCCGGCCTGAGAAAATATGTCGGTGCAAACAAGCTCCCAAGGGTACTGAATGGATTGGGCATTGCCATACTTTCCTCTTCCATCGGTGTCATCACCGACAAGGAAGCAAAGAAGGAAAATGTTGGCGGTGAAGTATTGTGTTACGTAAGTTAAAAAAACGGAATAAGCCATGTCTAGAATAGGAAAATTACCAATAGATATACCCGACGGTGTCGAGGTCAATATATCCGGTGATAATTTGATCACGGTCAAGGGGAAACTGGGCGAATTGACCCAACAGGTTGAAAGGAATATCCGGGTGAAAACCGAAGAAGGGAAAGTAATACTGGAACGCCCCAACGAACAGAAAAAATACAAAGCCCTGCATGGTTTGTACAGGGCCTTGATCTTTAATATGATCAAAGGTGTATCGGAAGGATTCAAGATCGAACAGGAAGTGGTGGGTGTGGGATATAAGGTGCAGGCCCGTGGACAGGTGCTTGAAATGTCGCTTGGCTATTCTCATAGTATTTACATGGACCTGCCACCGGAGATCAAGGTGGAAACAAAAACCGAACGGGGGAAAAACCCAACCATTACCCTTACATCATTTGATAAACAGCTGATCGGTCAGGTGGCGGCAAAAATACGTTCCCTGAGAAAACCCGAACCATACAAGGGTAAAGGCATAAAATACAAAGGCGAGATCATTAGAAAGAAAGCAGGAAAAGCTGCTGCTCAGTAAAATCATCAATCTATTAAATCCCAGGAGGATGAAAATTAAGGATAAGAAAAAGTTCAGAAGGTACAGGATCAAGATGCGTATACGCAAGCGATTATCCGGGTCAGCGGAAAAGCCCAGGATGAGTGTATACAGAAGCAATAAGCAGATCTATGTCCAGCTCATCAATGATCATGAAGGCAAAACACTGATTTCAGCCTCATCCAGAGAAAAAGGAATTGCTGAAAAAGATGTGAACAAAACAGAGCAGGCCCAAAAAGTAGGTGCGCTGATCGCAGAAAAAGCAAAGGAAGC
Organism: Bacteroidales bacterium; assembly: GCA_018400295.1. Lineage (GTDB taxonomy): Bacteria > Bacteroidota > Bacteroidia > Bacteroidales > B18-G4 > M55B132. The sequence goes on along the minus strand of JAGYMZ010000008.1, from coordinate 72,718 downwards.
CGGCATAGAACATGTTGTTTTTGACCGGAATGGATACCTGTACCATGGAAGAGTTAAATCGTTGGCCGAGGCGGCAAGAAAAAGTGGATTAAAATTTTAAAATACTATGTCAAACGTAAATATCAAGCGGGTTAAATCCAGCGAAATTGAATTCAAAGACCGGTTGGTCGGGATCAAGCGGGTAACCAAGGTAACCAAGGGCGGGCGTACGTTCAGTTTTGCGGCCATCGTCGTGGTCGGTAATGAGAACGGTGTTGTCGGACACGGTTTGGGTAAAGCCAAAGAAGTTACCTCAGCCATAGCCAAGGGCATCGATGATGCCAAGAAAAATCTGGTCAAAGTACCGGTACTCAAGGGGACAATCCCCCATGAGATCACGGGAAAATACAGTGGTGCAAGGGTTTTTATCAAACCTGCAGCGCCCGGTACGGGCGTGATCGCCGGGGGAGCCATGCGTGCAGTAATGGAAAGCGTGGGCGTCAAAGATGTGCTTGCCAAATCCAAAGGTTCATCAAACCCGCACAGTGTAGTGAAAGCTACCATCGATGCATTAACCAAACTGAGAGACCCATACACTGTATCGCAGCTCAGGGGGGTCAGTCTGGATACCGTATTCAATGGATAAACCTAAAAAAGATGAAAAAGCTCAGAATAAAACAGGTCAGAAGCCAGATCAAAAAATCAAAACGCCAAAAAAGAACATTGGAAGCGCTTGGATTTAAACGACTCTATCAAAGCATTGAGGTCAATGCTACACCTCAAATTGAAGGTATGGTCAAAAAAGTTAATCATCTACTTGAAATAGAAGAAATTAAATAAAAATTTAAAATATCACTACGATGGATTTGAGCAATCTTAAACCAGCCGGCAATTCTACGCGGAAAGGAAAACGGATAGGCCGTGGAGAAGGGTCGGGACGAGGCGGTACATCCACCCGCGGTCACAAAGGCGCCCAATCAAGGTCAGGATATAAGAAAAGACTCGGATTTGAAGGTGGCCAGATGCCCCTGTACAGAAGGGTGCCGAAATTTGGTTTTAAAAACCGGAACCGTGTCGCATACAGAGGGATCAACATTGATACCTTGCAAAAACTGGCTGATGATCATAAAATCAGTACGATGGATTTGGATGTACTGATAAGCCATGGGCTTGCAGATAGAAATGACCTTATTAAGATCCTGGGCAGAGGGGAATTGAAGTCCAGGCTCGAAGTAAAAGCACATGCTTTCACAGCCAAAGCTGTTCGTGAAATTGAAGCTCAAGGTGGTGTCGCAACAAAAATTTAAGTTTTAATGAAAAAACTAATCCGGACCATACGCAATATATACAAGATTGAAGACCTGAGAAACAGGATCCTTTACACGCTGGGTATTATTCTGATCTACCGTCTGGGTTCCTATGTGGTCCTTCCCGGCGTTGACCCGAGCATGCTTGCCAACCTGAAGAATCAAACCAGTTCCGGCCTTTTGGGTCTGTTGAACATGTTCTCAGGAGGTGCCTTCTCCAATGCATCGATATTTGCACTTGGCATCATGCCCTATATTTCTGCCTCTATTGTCGTGCAGCTCCTGGGAATGGCAATACCCTATTTTCAAAAACTGCAGAGGGAAGGAGAAAGCGGCAGGAAAAAGATCAACCAGATCACCCGGTATCTGACCATTCTGATCACAGGTTTCCAGGCACCCGGATATATTGCAAACCTGGTCAGCCAGCTCAGAAATCCGGATGGAACGCTGACGGCCATAATGCCTTTTGATGGTTCTCCACCTTCCACATTCTTCTGGATCATGTCGACCGTGATCCTGATCTCCGGGACCATGTTCGTTATGTGGCTTGGTGAACGGATCACAGACAAAGGTATTGGGAATGGGATATCATTGATCATCATGATCGGTATTATTGCCCGCCTGCCTTTTGCATTGTTTGGAGAATTCATTTCCAGGATGGAGGAACAGGGCGGCGGACTGGTTTATTTTGTGCTGGAAATCGCCATACTGGTTTTCATCATTCTGTTAACAATACTTTTGGTCCAGGGGACAAGAAAAATACCCGTGCAATATGCCAAGCGTATCGTCGGCAACCGTCAATACGGTGGAGTCAGACAGTACATACCCCTCAAAGTGAACGCTGCCGGTGTAATGCCCATTATTTTCGCCCAGGCCATCATGTTCCTGCCCATAACCATAGCAGGATTTGCCCAGACAGAAGCCCTGTCGGGATTCGCCTCTGCTTTTGCGGACATTAACGGGTTCTGGTATAATTTTGTATTCTTTCTGCTGATCGTGATGTTCACATACTTCTATACCGCCATCACCATCAACCCAAACCAGATGGCAGAGGATATGAAAAAGAACGGGGGATTTATCCCCGGGGTTAAACCCGGGAAGAGAACCGCAGAATTTATTGACAACATCATGTCAAGAATAACATTGCCGGGTTCTATGTTTTTAGGATTGGTCGCCATCATGCCCGCACTGGTCAGCCAGGCCGGAGTCAGTCAACAGTTCGCCCAGTTTTACGGGGGTACTTCGTTGCTTATTCTGGTGGGCGTTGTGCTGGATACCTTGCAGCAGATCGAAAGCCACTTGCTTATGAGGCATTATGATGGCCTTACCAAATCAGGAAGGATCAAGGGAAGATCTTCCATGGGCATGTAGAAAGAAATGAATAAATGGTACAATTAAAGACAGAAGAGGAAATTGAATTACTCAGACTAAGTTCTTTGCTTGTTGGAAAAACACTGGCCGAGGTGGCCAAAATGCTCAGACCGGGCATACAAACGATTGAGTTGGACAAGAGGGCGGAAGAGTTCATACGCGATCACGGAGCAGTTCCGGGATTCAAGGGATATAACGGATTTCCTTTTACCCTGTGCATCTCCGTGAATGAACAGGTTGTCCACGGTTTTCCCGGGAAACGCGAACTCAGGGACGGAGATCTGGTTTCGGTGGATTGCGGGGTTCTGATGAACGGCTTTTACGGAGACTCCGCCTACAGCTTTGGTATCGGGGAAATGGACGAAGCGGTTGCGTTGCTGATGAAGCACACAAAGGAAGCCCTGTACAAAGGCATAGAAATGGCCCTGGACGGGAAAAAAACCGGGGATATCGGACACGCCATACAGACCCATGTGGAACAATACGGGTACTCGGTTGTTCGCGACCTGGTTGGCCACGGGTTGGGTAAAAATTTGCATGAAGCACCACAGATACCAAACTACGGACGACGGGGTAACGGAAAAAAGCTTGTTGAAGGCATGGTAATTGCAATAGAACCCATGATAAACCTCGGCAAAAGACACGTTGTCCAGGAAGGGGACGGATGGACCATACGCACGGCAGACCGGAAACCATCAGCCCACTATGAACATGATGTTGCAGTTAAAAAAGGCAAAGCAGAAATACTTTCAACCTTTGAATATATCGAGGAAGTACTCAATAAATGATATTACATGGCAAAACAAAAGTCGATAGAACAAGACGGTACGGTTATTGAATCATTGGGAAACGCAATGTTCCGCGTAGAGCTTGAGAATGGCCACATCATTACGGCACATATTTCCGGTAAGATGAGAATGCACTATATCAAAATTTTGCCGGGCGATAAGGTGAAACTCGAAATGTCGCCTTACGATTTGACAAAAGGAAGAATTACATACAGATATAAATAGCAAAACACAAAACGATGAAAGTTAGAGCGTCCGTTAAAAAACGTACCCCCGATTGCAAGATCGTACGCCGTAAAGGCAGGTTGTACGTTATAAACAAGAAAAATCCGAAGTACAAGCAAAGACAGGGATAATTAACAGCATAAACAATACATTCTATGGCAAGAATTGCAGGTATCGATTTACCAAAAAACAAACACGGTGAAATAGGCTTAACCTATATCTTCGGCATTGGCCGCAGTACCGCTCAAAAAATACTTGACGAAGCTGAAGTGCCAAGGGATAAAAAAGTTCAGGACTGGACCGATGAGGAGCAAACCAATATACGCCGCATCATCAGCGATGTCTATAAAGTGGAGGGCTCCTTGCGTTCAGAAGTGCAAATGAACATCAAAAGATTAATGGACATTGGCACCTACCGGGGCATACGGCATCGTTCGGGTTTACCGCTGCGCGGACAAAGCACGAAAAACAACGCCCGTACACGCAAGGGCAGGAAAAAAACAGTGGCCAATAAGAAAAAAGCACCGAAAGGCTAATCATTAATGTTATCAGATATATAATACATCATGGCAAAAACCACACGAGCTGCAAAAAGAAAAGTAGTAAAGGTTGAACCCACAGGAAGGGCATACATCAGCGCTTCCTTTAACAACATCATTGTATCCCTGACAAACAATTCAGGACAGGTCATTTCATGGTCCTCCTCCGGGAAAATGGGATTCAGGGGTTCCAAGAAAAATACGCCTTATGCAGCACAGATGGCAGCAGAAGATGCCTCTAAAATAGCCCACGACATGGGGCTGAGGAAAGTAAAAGTTTATGTGAAAGGACCGGGGGCAGGGAGAGAATCTGCCATCAGGACCCTTCATTCGGCCGGGATCGAAGTCATGGAGATCGTTGATGTAACTCCGCTCCCCCATAATGGTTGCCGGCCTCCCAAAAGAAGAAGGGTATAATTGTTCTGACAATATTTCATTTTAAGGTTATTATAAACTATGGCAAGATACAGAGGACCAAAATCAAAGATCGCAAGAAAGTTCAAGGAACCCATCTTTGGGCCTGACAAAACTTTGGATAAAAAAGGATATCCGCCGGGCCAGCACGGACCCAATAAAAGAAGGAGAAAAGAGTCTGAATACGGGATACAGCTAATGGAAAAGCAAAAGGCTAAATATACATACGGCATCCTGGAAAGGCAGTTCAGAAATACCTTTAAGGAAGCAGCCAGCACAAAAGGCGTCACCGGCGAACGGCTTCTCCAGCTTTGTGAAGCCCGGCTTGACAATACCGTTTTTCGCCTGGGTATCGCCCCAACACGGAGAGCAGCACGGCAACTGGTTTCTCACAGGCATATTGTTGTGAACGGCAGGGTGGTCAATATCCCCTCCTTTTCGGTTAAACCCGGAGATATCATTGAAGTAAGAGAAAAATCGAAATCCCTGGAATCTATCGTTGACGCTCTTTCAGGCAGATCCAATCAATTTCCCTGGCTCGAATGGGATGAAAATTTAATGAGCGGGAAATTCATCCAATATCCAAGCAGGGAAGAGATCCCTGAAAATATAAAAGAACAGCTGATTGTCGAGTTGTACTCGAAATAAATCGCTGTGTTAATTATTTCGGTTATCAAAATAAGAAACTCTCTATGGCAATATTAGCATTTCAGAAACCTGAAAAAGTTATTATGAATGAAGCGAACGAATTCAACGGCGTATTTGAATTCCGTCCGCTCGAACCAGGTTTTGGCGTAACCATCGGAAATACCCTGAGAAGGATACTTATATCATCACTCGAAGGATACGCCATAACCTCCGTCAAGATCGATGGTGTGGTACAGGAGTTCTCCACCATCAAAGGGGTGGTCGAAGATGTGTCGGAAATCATCCTGAATTTAAAGAAGGTTCGCTTCAAGCGTCAGATCGACACGGAAACCAGCGAAAAAGTCCATGTAGTCATCGGCGACCAGGACAAATTCAAGGCGGGCGATATTAATAAATTTTTATCCGTTTTTCAGGTCATCAATACCGATGAACTGATATGCCACCTGGATCCATCCATCAGGCTGGCTATGGAATTAACGATCAACAAAGGCAGGGGATATGTTCCCTCGGATGAAAACAAATCCCTGAATGCCTCCGTCGAAACCATCGCCATTGATTCCATCCATACACCCATAAAAAATGTGAAATATTCGGTGGAAAATTTTCGTGTGGAGCAAAAAACAGATTACGAAAAACTGATCCTGGAAATTGCAACAGACGGTTCCGTACACCCCAAGGATGCACTAAAAGAAGCGGCAAAAATACTGATCCATCACTTCATGCTGTTTTCGGATGAAAAGATCACCCTCGATTCCGAAGAAAAAACAGTCTCGGAAGAATTTGATGAAAGCTCCCTGCACATCCGCCAGCTGTTAAAAACCAAACTGGTGGATATGGACCTTTCGGTGCGGGCTTTGAATTGTTTGAAAGCTGCCGATGTTGAAACACTGGGGGATCTGGTCCAGTACAATAAGAATGATCTGCTCAAATTCAGGAATTTTGGGAAAAAATCCCTTACTGAGCTTGAAGAATTGGTTAAAAACAAGGGTCTTGAGTTTGGTATGAACACTTCAAAATATAAACTTGATAAGGAATAACGGAAATGAGACACGGCAAACGATTTAATCATTTAAGCAGGACAAATGCACACCGTAAAGCTATGTTTGCCAATATGGCATCGTCGCTCATCATGCATAAACGGATAAAAACAACCGTGGCCAAGGCCAAGGCGCTAAGATCATACATTGAACCGCTGATCACCAAATCCAAAGACGATTCAACACATTCCCGCAGAACGGTATTTGGCTATCTGCAAAATAAAGAAGCCGTCAATGAGTTGTTTCGTGATATTTCTGTAAAGGTCGCCGAACGGCCGGGAGGGTATACCCGCATACTCAAATTAGCTCCCAGGCCCGGGGATAATGCCAGCATGTGCCTTATCGAACTGGTAGACTACAACGAACATTTGCTCGCTGAAAAACAAGAGCGGCAAAAAACCAGAAAAACCCGGAGGGGACGCAGGGGATCCGGCAAAGGCAAAACGGAGTCAACCGAAACAACCGCACACACCGAAGCCACGGAAAATAAAGCAACACCGGAGGCTTCCACCGTAGCAACCGTTGAAGAAACGGCACCCGAAACCCAGCAACCAGCAGAGGCAACCGGCGGAAAACCAAAAGAAAAAAAGGCGGAAACAAAACAGGATACGGAGCCCGGCAAAGAAAAAGAAAAACCCCGGGAAGCTACCAGGGAAAACAAACCCGGAAAGAAACCGGAAACAACATCCGAAGATGCATCCGGAAAGAAAGCGGATGATCATAAGACGGAAGAACAGAAGGACACACCGGATCAACCCGATAAATAATTAAAAATCACCACGTATGGGGTCAATCATTAGAATCCTTGCCAGGCAAATTCTGGATTCAAGGGGAAATCCAACGGTAGAAACGGATGTATACACCGATAACGGCATTTTGGGGAGGGCTGCCGTACCCTCCGGGGCCTCCACAGGGGTTCATGAAGCCATTGAATTGAGAGACAACGACAGGGGCGTCTATCTCGGAAAAGGCGTCCTGAAAGCCATCGACAACATCAACAAAACCCTGAACGAAGAACTGCAGGGATATTTTATTACGGATCAGGCGGAAATCGACCACCGGATGATCGAAATAGACGGAACGCCAAACAAAGAAAACCTGGGTGCCAATGCCATGCTGGGTGTATCCCTGGCTGTTGCCCACGCAGCAGCCCAGGAAACCGGACAGTTCCTCTACCGGTACCTCGGAGGCGCCAATGCCACCTTGCTGCCTATCCCGATGATGAACATCCTTAATGGCGGTTCTCATGCCGACAACAGCATCGATTTCCAGGAATTCATGATCATGCCCGTGGGAGCCCCCAACTTCAGGGAAGGTCTCCGCATGGGGACCGAGGTATTTCATGCCCTCAAAAAAGTCTTAAAGGATAAAGGGTTTTCCACCAATGTAGGCGATGAAGGTGGATTCGCACCAAATCTGAAATCCAACGAAGATGCCATCAAGGTTGTGTTGGAAGCCATCGAAAAAGCAAATTACAAACCCGGTGACGATATTTGCATTGCGCTGGATCCGGCCTCTTCCGAATACTTTATTCCGGAAGAACATGTTTACCATCTGAAATGGTCGACCGGGGATAAACTCAACCGTCAGGAAATGGTGGATTTCTGGAAAGACTGGACAACAAAATACCCCATCATTTCCATTGAAGACGGAATGGCTGAGGATGACTGGGAGGGCTGGACACTCATGACCAAAGAACTAGGGGAAAAAATTCAAATTGTCGGCGATGATCTTTTCGTCACCAACGTTGAACGCCTTCAAAAAGGCATCGACAGCAAGGCAGCCAATTCCATTCTGATCAAAGTGAACCAGATCGGAACCTTGACCGAAACCATGAACGCCGTGAACCTGGCGACCCAGCATGATTTTACTTCGGTGATCAGTCACCGCTCCGGCGAAACCGAGGATACGACCATCGCTGACCTTGCCGTGGCCCTGAATACCGGTCTCATCAAAACCGGCTCCGCAAGCAGATCCGACCGGATTGCCAAGTATAATCAGCTTTTGCGCATTGAGGAAGCCATTGGGGAAGGTGCCCGGTACCTTGGAAAGAATTTCAGATACCTCAGATAGAACACCCCCCGGGATTGCACAGATGCATCCGAAGGTTTTGGTAAATACTGGCCGTATCCGCCCGTATTCAAATGCTGTTCAGGAAAGTCGCCAGATTGTCTTCCTTTTTTAGCCGCAGCCGTTTTCTCAGCCGGGAACGGGCAGCTTCAACCGCACGAATGCTTTGCCCGGTCATTTTGGATACTTCTTTGGATGTCATATTCAACCGCAAAAAGCCGCACAAACGCACTTCTTTTTGGGTAAGGGCAGGAAATTTCCGCAGCAGGTTGTGCTGAAATTCACGGTGCAGTTGATTAAACTGTATCTCCAGTTCCTTACTTTGCTGGCCTTCCGTCAATTTCCGCATTTGTTTCTGGAGTTCCCGGATCTCTGTATGATATTTTCTGCCGGTCTTTTGATCAAGGTCTTTCAGCGCATCGATGATGCCGATGATCCATTCGTTCCGGCCGGTCAGAAAGACCACACTATCGGATATCATTTTCTCCCTGTTTATGAGTTCCTTTTTTAAGTGGTCCCGTTTGTTCTTGAGTTCAAGGTGGGTTTTGATCCTGGCGGTCAGCTCTGCCTCATTGAAAGGCTTGGTCACATAATCCACCCCGCCCAGTTGAAAACCCCGTGTAATATTTTCAATTTCGGACCGGGCAGTGATAAAAATGATCGGGATATCCTGTGTGTTCTCATCATCCATCAATTTGGTACACACTTCAAATCCATCCAGGTCGGGCAACATGACATCCAGAAGGATCAGGTCGATATCAAACTTTTTAACAAGCTCCAGGGATGATTTTCCATCCATGGCATAATGTACCGAATATCCACTCATTTCCAATATCTTGCCAATAAGCTGGATGTTGGAAGGCTCATCGTCTACAACAAGTATATGGTTGTCACGTTCGTTCATGATCATTGCCTTTGCGTTGGGTTAGTTTTTCTACAAATTGCGGATACACTTCCAGACATGTATTAATATTCTCAACATCATAATCTTTGGCATAATTAAACATATCTTCGCCAAATTCAATGATCTCCGGGATACCGGACGAGGAACCGATGGAAAGGATTTTTTCAGAAAATTTCCGGATGCCTGCAAACTCCCTGTTTATGAATAAGTCCTCCCATTCCTTCATAAGATCCTTGCCAAGATATGAAACAGCCGATTCCAGCTTAGTGTGGTCAACCTCCTGCACAACGGTACGCGGGAACCCCTTAAGTTCTTTCTCTGCCGGTTCCGTTTTGGAAGAACCCAGCAATGGCTTGATCTTTTCCATCAGATCGGAGATATGAAAAGGCTTGAGCAAATAATCATCAAAATTAAAATTTTCAATCTTTTGTACATCTTCTTTCATGGCCAGAGCGGTTAACGCCACGACCGGGATCTTCTCCAGATCGGGATTATCCCGGATGATACGCGTGGATTCAAATCCATCCATTTCCGGCATTAAGATATCCATCAAAATGAGATCGGGCCTGAATTTTTCCGCCAACGTCACAGCCTGCCGCCCGTCTTCGGCCTCAATGATCTTTATGCCCGCATTCTCCAAATTTTCACGCACCAGCCGCCGGTTAACATCGGAATCATCCACCAGCAATATGGTCTTCCCTTTGTAATCCTCCTGTTCCGCATCCGATTCCTGGCTGTAACCCAGGGTATAAGACTGGACCAGCACCTGGTTCAGGTCCACAAAAAAGGTGGTACCCTTGTCAAGTTCGCTTTCAATCTTTATGAAACCATCCATTAATTCAACCAGGCGTTTGGTAATGGCCAGTCCCAGCCCATACCCCTTTCCCCTGGCACGGTTTTTTCGAACCTGCGTGAAAGGCTCAAAAATATTCTCAAAGTCCTCCTCCGGAATGCCAATGCCTGTATCCTCCACCTGCATTCTCAGGTCAATTTCCTCACTTCCCATCATGGATCTTCGCTCCAGCACATAGATCTTTAATTTCACATGCCCGCGCACCGTATATTTAATGGAATTGCTGAGCAGGTTGGTAAGGATCTGTTTCACCCTGACTTCATCCATGATCAGGAACCTGGGAATGGACTCATCCACTTCAATGCTCAAATCCAATTGTTTGCGCATCGCCCTGTCCAAAAACATTTGCTTCAGCTCCTTAACGATCTTGAAAAGGTTGACCGATTTATACTGGAGATTAAACTTCCCTGCTTCTATCCGGGAAATGTCCAGAATGTCATCCACGAGCCTGAGTATGCTGTTGCTTGAAGCCTTTATTGATTCCAGGTATTCTTTGTACTGAGGGTCCATCAAACTGTTATCCAGCAGATCGGTAAATCCTATGATGACATTGAGTGGTGTCCGTATCTCATGAGATATGTTTGACAAAAATTCGCTCTTGAAATTATTGGCCTTTTCCGCAAGCTCTTTCGAATGTTTCAACTTCTCTTCGAAATCTTTTTGAACCGTAATGTCCTGGCCAAATTCTGTGGCACCGATCAGGGTACCGTTTTCGTCAAACACAGGATAGCCACGCATATCCCATATCCGGCCATCAGCGGTTCGGATCTCCCCCTGCTGAGGCTTGCTCGTATGCATGGCTTTCTTAACGGGACAATGTTCACAGGGACGGGTTGCATCATGCCATACTTCATAGCAATTTTTGCCGATCATTTCGGCAGGATCCTTGCCCAGGGTATCTGCCGCCGTTTTACTTGCCCATTGTATTTTCAGGTCCGTATCATAAAACATGAACAGTTCGATCATGCTGTTCAGGATGGCCGATTTTTCAAGTTCGGACTTCCGCAGCTTATTCTGGGTTTGCTTGAGCTTGGTAATGTCAACGATGGTCCCTTCATAATAGGCAGTCTGCCCACTTTCATCCCTTACCAGATGAGCATTTTCCTTGATGTAGCGAAACGTGCCATCCCTTGCTTTTATCCGGGATTCATATCCTGCCAGTGAACCCTGTTCTTCAATCATTTTGATGAATCCTTCACGGTCATAACCGGTATCAACATCCGCCTGGTTGAGATTCAGCAGGGGAACATCAGAAAAGGAAGAAAAACCCAGCATTTCGCAAAATGTATTATTGGCCATCAGAACACGTCCCTCCGGGGTAGTCCGGTATATCCCCACCGGTATATCATCGTACAATTTCCTGAACCTGGATTCGGAATACCTGAAATATTTTTCTGTTTCCAGCTTCCCCGTGATATCACACGCTATGAAAAGTATCTCATTTTGGCCAACAGGTATGATCTTGGCTTCATATTTCTTTTCAGAGCCGGATCGCTTATGAATGCTGTATACAAATTCCCGGACCTCACGACGATCCAGTGCCAGAGTAATATTCTGTATTCCAAGCCGTATGCTTTCCGCGGGAAAGTTTATCTCCTCAAGCTTTTTACCGATAAAATCATCCGGATGAAAGGCCAGGCTGTCCTCGGAATGAACGTAAAGAACATCCAGGAAGCGCCCTTCATTGTCCATCCTGAATATCACTTCGGGCGACATCCAGGTTTCCTCCTCTTTGACGGAATGCCGGCCGGTATCTATCACAGGCTCCAATTCCTGCAGACTGATGTATACAACATTTTCACCTTCACGGAACAGGGAATACTTAAAAGCCCTTTTTTTCCCCCAGGCATCCGTCAGATGCAATCCTTCCCCACTGTAAATCGGGTTGGTCCCTTTATCCAAATGAGGCTTCATGCTGAAGGAAGTATCGGTGGTAAAATCATCAAACAACCGTCCAATCACCGCTTTTTTTTCATAGCCCAGTGAGTGGGATAGCGGTTCATCGACATCAATGATCTTTCCGTTCCTGTCCGTTTGCAGGAAAGGAAGAGAAAAATCCTGTAAAAACTTTTTCAGATAAGATTCAGATTTTCTGCTGCTCATGTATTGGTATCTCTTTTTTTCAAACGCACCGGCCTGTTATTTAACATAAAAATAATCAATAAAATTCAGAAAAGGCAACGAACCGGAAAAAACAATTTATGCAAACGGCAAATCATGAGCAGTTCATTGTTTATCCGCAATGGCGGTGATCCGTTTCCGGGCTTCTTTTATGGCATCCGGGATCCCCTGAATATTTCCGCCTCCGGCAGTGGCAAAATGCGCTTGTCCTCCGCCCCCGCCTTTGATCAAACCAGCAAACGCTTTAACGATATTGCCGGCATGAAGGCCATCTTTACCCGCAATATTCCGGGATACAGCAACCGTAAGATATGCCTTTCCCCTGTCTGCATATCCCATCACAATGCATAAGCGTTCGTGCTTCCCGGTCAACCGCAAAGCTATTTCCCTGGCAACCCCGGGATCCACCCCCTCCAGGCGGGTGGAAATAAGATCCACGCCATTGAACTGTTCCATACCCTGCTCCAGGTCATGGATCATGTGGGCAGCCTTTTCCTTCTTCATTTTCTCAAGATCCTTCCTGAGCAAGTTATTTTCATCGATCAATCCCTGCACACCACGAAGTATGTTTTCCTGTGTTTTGAATTTTTTCTTTAATTCCCGTATGATCTTTTCCTGACTGAGCATATATGCTTCAGCACCGGCAGCAGTCAGGGCTTCAATTCTTCTCACACCGGCAGCAACAGCCGATTCCGAAACGATCTTGAACAATCCGATCCGGCCGGTGGCATCCACATGTGTGCCTCCGCAGAGTTCAACGGAATCCCCAAAGGATATTACGCGCACTTCATCGCCGTATTTCTCGCCAAAAAATGCCAGCGCCCCCATCTTCCTGGCTTCCTCTATCGGAACAGAACGGAATTCCCGTAAAGGTATGTTCTCGCGAATGTGGCTGTTGACCATTTTTTCGATCCGGTCCATGTCTTCTTCACGTATTTTTTCAAAATGCGAAAAATCGAAACGCAGGTGCCTGGGATCAACCAGGGATCCCTTTTGTTCGACATGTTCACCCAGCACCTTCCTGAGTGCATAATGCAGCAGGTGCGACGCCGTATGGTTATTTGCCGTGAATTGCCGCGCATCCCTGTCAACGGTCGCAGTGTATTCCCTGTGGGGGTTTTGCGGTTCCCGGTCTGCAATGTGCACGATAAGGTCATGTTCCTTCTTGGTATCCAGGATGCGTATGGATTCATCTTCCCTGCGGAGGTAACCGGTATCCCCGACCTGCCCCCCCGACTCGGCATAGAACGGGGTTTTATCCAGCACCATTTCAACATGTTCACGCTTTTTCTGCCGGACCTTCCTGTACTTTTTAATATTGACCGTATATTCCAGGCTATCATATCCCATGAACCCGGAATGTTCCTCCTTTCCATCCACTTCGATCCAGTCGCCGGCATCCCTGGATGCGGCTTTCCTGGAACGGGCCTTCTGAGCTTCCAGTCCCGCATAAAACCCTTTCATATCCACCTGCCAGCCCTTTTCACGGGCCATCAAGCGGGTCAGGTCCACCGGAAAGCCATACGTATCGAAAAGCTCAAATGCAAAATCACCCTTCACCACCGGATCACCGGCATGATCGTCAACATAGGATTCAAAGCGCTTGATACCGGCAGACAATGTCCTCAGGAAGGAACGCTCCTCTTCCGTGATCACTTTGCGTATCAGCGCCTGCTGGGATTCAAGTTCCGGGAATACATGGCTCATCTGCTCGCCAAGGACCGGCAGCAGTTCGCCCATATACGGATCCTTCATGCCAAGGAACGTATATCCATACCGGACGGCCCTGCGCAGGATCCGCCGGATGACGTACCCTGCTCCTATGTTCGATGGCAGCTGTCCATCGGCAATGGCAAAAGCCACAGCCCGAAGGTGGTCCGATACCACCCGCATGGCAATATCCGTTTCCCTGTCATTACCATAGGATGCACTGGTCATATGTTCGATCTCATGAATCAGGGGCTGGAAAATATCGGTATCGTAATTCGATCGCTTGCCCTGCAATGCCATGCACAATCGCTCAAAACCCATACCGGTATCCACATGCTTTGAAGGCAAGCCGGACAAGGTATGGTCTGCCTTACGGTTATATTCAATAAAAACCAGGTTCCATATTTCTATGACTTCGGGATGATCTTTATTGACAAGCTCAGCGCCCGGTACATTCATCCTATCCTCATCATCGCGAAGGTCTATATGTATCTCCGAACACGGCCCGCATGGGCCCGTATCGCCCATTTCCCAGAAATTATCCTTTTTACTTCCATACAGGATGCCAGATCCCGAAAGATAATCGTGCCAATAGCGGTATGCTTCTTCATCGGGTCCAAGGCCATCTTCCGGATCACCTCCGAAAACCGTAGCATACAATCTGTCCTCATCTATGTTATACACATCCGTCAGGAGTTCCCATGCCCAGGCAATGGCTTCCTTTTTAAAATAATCCCCAAAAGACCAGTTCCCCAGCATCTCAAACATCGTATGATGATAGGTGTCGTAACCAACCTCCTCCAGGTCGTTGTGCTTGCCGGAAACCCGCAGGCATTTCTGTGTGTTGGCGATCCGCCTGGATGCCGGACGGGTATTTGCCAAAAATACATCCTTAAACTGGTTCATGCCGGCATTGGTGAACATCAGGGTGGGGTCATTCTTGACAACCATGGGGGCCGACGGTACGATCCGGTGTCCTTTTTCCTTAAAAAAATCAAGGAATTTTCGTCTTACATCAACAGATTTCATCTCAACCCTTTCATCTATTCAAAAAAAATTTTTTTACCTTTACCTTGAATAATTGTTGCAAATTTAGTGCATTTACTTATTTTTGTGTGGATTCGCACGTTAAATAATTGTTTTACATTAAATAATCCGGAAGCAGATCATGGCAAAAGTACATTATCGCTTTAACCCCAAATCTTTAACGTACGAAAAAGTCGGCACTTCAGTAAAATCGATCGTCCTGAAATTCCTGGGTTATCTGCTCACAGGAATTGGTTTCGCAGCCGTTATCGTACTTCTAGCGTATTCTTTTTTTGACAGTCCGAAGGAGCGGATGCTCAAACGGGAAAACGAACAGTACAGTCTGCAGTTTCAAATCCTGAACGACCGGATTGACAACATGAATGCTGTACTGGCCGATATGCAGGAACGTGACGACAATATTTACCGCGTCATTTTTGAGGCCGAGCCCATACCCTGGGAAGTCAGGAATGCAGGGATCGGAGGGGTAGATAAATATGCCAAAATAGATGGTTACCGGAATTCAGAAGTGATCATTGAAACCACCAAAAAACTTGACCGCCTGAACAGCCAGATCGTCGTCCAGTCCCGTTCCTTCGACGAAGTCTTTAAAATGGCCCGTAACAAGGCAGAAATGATGGCCTGCATACCGGCCATACAACCCATTGAAAAGGGCAAAGGAAGGATCGTTTCAGGCTATGGCATGAGGTTCCATCCCATACTGAAATACCGTAGAATGCATTATGGAATTGACATAACCGCACAATACGGCACACCCATTTACGCGACCGGCGATGGTATCATTAAATTTTCCGGCCGGAAAGGAGGATACGGAAACACCTGTATCGTGGACCACGGATATGGTTATCAGACCCTCTACGGCCATATGAAAAACATTTCCGTTAAAAGAGGGCAGCACGTGAAGCGGGGTGAAATTATCGGCTATGTGGGCAACAGTGGGCTTTCTGTAGCACCTCATGTACATTACGAAATAATCTACAACAAGAAAAAAGTCAATCCGGTCTATTATTTCTACAACGATTTTACCCCCCAGGAATTTGAAAAAGTCCTCGAACTGGCCGCAAAAGACAACCAGGTTTTGTCTTGATTTTTCCAGATATGGGCAAGTCAAAATCGCAACCGGGAAAATTATATTATACCATTGGCGAGGTGGCGGAAATGTTCAATGAAAGTACTTCGCTGATCCGCTTTTGGGAAAAAGAATTTGACATCATCCGCCCGCAGAAAAATAAAAAAGGCAACCGGCTTTTCACCCGGAAGGATGTGGATCATTTCCACCTCATATACCACCTGGTCAAAGAAAAGGGATATACGCTGAAGGGGGCCCGTCAAAAGTTAAAAGAAGATAAACCCAATACAGACGCCGAATTCGAAGCGGTAAAAACACTAAAAAACATCAAAGCCTTTCTCAGGGACATCCGGAAAGAACTGGAAGAATAAAACCCCCATTCCCTCTCCTTTCCCTATTCTGCTTAACATATCTTAACAGCACCTTTAACATATTTTAACATACACCGGAGAACCTTTATCGCCACGGTAAGTTATATTTGTGTCCGGAATTCTTAAAGAAGAAACCCATGATGGAAACGGATATCAAACAATTGAACGAGCGCATTCAAAAAGAAAGTGCTTTTGTCGATATGATCAACATGGAAATGCACAAGGTGATCATCGGCCAAAAGCACATGGTCGAACGCTTGCTTATCGGACTCTTGTCCAATGGACATATACTCCTGGAAGGGGTCCCGGGACTGGCCAAAACCCTGGCCATTAAATCCCTGTCCAATATTATTGATGCTGAATACAGCAGAATACAATTTACACCTGACCTGCTCCCGGCCGACCTGATCGGGACGCTGATCTACAGCCAGAAAAATGAAGAATTCGTTGTGCGGAAAGGACCGATCTTTGCCAATTTCATTCTGGCGGATGAGATCAACCGGTCACCGGCAAAGGTTCAGAGTGCCCTGCTTGAAGCCATGCAGGAAAGACAGGTAACCATAGGCGACAACACATTCCACCTGGAAGAGCCTTTCCTGGTCATGGCTACCCAAAACCCCATAGAGCAGGAAGGCACATATCCCCTGCCGGAGGCACAGGTCGACAGGTTCATGCTTAAGGTTGTGATCGGATACCCCAACAAGGATGAGGAAAAAATGATCCTGCGCCAGAATATTTCGGGTTCTTTTCCCATCACCGGTAAAACCCTCAATCCGGAAGATATTATCAAAGCCAGGCTCATTGTCCGGGAAGTATACCTGGATGAAAAGATCGAGAATTACATCACCGATATTGTTTTCTCCTCCCGGTATCCGGCCGAATACAAACTAAAAAAGTTTGAGCCCCTGATACAGTACGGGGCCTCTCCCAGGGCCAGCATTAACATGGCCCTGGCTGCCAAAGCCTATGCATTTATCCGGCGTCGCGGGTATGTGATCCCCGAAGATATCCGGGCCGTTGCCCACGATGTTATGCGGCACCGCATCGGACTCACATACGAAGCAGAAGCAGAGAACATAAGCTCCGAAGAGATCATCAATGAAATACTCAATACGGTGGAAGTCCCATAAAATCAGCGTTAACCAACAATCAAAACATGGAAACCGCCGATATATTAAAAAAGGTCAGGAAGATAGAGATCAAAACCCGGGGATTGTCCAACCAGATATTCTCCGGCCACTATCACAGTGCCTTCAAAGGACGGGGCATGGCTTTTTCGGAAGTCAGGGAATACCAATACGGGGATGACATCCGGAACATTGACTGGAACGTAACGGCAAGATTCAACCACCCGTACATTAAAATATTTGATGAGGAGCGGGAATTGACGGTTATGTTGCTGATCGACGTGAGCGGGTCGAACGAATTCGGTACGAAAAAGCAGCTCAAGGAAGAACAAATGACAGAGATCGCAGCGGTATTGGCTTTCTCTGCCATTCAAAACAACGACAAGGTAGGGGTTGTCTTTTTCAGTGACCGCATCGAAAAATTCATTCCCCCCAAAAAGGGCACCTCACACATTCTCAGGATCATCCGCGAGCTTGTGGATTTCAAACCGGAAAGTCAGAAAACCGATATTTCAGAAGCCCTGCGCTTTCTGACAAATGCGTTAAAAAAAAGATGCACGGCTTTTATTATTTCCGACTTCATGGACCAGGGCTTCGATGATGCCCTGAAAATAGCCGGCAACAAGCACGACATCGTGGCTTTGCGTGTATACGACCACAGGGAAATTTCCCTGCCCGATGTGGGCCTGGTCCGGATCTTTGATAAAGAATCCGATACCACCCGGTGGGTGGACACTTCGAGCCGCAGTGCACGAAAAGCATACAACGACTGGTGGAAGAGGCAGGACAACTATCTCGAAACCCTTTTTCTGAGAAGCGGAGTGGATCATACCCGGATAAGCACAGACGAAGACTATGTCAGGCCGATAAAAAACTTGTTTAAACGAAGGGAATCCCGATTTTGACATGACATTGCACACCAATTTTCATATTGCCGCCAGCGACAACACCCTGCATCTAAAAACGGGAAGACCTTCAGGCAGGAAGGGATCTCCGTTTCACCACGGTATGCAGTTTCCGCTCATCCGTCGTATCCGGAATATGGTGCCGGCCCTTTGGCTGATCCTGTTGGCCGGTCCATATGCCACGGCACAGGATGTTGAGGTGCACGCCGGTCTGGACACCAATGAGATCCTCATCGGAGATCAGATATCATTGCACCTGCGGGCGACCGCTCCGAAGGATGTGACCATTTCCTGGCCCCTCTTTCACGACACCCTGGTGCGTGGCATTGAGATCATTGGCCGGAGCAATCCGGATACCGTTGAAACCAAAAAAGACATCAACACAGTCCTCAGCCAGGAAATACAGATCACTTCCTTTGATTCGGGCCATTATTCCCTGCCCTCCATCCCATTTTATTATACCAGGAATGGTGATACAAGCATATATACAGCACATTCAGAACCCTTATCCCTCTATGTCAATACGGTTGAGATCGATACGGCACAAGCGATCAGGCCCATCAAACCTCCCCTTCATGCACCCGTAACATTCCGTGAAATGCTTCCCTGGATCCTCGCAGCATTGGGGATTATTTTCCTGGGATGGCTGATCTATTACATCATACAAAAAAAGAAAAAACAGAAACCTTTATTCGTTGCACGGCACAAACCGAAGCTGCCCCCCCATGTACGTGCCCTGGAGGGACTGGAAAAATTGCGGTATAAAAAGCTGTGGCAAAACGGGAAATACAAAGAATACCATACTGAAATGACCGGCTTTGTCCGGGATTACATCGAAGAACGTTTTGACGTACAAGCCGTTGAGATGACTACCGATGAAATTATCCGGGGCCTTAAAACCAGGGATGTTCATCCGGAGGCACTCGACAAAATTACACAGGTCTTTCAGCTGGCCGACCTGGTTAAATTTGCCAGGGAAAAACCCCTGCCCCTGGAAAACGATATCAGCCTGAACCATTGCATCGATTTTGTGAAGGAAACCATGCGCAGGGAAGCAGACACCCCGGAAGAACCGGAGCACAAAGAAGTGAACGAAAAGCAATTAAAAGAAGCGCCCCATGCTTAAGGATATGGAATTTGCAAACCCGGAATTTTTTTACCTGCTGCTGTTGCTGCCGGCAATGGGGATATGGTACTGGTACAGGTTTAAAATGATCCATCCCGTGCTGCAGATATCCGTCAGGGAAAGATTTGCAAACAGAAAAAAAAGTACAAAACAACATCTTTACCACATACTCTTCGTTTTCCGGATCCTCGCCATCGCCTTGCTTATACTGGTGATGGCGCGTCCACAATCGAGCCTCAGCCGCAGGGATGTGACCATCGAAGGCATAGACATTGTCATGGCATTGGATGTTTCCAGCAGCATGCTGGCACAGGATCTGAAGCCGGACCGTCTCGAAGCAGCCAAAGCCGTGGCCCAAGACTTTATTAAAGGAAGGCCGAATGACCGGATCGGCCTGGTCATCTTCAGCGGGGAAACCTTTACGCAAGCCCCGTTGACTACCGATCACCATGTTATCAATAACCTTTTTAAGGATATTGAGAGCGGCATTATCGAAGACGGCACCGCCATTGGTGACGGACTGGCCGTATCGGTAAACCGTTTGAAAGAAAGCGATGCCGTCAGCAAAGTGATCATTTTGATAACGGATGGTGAGAACAACGCTGGATCGCTGGATCCGTTGTCCGCAGCAGAAATTGCCGGATTATACGGGATCAGGACCTACACCATCGGTGTCGGAACACATGGTACCGCCCCCTATCCGGTCCAAACACCATACGGACTGCAATACCAGAACATGGAAGTGAAAATTGACGAAGACCTGCTGAAAGACATTGCAGAAATGACGGATGGCAAATATTTCAGAGCCACAAGCAATCGAAAGCTGGAAGAGATCTATAAAGAAATTGATCAGCTGGAAAAATCCAAGATCGACGTTACCGAATTCAAAAAGAAAAAAGAGGAATTCCTTCCATGGGCCCTGGCCGCCCTGGCACTTTTTATCCTGGAATTCCTGATCAGAAACACTGTGTTAAAATCCATACCCTGATAAACCCATGATCCGATTCGAACATACGGAGTTTTTGTACCTGTTGCTGATGATCCCCATATTCATCCTTGTATTTGCATTGATGTTGCAGTGGAAAAAGCATGCATTGAAGCGATTCGGGCAAATGAAGGTCATTTCACGGCTGATCCCGAATGCCTCCGGGAACAAGCCCCGGCTGAAACTTATCCTGCTGATCCTGGCCTACACTTTTTTGGTCATCGGCATCGCCAATCCTCAAACCGGATCCAGGCTGGAAAAAATACGGCGTGAAGGGATCGACATAATGATCGCCCTGGACGTTTCCAGCAGCATGCTGGCACAGGACATTAAACCGGACCGTCTGTCCAGGGCCAAGCGATCCATTTCCAGGCTGATAGAGAAACTAAAAGGTGACCGCGTGGGCATTATCGTTTTTGCCGGAAATGCATACACACAATTGCCCATTACAACAGATTATGCCGCCGCCAAAATGTTCCTTTCCCCCATCGAACCGGACAATATTCCAACCCAGGGCACCGCCATTGGCGACGCCATCAGGCTGGCCAGCAAATCCTTCAGCAAGGACAATAAAAACAAAGTGATCATCATCATAACCGACGGAGAAAACCATGAAGGCAATGCCATCGAAGAAGCACAAAAAGCCCGGGAGCTGGGCATAACCCTGTTCACCATCGGCATGGGATTGCCGGAAGGCGCCCCCATACCCGTATACGATAAATACGGCAACCGGACGGGATACAAAAAAGACCGGCAGGGACAAACCGTGATGACCCGGCTCAATGCAAGCATGTTGCAACAGATCGCCTCCGCAGGCAATGGTGTATATGTAAATGCAACCAATTCCAATACCGGATTAAGCGACATTCTGAAGGAGATCAATAAAATGGAAAAAGAAGAGATCGAAACCCGGATATTTGCCGATTATAAGGACCAGTTTCAATATTTCGCCGGACTGGGACTGTTGCTTTTTATCCTGGAATACCTTATCCTGGAAAGAAAAGGAAAATGGGCACAACGGATTAATTTTTTCGAAACAAAAAAGCAGCGCAGACCATGAACAAACATATAAAAAAACTGAAAAACAGGACGGAAATACGATGGCTGCTTCCTGCGACACAACGCAGCACAGTATTTTCTGTAAACCACATACCATATCGCACCTTATGCATTGCAGCAATCCTGATCCTGACCCTGACCCCCGGGCTCTCCGCCCAGAGCGAGTCCAAATTGATCAGGCAGGGGAACCGTTCCTATGAAAAGGGTGCGTACAGTGAAGCCGAGATCAATTACCTGAAAGCCATACAAAGCGAAGACCCGTCACATAAAGGGCTCTTTAATCTGGGAGATGCTTTGTACCAACAGGACAATTATCTGGAAGCCTCATCGGTTTTTGATTCGGCCACGTTGCTGAACCTGGAAAAGCCTGTCAAATCCCAAGTGTATTACAACCTTGGGAACGCCTTGCTGAAACTTGCAAAGGACAGCGCCGAAATGGCTCAGCAGGCACTGCCGGCCAGCATAGAATCGTATAAACAATCCCTGCGTCTGAACCCCGATGACCATGAAGCAAAATACAATCTTGCCTATGCGCAAAATCTGCTAAAAGAACAGCAACAGCAACAGCAACAGCAACAACAGCAACAGCAACAACAAAACCAGGGCCAGGACCAGGACCAGGACAAGGGCCAGGACCAACAAGAAAAGCAGGAACAACAGGACGAACAGCAGGAACAGCAAAAAAAACAGCAGGAAGCGGGTAAACAGGAACAAGAAAAAAATGCAAGGCCGGAGGAAAGGAAAATTTCCAAACAAGAGGCAGAACGGATGCTTCAGGCCCTGAAAAACGATGAAAAGAAAATACTTGAGAAATTGCAACAATTAAATGCCAGGCAAGCAAAAGGTGCAAAATCGGAAAAAGACTGGTAATTTTGAACATATTTTACCGCAACCATAACTGATATGCTGAAAAATCTTGTATTCACCGTGTTCATGATCCTTGCTGCAGTCAGCAGGTGCCATGCTGCTGAAGACATTCAGTTCCGTGCATCCGCCCGCAGCCAGGTAACCGTTGGTGAACGCTTCCAGGTAGTATATACCTTGAATGCCCAGGGCAAAGACTTCCAGGGCCCTTCTTTTGAGAACTTCCGGGTATTGACCGGCCCGAATGTATCCAGCAGCCAAAGTTACCAGATCATCAACGGAAAAATGTCCCAATCGTTGAACATAACATATTCCTATATCATACAGGCCACTACAGAAGGCACGTTTGAAATTGATCCTGCCACAATCCATGCAGATGGAAAACAACACCAATCAAACAAGTTAAAGATCAAGGTATTAAAATCATCCTCCCCGTCCCCACAATCCTCCGGGGGCCAGCGTCCGGCAGGGGAACAGGAAGACAGCCGGAGCCATGAAGGTAAGAAGGAAAATGTTTTCATTAAAGCATATGCAGATAAAAGGACCCCTTACCTGGGCGAACAAGTGATCATAACGTATAAAATATACACCAATACACAAATATCACAGGTAAGCATCGATAAATTATCTTCCTTCCGGGGGTTTTGGTCTAAGAACTTAATGGATCCCGATCGCAAAATGGAGCAAAAGCGAGCATTCATTGATGGAGAAGAATATGTAACGGCCGATATCCGGAAAATCGCCCTGTTTCCGCAAAAAACCGGAAAACTGTCCATTGAGCCCATGGAGCTGACCTGCGTGGCACAAATACGCAAAGAAGGCACGCGACGTACCCGTGATCCCTTTTTTGACAGCTTTTTTGACGACCCCTTCTTCAATAACAGGTACCAGAACGTGGAACTGAAGCTTGCATCCGATCCTTTGACGATTGATGTCAGGCCGCTTCCGGAAGAAGGAAAACCGGCCGGATTCAGCGGAGCGGTGGGATCCTTCTCGCTGCGTTCCGGCATCGATCAAACGGAAGTAAAAACAAACGAGCCCATCACCCTGAAGTATGTTTTGAGCGGGTCGGGAAATATTGAACTGATCAGCCACCTGGATGTTTCTTTTCCCCCGGATTTTGAAACCTACGAGCCGAAGATCATCAATGATATCCGTGCGAACGCTTCCGGCGTTTCCGGAACAAGGACCTTTGAATACCTGATCATCCCCAGGACGCCGGGCAATTTTACCATCAGGCCGGTAAACTTCAGTTTTTTCGACCTGGCTTCCAAAACATATAAGACCCTCACCACGCCCGGATATTCCATAAAGGTGGAAAAAGGAGCAGACTTGTCCGGTGGCATGATTTACAGCGGTGTATCCCAGGCAGACATCCAATATATCGGAAGCGATATCCGGCATATAAAACACTTGCCGTTCCATGTTTTCCATGGACATCACATGCTGTTCGCCAGCCGCATCTACTACATCCTGCTCGCCGTACCACCGGTGATTTTTCTTTTATTTTTGCTGATATGGAGAAGGCAGATCCGGCAAAAACAAGATGCAGCCCGGCAGAGGAACAAGAAAGCGACCCGGATCGCCCGGAAAAATTTAAAGAAAGCCAAGGCTTATCTGAAATCGGGCAACGAAAAGGAATTCTTTCTGGAGATCTCCAGGTCATTGTGGGGCTATTTGGGCGACAAATTCAACATCCCGCCCGCCAACCTGTCAACCGATAACATCCGGCAAAAGCTCCTGGACCGCAACGTCAGCGAAAGCACAGTAAAAGCATTCATGGAGACCCTGGACCATACCGAATATGCCCGGTTTGCCCCCGGCGAAAGCACATCCAGGATGAATGAGCTATACCGGGAAGCCATTCAGACCATTACCAGCATCGAAAAAGAACTGAAAAAATAATGCATCGGATATTATGAAAAAAATACGGTCCATACTGGTGATCTTTATACTGACTTTCGTTACGGCCTATGGACAGGATAATTATAAGGAACTTATCCGGGCCGCCAACAACGCCTATAATGAAGGTGCGTATCAGGAAGCCAAAGAAAAATACCTGGAAGTTGCCGGTCAGGGATACACCTCCGCAGCCTTATATTACAATCTGGGGAATGCCTGTTTCAAAACAAACGATATTCCGGCTGCCATCCTGTACTATGAAAAAGCCTTAAAAATTGATCCAACGGATGAAGATGTCCAATACAACCTCAACATTGCCAATTCCATGAAGGTAGACAAGATCGAAGAAGTCCCGGACTTATTTTACATCCTCTGGTGGGATCAGCTATCCAATCTGTTCAGGGCCAACACATGGGCATGGATCTCTGCCGCGACCTTCCTGCTCGTGTTCATCATGGCCACGGTGTTTGTCACTTCCGTTTCGGTCAGGGCCCGCCGTTCATCCTTTTGGACAGGGATCTTGTTCCTTTTTCTTTTTGTCATTGCCACGGTCATTTCATATCAGGAATACGTTGAATACACCCGTGATGACCAAGCCATTGTTTTCACACCCACGCTCACGGTAAGAAGTTCCCCGATGGAAAATTCCGTGGACCTGTTTGTCATCCATGAAGGGACCAAAGTAACCCTTATTGACGAAGTAGAAGGCTGGGCAGAGATCCGCATTGCCAACGGAAGCACAGGCTGGATACCCCGCTCCTCCTTCAGGGTGATATAAATCCGGGAAACACCCTGTTTCAATCCCGGTTGTTCGCAATGTCGCGGGACAGCGAATCCTTATCCAAAATGACGGCTGCGTGTCCCGTGCATTGCATCCCGCATGAAGGCTTCCAGTACCTCCCTTCATTTAGAATATATCAAAATAAAGTACGATTTAACAGACGCTTTACCTTCAACGGATATTTCGGGAGGCAAATATGGATTTTATTTTGCCGTTACCTGATTGCAGGGGGCCGCAAACTTATTTTTTCTTGTCTTTTTTTTTACAGAATTTATCTTTGTGTAGATTAATATTTTAACCTATATTTGTTAATATTTTTGGACCTGCCTTTTTTGGACATTATCAAAAAAGATGTAACTTGGGCCACTATTTAACATGTATTTAACAATAAAACAATATTCTGTTAAACCAAAAATCAAACCCAACTAACATGAAAAATAAAGCTTTACCATTTCGCGTTGCGTTGTTTATTTCCGGCTTATCATTCCTGTTCCTTTCCCTGCCCTTTATTTCCCAGGGTCAGGATCCCACATCCGCTCAAGGTTTTAAAGCCACAAATGCAACAGAACTGGACTGGGGCGCAATAGGGCCCAATAATTACGGAGGATTCATTTCTTCAGTTCTGTTTGACAGCCAGGACCCCGATGGGCTGACCTTATATGCCGGCAGTTTACTTGGCGGTCTTTATAAATCCGACAATGCTGGTCAAACCTGGAATAAGACGGGTTTGACCCAGGAAGCGCTGAAAGTATCCTGCATGGTTCAGGACGCCAATGGAAACATTTACGTTGGCACAGGCCAGGACATATACATAAACAGCTTTATCGGTTCGGGGATATACAAATCCACCGATGGAGCCAATTTTGTCCTGATCCCATCCACAGCGCCCAATTTCGTCAGTGAGAACTGGTGGTATATATACGACATGGAAATTGAACCGGCCACAAACACGCTATACGCTGCTACAAACACAGGTTTGTGGTATTCCACCAATGGCGGCAATGACTGGTCGATCGCAATGACCGCCGGGGGAAAGGAACTTTCCGGGCCATCCTTTAACATCACCGTTGGGAGCAATGGCACCCTGATCAATGATAACGGGATAGATTCCGCATACATCGCCTTAAATAACGATCCCCAAAGTTTTTCACTCATTGATTCCCTGCCCAATAATGTTGGCAGAATGCAATTTGCCATAGCCCCTGGCGCCCCGGAGATCATTTATGCCACCTTGACCACACCCGGAGGGGCACTGCACTCGGTATGGAGAAGTGATGACAACGGATTGGACTGGCGCGTGATAGCCCCGGGAGGTACCTCCGAACTTCCTTTCTTTGGGAACGACCCGAGTGAAGGCGTAGGCAATAAGCACAATGTACTGGAAGTCTTTCCAGACAATCCCGACCGTATACTGATCGGGGGAACTGAAATGTGGGAAGGTGAAAAAATCAGTGAAACCGGATATTTCCAGTGGAAAAAGAAATCTGCCGGGTCCGAAAACAATCCCGTCAGCCCGTATTATTTTGCCTATATCCATCCCAATCATGTCGATTATGTTTTCAGGCCCAACCATAACAGGCAACTGATGATTGCCACAGAAGGCGGCGTATTCTTCGGATTTCTTGATCCGGATTATTTCTCGTTCGAACCAAAAAATAAAAATCTGTATTCGGTCAATTTCAATGCGATTGGAATAACCGGGGAAAAAAGAAAGATCATTGGCGGGACCCATGCCAACGGGACCCTTCGCATCGATGGTAACGGAAACCCGGCCACCGCCAGGTACGGAAAACCGGTATGGTATTCGGCCAACGGGTATCCCAGCAATTCTGCCGGCGGTTTTTGCCACATTCCTGTTGTTGACCCGGAAGCAGCGATATACAGCCAAACCGGCAATGCTTTCAGAAGATCGGAAGACCTGGGTACAAACTTTTCATCCTCTTTCTTTACCTCCCAGGTATCAAACAACATTGCGGATCAGCAATACCCCCCAACCATACTGTGGGAATCTTTCAACGACACTTTCAGTCCGGATTCTGTATGGTTTTATGCCAGGGAGGATTATTCCTCAGGTGACAAGATATATGTTAAAAGCAACATGCGGGCCTACGGTTTTTTTGCCACCACGCCTTTCGCCCTCCAACCCGGCGACTCCGTTCAGGTTCAGGACGTTGTCACCAATAAGTTTTTCGTCGGTGGCGATGATGCCGTATGGATGAGCCGCGAAATACTTGATTTTGCCGTGGAGCCGGAATGGTTCAAAATCTCTGACAAAATCAATGTCGGTTTCGATGGCACTTCCAAATGCCTGGGCCTTTCCAGGGATGCAAATTACCTATGGGTTGGGACGGAAGAAGGCCGGCTTTACAGAATATCCAACCTGTCGGATGCCAACAATTACGATAAAGCCGATATTAGAAGTCCATTCTGTATTGTAGCCACCACAGAGGTGCCTTTCATTGATCCGGAAACCGGAGAACAAAACGAATATCCGGTCTCTTCCATCAGCGTGAGCCCGAGCGACCCGAACCTGGTTATATTCACACTGGAAGTCTACACCGACCAAAATGTTGTTTATCGCTCCAACAATGCCCTGGATCAAAATCCAACATTTGAAGTAATCCACGGCAATCTGCCAACAACCATGGGGACTGCCTGCCTGATCGAAATGAACGATCCAAATACCGGTTTTCTCGGAACCCTTCATGGGTTATACATGACAGAAAACCTGAACGCCGCTTCACCGGAATGGTTCAAGCCTACAGACCCCATCGGTTCCACAATAGGCAATACACCGGTATCCATGCTTAAACAACAGCTGATTGCAAAACCGGCCATTACTCATACCTACTGGAACGGTTTGGATACGGTAACCGAAACCTCCCCCGGTACAAATAATTACGGAGTGATCTATGCCGCCACATGGGGCCGCGGAGCCTTCTCAGCATCCGAATATCAAAAACCGGTAGGTATAGAAGATCCTGTTTCCGGACTGGGATCTGAAAATACCATGCTGGTATACCCGAACCCGGTCAGAGATATGGCAAACATCCAATTCAATCTGAAGGAAAGATCCGGTGCGGAGATCTGGATTTTTGACATAAACGGACGTGCAATAAAAAACATCCCTGTGGCCAGTCCATCCCCTGGAGAAAATACCCAAACCTTCAATGTGCGTGATCTTCCAAACGGCACATATTTCCTGCACCTGCGCGGAGGAAATACCCAACAGGTCACGAAATTCATTGTCATCAAATAAAAAACAAATTTATTCAAACTTATAAATATATTTGAATATGAAAAAACTGTTATCAACACTCATTTTCCTGGTGATCATATCCATTTTACACCTGGGAGCCCAGTCGCGGGTGTATACACCCAATTTGATATCCCCGGAAGATGGGGAAACAGAGCAGGTCCCCAACATCGTACTGAACTGGGAAGCGGTTTCGGGAATGCATGGCATTGTAAAATACGACCTCCAGGTAGATACGGATCCGGCATTTTCAAATCCACAAACATACAATACCGAACTGTCCGGTTATCAAATAGAATACCTGTTGTTTGCGACAACCTATTACTGGAGGGTAAGGGCTGTTGATGGGCCGGATATATCCGACTGGTCGGAGGTATGGTCGTTCACCACCATTCAAACGATCGTATTGGACAAGCCCAATGACCTGAAGCGCGATATTGCCCCGGATGTTATTTTGAAATGGGATGAAATTACAGGACTGGATAAGTATCAAATTCAGCTGGACACAACTTATTATTGGGGCATCAATCATGATATCTCGACAGAATCAGCCTTGCTGGATATAGAAATTATTGATGAAAACAATGTCTGGATCGTTGGTGAGTATGGCGTGATCTATCACTGGGACGGGACAGACTGGATGCTTGTCCAGGACACCCTGACCACCAAAAATATACACGCTGTATCTTTTGCGGATGAAAACACCGGCATGGCTGTTGGTGAAAACGGATTGATCCTGCTCCATGACGGTACGGAATGGTCATTCAGCCCGGATACCCTTACGGAACTGGATCTGAACAGTGTACATATGCTGGACCCCGCCAATGCCTGGATCGCCGGTGCGGATACGGCACTGTTCCAATGGGATGGCACCGATTGGCTCTACTGGAACGATTCGATTGACGGCGGACTGAATAAGATCTGTTTCGCCGATGCCAACAACGGCTGGGCAGTGGGCCCGGGAGGCCTCATCCAGTATTTCGACGGCACCGAGTGGACTGACCAGTCAGGAATTACATCAGAGGAACTTCATGATGTTGTTTTCCTCACACCAACCAGTGGTTATGCATGCGGAAATTCGGGGACGATCCTGAATTACAATGCGACCGAATGGGTGGAAATGGAAAGCAACACGGATGATGATCTGTTTGTCATAGCTTTTCCTGATGCGATGAACGGCTTTGCACTTGGCGAAGAAGAAAATTCTGTAGAATTCGATGGTGTTCACTGGAACCCTATTTCCATCGGCCAGGAAGCCAACTTTTATGCACTTGCATTCCTGAATACAAGCTTCGGGTTTGCCGCAGGCTATCACCCCGACGACGAAAAAGGACTGGTCATGAATTTCACGGGAACGTCCTTTACATCCCCCAACAACATCATCAATGTTCCCGGAGCACACAACGCGGATACCATGCAGTACCTGTTCTTTAACAAAGTATATGCATGGAGGGTCAGGGGAATACATGCCACGGACACAACAAAATGGTCGGATACCTGGACGTTCATGACCCAGGCATCACCAGAACTGGAAGATCCTGACGATGAAGAAACGGATGTGCATCTGCTGGAACGTTTCAAGTGGAAAAAAATATCCGGCGTGCATGGTTATACCGTGGAATTCGATGACGATCCCAACTTTACATTGCCACTCATCATTAATCTGGAAAGCAACTCAGGGGATTTTGAATTTTCGGAATTTGGCACCGAATATTTCTGGCGTGTCAGGGCAAACCACCTGAAAGATGAATCGGAATGGTCAGACCCGTTCTCATTCACATTAATTAACAAGGTTTCTCTTACATCCCCGGCCAACGGTGCAGAAGACGTTGACCTCAGGCCAACCCTGGTATGGGAAAACATTGAGGGGGTAGACATGTACCAATTGGTATACGATACCCTCCCTGATATGGCAAGTCCCTGCTGCGACCAGTATATCATAGCTCCCGACAACGACTTTAAAATATCCCTTCCATTGATCGAAGGAAAAGAATATTTTTGGAAAGTCAGGGCCGTGAAAGATGTAGATTCATCGCAGTGGAGTGAACTGTACTCATTCCGGATAGTAGGACCGCAAAGCATTGAAGAACAACTTGCAGAGAATATGTCGGTATTCCCCAACCCAAGCAAGGGCCTGGTATTCGTGAATTATGCCTCCAATGACAATATCAGCTTGGAAATGAGTGTACTAAACCTTCTTGGCCATGAGGTCAGCTCGGCAGAACTTGCCTTCGGTGAAGGACATACACAACACCGGATCAATCTTAAAGGGCTGCCCAACGGCATATACATCCTTAAATTTAAGACCGGAAAGGCAACATTCATGAAGAAAATAACCTTGTTTAAATAGCAGGATAAAACAAAAAACTCAAAAGCACATCTCAAAAAGGGCTGCCTTTCACCGGGCAGCCTTTTTTTTACTGGCTCCGTATTGACAATGGTGTATGTACGCCTGGTTACTCGGTAATATTTCTGTTATAGCGCTTACCCAGGCTAAAGCTGATGTAAAAGCCCAGAAAATAATTGTGCGCATCCTGAAATGCCATGATGGGAATCCCAATGGGAAAGAAATCAACAATAGCACCTATTTCCAGGGATTTAATCCTGGAATTGTAGGTCCCGAATTCAAAATTAAAGCCAAACTTACCATATATCCCGGGATACACCTTCAGCTGACCCAATCCCTCACTGAAAGGAGCACGACCGTATATGTTGTCAAGGAAATGCTCATCGGGATCGTACTTTTCAATGTCGATTTCGTAATCATAGTCGGAAGATGTAAAATTAAGTATGTATAAATATATAGGCTTGGTTATTCCAAGGGAAACGCCCCCGTAAAACACATACCTTAATTGCACCCCACCCCAGGAAGGCTTTCTGTTCAGCATCCGGTCCATCCCGATCCCGCCCCTGAATATATATGCATGGTTCAGCTTACCATAGACGAAACTTTTGGCATTGGTAAAATACGGGTTAATGGTACGGATCTGCTTGGGCGACTTCATGCTCACCACCTGAACTTCCCAAAGGAAAGATTTGAAATAGGTAAGGTTCCGGCCTTTCCGGAACTGGATCCCCCACCCTTCGTTATGCAATAAGACGCCTCCGCTGAATTGCTTACGCAATAATACAACATCCCGGATGGAATCAAATTCCGGTTCCTCCTGCCCGTTCAGCCCATGGTGCGTGAACAGAAAAAAAATCAGGATGGTGAATGTGTAATGTCTAATTGCCATGAACCCATCAGAGGTATATAGATCCCATTGATGGATTACATTAACGGGATATGGTCAGTAATCCGATCAATGGATCAATAATTTTGTTGTTTTTGAAATTTATAAGATTCGCCGTAAGCTGCACAACGTTGTCCGGATCCACAAGAAGAAACAAGAATACTTATGGTTATGGCAGTTGCAATGATGATGGCCAGTTTTTTCATATTTTTACCTTTTGATCCTGATTATTTGCATCCTTGATACAAAGTAAACCTATTTTAACAATATTAACAAAAAAATGACCCGCATATTGTAAATCAGGACGCAAAAACCACATGGACGCTTTTTATGAACAAAACAGACCCTCAAATTGAAGCCAGTTGGAAATCCCTGCTTTGGGAGGAATTCAACAGTGGGTATTTTTACAGCCTGAAACACTTCCTTCTGGATGAGAAGTCAAAATACCCTGTATTTCCCCCGGGGAATTATATATTCCACGCCCTCAATCTCACTCCCTTCGATAAGGTCCGGGTAGTGTTGCTCGGTCAGGATCCATATCACGGAAAAGGCCAGGCTCACGGATTGTGCTTTTCAGTCCCGGCCGGGATCCGCAAACCCCCTTCCCTGGTAAATATTTTCAAGGAACTCAACAATGACCTCGGCATTAACGAACCAGCAACGGGCAATCTGGAAAAGTGGGCCAGGCAGGGCGTATTGCTGTTAAATGCGACCCTGACCGTCAGGGCCAGCCATGCCGGCTCACATCAAAACAAGGGATGGGAAAACTTTACAGATGCCATCATTAAGATTATCTCAAGTGAAAAAGCGCACTGCATATTTCTATTATGGGGAAAGTATGCACAGGCCAAACAGGAACTCATCGACCCTTCCCGGCATTATGTCCTGAAGGCACCCCACCCCTCCCCCTTTTCAGCGAACAGGGGATTTTTCGGATGTGGTCACTTTTCCAAAACCAATGCGATCCTGAATAAACTCGGAGAACCTGAAATTGATTGGGATCCAGAATAAGGACATGTTTTTTTCGTTACAAAAAGAAACCCGGCTAATCATCCATTGTTGAATCTCAACCGCCATATCCTGTTGCATTTGTTTCTCCTTTTGCCTTTATTTCTTGGAGCACAAGAAGAATACACCCTGCATGTCAAATCCACGCAACCCGGGAAATTTTCCTTTGCACGCATAAAATACCAGGAAAGTTTCAATACTCCGGAAAACCGCAAAAAAGAAATAAACCAACTCCTGATACGGGCTTTTGAAAAAGGGTTTCTCACCGCACAAGCCGACAGTCTTGTTTACGATTCCACACACCTGCGGGTATATATTGATCCTGGCGATCCATACATTTTGAAAGAATTAAGACCGGGCAATGTGGAAGATTATATCCTCAGGCAGTCGGGATACAGGAAGAAATACTTCTCGGGAAACAAACCGTTCCATTACCCTTCCATTGCAACATTGCTCCGCAGGATCCTCAGATATGCTGAAAATAACGGGCATCCGTTTGCCAGCATCGGGCTGGATTCCATCCGGATGGCCAGCCATCCGGATGCGCACGGCATCAGCGCTGCCCTGAACCTGACAAAAAACGAACGGTTCTTCATTGACAGCCTGATCATCAAAGGCGATGCACGCATCAACCGGAATTACCTGTATAATTATCTTGGAATCAAACCCGGAGACGTTTACAATGAAAAACGGATGGTCAGGATCCCGCAAAAACTCAATGAAATGCCTTTTGTTCAAAGGGTCAAACCGCACGAAATCGCTTTTACACCCGGTAACGCCACAGTATACATTTTTATTGACAACAAAAGGGCCAGCCAGTTCGACGGCATCATCGGTATCGTTCCCAACGATAAGACCACAGGCAAGGTATTGCTTACGGGAGATGTGAAATTGAAACTCCTGAATATTTTCAGGCGCGGTGAACGCATCGACTTCAACTGGCAAAAGCTGGAAGAAGCATCCCAGAACCTGAGCCTGGATTTTAATTACCCCTATCTGTTCAACACACCTTTTGGCGTTGACTACCGCTTGCAATTGTATAAAAAGGATACCAGTTATTTGAATGTAACAAATACCATCGGCATTCAGTATATTTTTTACGGGTACAATTATGTTAAAGCATTCTTTGAAAACCGGCGCTCCTCCCTGATCAGTACTTATGGATTGGCGTTTGCCACAACGCTGCCGGAATATGCGGACGTCAGCACTTCATTTTACGGACTGGAAGGGAATTTTGAATCCCTGGATTATAAATTCAACCCCCGGCGGGGAACGGTCGTTAAATTAAACGGAGCCGTGGGCGAAAAGAAGATCATGAAAAACAGAAGCGTGAACGAAGCATTGTACGACAGCCTGGATTTGCAAACAACACAATACAAAATAGAGATCGATGCCGGAAGATACTTCCCCCTGGCCAAAAAGTTCACCCTGTTGCTTCAGACCCGTTTCGGATACCTCAGCAGCCAAAACCTGTTTGAAAATGAATTGTTCCGGCTGGGCGGATTGCATTCCCTGCGGGGTTTTGACGAAGAGGCCATTCCTGCTTCCATGTTCACCATCGTCAATACGGAAATACGCTACCTGTTCGGCGCCAATTCTTATGCTGTGCTTTTCTGGAATGGTGCCCTGTACACCAAAAACACCATGCAGGAAACCATAAAAGACAAACCGTTTGGTTTTGGTGCCGGATTGAACTTTGCGACCCAGGCAGGGATCTTTTCGGTAAGCTACGCGCTGGGCAGGCAATTCGATAACCCCATTGACCTGAAGAACGCCAAGATCCATTTTGGGATCACCGCAACTTTTTGATGCACATCGCAATGGATCCTTCCATGCGGGAATATTTCCATATCCTTAAATTTTTACTAACTTGCATGCATTATTAACCAAAATTTGTGCTATGAAGAGAATTTATTTATCTGCCTTTGTTATGATAGTGTTCAGTTTTTGCGCCCTGGCAGGAGGATATCAGGTCAAGCTACAGGGGCAAAAACAAACAGGCATGGGCCTGATAGGGACCCCCCTCAGCTTCGGGGCAAGCAGTATTTTCTACAATCCCGGAGGCTTGTCGTTCATGGATTCAAAATTTTCCGTCTCCGCAGGGGTTAACGGTATTTTTGCCAATGTTGCCTTTGAAAAAGAAGGTACGGGAAACCTCTTCCGGACAGATAATCCACTGAGTACGCCCTTTTATATTTATGGTGCCGCCAACATAGGCAGCAACATTACCGTCGGACTGGGCGTGTATACCCCGTATGGAAGCACAACCCAATGGGAAGAAGAAAATGAGGACGGCATCCCGTGGGCAGGACGGTACATCATTCATAAAATTTCCTTTTCCGCCCTGTTCATTCAACCCACGATCGCATATAAGATCAGCGATAAACTGAGCCTTGGCGCCGGGTTCATCTATGCAACAGGCAATGTTGATCTGGAAAGATCCTTGAATTATAATGAGCATTCCATGATGAAGCTGGAGGGCAGCACCAGTAACATAGGTTTTAACGCAGGGCTCATGTACCGGCCCACCACCAAGATCAGTGTAGGCGTCAACTACCGTTCCAAAATCGACATGAAAATGGAAGACGGCGATGCCGATTTTACGGTACCGGAACTGGTTGGCACCCAAATACCTGAAAAGAATACCTTCGATGCCACATTGCCATTGCCCGCCAACCTGGATATCGGTATTTCATTCCAGGTAACAAAACAACTGCTTGTAGCTGCGGAAGTTGACTGGGTGCAATGGAGCACTTATGAAACACTGGATTTTACTTTCCAGGAAAGCGGTGATGTGCTGAACTCAAGCATTACAAAAAATTACAACGACAGCTGGATAACCCGGATCGGTGCACAATATGAGCTGAGTGAAAAACTAGCCCTCAGGCTGGGTGCCTATTATGATCCCTCACCGGTCAACGATGATTATTTCAATCCCGAAACGGTTAGCCTGAATACGATTGCCTGGACGGCCGGCCTGTCCTATTCGCCGGTAGAATACCTGAGTATTGACCTCTCCTATGATCAACTGAACGGTTTGAAATCCGACAAACAATTGCTGGATGAAAACGGGGAGAACCAATTCAGCGGCACATACAAGGTCATAACCCATATCCCGGGCATCGGGGTCAGTCTTAATTTTTAATCACAAAAAAAACACATCACCATGAAATATAAATATTTATCATACATATTCATCCTGGCCCTCATCAGCGCATGTCAGCCTGAAATTGATGAGTTCACGCCAGACCAGGGCACGGCGGATTTTTCACGTTTCATTGCTGTGGGAAATTCGCTCACGGCAGGATATACCGATGGAGCTCTTTATGAACAGGGGCAAAAATATTCTTTCCCCAACCTGATGGCAACCCAATTCGGTCCTGTGGGCGGCGGGGAATTCAAACAACCCCTGCTGTCATACCCGGATGGCATTGGTCTGCAAACCACACCCATGGGAACCTTTTATATTCCCAGGCTAACCCTTCAGAAAATACCCACCTGCACAGGGGAGGCGTACAGGCCTGCACCGACCGACCCTTCATATATAAACAAGCAGCAGGAAATGGCCGCTGCCCTGATGACCCCGGTAAGCAGCCAGGGACCGTTCAACAATATCGGCGTCCCCGGCCTTAAGTCCTTTCACATGCTTATACCGGGATACGATACCCTGAACCCTTATTACTTCCGTTTTGCCAGCGGACCCGTACCGGGCGACGACACGCTCATTGCTGAGATCCGGCGCATTGATCCCACCTTTTTCTCTGTCTGGATCGGGAATAATGACCTGCTTGACTATGCACTTGCCGGTGGCGAAGAGGGAGGACCCGCACATAAAATAACCACGGTCGGACCGGATCCTGTCTTTGGACATCCCGGATACGCCGAATCCATGAACACTGTGCTGACATCCCTGGCCGACCCCCTTGCCCACAACGCCAAAGGCATCCTGATCAATGTCCCGGACATACTTATGAGTCCGTACTTTAACACAATCCCATACAATGGACTGATATTAAGAAGAGGACAGGCAGATACCCTCAATATGGCATACGCACAGGTACCCAATATAAATTTCGACGCCGGTCCCAATCCCTTCGTCATTGAAGATCCCGGCGTACAAACAGGAATGCGCTTCATTGAAGAGGGAGAACACATTCTGGCAATCGTATTGGATTCCGTTGAGTGCAAGGGATATGGCAGCGCCAAACCCATACCCGGCAAGTATGTCCTAACGCATCAGGAAGTATCGAACATCCATGGGACCATCAATGAATATAATTCTGAATTACAGGATATTATAACCAAATTCCCGGCGAATGTCGCCTATTTGGATTTTCATGCATTATTGAAGCAGGCACATGAGACAGGCATTTATGCTGATGGTATTGAATTCACAACGGAAGGAATAACAGGAAATTTGTTCGGACTTGACGGCCTGCACCTGTCGCCCCAGGGAAATGCACTGGTAGCTTATTATTGTATTGAGGCGATCAACGCCAATTTCGATGCACAGGTTCCGCAGGTAACCATAACTTCGTTCCCGTCCATCGTATATCCTTAAGGAAATGCCATCACTTATTTTTGCAACAAACAACGAACACAAACTGAAGGAAATACAAAACCTGATACATGGCGGGTATAAGATCATTGGATTACGGGAGCTGGGACTGGATGAGGATATTCCGGAAACGGCAGAAAGTCTGGAGGGCAATGCCCTGTTGAAAGCCCGGTATATCCGTGACAGGTACAAACTGGATTGCTTTGCAGACGATACAGGACTGGAAGTGGACGCCCTGGGTGGAAGCCCGGGGGTCCACTCAGCCCGTTATGCAGGTGAAGATGGGAATTCCGGCAAAAATATTGATAAGCTTTTGGATGAATTGAAAGGAAAAGAAGACCGCAATGCACAGTTCAGGACAGTGATTGCCCTTTTGCTGGGAGATGATGAAATACTATTCACGGGGAAGGTACGGGGCAGGATCCTTGAAAAACGCCGTGGCAATGATGGATTCGGATACGACCCCGTATTTCTCCCGGAAGGCTGTGAACAAACGTTCGCTGAAATGCCCCTGAAGGAAAAAAATAAAATCAGTCATCGTGCCCGGGCCATGAAAAAACTGGTGAAATTTCTGGAAGCATAACGAACCCGCTTATTTCAACGCTTCCTCAATCGCAATGGAAAAAAGCTGCCGCAGGGAAATATCTTCTGCGGCCGCCTGTTGCGGCAAAATGCTGGTTTCGGCCAGGCCGGGTACCGTATTGATCTCCAGAAAGAACATATCTTCACTGGTAAAAATGAAATCAAACCTCACGAATCCCCTGCAATTCAGCTTCTCATAAAGGAATACCGATTTGTCCCTGCAATTCAATTCCATGTACTTGGGGATGGGGGCCGGCGTGATCTCATCGGCCATTCCTTTGGTATATTTCGCTTCATAATCAAAGAAATCATTTTTACTAACGATCTCCGTTATCGGGAAAGCATGTATCTTACCGTCCATCATCATTACGCCGCAGGTAATCTCCCGCCCGTCAATAAAATGTTCGACCAGAACCTGGGAATCTTCCTCAAAGGCCTTTTCAATGGCAGGTCCCAGGTCCTTTTCCTTAAATACACGCGTTATCCCAAGACTTGAACCACCCCTGTTGGGTTTTACGAAACATGGAACACCCACATTGCGGACCACAGCTTCCAGGTCGGCCTCCTCCTTTCTGCGAACAAGGTAAGAAGGGGCTGAACGGATCCCAAATGCCCTTACAAGCTGTATGCAGAGATATTTATCAAACGTGATGGCAGCAGTGACCACACCGCTGCTGGTATAGGGTATCCCCAGCATATCGAAATACCCCAGGATCTTGCCGTCTTCTGCAGGACTGCCATGGATCGCAACAAAAATACAATCAAAGGAAACAACCGTACCATTCAGATCGGCCGTAAAATCATCTTTTCTTACCGGATGGGCATTCCCCTTTTCATCAATACATTCCCATACCATCCCACGTATACGTATCAAATAGCCATTGTATGATGCCGAGTCGAGATTGCGGCGAACCACATCCGCCGTGTTCATCGACACATCGTATTCACTGGAATCCCCTCCGGCGATAATGGCAATGTTCCTTTTCATACTATCTCCCGAATTGCTGTTCATCGTTCATGCACTTCTATTAATTCTTATCTTTGCAGCATCAGGCAATAAAGCAGGATTTCCTGAGTTATTGATGATGCAGTGTCGCCATAGCCGTGACTATTTATCTGTAAAGTTAGAAAAAATGAGCTTCTTCGGATTTCTGACCAAAAAGAAATTTTACATTTACCTTTTTTCCTCCATTGTGCTCACTGCCGCGATCTTTTTCATGATCCTTCAGTTGCTCAAGTGGTATACCAACCATGGCAAAACCTATGTTGTACCGGATTTTTACGGTCACACCATCGACGAGCTGAAAGACCAACAATACGATAAGATTTTTGAGTTTGTGGTCATCGATTCCCTCTTCGATCCGGGAAATAAAAAAGAAGCCATCGTGATGCAAAATCCCATACCGGGTTCACACGTAAAAAAGGACCGCAAAGTATACGTTACGGTTGTGGCCAAAAAACCTGAAAAAGTTCAAATGCCCAACCTGGTGGACCTTACCTTGCGGCAAGCCATAAATATGCTGCATTCAAAAGGATTGAAGCTCAACAGGCTCGAATACGTCGAAGACTTTGCTGAAAATGCCGTGCTGGAGCAAATCTACGACGATGCACTGATCGAACCCGGAACAGAGATTGAAAAGGGATCGCGGATCAACCTCGTCCTCGGCCTGGGACGTAATAAAAAAGTACCTGTCCCTTTTCTTATAGGTCTTACCAGGAACGACGCGGTTGATGCGATCAACCGATCGTCCTTCAATACAGGGGGCATTTATCATCTGGACGGCCAACATCCAGTTCACAGCCGTGTTTACAAACAGGACCCCGATTGGTCCCAGGGTAAATTCCTGCACAGGGGGAAAAACATCAGCATCTGGCTCAGGTCTGATAAATCATACGATTTTGATGCACTGATCGAAAGCTATCAGCCGGATACTTCGTCGGTAGATACAAGCATTTATGCATTGCCAGAGGAATTTTGACCTTAACTGCGGATAATTATGATACGTTTTTTTACAATACTCCTGCTATCCGGTCTTTTCTGCACACAGCTTTTCAGCCAGGAAGTGGTCACAGGCCTGATGTCCAACCCGGTCATCAAAAAGCAGATATCCGGTGAAATTTCACAACAACCGGATAAG
The DNA here is from genome assembly GCA_018400295.1 of Bacteroidales bacterium. Classification (GTDB taxonomy): domain Bacteria; phylum Bacteroidota; class Bacteroidia; order Bacteroidales; family B18-G4; genus M55B132. The sequence goes on along the minus strand of JAGYMZ010000008.1, from coordinate 32,741 downwards.
GACAGGGATATCATAACCCCCCGGCCCATACAACTGCCTTTTTTTGATGATTTCCATCAGGAAGGGATCTTTCCGGACACAGCGCGCTGGACGGACCGGGAAGTATTTGTGAATGCCGACTTCCCATTCCGATCGGCCAATGTTGGCGCCGCTACTTTTGATGCCATCGACGATAAAGGGAACCTGTATTCCAATGCATCTACCTTTCCTTTTATCGGTGACCGGCTGACTTCAAAACCCATACGCCTGGACTCTATTTTTTCTCCGGCCCCCAAAGCGCTGACTGTTAGCGACTCCATATACCTGAGCTTTTATTACCAACCCCAGGGACGCGGCAATGCACCGGAAGAATGGGACAGTCTTGTGTTACAATTCGGCACACACAGCGGGGATTCCGTCCTGGCGCATGTAGATTCGGTCACCGTGGCGGCAAGCAATTATCTGTCCGGCCCAAACGATACGATTTACCCGCTGGACACCATTTTTTCACCCACATATTGCGATTCCAATAAATACATCATAGCCGACCGTTTTTATGGATTCGACGACATGATCACCCTTCCATGCAGGAATGTTTATACCCCTAAAATTGAATGGTTTACTGCCTGGAGTTCGAAAGGTATGAGGCTCGATACCTTTTATGCCAAATACAACCGGTATTCCCGGCAGGTAATGATCCCGATCACCGACAGCGTGCGCTATTTTAAAAAATATTTTTATTTCCGCTTTTTCAACTATGCCAGCCTGGCAACCACCAACGTCCCTTCATGGCGCTCCAATGTGGATCAGTGGAACGTGGACTATATATACCTAAATGCGGGAAGATCTCCCGGGGATACCACATACCGGGATATTTGCTTTGTTGAGAAGGCGCCCACCGTATTGAAACATTATCATTCCATGCCGTATTCCCAATACCGCAATGACCCCACGAATGAGCTCCGGGACTCCCTCAGGCTTTACATCAGCAACCTGTATGATGAAGGTTTTAATACGGATTACGGGTATCATGTTACCGAGCCGGACGGGCCGTTCACGTTTTACCACGATGGCGGCGGATGCAACCTCCCGCCCTTTTATTCCTTTGGATATCAAAAATGCGATGAAACCTGCGGTGCCTCCCGGGCATGTCCGGAAGCAGACTTTATTTACCCGCTGGGATTTGGCGAAGATTCTGCGGTTTTCCAGGTACGCCATATCATCAATGGTTTTACGGCCTCCGACACCATCGGGGATACCATTACCCTTTCACAGGAATTCTATAATTATTTTGCCTATGATGACGGCACCCCGGAAGCCGGATACGGGATCAATTCCCAAACCGGCATGGTCGCCTACCGTTTTCAATTGAACCAGGCAGATACCCTGCGGGCCATCCGCATGTATTTTAACCGTACCGAAAACAATGCCAATGACCAGTATTTTGACCTGGCTGTCTGGAGGGATAATAACGGGGAACCCGGTGAACTCCTTTATCGTGAGTACGATCTCAAGCCCAAATTTTCCAGCAGCCTGTATCAAATCCAAACCTATTACCTTGAAGAACCGGTACCCATCAACAATGTTTTCTATATCGGCTGGATGCAATTCACGGACGACAACCTGAATGTCGGCATGGACATGTACAACGATGCCAGCGATCATTTATATTATAATGTACTGGGTTACTGGCAAAAAACAAGTTATTCCGGGGCACTCATCATGCGACCCGTTATCGGGGGCCCTTTTGATCCCTCGGGCGTCCCTGACAACCCTGACCCGGTCCTGACCCTATCGGCATTTCCCAACCCATCACGGGACGGGCACTTTCACATCCGGCTCAATGGAGCACCGGATGCAAAAACCGCTTCCTTTACATTGCATGTATCCGACCTGTACGGGAGAGAAGTCATGAACCTTCCCTTCCGCAGAACCGTTGACGCTTCCGGCCTGCCCCGTGGCATGTATATCCTTCTGCTCAGGAACAACGAAACATCCGAAGCATATACCACAAAAATCCTGCTAACCCATTAGTTGTTTTATGAGCGAGGATCCTGACAAAATACAGGAAGAAGAAAATGAGCTGTACGAGCACTATAATCTTAGGGTCGACAACGGACAGGGTTTGCTGCGCATAGATAAGTTCCTGATGAACCGTATTGAAAATGCATCCAGGACCAAGATACAACAATCCGCCAAAGCAGGGAACATCCTGGTTAACCACAAAGCCGTCAGGCAAAATTACAAGGTCAAACCCGGGGACTCCATTTCCATCGTCCTTTCCTATCCGCCCCGGGAAATCGAGGTCATACCCGAAGACATACCCCTGGAGATCGTATACGAAGATGGGGACCTGCTGTTTGTCAACAAGCCCCCCGGCATGGTAGTCCATCCTGCCTATGCCAATTATACCGGGACCCTGGTCAATGCCCTGGCACATTACCTGCAAAAGGCTTCAGGGAACGAAGAGGCATTTCCCCTGTTGGTCCATCGCATCGATAAAGATACCTCAGGTATTATGGTAGTGGCTAAAAATGAGCTTATGCAGACACACCTGGCCAGGATGTTCTTCGACCATGCCATCGAACGTACATACCAGGCATTGATCTGGGGGAACCCGGAAAGGGACCAGGGGACCATTACTGGCCATATAGCCCGCAGCATGAAAGACCGGAAAGTCTTTACGGTGTATCCGGCCGGTGACCGGGGGAAGCATGCCATAACCCATTACAGGGTCCTTAAGCGTTTCCGCTACGTGACCCTGGTGGAATGCCGCCTTGAAACCGGGAGGACACACCAGATACGCGTCCACTTTAAGCACATAGGGCACCCGTTGTTCGGTGACAAAACATACGGCGGGGATAAGATCCTGAAAGGAACCACGTTCACAAAATACAGGCAGTTTATTTCCAATTGCTTCAAGATGCTTCCACGGCAGGCGCTGCATGCAAAATCCCTGGGCTTTCTCCATCCCATCTCAAAGAAAGAGATCTTCATCGATTCAGACCTGCCGGAAGACATGAAGCAGGTGGTCGAAAAATGGGAGAAGTACACCGGTTTTTGACCCCTACTCTATGATCAGCTTGGCCGGGGGCAGCACATCGCCATTCAAAGTATACTCCACAATATACATCCCTTTTCTCAGGAAAGGAAGAACGATGCGGCGCCTGCCGGCCACTTTGTCATCCTGTCTCCATTCATAAACCAGGTTGCCATGCAGATCGTTAATGCAAACCCGCACGCCGCCGGCCGGCTCATTACCCAGGTCCAAATAAAACCAACTTGTTGCCGGATTGGGGTATATCCGGGCCTTCACCTTAATGTAGTCTTTCTTCACAAGTGTGTCTGTATGTGTGCCTTTGCCAACCACCAGCCGCACATCATATATGCCTGCCACAGCATAGGTTATTTCACCCGGTACCCGGACGGAAGACCGGTAGGGTGCGCCCCCTTCAAAATACCATTCCCAGGAATCGGGCTTACCCGAGGAAAGGTCCTGAAAATTTACCACACTGCCCAGGGCTATCTCATTGGTGTCGGCGATAAACGCCGAGATCAGCATATCTCCGTACCCAAACCCTTCCAGTTCCGTAACTCCCGCATTGTCCGGATCAAGCCAGGGATGGAGTTGAAACGCACTGGATGATCCGTTGGATTCCCATGAATACCAAATCTTTCCGTAATAATCCGGTGCAGTTGGGTTTTGACAGGAAGCAGCGCCTCCCGTGAGTGTTCCCACGATCCGGTGATGGTTATCAAACAGGGGTGAACCGGATGAGCCTCCTTCTGTCACACCATGCCCATGGTTGGTGCTTTCCCAGGTAACCCGCCAGTACTTTTCATCCCCTTGGGGGGATGATCCGTTATATGCCGTTGATGTCGCCTCCTGCGTGAAGGTAGATATCTTTTTTACATCCCCTTGGGGGTGATGGATGCCCACCCCGGAAATTGCCGGTGCGTTTGAGCGGTTCCATCCATTGAAGTATGGGTTATAATGGAAGGGCAATTCCTCATCCAGCAACAACAATTTAAAATCAGACCCGGCGGGTGGATCATTTACCCCTCTGGCGATCAATGAAGAACCGGAAATGGTGTTGGAGCCAGGATCTTGAAGGGGTTCATCACATCCAGGGGCCTCATAATTAAAATAAAAGATCCACTGGGCATAATCACCGGCTGTAGCATTCGGCCCACAGTGGTTGGCGGTCAGGAAATACGGAAGGCTGTCGCGGCGGACATTATTGATCAGGGAACCACTGCACCAAAAAGAGCTGCCCCCGTCTTTAACAAGGACCCGGGCGACGCCCCGCTTCTCATTTTTCCAGTTATCCCCTTCGGAACAATTGATGTTCACCTCACAGGGACCCGCATCGCCAAACCCGCGGCCGGGCATTAAAGGCCCCAGGTTCTGAAAGGCATACAACACTTCATTGATCAGAATACGGGGGCGGTTTCTTTCATCCCGGGGACCGGTATATTCCAGGATGACCTCCTCGCCGGGAATAAGTTCCGTGGCAAACTTTCCTCCATCCCGGTTGCTGGCAGCATCAAAAGCGCCGATATAATATGTCTGTTCTGTATTATATATAAAAAGACGGCCCCCTTCGGGAATCACAAAATCCGAATAATACAAGCCAACCGCAAGTGCTCCCGGTGCCCTGACCATCAGGCGGCAGATATCCCGGTCCTGCCATTGCCCGGCTTCGGAAAAAGATATTGTAACGGGTATGTTCACGCCTACCCGTGGCGGAACTGCCTTGGGTTGCGGATTGGTGTATCCGGCCAAACCGGGTTTCTCCACCGTCACCACAGGCATATCAGACAAGGTTGCCTTGCCGGTATACCCCGGTGGCAGGCCACCCCGGCTGACCTGTCCGACAAGGGCCGTGGAATGAAAAACGGCCAGTACAGCCACAGCAATGGGGAAATGTTTTCGCATGAGAAATATCCGTTGTTTCAACAAAGATAAAAAAACACCCCCGTTGTGAGGGTGTTGATCATTTCATTGTTGCCATTTTACAGAATGGCTGTCCAACATCAGAATATTATCTCATCAGGTAAAGCTTCTTATTCACGATCCGGTCTTTGTATTTCACCCGCACAAAATAGAGTCCATTGGGTTGTTCCGAAAGGTCCATTGTATAAACCGCATCATCCGTGGTGCGAATTTCCGCCACGTCAACACCCAGGGCATTCATAATACTGATGGAACGGGCATCTTCCGCAGAATCAAACAAGCCGATGGTCACTTCCCCTCCGGAGGGATTGGGATAAATGGCCACCTGCGCATCAAGGGCCGTTTCACCTATACCCACGCCACCGACAACAATATATCCGGATTTCTGTATATAATGCATCCCGAGTTCATTGGAAACGGTAAGTTTCACATCGTATTCACCCGGATTGTTGTATACGATCTCCGGCGGTTCCTGACCATTAAAACCTGCCGGCGAGCCGCCAAAAAATTTCCACGACCAGGTTGTGGGTTCATTCACGGACAAGTCGGTAAACGTAACAGATTCCCCTTCAAGGATGCTTGTCTGATCCGCCTCAAAATCAGCAAAGGGTCCGCCAACAGTAACATAATCGTCCTTTACCAGCGTATCCGTACCGATATCATTTGTAACCACAAGGGTAACATCATAGTTGCCGGATTCAGCATACAGAATGTCCTCCGGATCCTGATCATTGGATGTATCCGGTACTCCGCCCGGGAACTGCCATGCCCATTGTATCGGATCATTGGAGGATTCATCAAAGAAATTTACCGACTGCCCGACTTCAATGTAATTATTATCGGCAGAAAAATCGGGGTCCGGGGCCCCGACAACGATCATATCCACACTATCCTTCGCATTTGCTCCCAGGGTATTGGAAGCCGTCAGGGTAACCGTATACTTACCTGCATCGGCATAGGTAATGGGTGGAGGATCCGGTCCCATGTATGAAGACGGGTCACCGCCCTGGAAGGTCCATTCCCATTCCAGCGGGTTGCCCGTCGTTGCATCGGTAAACGTAACCGATTCACCGGGCTGTATGTGTGTTTCATCGGCCGAAAAATCGGGGGAAGGCAGGGTCCCGTTATAGGTTCCCTCCCAGGTTTCCACGCCTGCATCGATGGGATCCAGCCAGGGTTTCAGCTGCTGGGAGGATCCGCTGCCCATCTGATCCCAGGAATAGGATAGCTTTCCGTAAAGGCTGTAGAGCGGATTTTCACAATCATCCTGAGGGCCACCGGTCAGGTCGCCAACGACCAATCCATCCTGATTGAACAAGGGGGATCCGGAAGAACCACCTTCGGTAATGGAAGTGCCGTGGGGCGTTTCAGCGAACCATATCTTCCAGTGTGAAAGAACGCCGTAATTGTTCCACTGGGAAGAAACGGCCGGATCCTTAAATGTGGATATTTTCTTGATATCCCCGGCAGGATGGTGTATGTTCACACCACTGTCGGCCCCGACATTCCGCCGGTCCCAACCATTGAAATAAGCATTGTAAGAAGTAGGCACATTTGAATTCAGTTCCAGGAGCATAAAATCGGACCCGGGCTCATAATCCCCTTCTGCCCGTTTTTGGGCACCTGTCTGGGTTTGATTCTGTGGGCCCCAGTTCCCGGAACATGTGGAAGATTCATAATTATAATAGAATACCCACTGGTTAAGGTCGGAAGTGCTGGCTCCTTCACCACAATGAAAGGCCGTCAAAACATACGGCTTAAGATCCTGGTCTGTGTTGTTCAGCAATGACCCCGTACAAAGGTAATATCCCCAGCCGATCTTCATATATTGCTTGACCACACCCCGTTTCTCATCCTGCCAGTCATCGCCCTCCGGGGAGCAGTTAATATTGATCATGCACCAGAGGGAACCGCCCCGTTCCACATAATCAAAACTCACGCCCCGGTAATTATAAGACATTTCCGAGATGCTCAGATTCGGCATAATGCTGGTTCCGGCCGGATGGAAATATTCCACCGTCACCTTGTCGCCCTGCACAAGCTGTGTGGCAAAGGTACACATGGCATTGTTGTTCTCCTCGGTAAAAGCACCCAGTATCTGGTCCTTGTTTTCATTATACAGGAATAATTCACCACCATAAGGAAGCCAGAAATCATCAAAATACACGCCCAGGGCTTTGGCGCCCGGTGCCACCAGCGTTACCCTCCAGATCTTGCCTCCATCAGGAAGGTCCGTCCATTCCCCGGCACCCTCAATATCCAGATTCACCGGCACGGAAACCCCGACCCGGTATGGTTTTGGAAAACCCGCCTCCGCATTGCGGGCATCTTCTTCATAAATGGGGGCCATATTGGGGGATGAAAAATTTCTGATCTCAACAGCTTCCGGTACGTCATCGTACATAAAGCTCGGCGGCAATCCTCCCTGGCTTCTCTGAGCACTCGCAAAATTCGCAAATCCCAGGATGAAAATTGCCATCATAAACATCAAATACTTGGTAAAATGCTTCATGGTTCGTATGTTATTAATTAAAACAATGCATCACCCAACGCATGGTACGTCCGGCGAAAACCGCCATTTTCTTTTGTCACAAGCCGTCGAATTGCGTCACACAATTATTGGCTGAAACAAAAGAACCGGTTTATTTTACAAAGGTAATATTTTTCAGGTTCTCATGCAGCCTTGCCTGCAAAATATTACCTTTGGCCTTTTGTTACCCTTCTTTCAAAAAAAGATACGCATGGAAAAAATAAAGAAGACCCTCCGTGACTATCCTTTCGTTCGCTGGCTGGTATTGGTCCTTTCCAGCATGGTCATGTTCATGAACTATTATTTTTACGATGCCTTATCCCCGCTGAAAGACTTAATGCAAACCCAGCTGGGCTTCGATTCCAGTGATTACGGCCTCTTCGTTTCCGCCTATTCCGTACCCAACGTTTTTCTCGCCATGGCCGTCCTTGGCGGGATCATCCTCGACCGCATAGGCATCCGTATTACCGGCACCCTGTTCATTTCGCTCATGGCCATCGGATCAGCCATTACGGCCTACGGAGCTTCCGGTGTTTACAGCAGCGGGGGACCCATGTATGATTTCATGGCCTCATTCTGGACAGGTTATTCCCCGGAACTGAAAATGACCTATCTCGGGTTTTTTATTTTCGGACTCGGGGCCGAGACCAGCATAGTGGTGCTTTCCAAGGTCATTGTCAAATGGTTCAAAGGCAAGGAAATTGCCCTGGCCCTCGGGCTGAACCTTTCCATCGGCCGGCTGGGTACCGCGCTGGCTCTGAACCTCTCGCCGCGCCTGGCTGAACCTGCATCACAATGGACCACCGCCATCTGGTTCGGGGTTATCCTGCTGTGGGTCGGCCTGCTCATCTTTATCATCTATATGCTCCTGGATGCCAAACTGGACCGCCAGGAAAAAATCTCCCTGCCGGCTTCTGCCGAAGAGGAATTCAAATGGAAAGACCTGTGGGACCTGTTCACCAACCGTACATTTATCTACATCACCTTGCTATGTGTAACATTTTATGCCGCGGTTTTTCCATTCATAAAATATGCGCCCGACCTGCTGATGAACAAATACGGACTGGAACGGCAAATTGCCGGGAATATTTCATCCATCCTGATGTACGGCACCATTTTGTTAACTCCGCTCTTCGGATGGATAGCAGACAACAAAGGAAAGAGCGCCACCCTCATGTACCTGGGTTCGGCCCTGCTGATCATCGCACACCTCATGTTTGCCATAACCATGATCACGCCCTATATACCCATATTTTTACTGGGGGTGGCATTTTCCCTCGTACCGGCCGCCATGTGGCCTGCGGTGACCAAGATCGTCGGGGAAAACAAGATCGGGACGGCCTATGGATTTATGTTCTCGGTGCAAAACCTTGGGCTCTGGGGATTCCCCATATTGATCGGCATTGTTCTGGAAGCTTCCAATCCCGGGGTGAGCGAAAGGATAGCCAGCGGATTGCCTGCAAACTATGATTACACCAATCCGATGCTGGTATTTGCTTCAACGGGGGTGCTGGGACTGATCTTTGCCTTCCTGCTGAAAAGGGATGATAAGGTCTCGGGCTACGGTCTTGAAAAGCCCAACAAGCAGAAATGACCGGGCCACAAGCAATAGCAAGTGTTGTGTTATCGTTGAATTAAAAAAGACGGACTTATGATCATCGTTACCGGAGCGGCCGGCTTTATCGGAAGCGTTCTGTCAGGAAGGCTCAACCGTGAAGGATTTAAAGACCTCGTCCTTGTTGACGACTTTTCCCGGCCTGCCAAAGAAAGAAATACAGAAGGGATATTATATGCTGAAAAAATACACCGGGACCATTTTTTTGACTGGCTCTGGCAAACACAGGCATCCCCCCGTTTCATCTTCCATATCGGAGCCCGCACGGATACCACGGAATTCGATATGCGCATCTTCAACGCGCTGAACCTGGAATATTCCAAGCGCATATGGAATTATGCCACCGAACGAAACGTCCCGCTGATCTATGCCTCATCGGCCGCCACCTATGGCATGGGAGAATACGGATATGCCGACCATCACAACATCATACCCCGGCTCCGGCCCCTGAACCCCTATGGCGTTTCCAAAAACGAATTTGACAAATGGGTTCTAAGCAGGGAATCCACACCGCCCTTCTGGGCAGGCATGAAGTTTTTTAACGTATACGGCCCCAATGAATACCATAAAGGGAGGATGGCATCTGTGATCCTGCATGCCTTCAGGCAGATCAGGGATACCGGAAGGGTCCGGCTGTTCCGTTCCCATCACCCGGATTATGAAGACGGGAAACAATTGCGGGACTTCATTTATGTAAAAGACGTCGCGGAAGTCCTGCTATACCTCATGAAAGAACAGCCCTCCCCGGGCATATACAACCTGGGCAGCGGAAAAGCCCGCTCTTTCCTGGCCCTGGCCCGCGCTACATTCAAAGCGCTGAAAACACATGAGGACATCCGGTTTATCGATACCCCGGAGGATATCCGCGACAAATACCAGTACTTTACGGAAGCACCCATGAACAAACTGAGAAAAGCCGGGTATAAAAAGCCCTTCACATCACTGGAAGAGGGCATAGAGGATTATGTGGGACATTACCTTGTTCCGGGGACATATTTCGATGGTAATCCATAACGCATTCATATTTACTCAAATGCTTTTCCTGCAGCAGAAAATAAACCGGATGTAAAATTGTTAATTACCAAATATTATTCTATTTTTGCACCCTCAAAAATTTGATGTAATCCAAAAAAACCGTTCCAAATGCAAAACAAAGGTGCTATAAAATTCTTTGCTATAGCTTTTGCCCTGGTTTGCCTTTTCCAGCTTTCATTTACATTCGTTACCGTAAAGGTGGAAAGGGATGCCAAAAAGTATGCATACAGTGAAGCAGCCGACAGGACAGCCAAAAAACTGGCCAGTGGCGATGAGGTCAGGGAGAGAATATTACTGGATTCAATACATAAGGCCAGGCAAACCTATTACCTTGACTCTATGTCAAATCAGGTTGTGTACAACATCCTGATCAGAGAATATACTTACCAGGAAACCAAAGAAAGGGAAATCAACCTCGGACTGGACCTGAAGGGGGGCATGAACGTAACCCTGGAGATCAACGTAGGGGATATCGTCAACGCATTGTCAGGATACAGCCAGAACCCCACCTTCAAAGAAGTGCTCAGCCAGACGTATCAGGAACAACGCAGCAGCTCCAAGGATTTCGTGACCCTTTTCGGGGAAACCTGGGAGGAAATAGCACCCAACGAAAGCATGGCAGCGGTTTTTAACACCGTTGAACTGAAAGACAAAATAACATACAACTCCACCAACGAGGAAGTCCTTGATGTCATACGGAATGAAGCCGAAGGAGCCATCGACCGCTCGTTTAACATCCTCCGCACAAGGATCGACCGCTTTGGCGTGGCTCAGCCCAACATTCAGAAACTCGCCACATCGGGCCGCATCCTGGTGGAGCTGCCCGGCATCAAAGACCCTGCACGTGTGCGTAAGCTGCTTCAGGGTACAGCACAGCTGGAATTCTACGAAACCTATCAGCTCCCGGAGATCGTCCAGTATCTTTCGGATGCCAACAAGCGGCTGCGTACCATCGAAGCAACGGAAAAATATGCGGAAGCCGAACAAACCGCAGAACCTGAGGAAGTGGCTGATCAAAGCACGGCCGCCGACCTCCTGCCGGAAGATGAAGCAGGCGATATCAAAGAGGAGGAGCTGGCAGACTTGACCGCATCGCAGGATACGGCAGAAGAAGGATCCCTGCTCGACCAGATTGAAGGCGACACAAGCCTTTCCGGGGAAGAGCGTTCCTTTGAAGAGTACGCCAGTGAAAACCCCCTGTTTGCTTACCTGATGATCAACGTGGACCAGGAAAACCGCCCGGTAGATGCTGCGACCATCGGATATGCAGCCATCAAGGATACAGCCAGGATCAACACAATGCTTAAGAAAGTACAGACCATATTCCCCCGCGACCTGGAAATGGCCTGGACCGTCAAGCCGCGCCAGGAAGGCAGCAACATATTGGAGCTTGTTGCACTCAAGGCAACCGGACGAAATAATACGGCAGCCCTGGGCGGCGATGTGATCGTGGATGCACGCCAGGACTATGACCAGAACGGACGTGTTGAAGTATCCATGACCATGAATGCGGAAGGGACCCGTGCCTGGAGAAGGATCACAGGAGACAACATCGGCAAGCAGATCGCCATTGTACTTGACGGATATGTATATTCCTATCCCAATGTGAACAGTGAGATCCCCAGCGGTATGTCGTCCATTTCCGGCGGGAACATGGAAGTGGAAGAAGCCAAGGACCTTGCGAACATCCTGAAAGCCGGCAAGCTCCCTGCACCTGCCAGGATCGTGGAGGAAGCCGTTGTAGGGCCCTCTCTCGGAAAAGAAGCGGTCAACGCAGGATTGTGGTCCTTCGTGATGGCCTTCGTCCTCGTACTCCTATACATGATCATATATTACAACCGGGCCGGTTGGGTATCTGACCTGGCGCTGCTGACCAATATATTTTTCCTCTTTGGCGTGCTTGCATCCCTGGGTGCCGTCCTGACCCTGCCGGGTATCGCCGGCATTGTCCTGACACTCGGTATGGCCGTGGATGCCAACGTGATCATTTATGAACGGATCAAGGAAGAAGTACGGGCCGGTAAAGGGATACGGCTGGCAATCAACGATGGATACAAAAATGCGTACTCTGCCATCATCGATGGCAACGTTACCACGCTGCTGACCGGTATCGTGCTGTATACCTTTGGTACGGGACCGGTACAGGGATTTGCAACCACACTGATCATCGGTATTCTTTCCTCACTCTTCTCAGCCATCTTTATATCCAGACTGGTATTTACCTGGATCCTTGACCGGAACCGAAAAATTAACTTTGCCAATAAGTTTACCAGTCATTTCCTGGCCAATGCGAACGTGGATTTTCTGAAAATGCGGAAAGGCGCTTACATCTTTTCCTCCATAATCATTATCATCGGCGTTGCTTCACTTTTCCTGCGGGGGCTTAACTATGGGATCGATTTCTCCGGTGGCCGGACCTACGTGGTGCGCTTCGACAATTCCGTCTCTACCACCGACCTGCGAGAAACACTCACGGCAGAGTTTGAAGGCATCGCACCAGAAGTTAAAACATTCGGGCCATCCACCCAGGTGAAGATCACCACCAAATACATGATCGACATTAATGAACCCCGTGTGGACTCGCTCATACAAACCAAGCTATATAACGGATTGATCGGATATTATGACAACCAGGAGATCACATACAAAACATTTGCCGCAGATGTGGAAGCCAGCGATAAGCTCATAGGCATCCTCAGTTCCCAGAAGGTAGGGCCGACCATAGCGCACGACATCCGGAACAAATCCATCATGGCCATCACACTGGCACTGATCGTGATCTTTACCTATATCGCGATCCGGTTCAGGAAATGGCAATTCGGACTGGCCGGCGTAATCGCCCTCTTCCACGATTCACTGATCACCATCGGCCTGTTCTCGCTCTTTTATAACATCCTGCCATTCAGTCTGGAAATAGACCAGGCCTTTATAGCTGCCATCCTGACGATCATCGGATATTCGGTCAACGATACCGTGATCATCTTCGACAGGATCCGGGAATTTACCGGACTTTATCCGAAAAAAGACCTGAGGACAAACATCAACAATGCACTGAACAGTACGCTGGCCCGTACCATCAATACCTCGGGCACAACCCTGGTAGTGCTTATCATCATCTTTATTTTTGGCGGGGAGATCATCCGTGGGTTCACCTTTGCCCTGCTGGTCGGCATCCTGATCGGGACATACTCATCCCTGTTCAATGCCAGTCCGATCGCCTTTGACCTCATGGGACAGGGTAAAAAAATGAAGAAAGTAGCTGCCAAAGGCGCAAAGGGCGGCAAAAAAAGAAAATAACCAGGTTGCCGGTCATGATAAAAAAGTCCTGAAATTACCCCGGACTTTTTTATTATTTTTGTGTAATGGCTTTAATGTACCCTATGATACCACCCCTGCTCTTTCTGGATATTTCCGGAGGTGAGATCCTGCTGATCCTCATTGTAGTGTTTATTGTCTTTGGCCCGGGCAAGATCCCTGAAATTGCCAGGAAACTGGGGAAAGGGCTCAACGAAGTCAAAAAGGCCTCCAACCAGATCAGGGATGAGATCAACCGGGAAGTCAACACCGTAAAGGACACGGTTTCCATGAACACCGACGATGCGATCAAGCAACAAAGAAAACCGCACGGAAAGAACGAACCGGGCGACGGGGACAAGCCCGGCAACACGCAGCAGGGAAAAGACGGTAAAGGAAAGGAAGCCGGGGATACGGGACACAGGGAACCACACGATAATTCCACGGAAGATGGATCCATGCGATAATTTTATACCGGTTCATTCGTTTAGAAAAGGGAAGATCTCTTATTCCCGTGAGATCAGGTTCACAGAATTGCATAAAACATGAAACAAAAACACATCTTTTTACTTGCGATATTCCTGATGTTGATCGGGACCGTTTCCTACGGACAGAAAAAGCGGGCAATAACCCAAAGCGCCGATGAAGCCTTTGAGGATAACCGTTACCAGGTGGCCATTGAGCGATATCAAAAAGCATATTCCAGGGTAAAGAACGACCGTGCAGAAAAAAACCGCATTACTTACCAGTTGGCTGAATGCTATCGTTATACCGGCGATTACCGCAAGGCCAGGGCCTATTATAAAAGGCTCATACGCGCCAATTACGAGCGCAAAGACCCGGAAATCCTCCTGTACTATGCAGATATCCAGATGATGAATGAGGATTTTGAAGAAGCCAGGGAATACTACAAGATGTATTCGGAAAAAGTGCCCGGCGACCCGCGGGGTCCGAATGGAGTGCAGGCCAGTAAAAGGGTAAAGGAATGGGTGGACAATCCCACCAAGCACGAGGTGGAATACATCAAAAAGATCAATTCCCGTGTGGCGGATTTCGCACCCACCTATGCCAGCAACAACTTCAATGACCTGATCTTTACATCAACACGTGAAGGGGCTACGGGAAAGGCAACCGATGAATGGACCGGCCAAAACTTCAGCGACCTTTTCTATACAAGGGTTGACCGCAAAAACGAATGGAGCGAACCAATCCTGCTCACGACCGAAGAAGACGGGATCAATACCAAAGCCAACGAAGGCGCCCCAGCCATGAGCAGTACCTTTAAAACCCTGTATTTTACGCGTTGCCCAAACGTGGAAAAAAAACGCATGGGCTGCCAGATCTATAAGTCGTCCCGTTCGGGCCGTTCCTGGAGCAAACCGGAGTTGGTCAAGTTGAGCAACGATTCCACCGAAGCGATCGGGCATCCGACACTCAGTACAAACCAGCTCATCATTTATTTCGCCTCCGACCGTGAGGGCGGCTTTGGCGGAAAGGACATCTGGGTAGCTTTCCGGGAATCAACCAATGAAGCGTTCGGCAGACCACACAACATCGGAGACATGGTCAATACGCCCGGCAACGAAATGTTCCCCTTCCTGCGCAACGATACGATACTGTATTTTGCTTCCGATGCACATCCGGGCATGGGTGGGCTGGACCTGTTCTATAGTAAGCTCGACGAAGAAGGCAACTGGAGCCAGCCAAAAAACCTGCAGTATCCTATGAATTCAGTAGCCAACGACTTTGCCATTGTATTTCATCCCGAAGAGGAACGGGGCTTCTTTTCTTCCGACAGAAGGGGAATGAAGGGACAGGAAGATATTTTCTCCTTTATCATTCCTCCGGTCGAATTTACGATCCGGGGTACGGTAACCGACGACCGTACGCTTCAGTTCGTGGAAGATGCCGCCGTCACCCTGATAGGATCGGACGGGATCTCTGTATCAACCCGTACCAATGAAGAAGGGTTTTATCTCTTTGGAAAATCCCAGGTTAACACAAACACCACCTATGAGATCGTGGTTTCCAAAGAAAACTATTTTAATGAAAAAACCACGCTGACGACCGTGGGCGAAGAGGTGGGCAGGGACTTTGTCCGCGACTTCGTACTGAGGCCCATACCCGAAGAACCCATCGTATTGCCTGAGATCCTCTATGACCTTGCCAAGTGGAACCTGAAACCACAATACGAAGACTCCCTCCAGGGCCTCATAACCACACTGGACGAAAACCCCAGGATCATCGTTGAGCTGGCCTCTCACACGGATGCCCGGGACACCGATGAACGGAACGATATTTTATCCCAGAAGCGTGCCCAGTCTGTGGTGGATTACCTGGTCATCCGGGGCATCGACCCGGACAGACTGGTGGCGAAGGGGTATGGTGAAAGACAACCCAGGGAACTGAAAAAGGACATGACCCGGGAAGGATACACCTTTGAAAAAGGGACCGTTCTGACCGAGGAATACATTGACGAACTGCCAAACGAGGAGGTCAGAGAAGCAGCACACCAGCTGAACCGGCGCACGGAATTCCGCGTACTCAGCAAGGATTATATCCCCAAATCCACAAAAAGGTCGGACATAGCAAAGGTAGAAATAGAGATCAACCCGGAAGATAATGTGGTTCAGTTCAAAAAGGAACCCAAAACCGGGGAGTACATCATGCCTTGCATTATCAATGGCTTTAACCAGGAATTTGTTTACGACGCCAACATGAAAGCCCAGGTTTCCGAACAAAAAGCGCTGGACATGCTGAACAAGGGCATCATAGATAAAGAGGATTTCAGGGGCGACCCCAAAGAGATCCTCGGACGGAACACCATACGGAACAACGCTGTTTTTGTGGTGGAAACACTCCGGATTGGCAGCAAAACCCTTGAAGATATGGAAATGGTGGTCAGCCAGCGGCTTCGCCATCCCATTGTCTTCGGAAAGTGGCTGCTTGAAAAAGTCGGTTCCTACCGGATAGATCCGGATATGATGCAACTGACGTTTGAATATAAGGAATGATCCTTTATCCTGAAGGGATAAGGCAATTTTTGCCCCGGATATGATGCAACTTGATGTTTCCATGATAAGAATGATCCTGTAACCAGGATGCCCTGACCCCTAAACAAAACACGATGCACCATGACAGATCAGGATTCACGATACAATGCCCGCGGGGTCTCCGCCACCAAGGAAGATGTACACGCAGCCGTCCATCATCTGGATAAAGGGCTTTACCCCAATGCCTTCTGCAAGGTCATGCCGGACATGCTCGGCGGGGATGAAGATTATTGCAACGTTATGCATGCCGACGGTGCCGGGACAAAATCGTCCCTTGCCTATATGTACTGGAAGGAAACCGGGGATCTTTCGGTATGGGAGGGCATTGCGCAGGATGCCATCGTTATGAACACGGACGACTTGCTGTGTGTGGGCATCACCGGCAACATCCTGATATCCTCCACCATCGGAAGGAACAAGCATTTGATCCCCGGCGAAGTGATCGCAGCCATCATAGAAGGCACAGCCGCATTCACCCGTCAGATGGAACGCTATGGCATAGGCCTTTATCTCACCGGGGGGGAAACCGCCGATGTGGGCGATCTGGTTCGGACGGTTGTGGTGGATTCCACGGTCACGGCCCGCACCAAACGGTCAAAGATCCTGGAGAACAAGATCATGCCCGGGGATGTGATCATCGGACTGTCATCCTCCGGACAGGCTATTTACGAGGAGCGCTACAACGGGGGCATGGGAAGCAACGGGCTGACTTCGGCCCGCCACGATGTCCTTCACAGATCCTACCGGAAAAAGTACCCCGAAAGCTTCGACAACCAAATACCAAAAAACCTGGCCTATTCCGGCAAAAAGAAACTGACCGACCCCTCCGGCATCCCGGGCACGGACATTGGCAAGCTGCTGCTCTCCCCCACCCGCACCTATGCACCGGTGGTCCGCGACATCCTGGAATATGACCGCAAAAACATACACGGCATGATACATTGCAGCGGCGGGGCCCAGACAAAGGTGCTGAACTTTGCGGACAAGCTGCACATCATCAAGGACAACATGTTTGAAGTACCCCCGCTGTTCCGTCTCATCCGGGAACAATCCGGAACATCCTGGGAAGAGATGTACCGGGTATTCAACATGGGGCACCGTATGGAGATCTATGCCCGGGAAGCATGTGCCGAAAGGATCATTGAAACAGCCGCTTCGTACGAGGTGGAGGCAAAGGTCATCGGACACACAGAAGAAGCCCGGAACAGCCGGCTTACCATCCGCACAAATCACGGCGAATTCCTCTATTCCTGATAAATTTCCTACCTTTGCACCTCCAAAAGAAAGGGATGCGTAATGCTCGATAAATTAGAAGGCATATATCAGCGGTATAAAAAGATTGAAGAGGAAATGAACGATCCGTCGGCCATGTCGGATATGAAACGGTATATTAAGCTAAATAAGGATCATAAGGAATTGCAGCCCATCGTCGAGGCCTACCATACATATAGAGACATCCTGGGAAACCTGGAATCCACCCATGAAATATTGAAAACAGAAAAGGAAAGCGATTTCAGGGAAATGGCCAGGGATGAAATGGAGAAGCTCAGTTCCGAGAAAGAACAACTGGAAGAAGAGATCCGGTACATGCTCATTCCGGCCGACCCGCAGGATAAGAAAAACGCCATTGTGGAGATACGGGCCGGTGCAGGGGGTGATGAAGCCAGCATATTTGCCGGTGACCTTTACCGGATGTATTCCCGCTACTGCGAAAACAAAAAATGGAAGATCGAGCCGGTCAGTGAAACCGAAGGTACGGCGGGAGGTTTCAAAGAAATAGTATTCAACGTCACCGGGGAAAAGGTATACGGGCGGCTGAAATTTGAATCCGGTGTACACCGGGTCCAGCGTGTACCCAAAACGGAAACCCAGGGACGGGTGCATACCTCTGCCGCCTCTGTTGTCGTCCTTCCGGAGGCAGAAGAATTCGATGTGGAAGTCAAACAGGAAGACATCCGCAAAGACACCTATTGCTCCTCCGGCCCCGGTGGGCAATCGGTCAACACCACTTATTCGGCCATACGCCTCACCCACGTTCCGACCAACATCGTTGTGACCTGCCAGGATCAGAAATCACAGATCAAGAATTATGAAAAAGCCATGCGGGTATTGAGATCCAGGATTTACGAAATGGAATATAAAAAGTATCTCGACGATATTTCATCCAAACGCAAAACCATGGTGTCGACCGGCGACCGGTCAGCCAAGATCCGCACCTATAACTGGCCTCAGGGGAGGGTGACCGACCACCGGATCAACCTAACGATCTACAACCTGCAAAGCATTATCGACGGGAACATCGATGAATTGATAGACCAGTTGCAACTGGCTGAAAATGCAGAACGCCTAAAAGAAGAACTGGCCGATACGTAAACAAATCATGCATTTAATTGTATATTATATAACAGATAAAGGGTTGCGGGCGGGTCCTGCCACCGGCAGTGTAAAAACCCTGTTGCCCGTGACACATCAACAATCATATATCAGGCTGTTTTAAACCGCCTGTCCATATTGTATTTTTATGTACATGCAATTAAAAATTCAACCTATGTCAGATTATCACGAACCAGCAAACGAATTGAGCAAAGAAACAAGGAATTTTACCCGGGCGCTCAACAGCCTGAAGGAAGAAATTGAGGCCGTGGATTGGTACCACCAGCGGGTGGACCTTTCGGATGATGAGCAACTGAGGAAGATCATGGCCCATAACCGTGACGAAGAGATCGAACACGCCTGCATGACCCTGGAATGGCTGCGCAGGAACATGCCCGGATGGGATGAGGAGTTGCGCACATACCTTTTCACCGAAGGAGACATAACCGGACTGGAAGAAGGTGAACAGGAAGATCATGGAAAAAACGGATCAGATCTTGGTATTAAAAATTCAAAGTAAGCGGAGGAAACAATGGATATATTTAAAAAGAGTTTAGCACCGATCACAGAAAAAGGATGGGAAGAAATTAACGAAGAAGCCAAAAGGGCTTTCAAATCTTTGCTCACCGCAAGAAAATTCGTCACCATCGACGGGCCCCACGGATTTGAAGCATCGTCTGTATCCACAGGCAAGCTGGATATTCCTGAAAACCAGGAAGGGGAAGTCAAATACGGCATCCGCCAGGTATTGCCTCTGATCGAACCCCGCATTCCCTTCAAACTGAACATTTGGGAACTTGACAACCTGGAAAGGGGAGCCGAAGATGTGGATTTGGACCCGGTGGCCGAAGCAGCCTGCAAAATATCCGAATTTGAAGAAAGGGCCATCTACCATGGGCTTAAATCCGCAGGCATCGAAGGACTGCTCCCGGCTTCTGAATTCGAGCACCTGTCCCTGCCGGATAACTCCCACGAATTCCTTAAAGCGATCTCGGAAGCGGTAACGCGCTTCGAAAGGGAAACCATTACGGGCCCCTATACCCTGGTGATCAATCCCAAGAAATGGCACAAGCTCATCAGCAACTCGCCGGGCTATCCCCTGCAACGTCAGGTAAGGGAGATCATCGAAGGGCAGATCATTGAAAACACCAACATTGACGGGGCCCTTATGGTCAAGGATACCACGGAAGACCTGGTCATGACGCTGGGTCAGGACCTGTCCATCGGATACGAATCGCACGACGAAGAATTTGTCAAGTTGTATTTCACCGAAACCTTCACCTTCCAGATCTTTGAACCAAAAGCGGTGATGGTGTTCGACAACGCCAGGTAAGCGGAGGGTTGCACACAACTTTTTCCTGAAATGGCACCGGTGATGGTTTGCCGTTAAACAGGGAAAACACATACAAGCATGAACAGAAACGAACTCATTCAAACCATACGCGCCAGGCAGTCTTTTTTGTGCATCGGACTGGATTCGGATATCGAAAAGATCCCCCGCCACCTGATGTCGGAAGAAGACCCGGTTTTTGCATTCAACAAGGCCATCATCGATGCCACCCATGACCTGGCCGTTGCATACAAGCCCAATACGGCCTTTTATGAAAGCCGCGGATCGGAGGGCTGGAAAAGCCTGGAAAAAACCATTGCCTACCTGAAACGGCAGGACAATCTTTTCACGATCGCGGATGCCAAGAGGGGTGACATCGGCAATTCTTCAAAGCAATATGCCATTGCCTTCCTGGGGAAAATGGACTTTGATGCCATAACCCTGTCCCCTTACATGGGAAAGGACTCCATTACCCCGTTCCTGGAGTATGAAGGCAAATGGGTTGTCTTGCTGGCCCTGACTTCCAATCCCGGCGCCGGGGATTTCCAGGCACTGCGTGTTGGCATTGATAACGACAGGGTATTTGAAAAGGTACTCCAGAGATCCCCGGAATGGGGCAGCACGGAAAACATGATGTACGTTGCCGGGGCAACCCGGGCCGATATGTTGTCGTACATACGCAAATACGTCCCGGAACATTTTCTTCTCGTGCCGGGTGTGGGTGCACAGGGCGGAAGTCTGGAAGAAGTGGTGGAACATGGGATAACCCGCGACTGCGGATTGATCATCAATGCATCCCGTAGCATTCTCTATGCTTCGGACGCCGGGGATTTTGCCGAAAAGGCACGGCAGGAAGCGGAGAAGCTCCAGAAAAGGATGGCCGCTTTGTTGAGGAAACACGAAATACTATAAAAAAAAGCTGCCTCTTTTTGAGACAGCCGCTATTTTTATTCTATCACTGTAATCCAGCCGTAGGGGTCCGGTTCTTCCCCATACTGAATGGCTCGCAGTTTGTTGTAAAGGGCCGTAGACTTCCGGCCGGCCTTGCCGTCCTTGCAATAGTTATATTCCTTCCCGGTTTCACGGTCATGGATCTGGCATATGGGGGAAATAATGGCCGCCGTGCCGCAGGCCCCCACTTCATCGAATTCTTCAAGCTCTTCCACGGGAACATGCCTCATTTCCACGGTCATGCCCATATCGGCCGCCAGCTGCCGGATGCTTTTATTGGTAATGGAAGGCAAGATGGTGCTGGAATCCGGCGTTACGTAGGTATCTCCTTTGATGCCGAAAAAGTTCGCGGGGCCGGCCTCATCGATGTATTTATTCTCTTTGGAATCCAGGAAAAGGACCGATGCAAAGCCTTCCTCTTTAGCCCTGGAAGCAGGCCTCAGGCTGGCAGCATAATTACCGCCCACCTTAATTTGCCCGGTACCCTGGGGAGCCGCACGGTCGTAATCCCTGACCAGCTGAATTTTAACCGGATTGAAGCCTTCCTTGAAATACGGCCCCACCGGACCAACAAAGATCATGAACATATATTCCGTAGCCGGCTTCACACCCACCTGCGGTCCTGTGCCGATCAACAGGGGGCGCACATAAAGGGCGGCACCGGTCCCATAAGGCGGGACATACTTCCTATTCAGTTTCACGACCCTGACCATGGCATCCCAGAACAGTTCATCCGGCACCGGGGCCATCATAATGCCGTCGGCAGAACTACGCATGCGCGCGGCATTTTCTTCCCAGCGGAAAACGCGGATGCTGCCATCCTTGCCCTGAAACACCTTCATGCCCTCAAAGGCCTCCTGGCCATAATGCAGGCAGGTGGCGGCAATATGAATGGATACATATTCGGAAGAATGGACTTCGATCTCCCCCCATTTTCCATCGCGGTGATAAACACGGACGTTGTAATCCGTTTTAAAATAGCCAAAAGGCAATTTACCCCAATCAGTATTTTTCATAGCGCTATGTATTTTTGTTAGGTTCCCTTTGTTGCATGGTCCGCAATACCTCAGACGCTTACCCGGCTTTGGGCGGATCCCGAAAATGCTAAATTACGAAATATATTCGTTCACCGAACAGGTTAAAATATGCACCGGTATTCAGCAGCGCACGCTTGTGGCATTCAGGGACAAGCCACCCGCCAGGTTCATATCAGGGCACCGGTCAGGATCCCGGGATCAAAGTTTCCAGATAATGCTGTTGAATGCCGTAATGCGCTTTCAGTCGCCCGATCTCCTCCAGGATGCTTTCACGGTTGGCAGGCTTGCCTTTATATATGCCGGAAATCATCACATTTTTTGGTGTATGCTCCGTAGAGACGAACTCAAATATCTGCGTTTCGTACCCGTAATAATTCATGATCAGGGCCCGTATGGCATCGGTCAGGATCTCCGCCTGCCTTTCCATCAATATGCCATAATCCAGGACGGGGGATCCGGCGGTATTCTTTTCCATATCCCTGCGCACCTGCTTGTGACAGCACGGGGCCGTCAGGATCAGGCTTGCCTGGCTCTGCATGCCCATGAAAATCGCATCGTCGGTGGCCGTATCGCAGGCATGCAGGGCGATCAGAACATCCAGCGGTCCCGGTTCATGATCCAGAATGCTTCCCTGCATAAATTCCAGGTGCCCGAATCCGGTTGCGGCTGCGATCCGGTCTCCCTCAGCCACCAGTCCGGGCCGTTGTTCCACCCCGCGCATCCGGACATCCATATTCCGGTTATGCACCAGGTGATCATACAATGCAAAGGTCAGGTAACCTTTTCCGGACCCCATATCGGTCACGTGAACCGGTTGCTTCAGACGTACCTTTTCCATCAGTCCATCGATGATCTCCACGAATTTCTGGATCTGCCGGAACTTATCCGCTTTGGAAGGGATCACCCGGCCGGCCGGGTCCGTCACGCCCAGTTCACGCAAATAGCGGTTGTCTGCGGTGGTGATCCACCGCTTCTTTTTCCGGTCGTGCGAAACCTCCGGCAAAGAAGTAAAAGAAGGGGCCGATGTTTTCAGGGCATATGTTCCGTTTTTATCGATGCGTACCTCCAGGTCCTGCTCAAGCGTATACACATGCATATTCCTGAAAACATGTTCCAGGAGTCCGCCGATCTTTTCACGGGATACAGCCGGATCATGGTTTTTGACCTCATCCCGTTCCGGATGCCTGTATGTAAAAGAATACAGGTCCAGGCCCCGGATCCTCACCGGGCGGACATACACATTTTTCAGGCCGGATTTCTTATGAACAGGTCGGCTCAGGGTGATCCTGACCACTTTTTTCGCTTTCAGCCAGCCGGCCACCTCATCCAGTATCCGGTCTTTTTCAGGTTTGGCAATCATTTAAAACACCCATTGCTCCAGCAGCACCGTGACCGCATCGGCAAACAGGATCACAAGGAAACCCATTTCGTTCCGGAACTTCCGGGCATGGAACAAGCCGGCGATAAAAACGATGACCGGGAGGATCATAAGCAGGGTCGTATTGCCGGGCCAGTGGTTCATGACAAAGAGCCAGTGCAGGAACACAGGAAGGGCCATCAAAACGATCACCAGGCGCTGGTATAGGCCGGGCCCCCGGATGATCAACCCATACAACATCGCGACCAATGTGAAGAACAAGTAAACATAAAAGCCCGCATCGGCATTCCACTCCGGTGGGTATAGGACAAAAATAATGCCCACAACCATGCCCAGGGTGATGATGGTCGGGATGATCTGCTTCGACCGTATCGACCAGAATATGCCAAACAGGCCGGCCAGTGCTAAAATAATTTCAAGGATCATGATGAACGTATTAAGAATGAATATTATGGTTATGGTTTTCCTGGAAACGGAATTTTTTACCGAATATATAAAAAATATACGAGAAAAGAATCTTTCGCAAAAAACATCGTATGTCTGCAATAAGAAACCGGACATCTGCAATTGCCATTTTGTCACACCGGGCCTCCTGGCATACCCTTTGCTAAGTCTGAGTTAAACATAAAACTTATACATATGCAAAGTGGCAAGATAAACGTTCAAACCGAGAACATTTTCCCGATCATCAAGAAGTTTTTATACTCGGACCATGAAATTTTCCTGAGGGAGCTTATTTCCAATGCCGTAGATGCCACCCAGAAATTAAAGACCCTGGCATCCATCGGAAAATACAACGAAGAGATGGGTGATTTGACCATCCAGGTAGAAGCGGACAAGAAAAAAGGCACCATAACGGTCAGGGACCGCGGGATAGGAATGAATGCCGAGGAAATCAACAAATACATCAATGAAGTCGCTTTTTCCAGCGCCGAGGAATTCGTGAAAAAATTCAAGACCAAATCCGAAGCCGAACGAAACGCCATTATCGGGCATTTCGGACTGGGTTTTTATTCTACGTTTATGGTGGCCAACAAGGTTGAGATACTTACCAAGACGTATAAAAAGGGCGGCCAGACCAAAGCGGTGAAATGGGAATGCGACGGAAGCCCGGAGTACACCATGACGGAGATCGACAAGAAAGACCGCGGCACAGAAGTGATCGTCCACATTGATAAAGAATCCGCTGAATTCCTGGAAGAATACCGCATCCTGGAACTGCTGAAGAAATATTCCCGTTTCCTTCCGGTGCCCATACAATTCGGAACGGAAAAAGTACAGGAAAAAGTGGAAGGGGAAAAAGACAAGGATGGCAAGGAGAAAACCAAAGAAGTTGAGAAACCCAGGATCATCAACAATACCGATCCCCTGTGGAAAAAACCGCCCACAGAATGCACCGGAGAAGATTATAAAAAATTCTACCGGGAGCTTTACCCGATGAGTTTTGACGAGCCCCTGTTCCAGATCCATCTGAATGTGGACTATCCGTTCAACCTGACGGGCATCCTATACTTCCCCAAGGTAAAGAAAAACATTGAGGTGCAAAGAGACAAGATCCAGTTGTACAGCAACCAGGTATTTGTAACCGACTCCGTGGAGGGGATCGTACCCGATTTCCTGACCTTGCTGCACGGCGTGATTGATTCACCGGACATCCCGCTGAATGTTTCCAGATCATATTTGCAAAGCGATGCCAGTGTAAAAAAAATATCCAATTACATCATGCGCAAGGTAGCCGACAAACTGGAAGAGCTATTCAGGAAAGACCGCAAAAATTTTGAGTCGAAATGGGATGACATCAGGGTATTTATAGAATACGGCATGATCAGCGAGGAAAAATTCTACGACCGGGCCATTAAATTTGCCCTTGTAAAAAATACCAAGGGCACGTATTTCACTCTGGATGAATACAAAAAACATATAAAGAAAAACCAGACCGACAAGGATAAGCAGCTGGTATACCTGTACACCACCGACGAGCAGGACCAGCACACCTTCATCGAAAGCGCGGAGGAAAAAGGCTATGATGTATTGCTTTTGGACGGGGTACTGGATAATCATTACATCAACACACTGGAGCAAAAGATGGACAAAACCTCCTTCAAGCGGGTGGATTCCGACACCGCGGACAACCTCATCAACAAGGAAGAGGAAGCGCCGTCCAAACTGGATGACAAAGAGAAGGACAAACTCAAAGAGATCGTTGAAAAGAACATAGACAAGGATAGATTCACCGTTAAGTTTGAGAACCTGAGTGAATCGGAGCTTCCCATGATGATCACCCGCCCGGAATTCATGCGACGGATGAAAGACATGTCAGCGCTGGGTGGCGGCGGCATGATGGGAATGGACAACCTGCCCGACCAGATGAACCTGATTGTCAACGGGAACAACCCGCTGTTGACCAAAATCCTGAACGAAGAACACGAAGAAAAGCAAAACAAGCTGGTAAAGCAGATCTATGACCTGGCCCTGCTGTCCCAGAATTTGCTCCGGGGCAAGGACCTGAGCGCGTTCATCCAGCGGAGCATACATATTATTGATTAACGGCGTATAAAAATATTATCTTCGTATCTGTGTTAAAACAGCAACCATGAAAAAAACGATCATTGCACTGGCCGGCCTGCTCGGCTTCATCATCATTGTGGGCGGCATCCTTTTTTTGATAGGGATCGGGAAATACAACCGTATGATAACCTATGAAGAGCGTGTGTCTGAAAAATGGTCCCAGGTGGAAAACGTATACCAGCGCAGGGCCGACCTGATCCCCAATCTGGTCAACACGGTAAAGGGCTATGCGGATTTTGAACAGCAGACCCTGACCGATGTCATCGAGGCACGCTCCAAAGCCACATCCGTGAACATAGACCCGGAAAACCTGAATGAAAACAACCTGCAGCAGTTCCAGAATGCGCAGGAGGGGCTATCCGGTGCCTTATCGAGGCTCATGGTTGTTGTAGAACGGTACCCGGAGCTGAAGGCCAACCAGAATTTCCTGGACCTGCAGGCACAGCTTGAAGGCACTGAAAACCGGATAGCCAACGAGCGAAGGAAGTTCAACGAAGTAACCCGCTTTTACAATACCTACATGAAGAAATTCCCCCAAAACATCTTCGCCGGGATCTATGGTTTTGAGCCAAAGCCCTACTTTGAAGCCGATACGGGTGCCGAAGAAGTACCGGATGTTCAGTTTTAACCGTTTAATTATACAAACCGGCTTACATAAGTTGTCTGAAAACCAACCACATTATGGAAAAAACAGCCAGAAGCTTTTTTACCAAAGCACAAAAGGAAGCGATCAAGCAAGCAATATTGAATGCAGAGCTGGACACCTCCGGTGAGATCCGGGTACATATTGAAAATGTGTGCGAAGGGGAAGTGCTGGACCGGGCGGCCTATATTTTCGACAAATTAAAGATCAACCAGACAGCATTGCGCAACGGCGTCCTTTTTTATCTGGCGGTTAAAAACCGGAAGTTTGCGGTCATCGGCGACAAAGGCATCAACGAGGTGGTCCCGGATGATTTTTGGGAGGACCTGAAAAACAAGATGCTGAACCATTTCAGGGAGGGCCGTTTTACCGAAGGGCTCGTAGAGGGCATCACCATCACCAGTCGGTTCCTGAAGAAACATTTCCCGTATCAAACCGACGATGTAAACGAACTGCCGGATGACATCTCCTTTGGATCCCAATAAATCTTTGCTTATGAAACCATTGAAAAAAACCCTTCCCTTGCTCATTTCATTTGCCCTGTTTTTTTCAGGATATCTGCCAGCGCAGGATATTCCAGAGCGGCCTTCCCCTCCACGGCTGGTCAATGATTTTACCAACACCCTGACCGGCCCTGAAATACGATCCCTTGAAAATACGCTGGTCCGTTTCAGCGATACCACATCCAACCAGATCGCCATCGTCATTGTGAATTCCTTCAACGGCATATACAAAGCAGAATTTGCCGACAGGATCGGTGAGCAGTGGGGTGTTGGACAGGCCGGGTTCGACAACGGCATTGTGATCGTCCTGAAGCCCAGGCAGGGCAACCAAAAAGGGGAAGTCTGGATAGCCACCGGGTACGGACTGGAAGGGGCCATTCCCGATGCCATAGCCAACCGCATCATTGATCATGAAATGATCCCGGAATTCAAGAAGGGGGACTATTATGCGGGACTAAAAAAAGCAAGCGGTGTATTGATGTCGCTGGCCGCCGGCGAATTTTCCGCGGACGAATATGCCAATCAAACAGGCCCTTCCCCCCTGGCCTATCTGCTACCCTTCATTATAATCATTGCCATATACTTGCTGATCCGGCTTTCCGCCCGCAGGAGGTCCCAGACCCTTGGCCATCACGTTCCGCTCTGGACGGCCTTTTGGCTTGGAAGCAGCATGGGCGGACGTTCTTCCGGCGGGTGGGGTTCCACGGGCGGCGGTTTTGGCGGAGGCGGCAGCTTCGGTGGTTTCGGGGGCGGCAGCTTTGGCGGTGGCGGAGCCGGCGGAAGCTGGTAAAGCTTTGTTCGCACATGCTCTCCGGACCGCGGATCCCGTTGCCGTGGTATAATTTATATTGGATATAAATTTATATATTCAGGTTTCTGGATACATGATATTTGATAATTTTATCCTGCAGTTTTAACCATTTAACAGTGAAGAAGAACATCTTTCAGCGGGTATTTTACTTTTATTATGAGGGTTTTCGCAGCATGACCATAGGCCGGACCCTATGGATGATCATCCTGATCAAGCTATTCATCATGTTTGTCATATTCCGCCTGTTTTTCTTTCCCAATTTTTTGAACACCAATTTCGACACCGATCAGGAGCGAAGCGATCATGTCATTGAAGAATTAACCAAACCCAGCAACGATTATGGAAAACATTGACCTTGCATTAGTCAATTGGTCGCGGTTACAATTTGGATTGACAGCCATGTTCCATTGGGTCTTTGTACCCCTTACCCTTGGGCTGTCGTTCATCATGGCCATCATGGAGACCATTTACGTAAGGACCGGCAACCCGGAGTGGAAGCGGATCACCAAGTTCTGGATGATCCTGTTTGCCGTCAACTTTGCCATCGGGGTAGCCACCGGGCTCATACTCGAGTTTGAATTCGGCACCAACTGGTCGAACTATTCCTGGTTCGTCGGGGATATTTTCGGTGCCCCGCTGGCCATTGAAGGCATCATGGCCTTTTTTCTGGAGTCCACCTTTGTAGCCGTGATGTTTTTCGGCTGGGAAAAGGTCAGCAAGCGTTTTCATCTGGTATCCACCTGGCTGGTAGCCGTCGGCGCCAGTCTCTCGGCCTTATGGATCCTGGTAGCCAATGCCTGGATGCAGAATCCGACAGGCATGCGGTTCAATCCCGACACGGCCCGGAACGAGATGGGCAATTTCTGGGAGGTATTGTTCTCGAACACGGCGATCAATAAATTCCTGCACACCGTTTCCTCAGGATATGTACTGGGCGCCATATTTGTCATCGGCATCAGCGCCTGGTTCATCCTGAAAAAACGGGAAGTATTGTTTGCCAAGCGAAGCATGCTGGTCGCTTCCATTTTCGGCCTGATCATGTCGCTCTTCCTGATCGTCACAGGCGACGAATCCGCGCGGGAGATCGCCAAGGTCCAACCCATGAAGTTCGCTGCCATGGAGGGACTGTATGAGGGTCGTAACAATGCCCCCCTTGTTGTCATCGGGCTCATTCAAAACCCCGATCCGGACACGACCCAACTGAATGAAAAAGAATTCGCCTTCAAGGTAGAGATCCCCAACCTGCTTTCCTACATGGCCTTCCTAGATCCCAACGCCTTTGTGCCAGGCATCCGTGACCTGGTCCGGGGCAACCGGGACCAGGGCATCATTTCCTATTACGAGCGCATCAAGCGGGGAAAGGTTGCCATCAACACCCTGGCGGAATACAAGGAAGCCCTCCGCAACGGCGATGAAGTTCGTTCCGGCATGCTGAGGGCCCGGTTCGACGACCCCCACTGGGTAAACACCTATTTTAAAAATTTCGGCTACGGGTATTACGACGACCCGGCCGATCTGATCCCCAGCGTACCGGTGGCTTTTTACTCCTTTCACCTGATGGTCATCCTGGGCGGCCTGTTCCTGATCGTTTTCATCCTCACCGCCTTTTGGGTCCTGAAAGATACCATTGAGACAAAGCGCTGGTTCCTGCGGGTAGCCATATGGACCATCCCGTTGGTTTACATCGCCGGCATGGCCGGGTGGCTGCTGGCGGAAATGGGAAGGCAGCCCTGGGTGATCCAGGATCTTATGCCTACCCTTGCGGCGGTGACGAAGATCGAAGCATCGTCCGTACAGATCACATTTTGGCTGTTCGCCCTGACCTTCACCATACTGGCCATAGCCGAGGTCAGGATCATGCTTGCACAAATTAAAAAAGGACCAAAAGACGGAGGAAAATAATCATGTTTGAAACCTTATCGCATTATGCACTGCAGCAATACTGGTATGTTATCGTGTCCCTGCTCGGGTCTCTCCTGGTTTTTCTCATGTTCGTGCAGGGGGGCCAGACCCTGATCTATACATTGGGCAAGAACAAAACGGAACGTTCCATCCTGGTCAATTCCCTGGGGCGCAAGTGGGAATTTACCTTCACCACGCTGGTGACTTTCGGGGGCGCTTTTTTTGCCTCCTTCCCCCTGTTCTATGCCACCAGTTTCGGCGGGGCTTACTGGGTATGGATACTCATTTTATTTGCCTTCATCATCCAGGCCATCTCCTATGAATTCCGGAGCAAGCCGGGGAATTTTTTAGGCAGCCGGACTTACGAGACGTTTTTGTTCACCAACGGGCTGCTCGGCACCATTTTGCTCGGCACGGCCGTGGCCACATTTTTCACCGGTTCCAATTTCCAGATCACCGAAAACAATTTTTCCGAATGGATGAACCCTTACCGTGGCCTGGAGCTGGCCTTTGATTTTTCACGCTATGCCACCTACGTCAACCTTTCGCTGGGCTTTGCCGTATTCTTTTTAGCCCGGGTACTGGGCATTTTGTATTTCATGAACAACGTTGACGAAGACAACATTCTGGAGCGCGCCCGCCGGAAGCTCATTGGCAATGCTGTCCCCTTTCTGGCATTTTTCCTGTTTTTCCTGATAAACATATTGGTCAGGGAAGGTTTT
This sequence comes from Bacteroidales bacterium, assembly GCA_018400295.1. Lineage (GTDB taxonomy): Bacteria > Bacteroidota > Bacteroidia > Bacteroidales > B18-G4 > M55B132. Next base: position 2,060 of record JAGYMZ010000008.1, on the reverse strand, counting down.
GCCGTGAACCCCGAAACCGGCAACATTTTTATGGAGCCGTACAAATACCTCAACAATTTCCTTGAGATGCCCTGGCTCATGGGCATCTTCCTGCCAGGCATTCTACTTGTATTGGCCGGCATAGCATTCCCGGCCATGAATTACGAAAAACACGGCCGCAAGGGCATCTGGATGAGCGGCAGTGGGACCGTACTGACCGTACTGGGCCTTTTCCTCACCGCCGGTCTCAACAACACCGCCTTTTACCCGTCGGTATACGACCTGCAAAGCTCGCTGACCATCCGCAACGCCTCTTCCAGTCATTACACCCTGGCGACCATGGGCTATGTTTCCCTGCTCGTTCCGTTTGTCATGGCATACATCTGGTATGCCTGGAGGGCCATCAACAAAAAACGGATAAGCTCCGGCGAGATCAGCGATGAACATCATTCATATTAAAAACCATGCATTATGTATACCAGTCAGATCTTATGGTTATTATCCCTGCCCGTACTGATATTCATCACCTACCGGATCATTTTGGTAGCGTTGAAGCACCAGGAAAAGAAAGTGACGCGTGACAGGAAAAAGTGACATTGCAAGGCGTGAAGGTTTTTTTCTTCAGCGCGCGAAGCGCGGGAAAGGTTTTTCCAGCTAAAAGGCCCGTCCATGAGCGGTGACGCGTCTCCTACCCATCCCTGATCGATCACTTCCATGCATTGCCGGTTGGTCTTTTCATACAAATATCTACCATTCCATTGCCAGAATAATGGGAACAAAACAGTGTTTCGGGGAATAAAAGATAAAAGGCATTATTATGAAGCGCATGATCATAAAAGCCCTCCGCATCGACGGCATTCTTCAATGGGGATTGTTTTTCCCATACGATTACAAGATCAAGGAACAACTGAGGAATAACATTCCATGGATCCGCTGGAACGCCGATGAAAAATGCTGGCATCTGCCCAAAAACGAGGCAAGCCTTCAGCGGGTCAAGGTCCTGCTATCGGATAAGGTACAGATCATGGTAGACAGGCGTCTGAGGGAAACGCCCAAAAAGCCAAAACCCTCCAAAGACAGGCGGTTGAGAGGTGAACTTTCACCAGAAAGGCGCAGCAAGCTGACCCGATTCATCAAATGGCTGGAAATGCGCAGGTACAGTAAAAACACCATTACATCCTATACAGATGCCATCAAGGTTTTCCTTTTATTCAATGCGGATAAAAAAGCAGGGGATATCCAGGAAAAGGATGTAGAACATTTCAATAACGAATACATCATCAAGGGAAATTATTCCGTTTCCTACCAGAACATCATGATCAGCGCCATCAAGATGTTCTTCCGTTGGGATACCGATCATAGGATGGACACAGGGAACCTGATCAGGCCAAAGCAAGCAAAACCTCTTCCAAAGGTTATTGACAAGGAAATTGTATACAAAATGCTTTCGACCACCAAAAACCTGAAGCACAAAACCGCCCTGGCCCTGATCTATTCCTGCGGGTTACGGCGAAGCGAACTGCTCAATTTGAAGCTACAGGATATTGACAGGAAAAGAAAGACCATGAGCATCCGGAACAGCAAAGGCAAAAAGGACCGGGTTTTACCTTTAAGCAACAAGCAGATCGGCATGATCATCAACTACTACAAAATCTACCGGCCAGAATCATACCTATTTGAAGGGGCTAAAGCAGGAACCCCATACAGTGCTACCAGTTTGGCAAAAATTTTCCACAGGAACATGGGGCGTATTCAAAAAAATCATATATTTACCTTACATTGCTTACGTCACAGTTACGCGACCCATTTACTCGAGGCCGGAGTAGATTTGAGATACATACAAGAGCTACTGGGCCACAAAAGCAGCCGGACCACTGAAAAATACACCTGGGTAAGCATGAAGAGCCTAAGCAACATCAAGAACCCTTTGGATGATTTTGATCTATAAATACAAAAGGTACCCATAAAAAACAACCAGTCGAAATATAGGGTAATAAAGATCAACCTATAAGTAAGTTAGGGCTAATGGTTAAGCTGCATCAAGATAATGAAAATAATTGCTCATTTCAATATTTCAGCGA
>JAGYMZ010000079.1 GCA_018400295.1 Bacteroidales bacterium | reverse complement strand
AGCAGGAAAAATTTTCAGGCCCTGGTGAACATTTCCCCCAATGCTATTTTTATTCTGAACCAGGATGGATTCATCGATGTGAGTCCGAGTTTCACCAAAAAGCTGGGGTATGAGAAGGACCAGGTTTTGGGAAAGATGTTCACCGGGATCGTGGATGGATCTGAGCGGGACAAAGTAACCGGGGAGCTGGCCCGGATATTCAAGGGCATAGACGACTCGGTTTCCTTTACCGCCAATACATTAAAGCAGGGTGGGCAGACAGAGGAATTCAGCATTTTCCTGCAAAAGGGGGTATCCATAAAAGGCAGGCCCAATGTGATCGGGGTCATGGTGGAGAAGAACCAGGGCCGGTCGGCTGATGATCGCTCCGAATTGAGTGAGGAAGAGATCCGCCAGGAACTGCGGAGAATTTCAACGTATCTTTCCGAAAACCAGAACGACGTATCCGCCGAACTGGTCAACCAGCTAAAGCAGGTATACCGGTCGTACGACCAGGCCAGCCATCAGAACGGCGAAGAACCGGTTGAGCTTTCCAAACGGGAAAAGGAGGTCCTTCTCCTTGCCTGCAGGGGTTATCCCATAAAGCAGATCGCGGATGAACTGTTCATTTCCGACCGCACCGTGGAAAAGCACCGTGCCAACCTCATGGCCAAGACCGGCTCGAAGAACATTGTGGAAGTGATCATTTACGCCATCAAGAACAGTCTGATCGAGATATAGGGGCATAACCATCCGGTCCCACACGCTTTTTGTTCCTTGCAATGTTCACAAATCAGGGAAATTACCCATTGATACCTGCATGAAAATATACGTATATTTGCGCTTATCACGTGAATGGTTCCCAAACCGGACACAAAACCCAAATCAGGAATGACCAGTTCTATGTTGAATAACCGCAAGAAGATCCTTATCATTGAAGACGACCACGGATTGATAAGGACGCTTACCAATTTATTGATCATTGAAGGATTTGACGTCATCACCGCCCACACCGGGGAAGGAGGGATACGGATGGCTTTCGAGGAAAAGCCCGACCTGATCCTGGCCGACATCGTCCTGAACCGGATCAGCGGTTACGACATACTTCGGATGGTCCGTGCCAGCCGGGTCACGCAGAGCGTTCCATTCATTTTTCTCTCAGGCAAGGTCAAGGAAAAGGAGATCCGCTACGGCCTCGGCCTCGGTGCCGATGATTACCTGTGCAAGCCATTCGAGCATGAGGACCTGCTGGAAGCGATCAATGCCCAGCTGGAGAATTACCAGATCGAATATACCGCAAAAGAAGGAGGGGACAGGGCGGACGGGCTGAATACGGTATACCATTATTAGTTTGACGCGCCACGGCCTACGTATTTTCCATACCTCTCTTTCCTTCCATTTTCCTGTCACATCGCCCCTTTGCCGTGAAAATACCCATTGACACCGCCTGATTTCCGCCGTTACTTTGCACCATAACATCATCAAGCCCAAATTCAATAAGCGAACAGCATGACCAGAATTTTCATACATATATTATATGTCTTCCTGATCCTGCCATTGTGTGTGGCAGGACAGGATGAAAATTCCGGTATGCCGGCCTTCCTTTATGATTTTATGGGGGAGCATGAAATCGATGAAGATGATTTTCCGGACAATCGGTTTTTGTCTTCCCCCGGGGTATTTCTGATGATCTCCAATAAAACGCAGGATACGGATGCGGGATTACCGAATCAGATGAACCGTATTTTACCCGAAAGCCATATGAAACAGATCCAACCGGGTATAAAATTCAGTTCCACCGAAACATACAACCAGCAGAATTACGCATCCGATGTGGTTTGGAAAGAAGCCGGGAGTCAAAAGAACATTGATACCATGGTTTTTCTGAACGGCGTCAATGTTACATGGTATTATGAGGACATGGTCCGGTTAAATTGCGATTCCCTGGCAGCGGATGATCCCAGGAAGCTGAGCAGTTATGCATTTAACATCCTCAAGCTGGAATTAAAGGCCAGAAATCATTTGATTGATGCAAGGCCATATTACGATATGTTTAATACCCCGGAATATTTCAGCGGGGGATTTTCCGGTTACGGCTTTGCATATTTGGGCAGCGGCAACAAAGTTGATGTAAACAGCAACGGCATCAACAATATGTTGTCTTTCGGTTTGGTCGGGGAAAATAGTGTCAGGCAGGAAGGCTCCTCAAATACTTCGGTCATTACTCAGCAGGGGCTTTTAAATTCATCTGCAACCCTTCAGCGTTAGCCGCATGTTCTTTTTTTTCTTAAAATAATATCCTCATAACCTGAACAGGAAGGCAGGTTATGTCGACATACATGAAATGAAAACGTGATTAAAGGCTTTTTTGACCCAATTTTAGCGTTCTTAATTTTTAGCGTACATCAATCTTAAATTTTTAGCGTAATCAGTCTTTAAAAACATCGTTTTCATCACAGAAAAGCCGCGGACATGCGGCTTTTCTTTTTTTTACATCGTCAAATTTGAAATATAATTTTAATATCCGATTTGCAATTAGCAGATTAATGTTTTAACCACGAATGTACACGAATGAACACGAATGGGTTTAAGGGGGATATTCCAGCGCCACTACCATTTCTACAACGAGGGAAAAATATCCGTTAATCTGTTAATCTGTTAATCCGTTTATCTAAAATTTGAGATATAATTTTAATATCAAATCGTCAATTAAAAGATAAATATTTTAACCACGAATGTACACGAATGAACACGAATGGGTTCATGGGGGATATTCCAGCGCCACGACCATTTCTATAACGAAGGAAAAAATATCTGTTAATCTGTTAATCCGTTAATCCGTTTATCCAAAATTTGAGATATAATTTTAATATCAAATTGGCAATTAACAGATAAATATTTTAACCACGAATGTACACGAATGAACACGAATGGGTTCAAGGGGGATATTCCAGCGCCACTACCATTTCTATAACAAAGGAAAAATATCTGTTAATCCGTTAATCCGTTAATCCGTTTATCCAAAATTTGAGATATAATTTTAATATCAAATTGGCAATTAACAGATAAATGTTTTAACCACGAATGTACACGAATGAACACGAATGGGTTCAAGGGGGGTATTTCAGCGCCACTACCATTTCTACAACGAGGGAAAAATATCTGTTAATCCGTTAATCCGTTAATCTGTTAATCCAAAATTTGAGATATAATATACAACATACCTGCATCCGTTCATCCATCCATCCGGAATCCGTTTATCCCAAATCCAAAATAAATCTGTTAATCTGTTAATCCGTTAATCCGTTTATCTAAAATTTGAAATATAATATACAACATACCTGCATCCGTTCATCCATCCGGGATCGTTTCATCCGTCCATCCAAAATTTGAGATATCCGTTCATCCGTTCATCTGTTTGTCCAAGATTTGCAATTAACAGATAAATATTTTAACCACGAATGTACACGAATGAACACGAATGGGTTCATGGGGGATATTTCAGCGCCACTACCATTTCTATAACAAAGGAAAAAATATCTGTTAATCTGTTAATCCGTTAATCCGTTAATCCAAAATTTGAAATATTTAATATACAACATACCTGTATCCATCCATCCGGGATCGATTCATCCCCAAATCCAAAATAAATCCGTTAATCCGTTAATCTGTTAATCTGTTAATCCAGAATTTGAAATATAATATACAACATCCCTGTATCCGTCCATCCGGAACCGATCCATCCCAAATCCAAAATAAATCTGTTAATCCGTTAATCCGTTAATCCGTTTATCCAAAATTTGAGATATAATATACAATACACCTGTATCCGTCCATCCATCCGGGAT
>JAGYMZ010000078.1 GCA_018400295.1 Bacteroidales bacterium | reverse complement strand
CTGGAGGTGTATCCCAACCGGGATTCCCTGCCCTATATCGATCTCTATGGCATACCCGAAGTCCATACCATGATGCGCGGGACCTTTCGTTACGGAAAATGGTGCGGGGTGCTGGATGCCATGAAAGCACTGGGACTGCTATCGTACGATAAAATGGACATGCGTGGCATGACCTATGCCGGCTTCATGGCCCGGCTGGCAGGTCTTGAAAATTCTGAAAGTATAAAGAAGGACATCGCTGCCAGGCTTGGCGTTGCGGAAGATGCTGATCCCATTGCCGCCATGGAATGGCTGGGCCTGTTTGAGGCTACGCCTATAAACCGAGAAGAGGACAGTCCTTTCGATGTGGTATCCGGCCTTATGATCGATGCCATGATGATCGGTGAAAAGGAACGGGATATGGTGGTGATGCAGCATACATTCCTGGCCGGATATCCGGATGGCAGGCGGGAAGTGATCAAATCGCGGATGCTGGATTTCGGCACACCGGAGACCGATACGTCCATTGCCCGCACGGTTGCCCTGCCTGCGGCCTGTGGTGTTGAGATGATCCTGGAGGGCAGGATCAAAACTACCGGCGTGCATATTCCGGTGCTCCCGGAGATATACAATCCCGTCCTGGATCACCTGGAAACCCTGGGTATCAAGATGGAGGAGGAGTATGGCCTGCCGGAAAGCGAAAACATATAAATTACAGATGATCATTCCATGTCCATAATACTTTACATAGTCCTGATCGGTGTGATCGTTTACCTGGCCCTGAACTGGGCCCGGAAGTCGTCCGCTGGCCAGGCCGGAAAGCAGTCCACCCGCAGTTCCGGTCCGGAACCTGCGACGCCTCCTCCGAAGCGGTCCAGGCGTGCCCGGTACGGCAAGTGGGTAGGCGGGGGGCTTGGATGGGCTTTTGGAGGGCCCATCGGTGGCATTTTGGGATTTGTTTTCGGGTCCATATACGACGGCATGCAATCCGGTCAATATGCCTACCAGGGTACGCGGTCCGGGGATTTTAGCGTAAGCCTCCTGGTATTGACGGCTGCCGTGATGAAAGCCGACGGGAAGGTGCGCAAGACGGAGCTGGATTATGTCAAGGCCTTTTTGATCCGCCAATTCGGTCCGGAAGAAGCCAAAAACAAGCTGCAGCTATTAAGGGAGATCCTGAAGCAGGATATCCGGGTTGAAGATGTGTGTATGCAGATCCGCCAGTTTATGGAATATCCTTCACGACTGCAACTGATGCATTTGTTGTTTGGGATTTCCGGTGCAGATCAGCAGTTCCATGCGCTGGAAGTGGAAATGATCGAGCGCATCAGCATCAATCTGGGCATACGTACCGCCGATTATGCATCCATTAAGGCCATGTTCATCAAGGAGATCCATTGGGCGTACAAAGTCCTGGAGGTCACTCCCGATGCCAGTGATGAAGAGGTTAAGAAGGCCTATCACCGCATGGCTGTGAAGTATCACCCCGACAAGGTCGCCCACCTGGGTGAGGACATCAAAAAGTCCGCCACGGAAAAATTTCAAAAGCTGAATGCGGCATATAGCGAGATCAAATCCAGGCGCGGGCTGGTTTGAGAAAATCTGTTGATATGTTCTGTTTTCCCTGAACATATCCCGGAGCCATTTCTCAACCGGCTGCATCCGGTCCGGTCCGGCTCAATCATAAAATTTCCAACTGATCCCGAGCTTTAGCGCTCCGTCCTGCAGGGGGTAATGGGGTACGGAATAATAGGTATAGTTTCCAAACAGTTCGCTCAGGTTCTGATATTTTAAAAAGATCACGGCACGTTTTACACGCAGCATCAGATACAGGTCGAGGTAAAAGAAGTTTCCGGTTTCCTTTTCATTCTGAATATAGAAGGAGCGCAGGGCCGGCATGTAGGCATCGGCATAATAGGCCGCATTGTAATAAACATCGAACCCTGGTTGTATGGTAGCTGCCTCGTCAAATATTTTCGAGTTAAAGAAAACCGACAGGTTCGCCATGAATTCCGGAAGCCTCAGGACATCGCTCCGTGAACTTTTCTGATAAATGAGATCAGCGTCGAAGCAGAATTTCCAGAGCCATATTCTTGGGGAAAGGTTGAAGCGCAGCACATTGAGGTTTCCCGCGTACTGACGGGGCAAGGCTTCTTCATTGAGGTAAACGTAATTGGAAAGTGAATACCAGCGGGTGCCGAGATGCACATTCCGCCATGTTGCGCCGGCGCCCAGCATTAGCCATTGTGTTTTTCCAAAATCGTTTTCCCACTTGAAATGGTTGGAAGAAAAATGCTGGTAGAAAAAATCCGGTGTTTGGCTTGATAGGGAGGCCATGGCCGATACAACGAGCGGATGGAGGGTGTCGGGGCTGTATGTATAGGATGCCCGGGCTTTGCCCGTGTAATCCCCTTCACCATAATTGCCCATGGTGTATGAAACATTGGCTGCAAGGTCATAATTCTTCAAAAAGCGTGCGATAAACCCTGCCCTGGGCGTCCATTGCCTGAAGATCCCGCCGGGCGTGGAACCGCCCAGTTTGGTATATGTGTTTTTCACGCCTGCATAAACGTAAAAAGACTTTTGGACCATGGAGTCGTTGTATCCCAGGTTGGACCATAACAATTGGTTTTCAATCCGGAAAAAGTCCACCGAATCAAGGGTTTGCGTCGAATCCCGGTAGATGTTCCTGTAAAATCCCGATCCGGGATCATCATCGATGTATTTGCGTGTTTGCCGGATCTGATGGTAAGAATGTGTAATGCGTCCAAGTGCGGAGCGTTTGTTGTCTTTTCCCGCGGGAGGGGAGAGGTTGACGTATTGATTGATAAAAAAGCTGTTTTCCTTGATCTGGTTTTCGGCCGATTCAAGGTTGACCAGGAACAGTTTCCGGTCTGTTTCCAGGTTGTTTTCAAAAAGGCTGTCGTTTTGGATGCCTCCGTTTTCCTGGACAAATATCTTGTTATGGGCATAATTGCCAAGTATGCCGTACCTCCGGTCGTGTGTATAGAATTGTGCTTTGGCGGTCATGCTTTTATCGTCTGCTTTTTGCCGTTCGTAGAAGCCGGGTGCGTGCAGAAACCGTACATTGACACCAATGCCGGCATTCGGGGCTATTTTCCGGTCGAATTTCACGCGCAGGAGTTGTTCTTTTTTGGCGCCTATGATATAGAATATTTCCGTAAAGGGGTCGAGGAGATGATAGTATTTGGTGCTGCGTTTCCGGTAGCGGTATGCCTGCATATTGTCCAGCCCGAAGTCGAAATAATCTTGGCCACCGGGGTGGAAGATCAGGTTTTGATACGGTAGTCCGGTATTCCCCAACCCGGCATAGAAGCGGTGTTGCTCATGCATGGGGTTATAATACTGGAGCCGGTCCATATCAACACGCACCGGGTGCAATTTGCCTCTTGCGAGGCTGTCAATGCTGTTGTAAAAATACAGAATATTGGCTGTATCCTTGGTTGTCAGGATGGTGTCGCATTCCTGGGAAAGACCGGGCATTGGAATGACAGCCAGGAAAAACAGCACGGTATAGATCTTATGTATGGTGCGGGGTAACATAAAAAAGTGATTATGCTGTTTTTTTAGAAAAGCGAAGCAAATTTCCCGGTAAAGGTATAAAAGAAATTGATTTCAGCGGGTTTTCCCTTTCGATTGTATTGTTCTCTAGGTTCTGTGGAAGATATGCCGGGTTGCCGCATAAAAAAAGCCCCGCTCAAAAAAGCGGGGCTTTATTAAAGTTGGCGACGACATACTCTCCCACAATGCAGTACCATCTGCGCTGGTGGGCTTAACTTCTCTGTTCGGAATGGGAAGAGGTGGACCCCACCGCTATAGTCACCCTAAGACCTTTCATTCACCGGGATATTTGGGTAGGTGAATTCAATTTTATAAGACATATATGAAAAGAAAATACAGTTAAGCGTATGTCGAGGCAATCGTTTAAGATCTGCAAGAAGAAAGCCAACGGGTAATTAGTACCACTCGGCTTTGACATTACTGCCTTTACACCTGTGGCCTATCAACGTCCTGGTCTTGAACGACCCTTAAAGGAAGCCTCATCTTGGGCTGAGTTTCGTGCTTAGATGCTTTCAGCACTTATCTCATCCATACATAGCTACCCTGCGATGCAGCTGGCGCCACAACAGGTACACCAGAGGTATGTCCAACCCGGTCCTCTCGTACTAGAGTCAGGTGCCCTCAAGCTTCCAACGCCCACAGCAGATAGGGACCGAACTGT
>JAGYMZ010000077.1 GCA_018400295.1 Bacteroidales bacterium | reverse complement strand
ATTGTTGTTCCTGGCCTGGAAATCTTTCCAGGTGAAATCGTTGTCCTTGGTCTCCGGGGCATTGGCGCAAAGCACATAGCGCAGCACGTCCTGTTTGCCAGGGAACGCTTCCAGGTATTCGTGCAGCCACACGGCCCAGTTGCGGGAAGTGGATATCTTGTCGTTCTCCAGGTTCAGGAATTCGTTGGCCGGCACGTTGTCGGGCAGGATATAAGACCCTTCCTGCTTCAGCATGGAAGGGAAGATGATGCAATGGAACACGATGTTGTCCTTGCCGATGAAATGGACCAGCCTGGATTCCTTGTCTTTCCAGTATGGTTCCCAGTCCATCCCGGTTTTTTCGCTCCATTCCCTGGCGGCGGAAATGTACCCGATGGGGGCGTCGAACCATACATACAGCACCTTGCCTTCGGTTCCTTCCAGGGGGACCTTGACGCCCCAGTTCAGATCGCGGGTCACGGCGCGGGGCTGCAGTCCCTGGTCGATCCAGGATTTGCATTGCCCGTAAACGTTGGGTTTCCAATCCTCCTTATGTCCTTTCAGGATCCATTCCGAAAGCCATTCCTCATATTGGTCCAGGGGCAGATACCAGTGCCGGGTTTCCTTCAGGACGGGGACATTGCCGCTGAGTGCGGATTTGGGGTTGATAAGCTCCGTGGGGCTCAGAGAAGTACCGCAGTTCTCGCACTGGTCGCCGTAAGCCTTTTCGTAATTGCAATGGGGGCAGGTACCGGTGATGTAGCGGTCGGCCAGGAACTGCCCGGCCTCTTCGTCAAAATACTGCCGGGTGGTCTTTTCCACAAACACGCCCTTGTCGTAAAGGGCCTTGAAAAACTCCGACGCCATTTTGTGGTGGATAGGGGCGGAGGTCCGGGAATACACATCGAAGGAGATCCCGAATTTCTCGAAAGAGGTTTTGATCAGTTCATGGTACTTGTCGACGATCTCCTGGGGGGTAACCCCCTGCTGCCGGGCCTTGATGGTGATGGGTACCCCGTGCTCGTCCGACCCGCCGATGAAAAGGACGTCCCTGTTCCGGGAGCGGAGGTACCGGGCATAGATGTCGGCCGGTACGTAAACCCCGGCCAGGTGCCCGATATGGATGGGCCCGTTGGCATAGGGGAGGGCTGAAGTTACTGTGTAGCGCTTGTATTTATCTTGCATGTTCCTGGGGGCTTTATTTCAGGCAAAGATAAAACAAGATAAAAGATAAAAGATAAAACAAGATAAAAGATAAAAGATAAAACAAGATAAAAGATAAAAGATAAAACAAGATAAAAGTAAACTGATAAGCATCCGTTGGTCGTGAGACGTGTGGCCTGCGTCGACCCACATCATTCAACGTGACCAGGCGTGTTTTCTTTTCAAATAGGCTTTGGGGCCCTCTCTTTGGGCGAGAAATACTATCTTTGAGAAGAAAAACGCCCATTCATGACCACACCCGACTATTTGAAGCCCGGGGATACCATAGGGATTGTTGCAACGGCCAGGAGCATTGGTGTTTCCCATATCCGTAAGGCTTCCCGCATCCTGAAGTCCTGGGGATACAACATCAGGGAGGCCGGGAACCTTTCCCACGTGCACCACCAGTTTGCCGGAACAGATGAAGCACGGGCGAAGGGTTTGCAGTCCATGCTTGATGACCCGGAGGTGAAGGCCATCCTGTGCGCCCGGGGCGGTTATGGAACTGTGCGCATCATCGACCGGATCGATTTCAGCCGCTTCCGGGAGAAGCCCAAATGGATCATGGGGTTCAGCGATGTGACCGTATTGCATAGCCATATTCACAGGCATTTTGGGGTGGAGACCCTGCATTGCAATATGCCGGTGGCTTTCCCGGATGACCCCCGGCACCCCTCTTTGCTTTCTATCCGGGATGCCCTGTCAGGAAAGGCAGTTTCCTTCGAAATCCCGCGCCATCCCTTCAACCGCCCGGGGGAAGCCCAGGGGCAGGTGGTTGGGGGTAACCTTTCCATGCTGTACAGTTTGATGGGTTCCCCTTCCGACCTGGACACGGACGGCAAGATCCTTTTCCTGGAAGAACTGGATGAATACCTGTACCATGTGGACCGGATGATGATGAACCTGAAACGCTCGGGCAGGCTGGACCGTATCCGCGGCATGGTGGTGGGAGGGATGACGGACATGAACGACAATCCGGTGGCTTTCGGCCGTACAGCCGGGGAGATCGTGCGGGATGCAGTGACGGAATACAATTATCCGGTAATTTTTTCTTTCCCGGCCGGGCACATTTCCGATAACCGGGTATTAATATTGGGGAGGAATGCCACATTGAAAGTTGGTGACGGTGCTTCCCTGGAATTTAATACCTGATCATGGCAGAGCATAACGATTTGGGGACAGAAGGCGAGGGGCTCGCCTTGTCTTACCTGCGCGGGAAAGGATACAAAATCCTGGAAACAAACTGGCGATACGGAAAGAATGAGGTGGATATCATCGCGGAAGATGGTGAATTCATCGTGATCGTGGAGGTGAAGACGCGCTCTACCAACTATTTCGGACGTCCGGAATTTGCTGTGGACAAGAGAAAGCAGCGATTGCTGATATGGGCGGCCAATGCCTATATCCTGAGAAAAAACCTGGACAGGGAAGCCCGTTTCGATATTGTTTCTGTGCTGGACGGGCCTGAGGGCTTTGAAATATCACATATTGAAGATGCCTTTTATCCCATTCTTTGATTTTCAGTGATTTTTGTTTGTAATTTTGTATCGGAATATACCATGAAGAAAAAAGAAAAAAGAAAACCACCGGCAGGGTCCGAAAAGCCGAAACGTAAAAAGCATGGGGATTATTCGGTTTTTATGGTGAAAAAGGAAAAGCCTTTAAAAAAAGCCGGTAACCGGAAAAAGAAAGCGGAAAACAGGCCTGCCAAACGTTCCAAATACAGCATAACCAGTTATTCCCGTGGCCTCAGTGATGAACTTGTCCGTTTGAACAAATTCATTGCCAATTCTGGTATTTGCTCCCGCCGGGAGGCGGACAAACTTATAGAAGCCGGGGCCGTCACCGTTAATGGAGTGGTTGTCAGGGAACTTGGGACTAAAATATCACCTGCCGACAAGGTTTGCTATGGCGATCAGACGCTTAAGCAGGAAAAATTGCGGTATATATTACTCAATAAGCCCCGTGGGTATATTACCACTACCGATGACCCTTTTGACCGCAAGACCGTCATGCAGCTCATCAGAAAAGCATGCACTGAACGTGTGTATCCGGTTGGACGCCTGGACCGTAACACTACCGGGTTATTGCTTTTGACCAATGACGGTAAAATGGCTAAGCGGCTGACCCATCCGAAACACGAAATAAAGAAACTTTATCATGTTTTTCTGGATAAGGCCCTGACCAAAAAGGATATGATGCGCATTGCTGAAGGGATGGAACTGGAGGACGGACTGCTCAGGGTGGATAAGATCGCGTACGTGGAGGGTGCTGAGAACCGCAGGGAGATTGGACTGGAATTGCATTCCGGCCGCAACCGGATCGTTCGGCGCTTGTTTGAGCATTTGGGGTATGATGTGGTCAGGCTCGATCGCGTCATGTTCGCCGGCCTGACCAAAAAAGACCTGCCCCGGGGAAAATGGCGCTTCCTCACCGAAAAGGAAGTCGGGTTTTTGAAGATGAAGTGAGGGTATTTTCGCAACATAATTATGGTAACCAGATGGATGAGATGATCATGACGGGAGAACATCTTAAACACTTGGTAGTAGCAAAAAAATAGACCTGATGGTTTACAAATTATACGAGCTGAATTATGATGAAGTGCTGGTAGTTGATCCCGAATCGCCTTTCAGCAGGGAGGAATATGAGAGCTTTCAATTGGAAGGCAAAGAGGCTTTGTAACTTTTCTGCGGTTCACATCGTTGGTATGGCCCACGTAATACCGGTCGTAGGATTCGGAGTATAGGATGTAAATGAAGTACATATCTAAACGAAAAAAGCCACAGTTGGCGTATGTGGCTTTTGATTAGCTCCCCAGGTTGGACTTCCCGATAATAATCGGGACAGGCTCCCCAGCGACCCTCTGATTAATCCCGACGTGTCGGGACTCTAACTAACTGAGCTACTTCTTTAAAAAACTCCGGGTCGCCGATCAGTTGCTCAATTATTTTTCTGCTTTTTGATCTTTTGATGTACCGTTCGATCTTTATCGCATCGCCTCTTCTATCGTTTACCGTGAAGCTACCTTTTATTATCCAGGGGCGGAACTTATGGGTATAGGTCATTCTAGGATTTGTGTTATGTTCTTTCAACCTGCGGTACACATCGTTGGTATGGCCCACGTAATACCGGTCGTAGGATTCGGAGTATAGGATATAGATGAAATACATATCTAAGCGAAAAAAAGCCACAGTGGGCGTATGTGGCTTTTGATTAGCTCCCCAGGTTGGACTTCCCGATAATAATCGGG
>JAGYMZ010000076.1 GCA_018400295.1 Bacteroidales bacterium | reverse complement strand
TGCGGAAGGATTGGGCCTCAGTCTGGTCGGTACAACCGGAGGCATCATCTTAGCCATGGCTTTCGTCAGCCTCCCCTTTCTTTTCAACGCTGCCCGCGACAGCTTTGAAGCCGTGGACAGCAGGCTTGAGTATGCAGCCATGAACCTCGGTGCATCGCAAGCCAATGCATTTTTTACCATTTCCCTGCCCCTGGCCCGGAACGGCATCATCTCCGGGATGATCATGATGTTTGCCCGGGGCATGAGCGAATTCGGGGCCATCGTCATCATAGCCTATTATCCTATGGTCACACCGGTAATGATCTACGACCGCTTTGCATCCTACGGACTGGATGCGGCACGTCCGGTAGCGCTGTTGTTCATTTGCATCGCACTGGCGGTTTTCATACTCATCCGTCTAATAACCCGGAAAAGTCATGTTGCACGTTGACAACCTTACCATACACGCCGGAGACTTCACCGTCCGGTCCGCTTCCATCCGGACCGGACCGGGTGAGTACTACTTCCTGCTGGGCGAGAGCGGGTCCGGCAAGTCTCTTATCCTGGAAGCCGTAGCCGGCATACGGAGGGTTCATGGCGGACGGATACGCGTAAACGGAATAGATATTACCCATAAGGACATTCATAAGCGCAACGTGGGCATGGTCTTCCAAAACCTGGCCATCTTCCCTCACATGAGTGTTTACCGGAACATAGCCTTTCCGCTGAAACGCCGGGGCGATGCCCCGTGGGAAATACAATCCCGGGTACAGGACATTGCCGGGAAAATGTCCATAACCCACCTGCTGGACCGTCACCCCGGCTCCCTGAGCGGAGGTGAGCACCAGCGGGTGGCCCTGGCCCGCACCCTGGTCATGGAACCGCCGGTGCTGCTCCTGGATGAACCCCTCTCCTCCCTCGACCTCCTGCTGAAGGAAGAAATGGTCGCACTGCTACGGCACATCCACCGCCTGGGACAGACCATACTTCACGTCACCCACGACTACCATGTTGTGGCCGAACTGGCCGGCCGGATCTCCATTATTGACAAAGGAAACATTGTCCAGACCGGCACCCCGGCAGAAATAGCACGTGCTCCTTCCGGCCGTCTGGCAGAAAGGATCGCGGAACTGAAATAATTTTGTGCAACATCCCCGCTGAGGTTTTCCGGATCTTTACATCCCCCTTATCCCCTGTGCAAGCGGGATCCATCGTTGCGAAGGGCCATGACCCGTGATGATGCGGGCAACAGGGGTCTGAAATTTCGTTCCACGCCCATAGCATCCGGTCCGTACATTTATTACCTTTACTTAAAATTCCGGCTTATGTCTGTATCCTGTGTCCACAATGAAGATACCATTTGCGCCCTGGCCACTCCTTCCGGGAGCAGCGCCATAGCTGTGATCCGCGTATCCGGGATGAAAACCCTGTCCATCATTTCGTCCCTTTTTCATCCCGCCAGAGGAAAGAAAGACCTGGCAAAGCAGAAGACCCATACCATCCATTTAGGGACACTGGAAAAGGGAGATGAGGTCATCGACGAGGTACTGGTCAGCCTATTCAGGGAACCTGCCAGTTATACCGGAGAAGACAGTGTGGAAATATCCTGCCATGGTTCCGAATACATACAGCAGCGCATCATTGAGGCCTTGCTGGAGGAAGGGGCCCGCCTGGCCGGTCCCGGCGAGTTCACCATGCGGGCTTTTATGAACGGCAAGTTCGATCTTTCCCAGGCCGAAGCCGTGGCCGATCTGATCACCTCCAATTCCAGGGCCGCGCACGACCTGGCCCTGAGCCAGATGCGCGGTGGTTATTCGCAGCGCATCCGGGAGCTCAGACAGCAGCTGGTACACCTGGCCTCTTTATTGGAGTTGGAGCTGGACTTCAGCGAAGAGGATGTGGAGTTTGCCGACCGGGAAAAGCTTCAGGATATACTGCATACGCTGGAAGAAGAGATCACGCGGCTCATCCAATCTTTCCGGCACGGGAACGTGCTGAAGAAAGGCATACCCGTGGCCATCACCGGCAAGCCCAACGTGGGTAAGTCCACCCTGCTTAACGCCATCCTTAACGAGGAAAAGGCCATTGTTTCAGAAATACCCGGCACCACCCGGGATGCCATTGAGGACACCATTATCCTGGAGGGCATAGCCTTCCGCTTCATCGATACCGCCGGGTTGCGGGACTCCGGCGACCAGGTGGAAAGCATAGGCGTTGAGCGGACCTACGATAAGATACGCACTGCCCGGATCATCCTGTTCTTATTCGATGTAAGCGATGAATCCTGGGAAGACATCACCGGAAGGATCCGGGAATTCCGGGAAGATCTGGAAGAAAAAATGAGTCCGGAGGAAATCTGGCAAAAAAAGATCCTCCTCATTGGCAACAAGATCGACAAGCTGGTGGAGATCCCCCGGCATTTCCGGGATTTCGTGGAGATGGAATGCCTTTTCGTTTCCGCCAAGCGGAAAGAGAACATCAACATGATCTCCGACAGCCTGCTCCGTGCCGTGCATGCCGATAAGATCGGCGACGATATCATCGTTTCCAACATGCGCCACCACGAAGCATTGACCCTCACCCTGCAGGCCCTTCACAGGATAAGAGAAGGCATGGTCACGGGCCTCCCCTCCGACCTCCTCGCCATAGACCTCCGCGACGCCCTCCACCATCTCGGCACGATCACCGGAGAAGTCACCAACGACGAGATCCTGGGCAATATCTTTGGGAATTTCTGTATCGGAAAGTAACCACCACAAAACAATCAATTAGAAAACGTATAAAAACCATTACTAAGCATTTAAATTACTACCTTTCCAACAATACTAAGTTAATAAATATTTTGTGATATTATTTGTTTATTAGGTACAAATTTGTACCTTTGTTGTACCTTGCAATAGTTGGGGTACAAAATTTGGCTTAAACGCCTTTTAATTTTGCACGTAATTGCACTTAAATATACTTAAGTGCATTAAAAGACATAAAATGAGTAGTAATATTGAGGTACAAAGAATTTGCGAACATTGCGGTAAAGAGTTTACAGCCCGAACTACTACAACACGGTATTGCTCTAAAAAGTGTAATAGTGCAGCTTACAAGGCTAAAATACGGGCTGAAAAAGTTGATAAATCTAATAACGAAACCAAAAGAATAAAGAATCAATCACTTGAAGACATTAAGGCTAAAGAATTTCTGACCGTTAAAGAGGTTTCCCGTTTACTCAACTGTTCAATACGTTCAGCATACTATTACATTGAAAACGGTACAATTAAAGCCGTGAATTTGGGGCAAAGGATGACAAGGGTTAAACGTTCCGAAATTGATAAACTATTTGAGCAGTCCGAATCCGTAACACCTCAACCCGAACAGAGAAAATCTGATATTTCCGGCTGTTACACCATTAACGAAGTACTGGAAAAGTACAGTATATCGGAAACAACCCTACATAACCTCATCAAACGGAAAAGCATACCCAAAATAAAAAAAGGATGGTACGCTTATGTACCGAAACCCATAATTGACAAGTATTTAAGTTGAAAAATCTTAGCATAAAAGACAATGGCAACAAGAGTAACCTTAAGGCAAAAGAAAATCAGTAAAGGACGTAAAAGCCTGTACTTAGATTTCTACCCTCCAGTACCACACCCCAAAACAGGCGAACCAACCAGAAGGGAGTTTATTAATATGTATCTGTTTTCAGATAAAAAGGAACTTAAAAAGGGAATTGACGATCTAAATGAGAAAATTAAAAAGAGGGGGAATCAAAATAAAGATTGCAAGACACAATATAAGGAACTTAAAGAATTGAAGGAGTTTTATAAAAGTTTCAAGGGCTTAACCCCCATTGACAAACAGCACAATACCGAAACATTAAAAATAGCAGAAAGCATAAGGCAGAAACGGCAAAATTTCTTAGATAAGCCAGAAATTTACAACGAATACGAAAAAGAGCAGTTACGTATAAAAGAACTGAGCGAACAATCTTTTATTGAGTATTTCAAAAAGTTAACCGACAAACGTAAAGTAAGTAACCACGATAATTGGATTTCTGCATACAATTACCTTGAAAGCTTTACTAATGGAAAGTTAAAATTTGCTGACCTTAACGAAGGATTTTTAGAGGATTTCAAAGAATACCTATTAACCACAAAAAGCAACCGGAGCAACAAAACAACCCTTTCCGTAAATTCAGCCGTTTCATACTTTAATAAGATAAAGGCAGCGTTAAAACAAGCATACAAAGACGGCATTTTACAAACCGACCTCAACAGCAAGGTAAAACCCATAAAAGCCGCCGAAACCCGAAGGGAATATTTAACCCTTGACGAACTCAATAAACTGGTTAAAACCCCTTGCAATGATAATTGGCTGAAACGTGCAGCCTTGTTTTCAGCATTAACTGGACTTCGTTTTAGCGATATTAGTAAAATGGTTTGGTGTGAATTGGTTTATATTGAAAGGCAGGGCTACTTTTTAAACTTTGACCAACAGAAAACCAAAGGTGTTGAGGTATTACCCATTTCAGAACAGGCGTACAGCTTTACGGAGGGGATGGAAAACCCAAAGGATATGCCACAGGATGAAAAGGTTTTCAAGGGGCTTAAATATTCAGCTTATCATAACAAACACCTGTTTCAATGGATTGGAGCAGCTGGTATAACAAAGGATATAACGTTTCACTGTTTCCGG
>JAGYMZ010000075.1 GCA_018400295.1 Bacteroidales bacterium | reverse complement strand
ATTCAGGGTATCGTTATCTTCGCCAAAGCCGAATTTTTGCAGAACGATCATGATAAGCATTACCCAGAGTATGATCTTTATAATGCCATGACTAATGGAAGTCAGGGTGTTGATCCTTTTTTCCGATTCAATGCTGTCCTTTTTATCACTTCTATCGGCACGTTTGGTTAAGGTTTTCTTCAGTCTTTTTAACAGGAAGCGGATTATTTTAAAAGATGCAAAAAATACGATTAGAATGATCAATAATCCCGGCAATTCATTGATCAGCCATTCCTGGCTACTTTTGATAAGTGCTGTCCAAAAATCGGTTTCAAGAAATTTTTCCATAATAAGTTGTTAAGGGGATATCCTGGTTTTTATTCCTGTTCCGTGTGATCGCGGCAGGATTCGAACCTGCGACCGACGGCTTAGAAGGCCGTTGCTCTATCCGGCTGAGCTACGCGACCGGTATATTGGCCTGGCTGAGGCGATGCAAAGATACAAAGAATTCGTTTTACGCACCGTTCCCTGCGGATAAAATGTATGCGAATTTTGTCCGGGATGCACTGTTCTGCCACCGTTTTTTTTATCTTTGGGGCAATCTTAACATTCGGAACCATGGCAAATAAAGGACCTGCAAACCCAAACCGTTTCTGGAACCGTAAAAGGTACGCATGGCTGGCGCTGGCGATCATCTTTGTTACCGGCCTCATCGTATATTCCAACACCTTCCGGGTGCCTTTTCAATATGAAGACACCCACCGGATCGTGAAAAATCAAACGTTCCGGTCCATGAAGGATTTTACGGACCTCTCGTACTGGACGGACCTGAACAATGCCCCGTTTTCCATGCTCACACTGGCCCTGAATTATCAGGCCGGGCCATCGGATACAACGGGATATCACATCGTTAATTTCCTGATACATATCCTGGGTGCCTTCCTGGTATATCATTTGACCCGGCTGATCCTGATCAGGAGGGATGAAAACCCGGACTGGAATCGGCATTTCATACACCGCAATGCCATGTTCGTCGCCCTTATTTTTTTGTTGCACCCCCTTCAGACCATGGGTGTGACTTATATTTCCGGACGCATCAGTTCCCTGACGGGATTGTTATACATCCTTACGGTATATCTTTATCTGAAGGGCCGCCTGGCATATACCGGTGAGGGAGCGGGTGTAAAAGGGATCCGCTTGCTGGTGTTGTCCGGGGTATCGGGTATCCTGGCCATACTTTCCGGTCCGCTGGCCTTAACACTTCCCCTGACCCTTATTTTTACGGAGCTGTACTTTGTCCGTTCCCCGGAAGGCCGATCCTGTAAGAAATACTTAAGTGCCGGATTTCCCGTGGCCATTATCCTGAGCGTGGTTTTGCTGCTTCCCTTTGCCCTTGCTTCCCTGCCCGGCGATCTTTCATACGGGGAGTATTTGCTGAGCCAGCCCGGGGCCTTCCTGAGGTATGTACGGCTTTTGTTTGTTCCGGCCTGGCAAAATGTGGATCATGGATTGGGGGTTGATGGGAACATTGGCTTTGCAGAAATATCCGGATCCCTGGTCATCGTGGCTTTGGTACTGATCACAATACGCCTCTTTAAAAAGCAGCCTGTGATCTCGTATGGCTTGCTTTGGTTTTTGCTTACCCTTGTTGTGGCATCCCTGGCCTATCCCGGGAACGATGCCCTTATGGAAAACCGTGTATATTTATCCCTGGCCGGATTTTCACTTTTTCTGGTGGCCGGGGTGTATTCCCTGGGAAAGGACCAAAGATTGCGTATGGCGGATTATGGATTTGTGATCGTCATCATCGTTTTGGCAATACTGGCCTACCAAAGGAATGAAGTGTGGAAGTCGAAGCGTACCTTGTGGGAAGACAGTGTGGGTAAAAACCCGGCCAACCCCCGCGGGTTGACCAACCTGGGACTGGCCCTTGTCAGGGAGCAGGAATATCCCTCGGCACTGGAGAAATACAACAAGGCCATTCAGCACGATACATCATTTTATACCGCCTACCTGAACCGGGGCCTGATGCTGTTCGACCTCGGGAAATATGAATTGGCCATAAAGGATCTGAACAAGGCTTTGCGGGGCATAAAAGATACCGATATTCCTTACTTTTTCAGAGGCGTCAGTCATGCCCACCTTGAACATTACCCTGAAGCCATTAAAGACCTGACCAGAGCCATAGAGATCAACCCCCGCTTTGCCGGGAGCTATAAAAACCGTGGCGTGGTGTATGAAAAAACACATAACTATCGCGATGCCAGGGCGGATTATGATAAAGTCCTGAAATTGAACCCTGAAAACAAGAAGGTGTTGGTGAACCGGGCCCGGACATACTTCATGAACATGAAGTACCGGGAAGCACTTGAGGATATACGGGAAGCGGAAAAGCACGGCATCGAGGTGGACGAGAATTTTATTGATGAGATATTGGACCGGATCGCCAATCCGCCGGACGATTCCCTGCAATATTTCATAAACCGGAAAGAAAATGTCAAATTGTTGCCGGAGTGAGGTGCCGGTCCATACGTTCTCGTTGTCCGAAGCATATCCGGCATTGTCTGTTAATATATGTTTGATATCTTGACACTTGATTATGTCAAAACCGCTCCGTATTTTTGTATTTTCGACCTTGTACAGAAATGTTGATGGCTTTCCCGCGGCCCGGCATGGGCATACAGAAATGGTTCGGGAATACAGTTGGCATTTAAATTCTTTACTTTCCTGAAACAGAAGTGTTCAACATACGTTTAAGGAATATACACAGGGAAATTAACACGGGCATTAATGGAAAAGATCGATTTCGGAAAATACAAATGGGATGGCAAAACCATCCTTATCGCGGAGGATACCGCCACAAGCAATAAATATTTTCGTGCTGCCCTTAAGCATACATCCCTGAACATTATATGGACCGAGAATGGCCGTGATGCCGTGAACGGGGTGATTAACCATCCGGAGCTGGATGTGGTTTTGATGGACATTCAGATGCCCCTGATGAACGGCATTGATGCAACCCGTGCCATTAAAAGCCTGAAACCCATGTTACCGGTGATCATTCAGACGGCTTTTTTATACTCCAATGAAGAGGAGCTGAGCCGCGAAGCGGGATGCGATGAGTTCCTGGCCAAGCCGGTAAAGCTCAATGTGCTTTTCGAGGTATTGGACAAGTATCTGAATCAAACCGGGCAGGGGCCGCAGGATTAGAAAGTCCGGGGAATCGTTTTCAGAAAGTGCCGCAGAACAACCAGTTTACTTCATGCCATCCGGACAATTTTGGGATGAAAGATCCCCCGGATCTCCACGAGTTCTTTCTGGGCTTCCATAACCTGTACGATGTCTTTATAGGCATCGGGGGACTCGTCCGTGGCGCCGCCGATAAGTTCCACATCATGGGCTTTTAGCGTGGCATCCAGACTGTTCCGGGCAATGCGCTTTTTGGCCTGCCTGCGTGAAAGGCGCCTGCCTGCGCCATGGGAAGCCGAGTTCAGGGAACGTTCATTCCCCTTGCCTTCCACAATATAGGCCGGAGACACCATGTTTCCGGGAATGATGCCCAGGCTGCCCTTTCCTGCAGGCGTTGCCCCTTTCCTGTGGATAATGAGTTCACCGCTTTCAGGCAACTTTTCTTTCCAGGCATAATTGTGGTGGTTTTCGATCCTGCACAGGGGGGCTTCGCCAAGGGCACCGGATATCTTATCATGGATGATGTGGTGGTTGGCGGCGGAAAAATCGCCGGCCAGGGTCATGGCCTGCCAGTACTCCTGTCCCTCCTCCGAGTCCAGCTCCAGCCAGGCCAGGTTGGCGGATGCACCGTCAAGGCCCAGTTTTTGCTTTGCTATTTTGGTATAATGCCGGGCCACTTCAGCCCCAAAGTTGCGTGAGCCGGAATGGGAGAGGACTGCCAGATAGGTCCCTGCCGGCACATTCCCGAAAGCTTCACCGAATTCAACCAGTCCCAGGTCCACAAAATGATTCCCGTGTCCGGAGGTACCCAGCTGGGCATGCAGTTTGGGTTTCAGGGATCTCAGGAATTTGATCCCGTTCAGTTCCTTTCGCTCCAGTATCTCGTGGTCACGGATGTCGTTAAATTCAGCATGTCCGAAGCGGGTCTGTTCTACCAGGATATTCCTGAGCCTTTCCCTTTTCTTGTCCAGGAAGGAAGCGGACAGGCCATACACCGACATGCACATGCGGCAGCCGATATCCATGCCCACACCATAGGGGATCACAGCATTGTATGTGGCGAGAACGCCGCCGATGGGCAGGCCGTAGCCCACGTGTGCGTCGGCCATGAGGGCTCCTTTTACAGAAATGGGCAATGCTATGGCGGTATCCATTTGCTGGAAGGTTTCCTGGTCAATGAATTCAGGACCATACACTGCGTAATGCTCCCGGCGAGGGGGCATGGGGTTTTTGGCAGGCTTTTGTTTTTCGGCGCGGGACCTGGTGAGCCGTTGTGCAAGCTTTCCGAACACGGCGTCATCCACGAATTCGCCCGCTTTTTTGTTTACGGTGGCCAGCCGTTCCAGTGCTTCCTTTTTGTTTTCCCGCTGGAAATGCCGGGCCACAATGCTTGCTGCAAGCTCAATGGCTTGTTTGTCTGTGTATCCCAGCCGTTTTAATTCCCTGGCGCGCAGTTTGAGTTTTTTCATGATCTTAGCCATTTACACAGGGGTTTTATGCGTATCCCTTTTCTTTTGCATGCGCTGTCTTCTTCCTGTCTGCATGCCGGGATAATTCCCCCTGTTGTGTTTTGTCCGGATGATGCATCTTAAGGTTTTTAGCGGTGCATTCTTTTGAAAAGTATAAAATATTGACGGCAATAGCAAGCAAAGCCCCAAAAAAGATCGCGATGATAATTTGAAATAAAAGTATTGCCCGTTTCAAAGGTTTTTTATATTTTTGCAGCCCTTATGCGGCTGAATATTTTGCCGGGCCGAGCATCCGGAGCGGTGGGTGCGTGGCTGATCCGCCATTTAGAAGGCGGATGCTAAACCG
>JAGYMZ010000074.1 GCA_018400295.1 Bacteroidales bacterium | reverse complement strand
GAAGGATTATAACGGCCAAACTTACTGGATCTCAGCAAACCTGAAATCCCTGTTCGCCCCCCGGAGCAAACTGCCATCCTGGTTGAATATTTCCCTGGGATATGGCGCCAAAGCTATGACAGGTCCGGATTCCAACCCCGTATCTGTGGACGGCACACGGATACCTTCCTTCGACCGTACACGTCAGTTCTATCTTTCACCCGACATAGACCTGACACGAATAAGAACCCGCTCCGGATTCCTAAAAACATTGCTCACGGCAGTATCCGTGATCAAAATACCGCTTCCCGCCATTGAATATGACCCGGGAGGGAAAATGAAATTTCATTGGGCATATTTTTAACATATGTGATACCTTTACCATCTCATCATCCATGCCTATGCCGAAAAAATTCATCATCTGGGACTGGAACGGCACCTTGCTTGACGACATGCAGATCTGTATTGACGGGATCAATCAATTGTTGAGGGATCGTTCCGTGAAGGAGCTGACACCCGGACGCTACCGGGATATCTTTACTTTTCCGGTAATGGAATACTACAGAACGGCCGGTTTCGACCTGGAAAAGGAACCCTTTGCTTTCCCTGCCCGCCAGTTCATCAACCTTTACAGGGAAAAGCTTGGACAATCGCGCTTGTTCCCGGACGCAACATCAACCTTGCAATATTTTAAGGATAAAGGCTACACCCAGGCCATTCTTTCGGCCATGGAACAGGAATTGCTGGATCAGACCACAGATAAATTCGGCATCCGGAATTATTTTACGGCCATACAGGGCATCAACGACCATTACGCCCACAGCAAAGTAGCACAGGCCCGTTCCATCATCAAAACCCTGGAAGCATCACCTGAAAACATCACGTACATCGGCGACACGATTCACGACCATGAAGTAGGCCTGGAAACCGGATGCGAAGTCATCCTGGTATCCCACGGCCACCAGTCTGAAGAAAGGCTGCTCCGGACCGGCAGGAAAGTCGTCGGTGGGCTCAGGGGTTTGACGGACAACTTCCCTGCAGAACATCCCGTTTTCCCGCCCGGATGGTTCCGCCCATGAATGGAAACAACCATTATTTTGCCGGCCCGGCGGCTACAAATGCATGATCGGAAATTTTTCTTATATTCGAAACTCAAATCAAATTCTGCATGAAAAAAATAAACAACGTCGCCGATGTGGTCAATGCTTCCTTTATCAATCCAGGAAGCATTATTTATATCCAGGGCAATGCCGCAACACCCCAGACCTTGTGCAAACAACTCGCTGCAGACACGGATATCCGTAAAGTGGAAGCCCTCAGCGTACTGCTGCTCGGAGATATTGAAGACCTGTTCTCCCGTGAAAGCTGTGAGCGCATCAAACACCGGATCATTTATAATGGCCCGTATTCCAGAACTGCTATTAACAACGGATGGGCCGCATACCAGCTCATGCATTTGAGCGATATCCCGCGGCAGCTTAGATCGTATATCAAACCTCAGATCGCATTCATACAGGTCAGCGGTCCCGACAACGGCGGCAACTACAGCCTGGGCACCACAGTGGAAGGAACCCGGGCTGCCGTGGATGCTGCAAAAGCCCAACACGGCCTGGTCATTGCCGAAAAAAATGAACAGATGCCCTTTGTGCTGGGCACCACCCTGCACGAGTCAGAGATCGATTACCTGATCGATGTGGATTATCCCCTTCCCCTGAGCCCGGTGCACGAGCCCGATGAACGGGCCGGCCGCATCGGGGAAATCATCGCAGAATTGTTTATCCATGACGGAAGCACACTGCAATATGGAATAGGAGAAGTGCCCGAAGCGCTCACCCAGGCACTGATCCGGAAAGGGGTTAAAGACCTTGGCATCTATACGGAACTCCTGGCTGATTCCTTAAGGGTGCTCATTGATGAGGGCATTGTTACAAACAAATACCTCAAAAATAATTTTTCCCTGGCCAGCATTTTTCTTTCCGGATCCAAAGACGGATATGACTGGCTGGATTTCAACAGTTCTGTCCAAAGCCGGCCATCCGATCAAACAAACAAGATAGTGAACATTTCGGCCCAGCCCCGGATGACAGCCATCAATAGCGCCATAGGAGTCGACTTACACGGAAACATCTGGGCCGATTCCCTTTTTGCCAGGCAGATATACAGCGGCATTGGCGGACAGGCCGATTACCTTCGGGGATCCTACCTTTCAGAAAACGGTGTCCCCATCATAGCCATGAAATCAACCACCGATAATCACGTTTCCAAAATCGTAGATAAATGTCCGGAAGGCATCACCACAACGGCCATTGCCGCAGACCCCGTAATCATTGTCACAGAACATGGTGCATTTAATCCACGGGGCCTGACCATTGCGGAGCATGCCATTGGCATTGCCCACCTGGCCGTTCCGGAAGTCAGGGACGAATTACTGAAAGAGGTATACGAGAGCAAAGAATTTCACAAGCCCAGAGCGGCATTGTCGGAAGTAAAGCCCAAGGGGTTTTTATCATACGAAACGATTTTTGGGATCAGCCGGGGGCGTTAAATGCCAGCCGGATCATTCATATATTTCCCGGCTGATCAAAACCCCTTCCTCATAAACTTCTTTTTTGATATTTTCCGCATCTTCGTTGAAATACATCCAGATACCATCCTTGAAGTTGTTTGTATAAGTCCCGGATATGTTCACTTTTCCATTCGTGTGGTATACCGTCATTAAGCCTTCCAGCTTGTCATCCACATAGGAGGCTTTGAGCTTGAGACTGCCATCGGTAAAAAACTGTTTCCAGGGCCCGTTCTTTTTATCGTCAACATACGCTATTTCTTCCGCCACTCCCCCTTCCGGATAGAAGGTTCTCCAAATACTATCCTTGGCGCCTTTGTCGTATATCTCCTCTGAGAGGAGTGCCCCGTCGAAATCACTGTAGTATCTCCAGATGCTGTCTTTTTGCTCATCCATGTATTTCCCACGAGCCAGCAATTCCCCGTTTTTATGATACACCCTTGTCCGGGCCACTTTCCCCTGATTAGAAATCACCGACTCCGCCTTTAGCTGCCCGGTGGGATAATAATATTTAAAAACCCCATACGGAGTGCCATGCTTAAAATCACCCTCAAACTTCAGGTTACCGTTCACATCAAACACTTTCCAGTGTCCATGCCGGCGTCCCTGGTCATCCACCTCATTATGCCGGGTATTCAGCAGTTCCTGACCTGAAATCAACACGGGTGTCAGGATGATGGCAAGCAAAAAAAACATGGCCTTTTTCATGGCATATATCCTCATTAATTCAAGGCAGTTCTAGGATCTTTCCATTACATTTGTATTCCAAAAATAAAAAAAACCTGAACGTGAACCCCTATTCTTCCAAATTACTTGAAAATGCAGTTAATGAGTTGGCCAGTCTGCCCGGAATTGGCAAAAAAACCGCCTTGCGCCTGGCACTTCACTTATTACACGAAGATATGGAAAATGTGGAAACATTCGGACAGGCCATCATCCAAATGCGCCGGAATATCCGTTTCTGTAAAGTATGCCATAATATCTCAGATAAAGAAACCTGCGAAATATGCAGCAATCCAAAAAGGGAACAGAATGTCATTTGTGTGGTGGAGGACGTTCGGGACGTTATGGCCATCGAATCCACCAATCAGTTCAAAGGCCTTTACCATGTCCTGAACGGCATCATTTCACCCATTGATGGCATCAGTCCCGAAGACCTTACCATCGGATCGCTTGTTGAAAAAGTTGCATCCGGGAAAACCACAGAAATCATTCTGGCCCTTCCGGCCACAATCGAAGGGGATACCACAAATTTTTACATCTATAAAAAGCTCAGACCGTACAAGGTCCTTATAACCACCATCTCCCGCGGTGTTGCCATTGGTGACGAATTGGAATATACCGATGAGATCACCCTCGGCCGCTCCATCCTGAACCGGACCCTCTATCAGGGATCATAATTCAATCCTCTTCAAACAAATCCAACTGGTTTGGCGTGGGCTTGATATCCCCTGATACCATTGCATCATATCCGTAAAGATATGGCTTCAGAACCTTTTTGACCAGTTTGTTCGGTGTGGTCCGTCGTGCTTTACAATAATTATATAGCGATTTCTTTTGCCGTGCCGACAATTTAAAGGTAATGGTCTTGTATTTTACCCGTTTTCTTTTTCTCTTACCCGCTGACATAAAAAAAATATTTTTCATGCCCGGTCATGGCCATCCTGCTAAAAAAAATAACAAACAACAAGCTGCAAATATTGAACCGTGACATGTGAAATACACAAGGAATTCCGGACATTGAAAACGAAAATAGAAAAATTGGATTTTACAGCATGCGATTGTTAATATCTTTTAATAATTCTGATGCCAGGTTCTCCGCTTCATGTTCACTCTTGGCTTCAGAATATATCCGGATGACGGGCTCCGTATTGGATTTACGCAGATGGACCCAACCATGGGGAAAATCAATTTTCAATCCATCCTCCATGCTGACCGGGAAATCCTTATATGTATCCTTAATCCCCAGCAGGATGCCTTCCAGGTCGACCTCCGGCGACAGTTCAACCCGGTTCTTGGAAATGTGATAGGCCGGGTACTTCTTACGAAGTTCAGAGCATGTTATGTTCTCTTCGGCCAGATGTGTCAAAAACAAAGCAATACCCACCAATGCATCCCTCCCGTAATGCAGGGCCGGATATATGACCCCTCCGTTCCCTTCCCCACCGATCACAGCACCGGTCTGCTTCATCTTTTCCACAACATTGACCTCCCCAACGGCCGAAGCATAATATTTATACCCGTGGGCTTCGGTTACATCTTTCAATGCCCGGGTGGATGAAAGATTTGAAACGGTATCCCCGGATATGTGCTTCAGAACATAATCCGCAACAGCAACCAGGGTGTATTCCTCGCCAAAAAACCCTCCCTTTTCCGTAACAATGGCCAGACGGTCCACATCCGGATCAACCACAAAGCCCATATCCGCCTTGTGTTTCCTTACCTTACGGGTGAGTGCGGTCAGGTTTTCCGGCAGGGGTTCCGGATGATGAGGGAACGCTCCGGTTGGTTCGGTATATAGCTCAACCACTTTTTTCACGCCCAACGCTTTCAGCATCGGAACAATGGCCAATCCGCCGGTGGAATTCACAGCATCCAGCACCACGGTATATCCGGCCTTGCGTATTTTTTCCGGTTTGACCAGATCCAGGGCAAGGATCCTTTCAACATGATATTCCATGGCATGTCCATGGATTGTGCAG
>JAGYMZ010000073.1 GCA_018400295.1 Bacteroidales bacterium | reverse complement strand
ATTGAAACATTCTTCAAATGGATTAAGCAACACTTGAAAATAAAATCCTTTTGGGGGCATAGTCCAAATGCTGTCAAAACCCAGATATGGATAGCCATTTCTGTTTACGTTTTAATTGCTATCGTGAAGAAAAGACACCAGATCCAACAAAGTATGTATGAAATTTTACAAATATTAAGCATCAATATCTTTGATAAAACGCCTATAAATGAGCTGTTTGCAATAATCAAATATCAAAATTTCAAAGAACAAAATTGTAACCAATTGAAAATGTTCTAACTATATCGAAACGCTAGTGGCTTCAAGTGAAAAGGCCACCATAACCACGATGAAAATCTACGTGGAGTAAAACTTCATAATGTGGCCTGCTTGCAAAAGCGACCATCACAGGATTAAAAATGCGCCTCACCAAAAGTTGCTTTTCTTGTTGTTATTTCCTGCATATCGTATAAATGTCCACGGCTTTCCGGAACGATTCCGGCAGGTACATATGAAGGGGGCATATTCTTATGTTATTTTCGTAATTTTGACCGGATAAAACGGGTTCCATTGAGAAAAAACCATCCGGCATTATCCTGACTGTTTGTCTTGTTGCACCTTTTGCCGGAGGAGTTGGACGGATACCATGCAAAAAAGTTGTTTTTTAATTACTGCTACAATGAGGATGATATTTTTCCTGGGGTTGTTTTTTGGCCTATACCATATGGCATTTTCCCAAACTGTTACCATTAGAGATCAGGAAACGGGGGAGCCGCTCGAACAGGTAACCCTGACAAGCAATGACCCTGAAGCATTTACAACCACGAACAATAAAGGGCAGGCTGGGATCTCAGCTTTTAAGGGTGCGGAGATCATTGAAATACGTACCCTCGGTCATCAAACGGCATACAAAAGCTACCGGGAGCTTGAATCCGCTTCATTTGAGCTGATGTTAAAGCCATCTGTTGTGAATATGGATGCGCTTGTTGTTTCAGCCATGCGATGGAATCAGGTTTCTTCTGATGTTCCGTCGCGGATCACTGCGATTTCGGCACGTCAGGTAGCCATGCAAAATCCCCAAACGGCGGCGGATCTGTTGAGCCTTTCCGGTCAGGTTTTTATTCAGAAAAGCCAGCAGGGGGGTGGCAGTCCGATGATCCGCGGTTTTGCAACCAACCGCTTATTGTATACGGTCGATGGTGTCCGGATGAATACCGCCATATTCCGGGGAGGCAACATTCAGAATGTTATTTCGCTGGATCCTTTTTCGATCGAACGAACAGAGGTTTTTTTCGGACCCGGCCAGGTGATATATGGCAGTGATGCAATAGGGGGGGTAATGTGCTTCCAGACCCTCACACCCGGTCTGTCGACATCAGGAAAACCATTGATAACCGGCAAAGCTGTTGTGCGTTACGCTTCGGCCAATCAGGAGAAGACCGGCCATTTCGATGTGAATGTCGGGTGGGAAAAATGGGCACTGGTCACGAGCATCACTTCAAGCGATTATGGTGACCTGCGCATGGGGAGCCATGGCCCGGATGAATATCTTAAGCCATACCACGTCAGGCGTATAGACAGCACGGATAAGGTTGTTGCAAATGAAGACCCGGAAGTACAAAAGCCTTCAGGGTTTTCTCAGGTCAATATGATGCAGAAGATCCGTTTCAAACCCAATACGCAGTGGGATTTCCAATACGGGTTCCATTATTCTGAAACATCGGAATATGGGCGTTACGACAGGCATTTACGAATGCGTGACAGCCATCCGCGATATGGGGAGTGGAATTATGGTCCGCAGAAATGGATGATGAACAACCTGCAAATTTCCGGAAAGGGTACCAATGTATTATATAACCGGGTCAGCATACGTTTGGCGCAGCAATATTTTGAGGAAAGCCGTATCAGCAGGAACTTTAACAGTCCGGACCGTGAAACCCGTCTTGAAAAAGTAGATGCCTGGTCGGCAAACATCGACTTCAAAAAATCAACGGGCGGCAGGAATACATTCTTTTATGGTTTTGAGTTTGTGTTGAACGATGTTACCTCCAAAGGAACGGACGAGAATATTGAAACCGGAAAGAAGGTACCCGGCCCTGCACGCTACCCACAGGCTACCTGGGCTTCTTACGCTGTATACCTTTCAGGCCAGCATGTATTTTCCGATGCGATCGTGTTGCAGGCCGGGTTGCGGTA
Organism: Bacteroidales bacterium; assembly: GCA_018400295.1. Lineage (GTDB taxonomy): Bacteria > Bacteroidota > Bacteroidia > Bacteroidales > B18-G4 > M55B132. The sequence goes on along the minus strand of JAGYMZ010000073.1, from coordinate 3,472 downwards.
TAACCAATATATGCTTGATGCAGAATTCGACACCACTTTTTATCCCTTCCCTTTCACCAGGGCCAACTGGAACAACGGGGCTGTGACGGGTAATGTCGGTTTTACCTATCGGCCGGATGATGACTGGGTAATTAAAGCGAATGCTTCCACTGCTTTTCGTTCCCCCAATGTGGATGATGCCGGTAAGGTATTCGATTCCGAACCGGGTTCGGTGGTGGTACCGAACCCGGATTTGAAGGCGGAGTATGCCTGTAGCATGGACTTAGGCATTGCCAGGATTTTTGGGGAAGTGATGAAAATTGATCTGAGTGCATATTATACCCTGCTCGATAATGCGATGGTCAGGCGCGATTATACGATGGATGGCCGGGACAGCATCTTCTACGATGGGGTTATGAGCCGTGTTCAGGCTGTTCAGAACGCTGCTGTTGCTAATATATACGGAATGTGGGCAGGAATTGAAGTACAGCTCCCGGCCGGCTTTGAATGTTCATCCGATGTTAACTTCCAGAAGGGGACGGAAACGCTGGATGACGGAATGGAAAGTCCTTCCAGGCATGCTCCTCCCTGGTTCGGGGTTTCCAGGTTGAATTATAGTGCCTCAAAGCTTAGCATGCAGGTGTATGCCAAATACAGCGGGGAAAGAGCCCATGAAGATATGCCGGAAGAAGAAAAGGGCAAAACAGAAATTTATGCCCACGATGCCAATGGCAATACATATTCTCCCCGGTGGTATACCTTGAATTTCAAGGCCAGTTACCAGGTCAGTGAACAGTTTTCCGTAAGTGCCGGTCTGGAGAATTTGACGGATCAGCGTTACCGTCCGTATGGTTCAGGCATTGTTGCACCGGGCAGGAATTTTATTCTTGCGCTGCGGGCAAGATTTTAATGTGCTTTGGGGGTTTGCAGGCTGATCGCCTCATGCCTTGTTTTTCAGGAATATATCCTTTTGCGTTTACCCTTCCCTTTTTTCCTTCCACCAACATCTTTATCGGCTTTTTCTATTTTGATGCTGCGGCCTTTGAATTTATTGCGCACGGTTCCCATGAATTTTTCACCATCATGTTCACGCACTTCGAAAAAGGAAAAGCTGTCCTTAATGTCTATATCGCCAATTTTTATATCGCGATCCCGGGTATGATCATTTATGATCCCGATGATGCCCTTTGGCAGGATGCCGTCCTTCTTGCCCACGTTAATAAAGAAGCGGGCATTATGGCTGGATCCGTTATATTTGTTCTTATTTTTCCGGATGCCGCCTTCTTTCTTCGGAAATCGTTCCCGTGTGTTTTCTGATGTTTTGTTCAGATCCGGTGCATCTTTATAATACGCCAGGAAGCGGTTGAATTCAAGGGAAACGAAATGTTTGATTATTTGCTCTTTGTTCAGCCATTCCAGCTTTTTGTTCACGGTTTCCATGAAAGGGGCGATCTGTTCCTCATCTACTTCTGCGTTCTCCATCTTATCGATGAGCCTGAAAAGTTGCTTTTTACATATTTCCTCGCCACCGGGTACAGGAAGTTTTGTAAACTTTTTACCAATGATCTTCTCAATCCTTGGTATTTTGCTCTTTTCACGGAAGTTGACAATGGCAATGGATGTGCCGGATTTATCGGCACGGCCGGTACGGCCGCTTCTGTGCGTGTATATGTCCAGTTCTTCCGGAAGGTTGTAATTGATCACATGGGATATGTCGCTCACGTCAATGCCTCGCGCAGCGACATCTGTGGCTACCAGCATTTGCAGGTTCCTTTTTCTGAAACGGTTCATGACATGATCGCGCTGGGCTTGCGACAGATCTCCATGGAGTGCATCGGCACCATATCCGTCCCGTATAAGCTTGTCTGCTATTTCCTGGGTTTCGCGGCGTGTCCGGCAGAAAACCAGTGCATAAATATCCGGGTGGATATCGGCGATCCGTTTGAGCGCCGGGTACCGGTCGGGGGCATGCACCTGATAATAGATATGCCGTACGTTTTCAGCACCGGAGTTTTGCTTGCCCACGGTTATCTCCACGGGGTCCTTCATATATTTTTTTGAAATGCGGGCCACTTCCTTTGGCATGGTTGCCGAAAATAAAAGCGTCCTTTTGGAATCCTTTGTTCTTTCCAAAATGGCATCCAGGTCATCCCGGAATCCCATGTTCAGCATTTCATCGGCTTCGTCCAGGACAAGTGTTTTAATATGATTTATATCAATGGCTTTCCGGTTCAGAAGATCGAGCATACGGCCGGGGGTTGCCACAACGATCTGTGCACCGTTTTTCAATGCTTTGATCTGCGTGCTGATACTGGTACCGCCATATACCGGTACGACGTTCAGCAGGGGCACGTACCTGGCATAATCCTGGATGTCCTTTGTGATCTGCATGCAAAGTTCCCGTGTCGGTGCGAGTATCAGGGCCTGGACAGACCAGTTTGCATGATCGATTTGCTCAATGATCGGCAGGCCGAAAGCGGCCGTCTTGCCGGTACCGGTTTGAGCAAGCCCGGTAATGTCGTTTGCTTTTTCGAAAATAATGGGTATGATCTTTTCCTGAATTGTGGTTGGCTTTTCGAATCCCAGCGCTTCAATCCCTCTCAGCAAATTGGGTGATAAACCCAATTCATTAAATGTCAACATGTTAAGTTAAATTATATGTTTGATCTGCAAAGATACGGCAATAGATGGTCCGAATTACCTGAAGGACAAATTAAAAAAAGAAATGTACCCGGTGGGTTGTGCGGTTCTTATTGCATTTTTTATAGGATTCAGGCCTTTCGGAAGAAGCGGTTTTTGATCCATTTGTACAGTTCCCCAAAAATGAATACCAGGGATGACAGGACGATGATCAGTGCAATGTCAACCCATTCGATGTTTTCAAAATGGAATATATGTTGCATGAACGGCAACTTGATGGCGGCTATCTGTAGGATCAGGGAAACGACAAATGCCAGGTTTACCCATTTATTTTTAAAGAACCCTATTGTAAAAGCCGACTTTTTTAATGATCTCATGTTGAAAGCATTGAAGACCTGGGTCATGGCTACAACCAAAAATACGCCGGTCCGTGCCTTATCGATGCTTTGTTCGTGATAGTAATTAAAAACAAGCAGTGACAGGATCACCATGACCGGAACGATGACCAGCAGATAGGGAAATATCTGTTTGTTCAGTATGGGGTCCCCTTTCTTTCTGGGTTTTTCCTTCATGATTTCCCCGTGGTCGGGCTCTGTGGCGATGGAGATATCCATGATACCGTCGGTAACCAGGTTGATCCAGAGGATCTGGGTTGGCAGCAGGGGATACGTAAAGCCAATGGCAATGGCTGAAATAATGGTCAGTGCGGATGCAAAATTCGTAGTCACCAGAAAAAAGCTGGTTAACCGGATATTTCTGAATACGATCCGGCCTTCTTTTATGGCATTTACAATGCTGGCAAAATTATCGTCAGACAGGACAATTTGCGATGCGTCCCTTGCTACATCGGTTC
>JAGYMZ010000072.1 GCA_018400295.1 Bacteroidales bacterium | reverse complement strand
TTCGCTGCGGCGGACGAGAAAATATGGTTTAATTCCCCGATGCTCTGCATCGGAAAAATGGGTCCGGGATTCTACCCTGGGGTTAAATACCGTTTATTAAGTTACTGAATGTCAATATCCATTTTTTTCAAGTCTTACAAAGCGGACAAGTCAGGAGCTCAGGAAATTTCAGACGGAATTCGGCGAAAACCAGCAGGATGCGGAATACTCCCTGTTTATCAATATTTATTTCATCGAAGTGGGATGGTTCGGCGGCCTGGTATCGGGATTTTCCGTGATGTTTCCTGCATGCGTGTGCTCCAGGGAACATCAAAAATAATACGGGCATATGCACCGGGATAACCGTGTGGAGCCTGTTAAACGTTGACTTTTCAACTCATATAAAAATATTATTATATTTGTTGGCGGACTTGTGCCAGGCTGTGTTGAACCATACATGAAAGGTGAATTGATCCGGTCCGCCATTCTATTATGCGAAGAATAATACCGGTCATCATATTATCCGCCCTGCTTTGCCTAAAAGCCTTTCCTTTTCGTGCATACGACTTCAACGGGAAGGAGGGGAAGCTTCTCTCTATGCCCCCCGACACAGCCCGGGCAAATCTTCTGATTGACCTTGGGAAACACTATTGCAGCAGGAACTTTGAAAAAGCACTGCTCTTTTTGCAGGAAGCGCTGGTACTGTCGACCGAACTCAACTACAGCCAGGGTATTGCCGGCAGCATGCTGTGGCAGGGGAGGGCCTATTATTATAAGGATGAATATGAGGTGGCATACGCCTACCTTGAAAAAGCGAAAGCCATATTTGAGAAGATCGGCCACCATGATGGCCTGGCCCAGTACCATTATGCCATCGGGGCCATTCACAACATCAACGGTAACCACCTGAATGCCATACAGGATTTCCAGGAAGTGGTCTGGCTCAGCGAAATGTCAGGCAATAAAGCTATGATGGCCAACGGCTATCACAGCCTCGGTAGCCTGCACCTGCAACGTACCGAACAAGAGCTGGCCATGGAATATTTTAATAAAGCGCTGGCCCTGAACAGGGGAATAGGCCACCTGTCAGCCGAAGCCACAACCCTCGCAGGGATCGGCAGAGTCTTTGAATCGTGGGGCATGTATGATTCGGCTTTGTATTACCTTGAAAGGGTACTTGACATCAAATCCGTCCTGGATGAGGAACGGGGCATAGCCAGTATACGGCATATGATCGGGAAACTGCTCCTGGAAACAGGTCGTTACCGCGAAGCCATAAAAATGTTTGAAGCCTCCATGGCCATTTTTTCTTCCCTCAACGACGACACGGGGGTATGTATCAACATGTACAAAATGGCCGGGGCTTTGAATGCTCTTGGACACAGCGGAAGTGCCCTCGGGAATGCCTTTGCCGCACTTGCAATTGCCCGGAAGATTAACAATCCCAGCCTCGTCAATGACATATATGCCACCCTGGCATCCCTCATGGCAACCAATGGTCGCTTTAAGGAAGCCTATGATTATCAAACCAGGAGCAGTCATATAAAGGATAGCATAGCCGCAGCAAACCGCGAAAAGCTCATCCGTGAACTTGAGCTGAAATTCCAGGTCGGCCAGAAAGACAGTGAGATCAAGTTGTGGAAGAGCAGGAACGAAATCCAGGCCAAGAATAACCTGCTCCTGACAATATTCATCATTTCCATGACCGCCATCCTCATGCTTCTGTTGTTTCTTTTCCGTATGAAAAGCAATGCTATGAAACGCCGGAAGGAAATTTACGAACAGGAAAAAACAATCCACCGGCAACAAAGCGAGATCAGGGACAAGGAACAACAGTTGCTGGAAAAACAACTGGAGTCGCAAAACAGGGATCTGGCCTCAAAAGCCCTTGAGATGCTGAAAATGAACGAAACCATCAGCGACATCATCGGAAAACTGGAAAACTTCAGCCAAAAGAATGATGTTTCGGAGGAACCTTGCAATTACATCAATGGCATTGTTGCCGGCCTGGAAGCACAACTTAGGGATAATTCATGGAATGAATTTGAAAAGATCTTCAAAAACATTCACAGCGATTTTTTCCAAAGACTGCTGCTTATATGTCCCGACCTGACACCCGCAGAGATCAAAGTGGCGGCCTTCCTAAAACTCAACCTCAATACCAAGGAAATTGCTGCTGTAACCTACAAATCGGAAGCCGGTATCAAGTCGACCAGGTACCGGCTGAGAAAAAAAATGGGACTGCGTTCCGATGATAGCCTTGTTCCATACCTGATGAAACTCTGACCTTTTTGTTTTGTGATACTCAAATTTCCAAAACAATTTCACTGAAATCTATTACCTGAACGAGACCAGAATACTGCCGGTGCGGTATTCAACGCATCCATTGACTTGCCCTGAAGGCACTGTCCATTAACCAAGTCCGGTTTTTGCTACTTTTTGAAACACATCCTGCGACCCATTACAACCCTGTTTATATGGCAAACCATGCCGGGCTGTGGTAATTTTATGCCGCAGGAGCGATACATGAAAAGCAAGATAAAAAGAACAGGTGCTTCCAACGGGAAGAAAGCGCAGGGCAAGGAGCTGCCATGGTCTGACAAGAAGAAAAATATCAGGATAAGAAAAAAAGCCTTAAAAAAGATCTTTGATCATTTCAATGATCCGGTAAAAGAAAATCATAAACCCCAAAACAAAAACCTATGAAAAGAACAATTCCATGCATTATCTTGCTTTTTAGCATGCAATGCCTGTTTGCACAGCCAGTGCTGAACAACAATCTGAACTTTGCCCTGGGCGACAAATACCGCATCGATGGCTATAATGATGTAACGATTATTGACCCGGGCGGGCCTGGCGGCAACCAGGTGTGGGACTTTGAAGTTATCAACGGACAGGATTTCTTTGAAGGTGTGACCGCCATTTGTGTTGATCCGGCAATTACGCCTTTCGTCGATTCCACCGGGGCCGCAGGGGCAAATATCGCCATCAAACCCTTCGAATCCGACCACGGTTCCTACCAGTACTATACATCGGGTTCCGATGCGCGTGAATTGCTTGCCATGGGTTGGTACCAGGCCGGTAATACCAGCTTTTCCAATTACCTGAATAGCTACACCGACCTTCAGTTCCCCCTGGCTTTTGGCGATGATTTTGAATTTGATACCGAAATGCTCATGTATTCGGTCGACATGAGCTACTACGTGATGCGCGATTCAGGCCATGTCAGCGTGGAAGCCGATGCCTGGGGTGCCATCACAACACCCGTGGCTACCCATCCCAATGTTCTGCGTCTGAAAACGACATCGGTCATCCATTCCTGGTACAGGTACGATATCGGGGAACCCTGGAACTACCTGGGTGAATTTACCGACATCAGTTATAACTGGTATGCTTCCGATATAAAAGTGCCTGTGCTGACCATCATGGAATTTCTGTTCGACAAAGAAAATAAGGGCATGTATTCCGTACATTACCTTGCCGAATATGAATTCCCCACGGGGATAGAGAGCCTGGAAAATGAAGATTTCAGAATGTATCCAAACCCGGCCAAAACCTTTGTAAATGTTGTAAACGGAGATGGTTGTCCGGTCGAAGATATCATCATTTATAACCTGCAGGGACAAGAAATGTTGAGACAAAATGCCCGGAACGGCAGGATGGATGTGTCAGATCTGAAGCCTGGCTGCTATTTCATGGAACTGCGGGCAAAAAAGAACATTATGACCCGTAAACTTCTTATACAATAAGGAGGAAATCAATTCTGTGCGGTTGAACCCTATATCGATCATTAGGCAAATCCGAATTTCACAAGGTTGCACAAATATTGTGGAACTGCATCCGTTTACATGCATTCCCGTTTCCCGGCCCTGATCACTACAAAGCTTCCGTAGCCGTAACCGACCATGGTTTCCTGGGCCTCTTTGATGTCTTCTACCTTACCGAAAACGGTCTGGTAGGTATTGTTGATCCGGAAGCCGGTGTCGTTCAATACGCGGTATATTTCTTCGGTTTCGTAAAACGTGGCGTCCTTGTAAAATACGTTTTCGTGTTTATGCCGGACATAGAAATTCCCCATCAGGCTGTTCTTATCGACGAACCCAATGATGAAATGCCCGTGTTTTTTCAAAACCCGGTGCACTTCCCGGAAGGATTTGTAGATATCATCCAGGAAACAGACCGTGGTCACCATCAGGATGCTATCCTTGCTTTCGTCCGGGTAGGGCAGGTTTTCGGCCACGCCTGGGATCGCGCTGATCCCCCGTTCTCTGGCTTTTTCCAGCATGGGCCCGGAAGGGTCAATGCCCTCTTTGATCCCCAGGGGGGCAGCGAAGATCCCGGTACCGATGCCCACCTCAGTGGCTTTGCCGGTATCGGTGAGGGCACGTTGGATGGCCCCCAGCTCGGATTTAAAAACCGGTTCATTGACCACGAACCAGTTTTCGTAGTCCTCAGTGTGCTTATCAAAAGGCGCGGTCTTGGCCATGGCGATATTTTTTAAAGTGTGTTTATCTTCCGGATCCGCTCCTGGACAGAAGCGGCGAATTTCCTGTCACGAAATAAAACACTCCCCGTTCTTCCCGTTTCGATTGTATCTTGCCTTCATGCTCCAGCACATCCAGGTATTTATTCACCTCGTTTACGTGCAGCCCGAGGATCCGCGACAGGTCATCCACTGTGCAGGGCCTCCGGGCAATGGTCCCTAAAATGGTATTTTCGGCATCCTGCCGGTACGAACGGATCTTTTTTCGCTCAGGGGCGGCGGTAATGACTTCCACATTGTCCAGCCCCCAGTGATCCCGTATCTTTTTCAATTCCTGGTTGCTGGCTGCCCTTATACCGGCTTCGGTACCGGGCCGGTCCAGGGTGTTGAGCTGGATCTTTCCGGGCTTGATCCGGATGAATGCTTCCTTTAGGGCGTCCAGCTCTGCCGGGTTGTCGTTGTATCCCGGAACAATGAAAACCTCCAGCCATATCTCGCCGCTGAATTCTTTCCGGAGATTCATTAGTCCGCGGATCACTTTTTCTATGTGCAGGTCTTTTGCAGGGCGGTTCAGCTTTTGGAAGCCTTTTGCTGTAGCTGCATCCAGGGAGGGCAGGAGAAGGTTGGCATTTCTTACTTCGTCGCGGACCTTTTTATCGTAGAACAGGGTGCCGTTGGTCAGGACCGCTACCGGGATATGGGGTTTATTTTCCCTGATAAACCGGATAATATCACCCAGGCGGGAATTCAGGGTCGGTTCCCCATATCCTGAAAAAGTGATGTAATCCGGATCGGGGTTGTTGTTAAAATACTGTTTCAGATCTTCAACGATCTTTGAATACGGGATGTATTCCATTCTCCTGTTGGTGAGCTTGGTGGTCGGACCTACCTCGCAGTACACGCAGTCCAGTGAACAGACTTTCTTGGGTACCAGGTCTACGCCGAGCGACATGCCAAGCCGCCGTGAAGGTACGGGCCCGAAAAGGTATCTAAAGGGTTGGGCCATGATCATCCTATTTCTTTAACTCCAGGGAAATTTATTTTTCCTGGATCCGTGATTTTTTACCATGTACCCACAAAGTTAATGAAATACAAGCGATTTTGTCAGGATATTTTCGGATCCAATGATGCCCGCCATACAATACTTGCCAGGCGGGGGAAGTACACAGTCCGCATCCGGCCCCGTTTTATGTTGATCCCTGGACCATGGGATGATTCTCAGTGCATGAAGATCCCCCGCCG
>JAGYMZ010000071.1 GCA_018400295.1 Bacteroidales bacterium | reverse complement strand
TGGAATGCCCTGCGATTGGTCAAAAGCTGGAAAGTGGAAGAAATCCTGGGACAACCGGAATATGCCGGACTTTCTGTTCGCTGGTTTCATTCCAGGCTGAATCAAACCCTCGGTATCCTGGAAGACCATTATAAAAAATACAGGATTTCTGATGCGCTGATGACGGTCTACAAGCTTATCTGGGATGATTTCTGTTCCTGGTACCTGGAAATGATCAAGCCGGCCTATCAACAACCGATTGATCAAAAAACACATGGCCGGACCATTGAGTTTTTTGATCGGCTCATGCGCCTGTTGCATCCGTTTATGCCGTTCATTTCCGAAGAGATATGGCATTTACTGAAGGAAAGGAAAGGGGATGAAGCCCTGATGGTTTCCCCTATGCCGGAACCGGATGAATATTCCGAATCCGTCCTCAGGTCCTTCGCCTGCGCCAGCGATCTGGTGAATGCAATACGAAAACTTCGAAAGGATAAAAACATTCCTGCCCGGCATGCCCTGGAACTGAAGATAAAACGGAGCCAAGCGGGAACAGCAGACGATGCCTTCGACCCTGTGGTAAGTAAGCTTTGTAATTTGTCGGGTATTGACTATGTGAAGGAAAAGCCAGAAGGTGCGCTGAGCTTTGTTGTCGGTTCTTCAGAATATTTCGTCCCTTTCGGCGAAGCAGTGAATACGGAGGAGGAAATCGCCAGACTGGAACGGGAGCTGAAATATGCACAGGGGTTTCTGGCTGCCGTTATGAAAAAGCTGGATAACGAAAAATTTATGAACAATGCTCCGGAAGGAGTAGTAGCGGCCGAGCAAAAGAAAAAATCCGATGCGGAAGCCAGGATCCGTGTTCTGAATGCACAGCTCCAGGCATTAAAAAGACGCTGACTTATGAAAAATCCCTTGTAAACACTTGATTTTTTGCCCCTGGTTATATATTTTTACCAGTCTATGAAACCAACCGGCATTAGGAGATGTTGTGAAAAGTAGCGGGCTTATTGGGTAAATGCATATTGTATCAGATTTGCACCCATTTGCAGAGCGCGGGTCCTGATCTCTTCGGAGTCGCCATGCACCTCGGGGTCTTCCCATCCATCCCCCAGATCGCTTTCGTAAGAATAAAAGCATACCAGGCGTCCTTCATGAATGATCCCAAAACCTTGCGGGGCCTTGTCGTCATGTTCGTGAATTTTTGGGAGACCGTTGCTGAATTCGTATGTTTGATGGTAAACGGGATGATCAAACGGCAATTCTATAAATTCATATTCCGGAAATACCTTTTCCATTTGCGGCCGGATATATTTATCAAGTCCGTAATTGTCGTCAATATGAAGAAATCCCCCGGAAAGCAGGTACTTTCGCAGATTTCTGGCTTCTTTATCCGAAAAGATCACGTTTCCATGTCCGGTCATATGAATGAAAGGGTGGTTGAATATCTCCGGACTGCCAACTTCTACCGTGGCATAATCCTCATCAAGTCCGGTGCCGAGATTTGTATTACAAAAGGATATCAGATTGGGCAAAGAAGTGGGATTCGCATACCAGTCGCCCCCTCCCTTGTATTTCAACAATGCGATCTGCAACCCGGTTTGTCCCGTCAAACCCGAACCGGCTGCAAATAATATACCCAGTATCAGCATCCCCCGGATGCCCAACCCTGTATACATCTTCTTACAACGTGCCGTTTTCATATACTGTGCAATTTAATACAATGTTCCTGTCTCACCTTACGCCCTCATTCCGTAACGCTACGGTATGACAGGCCACGATGCCCGCCGTTTCTGTTCTTAAACGGCTATCCCCCAAACTTATTGGAATAAATCCGTATTTTTTGGCTTCACCGGTCTCCGCAAGTGTAAAATCCCCTTCGGGTCCGATGAGTATGAGTGTATCCTCTCCCGGCGGGCATGCGTCATAAAACCTGTGTTTTACATGATCGTCGATCCATGCAATATATTTCCCTCCCCTGAAGGATCTTTGGATCAGGGAATGGAAGGATGTCAGTTCATGCAAACGGGGTTTGAATACCTTCAGGGATTGTTTCATGGCTGCGATGATGATCTTTTCAAGCCGTTCCGGTTTTATATTTTTCCTTTCGGAGTTTTCCGAAACAAAAGGAATAACCGAATCAATGCCGATTTCAGTGGCTTTCTCCAGGAACCATTCGAAGCGGTTAATATTTTTGGTAGGGGCAATCCCGATGTGTACCCGGTAAGGTTTCCTGAATGGCCTTCTCATGGTTTCTTCAATGGCCACCGTGCAATTCCCGGGATTATCCTCAACAATCCTTGTCCGGAACAGTCCTCCCCGGCCATCGGTAAGGTGTACCTGATCCCCACGGGTTTTTCTCAATACCCTGACGAGATGCCTGGATTCTTCGTTATTAAGGGTATATGCATCTCCCCGGACATCCGGTGTATAAAAAAGCAGCATGCAGAAATGCGATTATGCGATCAGGTTATTGACGTATCACTATTTTTCTGGATCCCTTCAAGGTATTTGAACGGGCATTGACCATATACACTCCGTCAGGGTATCCCGAAAGATCTATATGCATCACAGAGCCCGGGGGATTCCGGTCGGTATCCCGGGTGTATATGATCTGGCCCTGCGAATCAAATATCTCCAGATGCAAGCGGGGATGTGCTTCCCTAAAAGTAAGGCTGAACTGTCCGGCTGCGGGGTTCGGATATACCTCAAAACCGATTTCATCATCCGGGTTTTTCTCCGGGATATTCACCGAATTCATGATCCGGACATTATCGATATACAGGTTATTTCCGTACCGCCCAATGGTTTCAAACATGATCTGTATGTTTTTCATGCCGGCCCAGGGGCTCAGGTCGATCAGATGGCAATCTGCCCCGTAGCCAAGTCCGCACCAATCCTCTTCCGATTGTGGCAGGAAGAAATCTTCGGTAGCCGGGCTTGTGGCAAAGATCCCATTTCCGTCCGGGCCTCCTGCGAAGATGCGGTCCCAGGATTCTCCACAATCGGCGGAGAGATGAATAATGAGTGAATCTTTCTGGGATAACCTCTGCGCATAAGCATGCTGAAAAGAAAGATACACCTCATCAAAACCTGAGAAGTTCAGGACCGGGGATATAAGCATATCATGGGGATCCAGTGCATAATAATCAAAGAAGTTCATCCAGGCTGCCTGGTTGCCGGGCGCATTGCCTGCCACTTCACGGATATCCCATGTGATATCGTAATCCGGATTTTCCACGGTCCATGACCTGACACTTAGTCCTTCCTCGAAGTCTTCCGTAAAAGGCAAGCCATACCCGCCGTATAAAATATAGTTTTCTTTGGTTTTGCTGTCCTGTCCGTTGGAATTCTCCACGGTAAGGGTCACAGAATACATTCCCGGTTCATTGAACTGTACTGCCGGATGCTGTGATTGGGCGCTGGTACCCTCCATAAATGCAACTTCATCGGGACTAAAATCCCATTGCCAGGAGTTGGGGCAGAATTTCGATCCATCCGTGAAATGGATGGTTTCTTCCGTACATGTTATGGTATCGCTCGCAGTGAAGGCTGCAACGGGTGTTATGGTATCGCTTACCACTATATAATGCTGTAAGGTGATGGAATCCGTACCTTCGGTGTTGGTAACTTTCAGACTGACGGCGTACGCTCCTGTTGAATCAAAAGCAATGCCTGTGGGATTGGGTTTGTAAGAGGTTTCCGGTATGCCGCCTTCAAAAGTCCACTCCCGGAAATGGGGTACGCCGGAAGAGAGGTCGGTAAAATCAACGGGGCAACCCGGAGGGATCAGGGTGTCGCTGGCAGTAAACGCGGCTTCCGGCGCGGCGCAATACATATCGGAACTCCATAATCCACGGCCATAGGTACCGGCCCGGATAACATCTTCAGAAATGCTGTCGGGGTGGTAATATATTTCCACTTCATTGACGGATGCATCGGCCGGCAGTCCGTTATTGAACCATATCCAGTCGTCCATAAAATCATCCCGGTAAAAAACACCGGCATCGGATCCGAGGTAAAGTCCGTTATGGCTGTTTTCATAAAAAGCGATGCTGCTCAGGTACACATCCGGGAGGGTGCCGGAGATATCTTCCCAGTTCAGGCCCCTGTCGGGGGATTTGAAAATTTTATTATTGATTGTCATATATACAACATCCGGATCATCCGGGTGTGCCTCCAGGTCGGTGGGTGTTGCCGTGAAAGGCAGGTAGGGTGACAGGTTTGTCCAGTCGGGGGTTTCTGCATGTACATTATCCGAACGGAACAATTTGTTGTCGTACCGTGCTGCATATAAAACATGGATGTCGGCAGGGGACTGTTCCAGCACTGCCATATTGGTTCCGTTGTTGCCACCCAGGTTGTCGGATATTTTTTCCCAGGCAATTTCGTAACCCGATGCTTTGACGTTATAACATCTCCATACATTTTTATATCCGACGAACATGGTGTTTTCATCCTCTTCATCCAGGATGAAGGGAGTGATCCAGGCCCCGTTTTCTGTAATGCCATAGTTTCCCTGACCGGCGACGTTCAGATCAAAGTTGTTATTATGATAGCGGTTTATGCTTCCATAATAGATCGTTGCATAGGTATAGGCATCGTCCTTATGGTCTACGGCACATTCCATGCCGTCGCCGCCACGGGTGAACTGCCAGTCATTGCCTGTATAGGTGGATGTTCCGTTATCCTGATAGCCGTTGATGACTTTATCTTTATTGGTGGCACTTTGTCCGATCTTATACACCTGGCTGATGGGCAATCCGTCGCTGATCTCCGGCCATGAAGCTCCGCCGTCATCGGTCCAGTAAATGCCCCCGTCGTTGCCGGCATATAATCTGCCGTCTGCGGGGTTCCATTCCAGCACGTGCAGGTCTGCATGAACGGCGGGCACGCTGCAGTCGCCCCACCAGTGGGAACTGATCTCCCAGGTTAAGCCCCCGTCGATGGATTTAAAGCAATTGACACCACCTGCATAGATGATGTATTCATTCAGCGGGTCGGCGGCAATGTCCAGGTCGTACCACGCCTGACCCCCGTCACCGCCATTGCATCCCCAGCTCATGATGTTCGGCGAGGTTGATCGTTCTGTGAAGTTCAAACCGGCATCGGTCGACAAATATGTTCCTTTATAGGATTGGGCGTTGGTGATCAAAAAGTACACGTAATCCGGATTGGCCGGGGTGACGGCGATCACGCCCCGTGATCCGCCCGGCAGACCGCTGTTGATCTCCGTCCAGGTATTCCCGGCATCGTCAGACCGGAAAAAGTTTCCGCTGGCTGTAGCGAATAGTATTGAAGGATCGTCCGGTTTGAAGACAATATCCTTGAAATTACCCGTTTTCAAATTGACCCAGGTGTCACCCAGATCCGTGGATTTGAAAATACCACCGTTGCAGGCAGCATAAATTAAGCCCGGAACCGTTGGGTGCTGGATCAATCTCCCGACCGTGCGTTCATTCATTCCTGTGTTGGATTCAAACCAGGTTTCCCCGCCATCGGTGGATTTGAAGGTCCCCATCCCAAAGGCATCTCCCGCATCACGGTCGCCCGTGCCCATCAGGATCACATCCGGATCGTTGTAATTGACCAATATGGCTGATACACCGAGGGTTGGCAGGTCGTCCGTAGTGCTGGACCAGGTCAGGCCTCCGTCGTTGGTTTCCCATAGGCCGCCGGAAGGGGATCCGACATAGATGACATCCGTATCGGTCGGGTGGAAGGCTATGGCATTCAACCGGCCAAGTCCTTTGTACCCTTTGCCGCCGGGCAGGAAAAATGGTCCCAGGTTTTCCCAGTTCCCGTTCTGGGACCTGGCTCCGGGGTGTATTTCCAGGTATTTTTGATATTCCCTGTATAGATGGTCTTCCGGGCGCCTTTCGCCGTTTGGGAATACCCGCGTACGCATGCGGTGTTCCCATCTCTTGTATGGTTTCCACCCGCAGCCACGGGTAATTTTCCGGTCTTTCCAATAGATCTCTGCAGCACGCTGAACATCAAAGAAATTGACTTCCTGGTCCTGCATCATTTCTATCCAATAAGGGTAATCGGCCGTATCGGGTGGATTACTGGTTCCTGGTTGGGATTGCACGTCTGCGTCTGTAAGAAAAAAAATGAACGTACAAACGCTGAAGGTCAGAATGATCTTATTCATTTGAATGGGGATTGATTTTGCGGTAAAATTACAATAAATTTATGAGCCTGCGTTGCCGCGGACACGGCATTTTAATCCGCCTACGCTTTCGCTGCGGCGGACGAGAAGATATGGTTTAATTCCCCGATGCTCTGCATCGGAAA
>JAGYMZ010000070.1 GCA_018400295.1 Bacteroidales bacterium | reverse complement strand
AAATGGGTCCAGGGTTCTACCCTGGGGTTAAATACCGTTTATTTTTTTTCTGACACAAGCCTGGTCAGGGAACCCGGTTCGCCCGGGGCCCCTCCGCCATCGTATTTGATGATGCGCATGTCTTTTTTTCTGAAAAAGAAATTCCCGTCCCAAAACATCGAGCGCCATCCGCTAAGGGTGATGTTGACCTTCCAGGCTTCAAAATTCCCTGCCGGCACCCCGACCTGAAGCTCTTCTTCCTTTTCAGCCACAAAAAGGTTTATGTCCATATCGGCTTTGGAAGCAGTGCCGATCACATAAAACCGCATCGTTTCTTCCGAACCCTTCAACCATGTTTCCAGTCCGGGGTTCATTGGGAAAACCTGCAACCAGGGGCCGTCTTCTATGTCAAAGGATCTGGTCAGTGCTTCCCCTTCATGGATCCCTTCAAGCAATACTTCATTATTTTTCAGGCGTGCGGTTACACGGGTATTATCGGTGGGCCGGTGATAATCCCAGCGGCGCGACCGGTATGAAGCACCGGTAAGCAATGTTTGGTCTTCCAGCGTATCCTTTTTTTGATCCAGTTTCACACACCGTACCTTCCATCCCGGGTCTTCCCTGGAATAATAATAATGATAATGGTATTTCTCTTCACCTTTTTTTTCTGTGTATTTCAGGTTCTGCCCCGTCAGATCAGCAAACGGGGAAGTGATCAGAACACATATCAATCCGGTAATGCGTTGTTGCCTGTTCATTTGTCCATGTATTTTGGTATTCCGAAGATATGAAAAAAATATCAGAACGGAATTCCGGGCAGGCATACATACAGGGTACTCCCTTTCACCGGGTTACTTTTTCAAAAAACATTGCATGGAAATTTACCAGGTACAGTCGTTGCTTTGCCCTGGTCAGCGCTGTATAGAGCCAGCGAAAATACTCAGCATCGATCCTGTCGCGGGTGATGTATCCCTGGTCGACAAAAACCGCATTCCACTGTCCTCCCTGGGACTTATGGCAGGTAAGGGCATAGGCGAATTTTACCTGAAGGGCATTGTAGTATGGGTCGTTGCGGAGCGTGTCCATCTTTTTTTTCCTGGATGTTCCGGGAGCACCTTCCAATGCGAAAAATCCCAGTTTTCTCTGTTCTTCTGAAGGCATGGAAGCGTGTTCAGAGCCAATGCTGTTAAGCAGGATCTTGGCGTCCAGTGTGGGTTTTCCGGGATAATCGACCCAACGGAAACTGATATCGGCAAACCGGAAATCATCAAATGCTTCTGTGCGGATCACGTTCAGGATCTCGATCATATCGCCGTTCGCAATAAATCCCTGGCTGTCATCATCTCCCAGCCAGTAATAATTGTTCCGGACCACCATCATGATGTCCCCGGCATCGATCTCATTTTCCCTGAACAGCATACGGTTGCGTATGGCCTGGTTAAAGATGTTGGCGCGTTTGTTTGAGCGGCAGATCAGGATGGTATGTTCATGGCCGAAAAGGGAATAGCAATTGTTCAGTTCTTCCTCAAGCGCTTCCCCGGTGATGCTTCTCAGGTCTGATCCGGGTGGTATGCGGAAGACCGGCAGGTTGATCTTCTGCTTTAATATGGATTGGCGGATCCTGGTGGCATTGTCGAGGATTGCCGATCCTTTTTCCTGCCGGACCACTTCGGTCAGCTCATGTTCCAGAATGGTGAGGTTGAATTTTGATCTCAGCAGATCTTTGTCCAGCGCCGGACTCAGGACCGACCCCACCGGGGGAAGCTGGGCCATGTCTCCGATGAGCAGCAGGGAACAGTTCTTTCCGCTGTATACGTAACGGACAAGGTCTTCCAGCAGGTTGTGGGAACCGAACAATGAATTGCTTCCTGAGGATGATTGTCCGGGTATCATCGAAGCCTCATCCACGATAAAGACCGTATCCTGATGGTGGTTGTATCCGGGTTGCAGGACTGTGCCGTTTTCCCCATCCCGGAGGAGGCGGTATATTTTTTTATGGATGGTATATGCGGTTTTGTTGCTATAGCCAGTCATTACCTTGGCCGCACGGCCTGTGGGAGCGAGAAGGAGGGGTTGCAGGCTGATCCGGGGCAAAATGTCGACCAGTGCACTGACGATGCTGGTTTTGCCTGTCCCGGCGTATCCTTTGAGCATAAAAAGGCTCCGGGATATATCCCCTGAAACGTAGCGGCTGAACATGGTGATCAGCTTTTCCTGCCCAGGCGTGGGGGAATATGAAAACATGGATCTCCATTGCCGGGCTATTGCGTCGGGGTTCATCATATCAGAAGGGGTATCCGATGCCAAAATTCCAGATGATGTCCGCAATTTGCAGCCGATCTGCTGTCCAACGCTCACCGGCAGGCATGGCCGGGTTTCTTAGTTTAACTGCCGGGTCCATTCTGAAAACAAAGAAGTTAAAATCGAACCTGAAGCCAATGCCGGCATCCATTGCCATCTGGCTCAGGAATTTGTTGCTCCGGAATTCCCCGTCAGGGTATGTTTTATTGGGGTTCAGGAGCCAGATATTCCCGGCATCAAGGAACAAGGCCGCTTTAAAAAATTTATAGATGGGGAACCTGTATTCCAGGTTCGCTTCAATTTGCAGGTCTCCCGACCTGTCCAGTTCATCGTCCGGGCTGCTGTATCCTCCGGGGCCTAAGGACCGGAACCGCCAGCCCCGCATACCGTTGGCACCGCCCAGGTAAAATCCTTTCTCAAAAGGCAATACATCTGTGTTTCCATACGGGATCCCCAATCCCAGGAGTGTCCGGAAAACCAGTGAATACTCCGGCTGCAGCATAAAATAATACCTGAAATCGATGTCTGTCCTGACGTATTGCGTGTAACGGATATTAAACAAGGTATGATACCCTTCAGGGTCTTTCGGGGTTGCCAATACATTGTTGGCCAGGTTCAGGATATTTCCCGAAGATTCCAGGTTCCCACGGAAGAAAATAAAATTATTCATCTTGCGAAGATCCTGGTTGTTAAAGACAAAGGAATAGCGTGTGGCGGAAATCAGGTGGTCTGTATATTGGTCGCGAAGCCGTTCATTTTGCACTTCTGCGAGTTCTTTTTTAAATTCGGGCGTAGGGAAAACCTTTACCAGATTGAGGTCGGCAAGCGTGAGGATGTGTCTTTTGGTTTCCGACTCATTCCAGTCGTATGTGAACGACAGGTTGGCAATATACCTGCGGTAATTTGGGCGGTTCTGGTAATTGATCCCTGTATTCACGGTGGTTACCGGTTTAAAATACTTGGGGAACCTTTCCTGGCTGATGGGTATCAGGAACCTGGGGAAGGTAATGCTGGCATTCACCCCATATTCGTAAGTGTTAAAAAACAGGAATTTGGCATCATCTTCTCCGGAGGAACTGCTTACTCCCTGGGCTTCGATCGCGCCATTGAGTCTCAGCCTGAATGTTTCCCCTCCTCTGAAGATGTTCCGGTTGTAATAGGTAAGAATACCCCCCAGTCCCAGGTCCCCCCCCTTATTTGTGCCTTCTGCTTCAATGGAATATGCCATGAGTGGTGCCCGGGAGAGCCTGATCCTGCAATCCAGTTTTCTGCGGTCGTTCGTCCACAGGGTATCCTTTTCCAGTTCGGAGAATTGTATGCTGGTATAATCAAAAATGTTCAGGTTGGCGAACTTGCGGTAAGTTTGCTGGACATCCTCCAGGTTAAAGGCATCGTTGTTCTCAATGAAAACAGACTGGGTAATGGTTCTCGGATTGATCTTCAGGGGCCCTTTGTGCAATATATAATAATAATTGGCCGGGCGGCCGGGACTGATCTGGTGGATCTCTTCAATGATGGTGTCGTAAGCTACGTTCCGGGATTTAAATGCACCATACTGGGGGTTGATGTACACATTGTTGATAAAATACCTGGGATGGCCGGTTTTTATGAATTTCCCGGGGTTATCCAGGTCGGGGATGGTAACATTTTCGATGTTCAGGGTCATGTCCACGGCATGATCCCCGGCGGTTGAATCCACCTCATAAAAGATGTAGTCCGTTGTAAATTTATAATACCCGTGGTTATTCAGGTAAGTGGTTATGCGGGTCCGTTCATCGTCCATGGTAAAGGCATTATACCGGTCGCCTTCATTTATCAGTGAATAGGCCGTGTCGGAATACACAAAGGAAGCGAGCCTTGCATCGGGAATGGCATGATCAATTTTTTGAATGGTATAGGGTGTCCGGGGCTTGATGGTGTATACCGCTGCAGCTTTGTTTTTCTTTTTTCTGATCTTGCTGTCGTAAGTGACCTGCGCATTGAAATAGCCCAGGTTCTGGATGTAAAACTGGATATCCCGGGCTGATTCCCTGGCCAGGATGGAATCGTAGATCACGGGTTTTTCTCCGACGGTATTTTTAAGCCAGCGGTTAAATTTGGTGTCTTTACCCCGCATGCCTTTTTGATAGGCCCACAGCTTGAACCTGAACAAGCCGAACAATTTTTTGTTTGGTGTTTGCCGTATATATCCCCGTACTTCATCCATGTCAATTTTCTGGCGGTCCTTCTGAAGGCGGATATCATTTTTGGTCAGCAAAAGCTGGCCATCCTTCAGGTGTCTGGATGTACTGCAGGAAGAAATGATCAGCACCACAGCGATGATCAGAAGGCATGGTTTTTTATTTGGTATAAAAGGCAGTTCCAAGATAGTATTTCGTTGACGTGAATAAATGGCTGTACAAAAGTAAGAATATACTGTGAAAGTGTAACGTACCCCCGGGTGCCAATACAGGAGCCAGGATCATTCCGGTTTGAACAGCATGATGCTGTTTTGGGTATCCGGGACGGGAACAGGGAATGTGTTGTTTTCCCGGCAGAACTCATCCACAGCCTTCATGGCCCCTGGCCAGCGGTGGTGGTGATCATGGACAATGATCAGTCCGCCCCGGGAAAGCCGCGGGAAAAAATAATCCAGTCCGGCCCGGATGGGATCGTGCAGGTCCGCATCGATATTCACAAAGGCATAGGTTGTTTCTTCCAGTTCCCTGGCCGATTCTGGGAAATGTCCTGCATGGAAAAGG
The DNA here is from genome assembly GCA_018400295.1 of Bacteroidales bacterium. Lineage (GTDB taxonomy): Bacteria > Bacteroidota > Bacteroidia > Bacteroidales > B18-G4 > M55B132. The sequence goes on along the minus strand of JAGYMZ010000070.1, from coordinate 1,270 downwards.
ATGTTTTCATGTTTTCCGATGGTTCTTCGCACCTGTGCCGGTGTGGTGTCGGCAAAATTCCGGCTGCTGTATGAGGCGGCTTCGCCGGTTTCCGGTTCGAGGTCCTTTTGCCGGAATCCGGAAAAGGTATCAAAAAGATGCAACTTTCTGCCGGGGGAGGCAAGGTGGATGATCCTGGCCGATTCACCTTTATATACGCCCAGTTCGGCCATATCCCCGTCGATCTTTTCTTTATCGATCCGTTCCATCTGCAGGATGAAGTTGTAAGCCCGCACGGGGTCCTGGTATTTTTTAAGGGCTTTTTCCAGTTCCTTTGAGATCTCATTGGTACGGATGGCATGCTTAATGGATTCTGGCATATTGTACCGTTCCCGGAACAGGGACCGGAAATACCGGGCAAAAAAGAACAACACCAGCACCAGCAAAAGGATCTCGATGATGGCAAGGATGTCCATGTTCATGGGGGTCGGGTTTGGGGCATAAAGATAAGGGAAAGTCGCCTTATGCAGTGAGAATGTTTGCAAAGAAATTCGCGGTTGAAAAGGTTAAAACGTCCGGGGGGGTGGCCTATTTACTGATTTCCGCATGCAATGGATGACGTACTCATTATAAGTCATCTTGTAAACGAAAATATTGCAAGGTCCAATCCATTTCATTACATTGAAGGCAATACAAAAACACAGAATCATGAAACTGAAAAGATATGAAAACCCTAAGGAAAGAAGAAGTGAATACAATAAAATAGAAATAATACCCCTGGAGGAATCAAATGAATTCTTTATTCCATTTGAATTAATATAATTGTATACTAATCTGTATACTCAAACAAAAAGGATTCACAATAAATACTGTAAGTCCTTTGTTTTCAGTGTGGGAGTTGCTGGATTACTTTCAGTGATCCTCCCGACTGAAAGTCGGGATGCTCTGGACCAAGAGCTTAATTATTAACTTTTTACTCTTCCAGGATTTGATCTCGCGTTCTCTTTGGCAGGCTCCGTTTTTATTTGGGAAAACCTCATTATACACAAGCTCCCAGTCATTTGCTTTGCCCGTAAAACCTTTGTGATTGGTATTATGTCTTCGTAATCGACCAGCAATATCATTCGTATGACCGACGTAAAAATTATCCAGGCTTTTGCTGTATAAAATATAAAGATAATAACTCATATAAGTTAATACCACTGAACGAAAAAAGTCCCCTGAAATTAGAGGACTTTTCCTGTGGTGGGAGTTACTGGATTCGAACCAGTGACCCTCTGCTTGTAAGGCA
>JAGYMZ010000007.1 GCA_018400295.1 Bacteroidales bacterium | reverse complement strand
TGGTATTCCATACCGGGAAGGGGTAGGGGGGACAGGTCTTGTCGGACTGATACATGGCCGGGGGCCCGGTACCCGGGTTATTGCCCTGCGGGCCGATATGGATGCCTTACCGGTTGAGGAGCGTAATGAAGTGCCGTACAAGTCTGTAAACCCAGGTGTCATGCATGCTTGCGGACATGATGTACACATGACTTCTTTGCTGGGGGCGGCCCGCATCCTGAGTCAGGTGACAGATGAATTCGGGGGAACCGTTAAGCTGATCTTCCAGCCCTCGGAAGAATCTTATCCCGGCGGAGCCAAAATGATGATCAGGGATGGAGTTTTGCGAGACCCTTCGCCGGTCGCCATTTTTGGACAGCATGTGTACCCGGAGCTGGATGCCGGAAAGGCAGGTATGCGTTCCGGTAAATATATGGCTTCCACCGATGAGGTTTTTCTGACGATCAAAGGAAAGGGCGGACATGCGGCGATCCCGGATAAGGTTGTCGATCCTGTTCTGATCGCAGCCCATATTATCGTTGCATTGCAGCAGATCGTAAGCCGTAATGCTTCTCCTGTTATGCCCACGGTGCTCTCCTTCGGGGGTATCCGCGCAAAGGGCAGGACCAATGTTATTCCGGATGAGGTTAACGTAGAAGGCATCATACGTACTTTTGACGAGGAGTGGAGGGCGGAGGTGAAGGAACGGATCCGAAAAATGGCTGCCGCTCTTGCAGAAGGGATGGGAGGGTCCTGTGATGTATTTATTGATGAGGGATATCCTTATCTGGTCAATGATGAGAACCTGACCCGGAAAGCATGGGCCTATGCTGTTGAATACCTCGGGAAAGAAAATGTGGTTGACCTGGATATGCGGATGACAGCGGAGGATTTTGCATACTTCGCCCAGCAGGTCCCGGGATGCTTTTACCGCCTCGGAACCCGTAACGAATCCAGGGGCATTGTTTCCAATCTGCATACTGCTACCTTTGACGTGGACGAGCGTAGCCTGGAGATTGGCGCCGGTCTGATGGCATACCTGGCCTTTAAAGAACTGATGAGCTGAGCCATGAACGTGAACGGAGAAGATTACCGGACTGTCTGGATGGAAGGCCTGTCGGTTTACATGATCGAACAGAACCAGCTGCCTTTCCATTTTTCCATATACCGGAGCCGCGATTACCTCGATACATGCCGTGCCATACGCACCATGATCGTGCGGGGTGCGGGCGCCATAGGAGCTGCTGCAGGCTTTGCCATGGCCCAGGCATACATACAGGGCAACCGGGATAAAGACAACGAATTTTTGGCAAAAGCACGGAAAGATATTGAATCCACACGTCCCACGGCAAGGAACCTGTTTTATGCCGTGGAAAGGGTGTTTGAGGCAGGACAGGAAGGTGCGGAAAAAGCCGTTATTGAAGCCCAGGACCTGGCCGATGAAGATGCGCGTTGTTCCAGGATGATAGGGAAATACGGCAGTGACCTCATCCGCGATGGATATGTCGTTGAAACGCATTGCAACGCGGGCTGGCTGGCTTTTGTCGATTATGGCACCGCCCTTTCACCGGTATACGTTGCACACAGGCAGGGAAGGAAAATATCAGTCCTGGTGGATGAAACCCGCCCAAGAAGTCAGGGTGCCCGGCTGACTGCATGGGAGCTGTCCAATGAAGGCATACCCCATGCCGTTATATCTGATAATGCCGGCGCACATTATATGTCGCAGGGTAAGGTGGATATTGTTATTGTGGGTGCGGACCGAATTGCGGCCAACGGCGATGTGGCTAATAAGATCGGCACCCTGGAAAAGGCCATTGCCGCCAGGCATTATGAAATCCCGTTTTTCGTCGCGGCACCTTTGTCTACCATCGACCTTTCCTGTGGATCCGGAAAGGATATTGTCATCGAGGAAAGGGCTGAAGATGAAGTGCTGTACCAAAGCGGGATGGACGCAGAGGGCGGCATTACACGGATCCGTGTGGCCAATCCGGGTTCCGCCGCGTTGAACCCGGCCTTCGATATAACGCCGAATTCCCTGATCACGGGTATTATCACGGAGAAGGGGATCATTAGGCCAACACCTGAAGCGATACAACGACTATTTGATTGATCATCGGATTGTTAACAGATACCTGACGGCATGGAATACAAATCTTTTTCCAATGGTCAGCCCGTACCCGCGCTTGGTTTGGGTACCTGGGAGATGGGTGGGCGCCAGGAGCCGGATACATCGCGGGACCATTACTGGATTGATGCAATAAAAAAGGCCATAGACCTGGGTTTTCGCCATATTGATACGGCGGAAAAGTATGGAAATGGCAATGCCGAACGCCTGACCGGCCATGCCATAAAACACCATCCCAGGAAAGATATTTTCCTGACGAGCAAATTGTCGGCCAGGAATTACAGGTACAAAGACGTATTCCGTTCATTGAATGCCAGTCTCGAACGCCTGCAAACCGGCCATCTCGACCTGTATCTGCTCCATGAACCTCCGGAGGGTACCCCGCTGGAAGAAACGATGCAGGCACTGAACGAGATCATCGACAAGGGACTGGCCCGTATGGCCGGGGTCAGTAATTTTGAGGTGCCGCTCCTGGAAGAAGCACTGAGGCATGCCAAAAGCCCGCTGGTGACCAATCAGGTGGAATATAACCTCCTGGTCAGGAACAGGGGCAAGCTGACCCGCAACATGGAATCGGAGATCCTTCCCTGGTGCCACCGCAACGGGATGTTCATTACAGCATGGCGGCCCCTGGCCAAAGGAAGGCTGGCGAAGGAACCGCCCCCTGTGGTAAGGGATGTGGCGAAGAAATATGGAAAAACCCCTGCTCAGGTCGCCCTGCGGTGGATCCTGGACAAAAAGGATTGTATAACCATTGTAAAAGCTTCCACGGAAGCGCATATGAAAGATGACCTGGGGGCCTTGGGATGGAAATTCAGCCAAGGGGATATGCGCCGCCTGGACAAGGCAGCTGCCGGGGAACGTTAAAAATGCAGCTTATGGTAATCGTAAGTCTGGTCGTCCCTGAATCCCTTGATCTTTCTGGCCAGGTGAATGAAAATTTTCAGGTCTTTTTTGTTCAGCCATTGGATGGCTTCGGGTTTTTGATTGCAGGCATCTGCGAAGACCATCAGGAAGTGCAGCTTGTGCCTGTTTAACCATGCATAGGCCTTGGGGTCATTATCAATGGCGGCGTCCAAAGCGGCCAGCTGAGGATATTTGTTTTTGATCAGCCATTGCTGTGCTTCTTCGCTCCCCCTGATGGCACTGCTGAGGGCAGCCAGTTCGGGATATCCGTTCTTAAGCAGCCAGTGATAGATATCCTTGTTGCCGCTGATGGTTTCACCGAAAGCCATAAGTATTTTTGGATGATAGTTCAGCATACGCTGTATAGATGTTATCCGAAAACCTGTGTTTTAAAACCTTCCGATTCGACTTTTCCGGCAATGCGGTTGAGTTCCCCGAAGCTGAGCTTGCGAATGTCCTGTGCCGCCGTTCCACGGTCGACCGGGTATATCATAACATACAGGGGGTTGATCTCCTTCAGCAGGTTGATCCAGGCATAAATTTCCTTGTCTGAAGTGTTGCTTACTTGTTCCCCGTTGATGACCCCTTCCAAAAAGAGGGACTGGATGATCAAATGGCCGTTGAATTTCTTTAAATAATGAACAATCTTCTCCAGTGAAAGGTTCGCACGGGGTCGGTTGATCTGTTGAAAGATTTCTTCCGTGCCGGCATCCAGTTTTAGAATATTTTTATCCACTTTCTGAAGGGCATTAAAAACCTTTTCATTGTCGATCTGGCTGGCGTTCGACAAAACAGTGATATCGGCAGCGGGGATGTATGCATCCCTTAGCTCAATGGTGATGTCCACTATTTCAGGAAATTCCGGATGCAATGTCGGTTCCCCGTTCCCCGCAAACGTAATGGCATCGGGAATGCGTTTTTCACGGCTGAGTTCTTTCATTCTTTCCTCAAGCTTATGCCGTATCAGCCCGGCGCCGGGCAGTTTTTCCCCTTCCTTCCCGTCCCGCCGGGTCCACCCGCACTCACAATAAATACAGTTAAACGAACAGAACTTATAATCTGTGGGCAGCAGGTTAATGCCCAGCGATATACCGAGGCGGCGGCTTTTTACCGGTCCGAATACAACATCCGAAAACAAGAAACCAGACATAGTTGTGAGGGGTGTTTATGGCATAAAATTACGAATAATAATTCAAAAGTGCCGGCTTGACCGAACCGCAAACGATAGGAATGCCGGGTTGTCGCCGGTTTAAACCCACGAAGAAGCACATTCGCTGCCAATGCCTCAATTCATTCACAAATAATTGCTGTCCGCCATATTTTCTTTTTGCAGCAAAACGCCCATCGTCGTTGTTCGTTTCTTCGGTTTGTCGGGAACAACATTTTATGGGTACCATTGTTAATAATGACATAATTTGATTAATTTTGGCGCTTAGTGCAGGGAATGTCAACGCTCAAGGAAATAAAACAACCCGTAAAGGAACATATCCGTGGATTTGAGAGATATTTCAAATCCTCCATGAAAAGTTCCGTTCCATTGCTGGATAAGATCACAGGGTATATCCTCAAAAGGAAGGGCAAGCAAATGCGGCCCCTGTTTGTTTTTCTTTCTGCTTCTTTGTTCGGGAAAGTCAATGATTCCACATACCGCGCCGCTTCCCTGATCGAATTGTTGCATACCGCCACCCTGGTCCATGATGATGTCGTGGATGATTCCAATGAACGCAGGGGCTTTTTCTCCATCAATGCCCTTTGGAAGAATAAGGTTGCTGTGTTGGTGGGGGATTATCTTCTTTCCCGGGGCCTGTTGCTTTCTGTGAACAATAATGATCACCAATTGCTTAAGATCGTCTCCAATGCGGTGAAAGAAATGAGTGAGGGCGAATTGTTACAGATCGAAAAATCCAGGACCCTGGATATAAAGGAAGATGAATATTTTAAGATCATACGTAAGAAGACCGCCTCCCTGATCGCTTCCTGCTGTGCCTGCGGTGCCAAATCTGCAGGCATGGATGATGATACGGTGGAAAAAATGCGGTTGTTTGGTGAAAATGCGGGCATGGCTTTTCAGATCAAGGATGACCTTTTTGATTACGAAAAATCCAATAAGACGGGCAAACCCACAGGCATAGATCTCAAAGAAAAAAAGCTTACCCTGCCCGTTATTTATCTTCTGAACCATTCCGATCCGGCCGCCCGGCGTGGCCTGATCCGGACAATTAAGCATCACAGCAAAGAAGCCGCTGAAGTGGCAGAAATAGCAAAACGTGTGAAAGACAATGGCGGCCTGGTCTATGCCCGGCAGAAAATGACGGAATTCAGGAATGAAGCCCTGAACTTATTGAATGCCTTTCCTCAGAATGATTCCCGCGATTCCCTTGAAAAACTGGTGATGTATGCCACAGAGAGAGAAAAATGATCAGATCTTCCTCAGGGTAAACCCAAAGGTTGTTCCGATGCCCAGGCTGCTTCGGACGCTAATTGCCTGGTTATGGGCTTCAATGATATGCTTGACAATGGCCAGTCCGAGTCCTGTCCCTCCCCGTTCCCTTGACCGGCCTTTGTCGGTGCGGTAAAAACGTTCAAAAATACGCGGAATGTTTTCCTTATCGATGCCCAGGCCGTTATCCGTAATCTCTATAAGAATGTTTTCATCCATATCGAAAAAGCTCAGGACCGTTTGGCCATCCTCCTTCCTGCCGTATTTTATGGAATTGTCGATGAGGTTGATCAGGACTTGCCGTATGCGTTTTTTATCGGCTGAAACAAAAATGGGTTTTTCATAATTCCGGTCCAGTATAACGCGTATGTTTTTTTTCCGCGCTTTGATTTCCAGGAATTCGATCACTTCCCTGGCCAGGGATACGATATTAAATGAAGAATATTCCAGTTTCAGTTCGCCTGATTCAAGCTGTGATATGGCTTCCAGGTCTTCCACAATGGCGATCATACGGTTGATGCTTTTTTCCGTACGCATCAGATATTCTTTATTGACTCCGGGATCTTCCAGTCCACCGTCCAGTAAGGTAAGCACATACCCCTGTATATTAAAGATGGGTGTTTTCAGTTCGTGGGATATATTCCCCAGGAATTCCCGCCGGTAACTGGCCAGCTGTTTGAGTTCCGTGATCTCTTTCTTTTGCTTTTCGCCCCATTCCATAACTTCCCGGTTTACATTGTCGATGGACTTGTTTTTGATATCGAATCCCTGTTCCGGATTTTTGGAGGTCTTCAGGTTGTGAATGGTTTTGTAAATGATCCGGATCTTATCGTAAATAAATTTATTGGATGTGTAGCGGATGATGATATAGGAAAAGAAGAAGAGCGCCGCCCCGGAAAGGGCAAGGTGCAGAAAAGCAACATTTCCCAGGGCAAAGGAAAGGCCTGCGTATATGAATGTGAAAACGGCAAGGATCAGAACAGCATTATACAGGGCAAGGTTTTTGGGATCCTGAAATTTCATCTAAGCTTCAAATTTATAGCCGACACCTTTTACGGTTTTGATATTATCCAATCCGATCTTCTCACGGATCTTCCGTACGTGAACATCAATGGTCCTGTCTCCCACGATCACGTTATTTCCCCAGACCCTTGCAAAGATCTCCTCCCTGGAGAATACCTTATTGGGCCTGGATGTCAAAACCAGCAGCAGTTCAAACTCTTTTTTGGGCAGGGCGATTTCCTTTCCGTTTTTTACAACCACAAAGCGTTCCTTATCGATTATAAAATCTTTCAGCCTGATCTGCTGATCGCGCTCTTTTTCAGTTTCTCCATTGACTTCTTCCCTGTATCTTCGCAACAAGGCTTTAACACGGCTTGTGAGGACCCCGGGCTTGATGGGCTTGGTGACGTAATCATCCGCACCTGCGTCAAACCCGGCTACCTGGGAGTAATCTTCTCCGCGTGCGGTGAGAAAAATAACAATGGTGTTCTGCAAAGTGTTGATCTTTTTTATTTCCTGGCATGTTTCGATACCGTCCATCTCAGGCATCATCACATCCAGTATGATCAGATGGGGTTGTATGTCCTTCGCAATTTTAATGGCTTCCCTGCCGTTGGTGGATGTATGAATGGTATATCCTTCTTTTTTCAGGTTGTATCCGAGGAATTCAAGAACATCGGGTTCGTCATCGACCAGCAGGATCTTATAATCTTGTTTTTGCATGGATGAAAAATTGATTTGCCGTTGTCGCACCTCTGTAAATTAACGAATTATCTGTCAATTATACAAATCAAAAAAATCACTTTCTGCAAAAATATTCAATTTAATTAAATCCACGACATCCATAGGGTTTTTTCACGCAGGCAGTGATCAACCAGTTGCCGTAACGGGCATCGCCGGGTAATAAAATTTTGTATCTTTACAAAAAAGTCTGCAATGAAACCACGCATCGCTGCCATCGTACTTTCATCCCTTCTCATTACCTTTGTTTCCAATGCCCAGCAGTTTGACGGAGGCATGCATGCCGGGATTGTCGGCAGTGAAGTGGATGGCGACACCCTGGGAGGCATGAATAAATTGGGGATTTTTGCAGGTGTCTATACCGGGTTGCAGATAAGCAAGAAAGCCGGTTTTCAACTGGAACTGGATTATTTCCAGAAAGGCAGTCAGGATAATGCCGATTTTGAATCGGGGGATTATTCCACCTACAAAATGAAGGCCGACTATCTGGAGGTGCCCGTGCTTTTTCAGTTCAGGCCCCTGGAATGGTTGCAACTGGAAGCCGGTCCTTCCATGGCATTGCTGGTCAACGCAAAGGAATACATTAACGGGAACGAACAATCCCTTTTTGCAGAATTCAAACCCGTTACGTTCAATGCCATCGTTGGGGCCAATTTTGAATTTATTCGGAACCTGTCCGTGAATGTCCGTTTCGATACCTCCCTGGACCCTATCAGGGAAGAGGATTTTACAGGCAATGTCAAAAGATTCCCTTTCTTTAAATACGGGCAATATCATAATTGCCTGGTGCTTTCGCTCAGGTACCGTTTCCTGAGATTCGGGACAATACGCTGACCCGGGAAGAAAAGGGGTGAGGAATTATTTTTTGGCAAAATTCTTATACTTTACCGCAAGTTTCAGAAAGACACTTTTGGTCTGTGGAAGGACAGGGGGGGTGATCCGGCAAACCAAAAAGTATCAGGAGTGGCGTTTGGCGATCCTGATGTTTTCATGTATTTTCTCATAGCCGGCCCGGAGCAGCGGGCTCTGGTGAAACAGCCTGTTGAAATCTGTCCGGGAAAGGTTTTCCCATGCGGATGCCGGCATGGCCAGCAATGCTTCTGCAGGTAAATAATAATTTTCCTTATGGGGTTTTGCAAAGCGGTTCCAGGGGCACACATCCTGGCAAACGTCACAGCCAAAGATCCAGGGGGCGGTTTTTTCTGCCAGATCTTCAGGCATTTCATTTTTCAGTTCGATGGTGAGGTAGGAGATACACTTCCGTGCATCCAGTATGCCGGGTTTTATGAGGGCTCCGGTGGGACAGGCATCCAGGCATTTTCGGCAGGTGCCGCAGTAATTTTTTGTTTCTTCCCGGTCGTTCTCCAGTTCCAGGTCGCAAACCAGATGTCCGATAAAGAAAAAGCTGCCATGCTTTTTGCTGATCAGGCATGTATTCTTTCCTATCCAGCCCAGTCCGGATTTTCTGGCCCATACTTTATCCATGATGGGGGCCGAATCGGTGAAGGCCCTGTATCGGAAATTGCCGGTAATTTCCGCTATTTTTTTTGCCGCACTGTGCAGTTTTTCCCGGATAACCGCATGATAATCCTTGCCGTATGCATAGGTGGAAATCCTGTACCGGCTTTCTTTTCCCTGTCTTTTTTGAGGATAGTAATTATGCAGAACGGTGATCACCGAACGGCTTCCCTCAACCAGCCTGGTCGGGTCCGCCCGTTTGCCGAAATGGTTCTCCATATACGTCATTTCCCCATGATATGCCTTTTCCAACCATTGGCGAAGGGAGGCGGCTTCCTTGCGCAGCGGGGCGGCCCGTGCAATCCCGCAATCCAGAAATCCTTCTTCCTTCATGATCTTTTTGATCCGTGTGCTGAGCTCCTGTCGGGATGGGTTCATGGAAAATTTATTCAAACAGGTTCGGGTTCCCGGGGGTTTTGCTGCGCCCCAGATGTTTATAAGATGCATCTGTGGCCTCGCGTCCGCGTGGAGTGCGCATGAGGTATCCTTCCTGGATGAGGAAGGGTTCATAAACTTCTTCTATGGTGCCGGATTCTTCACCCACTGCTGTGGCAATCGTATTGATGCCTACCGGTCCGCCTTTGAATTTATCGATAATGGTGAGCAATATGCGGTTGTCCATTTCGTCCAGCCCGTGTTTGTCAACATTAAGTGCGGTAAGGGCCAGCTGGGATATGGCCAGATCGATTTTTCCATCCCCTTTGATCTGGGCGAAGTCCCGGACCCTCCTGAGCAACAGATTGGCTATCCGCGGGGTGCCCCGGCTTCTGCGGGCGATCTCGGCAGCGGCATCTTCCATGAGGGGGACATTTAATATGCCTGCGGACCGGTACAGGATCTTTTCAAGGATGTCTGCTGTGTAATAGGACAGTCGGGATGTTATGCCAAACCGTGATCTGAGCGGGGCTGTGAGCAGCCCCGAGCGCGTCGTGGCCCCGATCAGGGTAAAGGGGTTTAATGTGATCTGGACGCTACGCGCATTCGGGCCTGTTTCGATCATGATATCGATCCGGTAATCTTCCATGGCGGAATACAGGTACTCTTCCACCACCGGGCTCAGCCGGTGGATCTCGTCTATGAACAGTACGTCATTTTCTTCCAGGTTCGTCAGCAAACCGGCCAGGTCGCCGGGTTTGTCAATGACCGGTCCGGAAGTAATGCGGATGTTGACCCCCAGTTCGTTGGCGATGATGTACGACAGGGTTGTCTTGCCCAGTCCGGGCGGCCCGTGCAGTAATACATGATCCAGTGATTCCCCGCGTTGCCTGGTTGCCTGGACAAATATTTTTAGGTTTTCCACTACCTTATCCTGGCCGGAAAAATCTTCGAACTCGACAGGCCGGAGGACTTTCTCGATTTCCTTTTCGGCATTGCTAAGATGTGCGCCGCTGGCATCAAGGTTTTCGTTCATACCAACAAAGATAGGGAATATTATGGGGTCGTCTGCAATATTATTTCTTGTGTAAAGTTAACTTTATCAGGCTTTTTTTAGTAAATTAGCACAAACCTTAGCCTCAAAGCCATGAAAAAAATCGTCGTGGGCATAGATTTTTCCAAGAATTCCATTCATGCCCTGGAATATTCTATAATGATTGCCAACAAAGCAAAGGCCGATGTTACCATGATCTGGGTGAATAATACAGCTACTTCGGAATATGTCTTCAGTACCATGGACAGTGAACTGAAACAGGAGAAGAGGCAAAATTTTGATAAACTGATCCGTGACTATCAGCCGGGGCTGAAGGGGGGAAAGCTGGGTTATAAGCTGAGCAAGGGAAAGGTTCATCTGGAAATGATGAAGCTTGCGGGGAGTTTGGATGCGGACCTCATGATTACAGGTACGCACGGCGTTTCAGGTTATGAGGAATACTGGATCGGCAGCAATGCCTACCGCATCGTTACCCATGCTCCATGCCCGGTGATCACCCTCCGGTATGATTTTGCTTTCAGGAAAGGGATTGATAAGATCATTTTTCCCATTGACAGTTCTCAGGAAACCAAGCAGAAATTGCCCATTTGTATTGAATTGTCGCGGTTGTTTGGATCGGAGATACATGTATTGGCCATGTATACTACTGCACTGAGGTCTTTTCACCAGCGGGTGGATAATTTTGTGGACCAGGTGACCGGCATCCTGGACGGTGAAAAGGTACCCTGTAAGGTATACCGTAAAGAAACCGATAACATTACCCGGACTACCATTGACTATGCCCGGCAGAATGATGTCGACATGATCGCCATTATGACCGAGCAGGAAAACACCACCGCCAATATTTTCCTTGGCCCCTATGCACAGCAATTGATCAACCATTCTCCCGTTCCGGTATTGAGTATCCGTTCAGGAATGTTGAAAAGATAAAAAACGCCATTGACAATGATGCGATCTCTTTGTATTGTACTATTCCTTTTGCCGGTAATGGCCATCCGTGTGAACGCCCAGGGCGGCGGTACCGGTGAGGTGCGGATTGTCGGTGACAACCGCATCGACACCCTTGTAGAATATCACATTATGGTGAATGAGAAAAAATTGCAGGATGGGGATAATTACGGTATTGAAGGGTACCGGGTTCAGATCTTTTTCGAATCCGGCAATAATTCGAGTACCGGTGCGCAGGAAGTAAAAGAAGAATTTGAAGAGCGCTATCCCGGTATTCCTGCCTACATTTCCTGGAAAGCGCCCAATTTCCGCGTAAGGGTTGGGGATTTTCGCACCAGGATAGATGCTTCCGGTTTTTTAAACAAAATACAAAAAAAATATCCGAACGCATGGGTCATCAAAGATGAAATTAAGTTTCCTTCACTTAACTAAAATATATATTTATGGAAAAGATCGTAATCGGTATTGATTTTCTGGACAGCTCCATTAATGCTTTAAAACATGCTGTTTCCATTGCTTCAAAAGCCAAATGTGATATATTGATGGTGTGGGTAAACCGGCCGGAGTACCACAAGGAGGTTTTCCTGTTTGAGCCCGAGAAGCTTCCGACGATCATCAAGGATAAGTTCGATGCCCTGGTCGAAAGCTATCAGCCGGAACTGCCCGGCAACAAGATCGATTATAAAATGCGTGAAGGCAAGGTGTATAAAGAATTATGCCAGGAAGCAATTGAAAGTGAGGCCGACCTCATCATTGTCGGGACCCATGGTTCCTCGGGATTTGAGGAATTCTGGATCGGAAGCAATGCCAATAAGATCGTATCCGCTACAGATCTGCCCGTAATTACCATCCGTGGGGGGATCGACATCAAACGGCCGCTGAACCGTATTGTCATGCCTATCGACAGCACCATTGAGACCCGTCAGAAGGTGCCTTTTACATGCAAGCTGGCGAAGATCCATGATGCCGAGATCCATATTGTATCCGTATATACCACCAGGGTGATGGCTGTGCGAGAGCGGGTGGCCCGTTACAGCAAACAGGCCGAGAAATATCTGGAAGAAGAGGACATAAAATGCGTATGCGAAGAACTGGAAACCGACAATATTGCCAGGTTCGTGATCGATTATGCTAAAAATGTGGATGCCAACCTGATCTCCATTATGACCGAACAGGAAAGGACTACTGCCAATCTTTGGTTGGGGCCGTATGCCCAGCAGATGGTCAACCATTCACCCATTCCTGTGCTGAGCATTCATTCCAAAGACCTGTGGCGGTCCCTTACAGGCGGTTAAACAAAAAATATCACTTTTGCGATCAGAGCCGGTTGACCGTGTTCAGGTCGTCAAAAGCTGTTTTAAGCCGGTCTGCCATGGCTTCCTCCCCGGAACGCAGCCACTTGCGGGGATCGTAGTATTTCTTGTTTGGCTTGTCTTCTCCTTCCGGATTGCCTATCTGAGCTTGCAGATATGCTTTATTGGTTTTATAATATTCGTGGACACCATGCCAGAAAGCCCATTGTGTATCGGTATCGATGTTCATTTTGATCACCCCGTATGAAATGGCTTCCCGGATCTCTTCCTGGCTGGAGCCTGAACCCCCGTGGAATACAAAATATATGGGTTTGGGGCCCGTGTTGAATTTTTCCTGCACATATTCCTGTGAGTTTTTCAGGATAACCGGCTGCAATTTTACGTTCCCGGGTTTGTAAACACCATGCACGTTGCCAAAAGCAGCCGCCACGGTGAATTTATCGCTGACCTGCATGAGTTCATCATAGGCATAGGATACGTGTTCCGGTTGGGTATAGAGTTTTGAGCTGTCGATCCCGGTGTTGTCCACTCCGTCTTCTTCTCCCCCGGTCACCCCAAGCTCTATTTCCAGCGTCATATTCATTTTCGACATCCTTTCCAGGTATTTCTTGCTGGTTTGGATGTTGTCTTCAAGGGAATCTTCCGAAAGGTCCAGCATATGAGAGCTATAGAGGGGCCTGCCGTGTTCTTTAAAGTATTTTTCCCCTTCATCCAGCAATCCGTCTATCCAGGGAAGCAGTTTCCGGGCTGCATGATCGGTGTGCAGGATCACCGGCACCCCGTAAAGTTCTGCCATGCGGTGGATGTGCAGTGCTCCCGCAACCGAGCCGTTAACGGCCGCCTTTTCATGCTCATTGGAAAGGCTTTTGCCGGCCCAGAACCGTGCCCCTCCGTTGGAAAATTGTATCATGACCGGGGCACCCGCTTCTTTAGCGGCTTCCAAAACCGCATTCACAGAGTTCGTCCCCACAACATTCACGGCCGGGAGGGCAAACTGATTTTTTTTAGCGATGCGAAGGATGGTTTGTACATCATCACCGGTAACTACTCCGGGTTTTACGTGGTCCAAAATTTTTTCTGACATAATTCTTGCGTTTTTATCGTTCGTCTGTCAATATAACAATCAAGGAGAGTCAAAGTTAACATTATTTTTTCACCGGGCAGCGGCGGGAATGCTATTGCGTATCCGAAACTTCCGGGATCCGGTAAATATCCGGAGGCCTGGCGGGGGTTGTCATTGGACGTCAAAAGAATGCAAACTTTGCAGACCATCGAATGTCCCACAGGCACAGTTAAGATCCACAGGGCCTCGTGGGGCGATCGAATGCTACATGTGAAGGAGTTTGCATTATCTGTGACCCCGGCGGGACTCGAACCCACAACCTTCAGAACCGGAATCTGACATTCTATCCAATTGAACTACGGGGCCGGTTGTTTTCCGGGGAAGGCCGTTTCTGGAAACCTGTTTCACGGCCCTTTCCGGGATGCAAAAATAGCAAATATTTGTCAATTCATGGCTTTTTATCTCAATGCCCGGATCCGGTCACGGCAATTTAAATGTCCCCTTGCATTTGACATGTATATTTTTTCATGTTTTCGGAATTTGTTTAAAAAACCATACCTTTACATACGTAATATACGGCTGTCCATTTTTTGCCGGCAGAAAAAATGTTTTGTGCCATGCGATGGTGTTTGCCGGGGAATATTGGCCTTAGCGGCTTTATACATTACGAAAAACCAGGCCTATGATCAAGAAAGTATTGGTTGCCAACAGAGGTGAGATAGCTGTCCGGGTTATGCGGTCATGCCGGGAAATGGGGATCATATCTGTTGCTGTATATTCGGAAGCGGACCGCAGAGCGATGCATGTCCGTTATGCGGATGAAGCCTATTTCATCGGTCCTTCCCCTTCTTCCGAAAGTTACCTGAATACCGACAAGATAATACACGCGGCCAAAAAGTCGGGTGCTGATGCCATACATCCCGGCTACGGGTTTTTATCTGAAAATGCCGCATTTGCCGGCCGGTGTCTTGAGGAAGGCATTGTGTTCATCGGGCCCTCGCCGGAGGCCATTCGAAGCATGGGGGATAAAATAACTTCACGCAGGTTGATGACGGAAGCAGGCATACCGGTGGTTCCCGGTACGGAAAAGATAAACTCGGAAAAGCTTGCCCTGGAGAAGGCCCGGGAGATCGGGTGCCCCGTGATGGTAAAAGCATCCGCCGGGGGTGGTGGCAAAGGCATGCGACTGGTAAAGAATGAAAAGGATATTGTTGGCGCGGTACGGTCGGCCCGCTCAGAAGCCAGGGAAGCGTTCGGGGATGATTCGATCTATATAGAAAAGTACATTGAATCCCCGCACCATATCGAATTCCAGGTTCTGGGCGATCAACACGGGAACATCATCCATCTTTTTGAAAGGGAGTGTTCCGTGCAGCGCAGACACCAGAAGATCGTGGAAGAAACCCCCTCTCCCGTTATGACCCAAAAAGTCAGGGAGGAAATGGGGAGCTTCGCTGTAGCTGCCGCCCGGGCTGTGAATTATGCCGGTGCCGGCACGGTGGAGTTCATCGTGGATGATCATCTGAATTATTATTTCCTGGAAATGAACACCCGCCTTCAGGTGGAACATCCGATCACCGAACGGGTGGTGGGTGTTGATCTGGTAAAACAGCAGATCCGCATAGCCAACGGGGAAACCCTTGACATCCGGCAGGATGAACTGCTCCAATTCGGACATGCCATCGAATGCCGGATCTATGCCGAAGACCCCGAACAGAATTTCATGCCCAGTCCTGGCGTGATCCGGCATATTACCGAGCCCCTGGGATTGGGTGTTCGTCACGATGGTTACGTGTACGAAGGATACGAGATCCCCTTGTTTTATGATCCCATGATGTCCAAGCTGATCGTATGGGCGGGGACGCGAAAAGAGGCCATAGCCCGTCTGCGCAGGGCCTTATATTCATACAAGATCACCGGCGTCAAAACCAACATCCGTTTCCTGGAAAGGATCATGGAATGTCCGGATTTTGTCAACGGACAATACAATACGCATTTTGTTGACAAGAACATTGATTTTCTCCTCTTCCCGGAAAAGCATGACGAAAAGATAGAAGATGTGGCCATCATTGCCGCTTTCATCGATTATGCCACCAAGATCAAAAAGCGGGAGGATAAAATATTCTCGAAAAATGGCAAAAGTAACTGGAAGGATTGCGGGCGCCGCATAAGCTTTATGAGATACTAAATCCAAACCGGAAAACAAATCCAAGCGATGGAAATAAAGATCAACGACCGGATAGCACACGTCGAAATGATAAGCAGGGAGGAAGACCGGGTTATCCTGTCTATTGACGGAAGGAAATACGAAGCCGATATCGTTATGGTGGAAAATGGGGTGTATTCACTTATCCTGGATAACAAATCCCATAATATTGAACTGATCGAGCTTGAAAACAAAAAATATCTGGTAAATACCTATTCCAAATCATACAACATCGACATCATCGATGCCGAGACCAAATATCTGATGTCCAGGCGCAAAGATGATGCCCTGGAAGAAACGGTCATTTCATCGCCCATGCCCGGAAAGGTGGTGAAAATAATGGTGAACGAGGGCGATGAGGTGAAGGCCGGGGATACGGTGATCGTTGTGTCTGCCATGAAGATGGAAAGTGAATATAAGGTCAAAACCGACCGGACAATAAAATCCATAAAGGTCAGGGAGGGTCAGACGGTGAATTCACATCAGCCTCTCATCGTGATCGAATAATGTGTTTTGGTTCCCCAAACTGTGAAATATTATGTCAATAAAGGAAAAGTACGAAACTTTTGAAGAAAAGAGCCAGGAAGCAGAACTTGGAGGTGGTCAGGAAAGGATCGAGCGTCAGCATAATGCCGGAAGGAAAACAGCCCGGGAACGCATAAAGATGCTGATGGACCCTGGTACTTTCGTGGAGATCGATAAGTTCGTCAGGCATCGCTGCACGGATTTCGGCATGGAAAAGAAAAAGATCATGGGCGATGGGGTTGTTTGCGGGTACGGCAAAATTGACGGCAGGCTGACTTACGTATTTGCGCAGGATTTTACTGTGTTCGGAGGAACGCTCAGCCGGGCCAATGCCGACAAGATCGTGAAGATCATGGATCTGGCCCTTAAGATGGGTGCTCCCATCATCGGATTGAATGATTCGGGAGGGGCCCGGATTCAGGAAGGTGTGCAAAGCCTTGGCGGTTATGCCGATATATTCTACCGCAATGTGATCAGCTCCGGCGTAATACCCCAAATATCTGCCGTCCTGGGCCCCTGCGCCGGAGGTGCTGTATATTCACCGGCCATCACCGATTTTATATTTATGATCAAGGAATCCAGCTATATGTTCGTGACCGGTCCGGATGTGATCAAGGCCGTTACTCATGAGGAGGTGACCAAAGAAGAACTGGGCGGGGCCATGACCCATAATTCCAAAAGCGGGGTGGCCCACTTCAAAGCCGAATCGGATGAAATGGCGATGATGATGATCCGTGAGCTCATGGGATTTTTGCCTTCCAACAACCTGGAAGATCCTCCCGTCAAACCCTGTTCGGATGACATACACCGCGAAGAGGAGTTTCTTCAGACACTGGTTCCCGATGATCCGAATAAGCCATACGATATCAAGGATATCATCACAACAGTGGTGGACAATAAAAATTTCTTTGAAGTCCATGCCCATTACGCCGAAAATCTGGTCGTTGGTTTTGCACGGCTTGATGGCAGGCCTGTGGGTATTGTTGCCAATCAGCCGGGACACCTGGCTGGTGTGCTTGACATCAGTTCGTCCCTGAAGGGGGCGCGATTCGTACGTTTCTGTGATGCATTCAACATCCCGATCATTACGTTTGTTGACGTGCCGGGGTTCCTGCCCGGAACCAATCAGGAATTCGGGGGGATCATCAAGCACGGTGCCAAACTCCTGTATGCCTTTTCAGAAGCTACCGTTCCCAAGATCACCCTTATTACCCGGAAAGCATACGGCGGGGCCTATGACGTGATGTCAAGCAAACATATAGGCGCGGATGTGAATTTTGCATACCCCACCGCAGAAATAGCCGTTATGGGCCCGGAAGGTGCTGTTAATATTATTTTCAGGGATAAATTGTCGGAAGCAGAGAAGAAAAAGGCCGTGGATGATTATAAGGAAACCTTTGCCAGTCCATACAAGGCTGCCGAACTGGGCTATGTCGATGAGATCATATATCCCAAACAAACGCGTTTTAAACTGATACAGGCCCTGGAAATGACCCAGAACAAGAGCAAATCGCATCCTCCGAAAAAACACGGGAATATCCCCTTGTAAGGGCTGATCAAAGGTTGAAATCGTTCCTGAGCGCTATTAAAGCCTGGTCCAGTGTAATGTTTACCCTTTCGAGAAGCGGGGGAATGCGTTCCAGTTCTTTTCTTTCCCTGGCAATCATTTCTATATCCCGGATCACTTGCTGGATGGGTGATATCCTGAACAAGTCAATGGAGGACTTTAATTTGTGGGCAAAGAATTTTACCTCATCCCAATCGCCATTTTCTTTTCCCGTGTTCAGTTTTTCCAGCATCTCCGGAACATCCTCAACGAAAATCATGACCAGTCCCCTGATCTGTTCCGGGTTATCTCCGACAAATTCCTTGACCGTTGAGAGGTCGTAAAGATTTTCCGGGTCCATATTCCTTCTTTCTACTTCGTCTGTATTATAGTTCTGTGCTATTCATGATCTGGTAAAGGGTGGATTTTCCAACATCCGGTTTATCAGAGACCAAAGGTATGTCATTTTTGCATTTTTCCGGATGATTTGATGAGTTTTTGCGTAGCACCTTTCATTGCATCCATACCAACAATCCCATGGGCTGCCAAAGGTAATGAATTATTATGAATGATGAATGCCAGGGCGGTTACCGGTCCTCCGCCTTTATATTTATTATATTGGGCACTTTTCATGTGCGAATAACGGGAAGCGCCAGCGGAGCTTGTTCAGGAGAGATCTGCCGGCTGTCGGGAATGCCGGAAAAGAATAAAGGAGGCGCCGGTTTGTGTCTTGATACGCCAAAAATATCCTAATTTTGCAGGGAATTAACGTTGACGGAATATGCGCATCCTGCTGAACTTATTGAAATGGTCCGGGAAAACTTTCGGGCTGCTGATCCTTTTTCTCCTGCTGGCCATTGCCGTGCAATACATTACCTGTCCGGTTTATATATTCCCGGAACCGTCGCCTTTCAGCGGGGATACCATCTTTAACCCTTACCACGGCATCAATGGCAATTCCTGGAGAAAATGCAATTTCCAGGTGCAATCCTATGCCTGGTGTGGCCTTACCGACGGAAGAAAGAACCGTAACGAGCATATCGACAGCATATACGCCATGCTGGATTATGATGCAGTGGCCATTTCGGACTACCAGAAGATCAATACCTTCGGGATCGAAAAGCCTCAGTATGTACCCGTGTATGAGCACGGGTATGGCATTTTTAAGAACCATCAGGTCCTGATCGGAGCTGATAAGGTTCTGTGGCGTGACTATCCTCTTTTCCAAAATCTGCACAATAAGCAGCACATTTTAAATTTGCTGCGCAATGACAATGACCTGGTTTACATCGCACATCCCAGGTTGCGGAGTGCATATGCACCGGAGGATATGAAATATCTGACCGCTTACGACGGGATCGAAGTGTTGAATTATTTCCGTGTTTCCAGGGAACACTGGGATTCCGCCCTCTCAGCGGGCCGGCCGGTGACCATCCTGGGGAATGATGATGCCCACGACATTTTTAATCCCGACGAGGTCGGGTTCCGGTGTACATATATCTATTCCCCGCATTTGACAGGGGAGGGCTTGGTAAAGGCACTTAAACAAGGGCAAGCCTTCGGTGCTGATCTGTACAGGCCAACCGGCGAATCTTTTGAAACGAAGACCGAAAAGGCCAATGCCATTCCTGAACTGGTCCGTGTGGAAATGGACGGGGATACGCTTACGGTGGAGGTCAGCGAAAAGGCCATGTCCTTTAATTTCATCGGACAGGGGGGTGAATCGAAAGGGATCGTCCGGGATACCCACCGTGCCTCCTATGTGTTCACCCCCGGGGATACCTACATCCGAGCTCAGATCGGTTTTTATTCCTTCGCGGTATTTTACCTGAACCCTGTGTTCCGTTTCGACGGGCAGGATCCCTGGGCCATGGAGACGGCCCGTGTGGATCCATACCGCACATGGCTGCTCCGTATCCTGGGCTTTGCTACCCTGATCTTTATTATCTTTAATATATATTACATACGAAAACGTATCCGAAAAAAACGCAATGCAACCCGCTAAATACAGGAAGACCCTGATATGGCTGATCCTTATCTCCACGGCGGTCCGGGCCTTCCTGGCCGCTTTCCTGGAGCTGGGCAACGATGAAGTGTATTACTGGACCTATGCCCTGTTTCCCGACTGGAGCCATTTCGACCATCCGCCCATGGTGGGGTTTCTGATACAGATCTTTACCTTTGACCTGTATCTCGACCAGGAGTTTTTCCTGCGTCTGGGTTCCGTGGTACTGGGATCGGTCAACCTGTGGATCATATACAAAACCGGGAAGCTGCTCCGGAACGAACGGACGGGCCTGTATGCGGCCATGCTGTATACCGGTTCGGTTTACTGCTTTATCATTGCGGGTGTTTTTATCCTTCCGGATACCCCCCAGCTCTTTTTCTGGCTGTCGGCTCTGTTTTTCTTTCTAAGGGCCATAAAAAATCGGGCATCCGGCGATATGCTCCTGGCGGGGGCCCTGACCGGCCTGGCCATGCTTTCCAAATATACGTCGGCATACCTGTGGGCAGGTATCCTGGCCTATGTGGTTTTCCATGAGCGGCACTGGCTGCGCCGGCCTTCCCTGTATCTGTCAATGGGCATCACCCTGCTGCTTTTTGTGCCCGTGATCGTATGGAATGTTCAGAGCGACTGGATCAGCTTTGCCTACCAGGGCGGACGGGTAAGTTTCTTTGGTTCCGGGCTAAGGCCGGATTACCTGCTTACCGAGATGGCTGGCCAGTTCTTTTACAACAACCCTGTGAACATTGTGCTGGTTATCCTGGCCCTGGCTGCCCTGTCCGGGAAACACAGATCTCTGGAGAAAGCTGGTAAAAGGGTGCTTCTCTGGACCAGCCTGCCCCTGATCCTTTCTTTCATCCTCTTTTCCCTGGTGAGGCCAACCCTGCCACACTGGTCTGCCCCCGGTTACCTGAGCTTGCTGCTGTTTGCCGGTGCCTGGCTGGACCAACGCACGAGGCAGGGCAAACGGATACCCACAGGGGTTTGGCTCTCCTGGATTTTCCTGGGAGTGATCATTGTGGCCGGCGTGCTGCAGATCCGCTGGGGGATGCTGTACCATCACCGGGATGCGGATCCCAGGAAAATGGGCGAAAAGGATATATCCCTGGACCTGTACGGGTGGAAGCAGACCGGGAATAAATTCAGAGAGATGCTTGAAAAACCCGGCATGCAACAATATGCCCGGCTGCCTATTATTACATACCGGTGGTTTCCGGCAGCCCACCTGGATTATTACCTGGCCCGCCGGGGTGATCATTATGTGTTGGCCACCGGAAGCCCGGAACGCATTCATAAATATGTGCAGATCAGCCGGAAAAGAGGCGGTTTCCGGAAAGGCATGAATGCCCTGTATTTGACATCCAGCCGCGATTTTAAAGATCCGGAAAAACTCTACGGTAAATACTTTTCCGGGATAACCCCTCTGGATACCCTCCGGATCAGGCGAAACCACAAGCCGGTCTTCAATGTTTTTGTGTACCTGCTGAAAGATATGCAGGAAATCCCGGACGGGACAAAATAATTTCAGTCACGCCAGGGTTTGTTTACTTGAATAAATCAGGATATCTTTGTTTAATGGAATCCAAGAGACAAGAAAAAATTGCCCGGCTTATCCAGAAGGATATGGGAGAGATACTTCAGAGGTACGGGCAGGACATGTTCCGGGGTGCAATGGTTACGGTGACAAAGGTATATGTTACGGGCGACCTTTCCATTGCCAGGGTGTATGTGAGTGTTTTCGGGGTGAAGGATAAAGAGAAAGTCCTTGAATCCATCAACAGCAATAAAGGCGAGTTGCGGTTTAAGCTTGGCCGCAGGGTGCGGAACCAGCTGCGCAAGGTTCCGGAACTGGAATTTTATATCGACGACTCGCTGGATTATATCGATAACATTGAACAACTGCTGAAAAAATAGGATTATTGGATCTTTCATTGTTCATAGCCAAAAGATACCTGATATCGAAAAAGTCTTTCAATATCATCAACATCATATCCGGTATTTCCATCCTGGGCATTACCATAGGTACCATGGCCCTGATCGTTATACTATCCGTGTTCAACGGTTTTGAAGATCTTATCACATCCCTTTATCATTCCTATAACCCGGATATAAAAATAACAGCGGAGCGCGGCAAGACGTTCCATCCGGAGGAAGCTTCCATAGACAGCCTCCGGGCGCTGGAAGGCGTGGTTTACCTGACGGAGGTCATTGAAGATAATGCCCTTCTGAAATATGGCCGCCGCCAGCATATCGTCACCCTGAAAGGGGTCCGTCCGGATTATGGAAAAGCCAAAGACCTCGATACCCTGATCATCGACGGGCAATTTATGCTGGAGGAGGATGGCAGTCCGTTTGCTGTGCTTGGCGCGGGGGTTGCTTATTATGTGGGACTTTACCTGGGCGATCACCTCAAGCCATTTTCCGTGTATGCTCCCAGCCGGACGGGTTCTTTCGCCGGGGTGGGCATGGAAGGGGCTTTCAATCGTAAAAGCATTTATCCTTCTGCCATTCTATCCCTCCATCAGGAGTTCGATGTGAATTATGTGTTGGTGCCCCTGAGCCTGGCCAGGGAATTGTTCGAATATCCGGAGGAAATTACCGCCATAGAACTGGATGTAGGCTCGGGGGAGGATCTGGCCGCCATACAGAAAAAGGCCGCTGCCATCGCAGGAGCGGAATTCACGGTCAGGAACCGTTTTCAGCAGCAGGCACTCCTGTATAAGATCATGAGATCAGAAAAATGGGCTATTTTTCTGATCCTGACGTTTATCCTTATCATTGCCACATTCAATATGATCGGTTCTCTCACGATGCTCATCATCGACAAAAAGAAGGATGTCGCAGTGCTGCATTCCATGGGCGCATCTGCCAGGCTGATACGAAGGATATTCCTGGCCGAGGGCATGCTGATCTCGTTGCTGGGCGCTTTGGCCGGACTGATACTGGGATTGCTCTTGTCGTGGATGCAGGTTCGCTTCGGACTGGTCAGTCTCGGAGGGGGAACCGGATCATTCATCGTGGAGCATTATCCTGTAAAGATCCAATGGACGGATTGCGTGTATGTGTTTTTTACCGTTGTGTCCATCGGCTTCCTGTCTTCCCTGATCCCCGTCAGGCAGATCTCAAGGAAATACATTCACAGCCGTTTGCAATAATTGCGTTGGGCAAACCATGGTGGCAGGTTGTTTCATCCGGCCCCCTGACCATACGCCCTCCATGTGTCGCTTCGTACATTTAAAAGGCCAAGCTTTTCTGCGTGATATCTATAATATTGTATATTTGTACCCAGGAAACCAACCGAATTCGAAATATTATTCAGACACCTATGAACCGACCGTTTCTTAACTGCCTTCGCTGGCCCGTCCTGTTTCTGATACTTTTTGCATATCTACCGTCCCACAGCAGGGACATATCCCTGGACCCCGGTGGCCGAACGCTTTTGACGATCAAACAAAACACCTACGAGACCCTTCAGCTTGTCCAGGAGCTTGCCCTCCTGAATACGTTCAATGTCAGGACGGATGAAGGCATGTTTGTGGAAATGAACATACCCGGATTTGCCTTTACCGGAGAAACGGGTCATCCAAAGCTCCCGGTGAACCGCAAGATGATCGAAATACCGGCCGGTGCGCAACCGGTGGTCCGGTATACTTTCTCGGAGCGGATGGTCATATCCCTTGAAGAGCATGGGATAACGCAGCGCCTGATCCCGGCCCAGCCTCCCGTACCCAAGGATGGCAGCCGGGTTGAATTTGTTATCGACCAGGACCGCTACGCTGCGGATGAATTTTACGGACCAATGCCTGCGCATGTGGAAGTGCTGGGTTACATGAGAGGGCTCAGATTGGCACGGCTGGATATCGCTCCGGTGCAGTACAATCCGGTGACCAATGAGATATTGATATACCGTGACTTGTCGGTGACCATTCGCTTTGAGGATGCCGATATTGTTCAGACACTGAAAGATAAAGAAAAAAATGCCTCACCGTATTTTCAGGCCCTGGGCAGGCAGATCCTCAATTATAAGCCATTGTCCGGAACAACCCGGGATACCATTACCAATTATCCTGTCAAATATGTGATCGTATCCGATCCTGTGTTCCAGGATCAGCTCCAGCCATTCATAGAATGGAAAACAAAAAAAGGCTTTTCTGTCATCGAAGCATACACTGACAACCCTGCCGTCGGGAATACCACCGCTTCCATCAAATCCTACCTGGAAGACCTGTATATAAACGGTACGCCATCCGATCCGGCACCTTCTTTTGTATTGTTCGTTGGCGATGTCGGACAAATTCCCGCCTGGAGCGGCAATGCAGGGTACCATGTGACGGATCTTTTCTATTGTGAGTATACCGATGATTATTTTCCTGAGGTATACTATGGCCGGTTTTCCGCCCAGGATACCAATGACCTGCAGCCCCAGATCGATAAGACTTTGCAATATGAGAAATACCTGATGCCCGATCCTTCCTATTTGAACGAAGTCGTTATGGTAGCCGGTATGGATGGCAGTCACGGGCATGACTGGGGCAACGGACAGATCAATTACGGCACCGCGAATTATTTTAATGCGGCCCACGGACTGACATCCCATACCTATCTCTATCCGGAATCCGGAAGCCATTCGGCCGATATTATCCAGGATGTTAGCAATGGTGTCGCCTATGGGAATTATACGGCCCATTGCAACCAGAGCGGATGGGGAAACCCTTCTTTTATGGTGAGCGATATCCCGTCATTGGAGAACGAGGATCAATATGGCTTGCTTGTCGGGAATTGCTGCCTGTCGAATGCTTTCGATTCGGATGAATGCTTCGGTGAAGCCCTGTTGCGTGCCGGGAACAAAGGTGCCCTCGGATATATCGGAGGTTCCAACAGTACCTATTGGGACCCGGATTATTACTGGGGAGTGGGTGTGGGGGCCATCAGCGAGGATCCCCCCTCCTATGAAGAAACTACTCTGGGAGCGTATGACAGGACTTTCCATGATCACCAGGAACCGTTCGATGACTGGTACACCACCCAGGACCAAATGATCTTTGCAGGAAACCTGGCTGTGACGCAGGGTGATCCGGGATCAGCGGAATACTACTGGGAGATATACCATCTTATGGGCGACCCATCACTGATGGTCTATTTTTCCGAACCCCCGGAATTGTCCGTATCCTATGAGCCCCTGATGCCCCTGGGAACCACTTCCTTTACCGTCACCACCGAACCATATGCCTATGCGGCCATTTCCATGGACGGCGTGCTGTACGGTGCCGCACTGGCCGATGAATCAGGCATTGCTGTGATCACCCTGGATCCTATCCAGACCCCGGGCACTGCCGATGTGGTCGTGACCAAGCAAAATGCACAACCATACATGGGTACCGTAGTGGTGGATAATCCTGCAGGCCCCTATATGGTGCTGGAGGAATATGTCATTATCGATACCACTGCCGGGAATGGCAATGGTATAGCCGACTATGGCGAAGGCATCGCTCTGGACGTTGAATTGGAAAACATGGGCGGCTCCGATGCCCATGACGTGTCGGGCCAGCTTTCCACAACAAGTGAATACATTGTTATTACAGATGATTACGAGGAATGGGGTACGGTTGCCTCTCAATCTTCGGTGATGCGGTTGAGCGCTTTCACATTCGATGTGTTCGATTCTGTCCCGGATCAGTATGCGGTAGATTTTGAATTGCTGATCGATGGCGATGGCAAAGAAACATGGAACGCTTCGTTTTCCGTCATCCTGAATGCACCGCAATTTATGGCCGGCCAGCTTATCATCGATGACAGCCAGGGTGGGAACGACAACGGCCGCCTGGATGCCGGGGAAGAAGCCGATATTATCGTACAGGTTACCAATGAAGGCCACAGTGCCAGTCAGGAGGCCACCGGATCGCTGTCGACCACTTCCGCTTACCTGACGCTGGACAACGCTTCCTGTCCGGCCGGGATCATAAATGCCGGGGAAACCGTGGACCTTGTTTTCAGCGTCACGGTTGACGACGCAACCCCCATGGGTGCCACTGCCGAATTGCAGTTCGACCTGGGCGACGGCATATATGCCTGCAGCAGCGATTACATGGTGGTGATCGGTCAGATCCCCGTACTGGTGGTCGATCTGGATGGAAACCACAATTCCGCCGGTGAAATGATGGCCTGTTTCGATAACCTTGGCGTGGAGGCGGATATGGAAAGCACCATACCGGACGATTTGCAGTTGTATGCCTCGGTGTTCGTCGCCCTCGGGATCTATAGCGATAACCATGTGCTTATGCAGGATGAAGGCCAGGACCTGGCGGATTATCTGGAAAACGGGGGCTGTCTGTATATGGAAGGGGGGGACACCTGGTTTTACGATGACCCAACCCCCGTTCATCCCCTGTTCCACATTAACGGGACCGAGGACGGTACCGACGACCTGGGTACCATCCTGGGTTTGCCCGGTACATTTACGGAATTCATGGAATTTACCTATTCCGGCGACAACAACTGGATCGATCATCTTCAGGCCATTTCCCCTGGATTCAGCATTTTCAAGAACCAGTCCCCGGCATACTTCAATGCAGTGGCTTACGAAGGGGTGGATTATAAAACCATTGGTTCCTCTTTTGAATTCGGAGGGCTGGATGATGGCGATGATACCAGAGACCAACTGATGGCAGCCTACCTCGAGTTTTTTGAAGTGGGCGGATTGTTCACCGGAACGGAGGAAAACCTGTCCATGGAGCCGGAGCTGGCGGTTTATCCCAATCCCGCCTCCGGGAATGTGACCCTGCATATTGCCAGCCCTGGTATGGAGAAAGCGCATGTATTTTTGGTCAATGCCCTCGGGCAGAAAGTGCTGGATGTTTTGCAACAGGAAGTTCCACCGGGCGGTTTGACCCGGGAGCTTGATACCGGGGGGCTTCCCGCCGGTTTCTATCACTGCATCCTGAGGACCAACAGCGAACAGGTGACCAGAAAACTGGTCGTTACCCCTTAATTCACCGATTGGGTCCCGGTACAGCAAATCTTTTGTGGGTCCGGGGACATAACGAATGAAAAAAACTGTATAATGAAGAAATACGCATTCTTTTTAACCTTTTTTCTTGGGGCATGGACCGTTTTTGCTTCCGGGAATTATGCTGTGAACTATTTGCAGCCCGCAGCAGATGCGCACCAACTGGAATTTACCGTGGAAGGGTATGACCTTTCCCATACCCGGTTAAATGGCCAGGTATTCACACAGATCCATTTTGACGGGAACATCCGCACCCGGGTCAGAGGCTATGCATCCCTGCCATACCTCAGTGCCACCCTGCAGCTGCCCCCGGATAAGAACGCAGACATAGAAGTGGTGGGGGTCGAATACACGGACATTCCCCTGGATCATCCCCTGGTCCCTTCCCGGGGTGTCATTTACCGTGACCAGGATCCCTCGGAAATCCCTTATGAAATCGAGCCGGCTTCCGTGACCGGTGAATGGTACCCGGAGATGGCCTTTGACCATACGCAGCCCTTTATCCTGCGGGATGTGCGTGGCTTGTCGGTATATGTCCATCCTTTCCGGTACAATGCTGCCCGCAACGTTTTGCGGGTGTATAGCCGGATCACCCTGCTTCTTACAGAAAACAATACAGAACCCGTGAATCCGCTGCTGAAACCGCAGGCCCGCATCCTGAAGTCCATGGATGCCGTGTACCGTTCGGTATTCATTAATTACAGCACCAACCGGGATGACCTGACCATCGACGAGGCAGGGGATATTCTGGTGATTGCCACCGATCGGGATGAGGATGCCATCCAGGATTATATCCAATGGAAAAGGGAAAAGGGTTATGAAGTCTCCCTGGAGACCGTGTCCACGGGAACCAACGTGGAAAGTCTTATCCAGCAGGCCTATGACGATAATAATGATCTTTTATATGTGCAGTTGGTAGGGGACTGGCCGGATATCAAGTCCAATACCCTGGGTTTTGGTTCCCCGATGGATCCCCAGCTGGGCTGTGTTGCGGGCAGCGATGATTATGCCGACCTTTGCATCGGCCGTTTTTCATCTTCCGATACTTCCCATGTAATTGCCCAGACGGATAAGATCATTGCTTACGAGAAAACACCGGATCCGGGCAACTGGTACGAGGATGCCACGGGCGTTGCCTCAAGTCAGGGTCCCGGGGATGACAACGAAACGGATGACGAGCACAGCGATGTGATCTTTTACGACAAACTCGAACCATTTACCTATGAAAATTTTAACACGGTATACGATCCTGCCGGCACTTCTGCTATGGTCAGCACGGCCGTGAATGACGGCACTGGCGTGATCAATTATACCGGCCATGGATCCCCTTCCGGCTGGGGCTCTTCAGGATTCAACATCAGTAATGTGCAATCCCTGGTCAATGCCGGGAAATATCCTTTCATCGTTTCGGTTGCCTGTAACAACGGCGATTTTCACCAGAGCAGCGGGGATTGTTTTGCCGAAGCCTGGCTCAAGAAAGAAGACGCCGGGGCTGTTATGTTCCTGGGGGCTACCATCAGCCAACCCTGGGATCCGCCGATGCGGGGACAGGATTATTTTATGGATGTTTTGACGGGGGGGTATGATTATACCGCCCATAGCGGCCAGAGCGGGATCAGTACCTCTGAGCAACGGACAACCATCGGTTCTGTTGTATTTAACGGACTCACCCTCATGTGTACTGAGTCGGGGGGATCTGATGACTGGGAAACGGCAAAGACCTGGACCATGTTCGGGGACCCCTCTATGCAGGTCAGGACTGCAGAACCGGCGCCCATCAGCCTTAGCAACACTACCCTTGTATCCGGTATTCCTTTTCAGACTACGGTTAGCACTTCCGGTGGCCCGGTGGAAGGGGCAATGGTGGCCATTAGCCAGGACGGTACTTACCTGAGCGCCCTTACGGATGCTACCGGTTCGGTGACCATAAACCAGACATTCGATCCCGGTACCGCCTTGCTTGTGGTTACGGGACTGAACCTGGAAACATACTACGGATCCGTTGATGTCATTCCTCCCTCCGGTGCTTATGTGATTTATGCCGGACACGAAGTGAACGACCTTTCCGGGAATGGCAACGGCATGATCGACTACGGTGAAACCGCCGGCCTGTCCGTTTCACTGACCAATATTGGTTCAGACAATGCTGCAAACGTGGAAGTGCTGCTGAATACCGGGGATGAATACATTACTGTGCTGGATTCCCTGGAAAATTATGGGAGCATACCTGCAGGAGATACCATCCTGATTGAAAATGCTTTTGAAATTGAAGCCGGGAACGATATCCCTGACATGCATATGATCATGTTCGAACTGCAGTCTGAAGGCGATGAGGTTTGGACCAGCAGCTTTACGGATATAGCACATGCTCCCGTTCTGACCATGGCGGAATATCAGGTGGACGACCCGGCAGGGAATCAGAACGGCAAGCTTGATCCGGGCGAGACTGCTGAGATAACCGTGACTGTTACCAATACAGGCTCTTCGTCTGCCTTCAATGTGATCGGGGAGCTGATCTCCAATACTGCCTACGTCAACGTTACTACGCTTCCCCAGTCCTATGGCCAACTGGATGCCGGCGGTGAGGATGCACAGGTATTTACAGTGGAAGCAAGCGAAGAAACGCCCCCGGGCTTTTCTGCAGGGTTCGGTCTTGACATCAGTGCGGAACTCGGGATCACAGGACAGGGGTCTTTCTTTCTGGTGGTTGGACAGATACCGGTGCTGGTGATTGACCTGGACGGGAACAACAACTCCGGAACAAAAATGATGACCAGTCTGGACAACCTGGGCGTGGGATCGGAATACGTGACCAGCATGCCGGATAACCTGGGAATATATTCCTCCGTTTTCCTTTGTCTGGGGGTGTATCCGGAAAATCACGTGCTTACCGGAAGCCAGGGGGATGTTCTGGCAGATTACCTGGACAGCGGTGGCCGGTTGTACATGGAAGGCGGGGATACCTGGGCTTTTGATGCGCAGACCGCCGTGCATGCCATGTTCAATATTGACGGTGTTGCGGACGGTTCCAACGATATGTCTGAACTGGAAGGCCAGGAAGGAGGCATGTGTGCGGACATGGACTATAGCTACAGCGGGGACAATAATTATATGGATCATATCGAGCCCATGGGAAACGCTGGGATGATCTTTATGAATGCATACCCTTCATACGGGGCAGCCATAGCAAGTGCGGAGGACCCATACAAGACCGTCGGCGCTTCTTTTGAGTTTGGCGGATTGGATGACGGGGATACAACCAGGGATGACCTGATGGCTGTTTACCTTGAATTTTTTGGCATCGGTGGTATGTGGACCGGTATTTATGAACCCGCGGATCGCATGGCATCGGTGGACATATATCCCAATCCGGCGGATGCACAGGTGAACCTTGTCCTTACCCTGGCGGAGGCCGCAGGGGTCAGGATAGATCTTTTTTCCATGACGGGACGGAAACTGAAAACGTTGCAAGATAAACCGATGGGACCCGGGAACCATCATATCCGCCTGACGGATACCGGGGGCCTCAGTTCCGGAATATACGTGCTTAAAATATCCACCGGAAGCACGAGTCTGTCCCGCCGGCTGGTGATCATGCACTAATGTTCATGCTCTTGAGAATCAGCTTCTTCATACGTTTCGTGCCTGATTCCTGAAGGGTGTTCAGCAGGCGCATAAATGGTGTATACTTTCAGGTCGGCATCTCCAATATTTTTGAGTTTATGCCAATATCCGGCAGGGATAAAAATGGCCCAATCATCGGAAACGGTTTCATCAAACAAGAGGCTTTCCTTTGTTTTTCCCATCATTACACGTGCTTCTCCTAGCTCAATCCGGATGAATTGATCAATATCATCATGCATCTCCAGGGCAATGACCTCTCCGGGCTTCAGTGACATTAGGACCATTTGCATGTAGTCACCCGTCCACTTGGCTTCGCGGTAATAGTGATTGTCTACGGTGGCTTTCTCAATATCCAGCACCCATGGTTTTTGTCCCATATCCTCCTGGGTTGTTTCGGTCTTTTCCGAATTTTCGGTCTCTGTTTCTTCTGCTGCCGGCTTTGGCTGACATCCTGCCAAAAGCAAAAAGATGAACATGCATGTTGTGTAACAGAAAATCTTCCTGATGGCGTGAGATTTTTTCATAGCGAAACGTTTTTTGATGTTAATATTATTATATTTTTTTTTACCTCTTTACTTCAAAATTACCAAAATGTGGTAAGCAAATCAACAATTTATTTCTGTCGGGCCCAACTCCTTCAATCTTAAATCCAGGATCATTGCTTTGTCCGGTTTTCTCAAAGCGCGTTGCAAGCCCTCCAAAAAAGCCATTGCAATCTCCCATAGCGATGTAATCCGCGTGATTTAGTACAACTTGTTCTTACCGTGCGCTGCGTGCTGCATGAAGTCCTACTATATTAAGCAAAGTTTTCTAAAGCTTATTTAACCCGGATAATTCATAAACCTAAAAGGTGAAACGCTGAATTATCCTGACGACAAAGAAAAGCTAACAATTTGATTCACTTCGTTTTCAAATTACAAGCTTTTCTAAGTCGGGGTTAAAACGAGTAGATATGGTTTAATTCCCCGATGCTTTGTATCGGAAAAATGGGTCCAGGGTTCTACCCTGGGGCTAAATACCGTTCATTTTCTTCAGAACTTGGTTTGGGAGGGCTTGAATCCACCAACGCATCTGTTTTTTTTTATCAATGATCAGGGAGTGGGGGAGTCCTTGTTGTTGAATATTCATTTTGGGCATCTTATTCCACAATCCCTTTCTCCTCCGCCTGTATGATCTCGCGGCTTTGTGCATCATAGAATACGGTGATCAGGGCACAGTTCTCTTCCTTCCATTCCTCTTCCATGATCAGGGTGAAGTTTGTACTGTGGGTTTCGCCGGCAAGCGCACCCCCGGAGATCAGTGGGGTGCCCCACGCACCCAGGTAAGCTCCCCTGAGCATGTGCTTATGCTCAAAGTCTACGATATCGGGGACATCACCAACGGAGGCATCGTCATTTTTCTGTGCAGAGATGATGCCGCTTTCTATGATGTAAAAGGCCATGTTATAATCCCCCGAAAGGTTGTTTAAGATCTCAACTTCAATTTCCGAAGCCAGTTCCCGTGTTCCTTCATTGAATTGGTTCGATATGGTAATAAAGGCATCCGGTGGCAACTCGATGAGGGCATCGATGGCCTGTTGCCAAAGGCCGGTGAACATGGTGACCTGTCCGTTGCATTCCGAACGGTTGATCATGGCGCTGGGATAAAACTGTGCATTAAAAAAATCATGGATATCCGTACCCGTTGCGGTCCGGTAATCTGCGGTATACAGGCCTTCATTTTCCGGAACCGCAAACGTCCCGGCATGGATGGTCATCAGGATCAGTTGCTCTCCGTACTGGATTTTCAGATCATTGGCCAGTTTGATGCCTTCCGGGCAGTTAACGCAAAGATGTCCGGTGAATTCTTCCAGGAGAATTTTCCTGACCTTTTCTTCCGGACCCGGGGGATTGTGCTTGCCGATCTCTTCCAGATAAGGTTCATCCTCCACATCGCACGTTGTGAACAATGTAAGGGAAAGCAAAGAAAGCAGCATGTATCGAAAGGTATGTCTCATGGTATGCATATGTTAAAACTGACTGGAAATGGTGATGGTAAATCCGTTGGAAGCCGGCACCTGTCTGCACACACCCCCGACGCAGATCAGGCCTTCCCGTTGGCGGCCGTATCCGGCTGAGATCCGTGTAGATCCCTGTACATAAGCTATGTTGGCATTGTAATAATGCAATTGCATGTCTTCATCCGGATTGCCGTAATTGAACTCGTCCATTACGGTAAAAAACCATTTGGGGGCAATGTTGAATTCCAGTAACGCCATGGCCCAGTCGCCCCGGTCCTGTTCTGTCAGGAGCTGCTGATATTCAAAGCGCAGGGATTTGGTCGGACTTATTTTCCAGGTTATGTCTGCCAGCCCGATATTGGCATATACCTTGGGCTCTCCGGTATGGCCTTCGATAACATCGATGTTGTAAACCTGGTAAATGTAAGAAAAGACCCCCTTCCACTTTTTGCTGAACTTTTTGGTGACGACCAGGCTCAGGTCTTCGAAGTATTTTTCATCCCCGGTCCTGAAAAAATCCGTGGTGTAGCCATCCGTCCCTGTGGAATCGACCGGTATATCCGGGGCGATCCTTTGCTTGTCGATGGAATAGATGTTTGAGTAATTTACTTCGATTTTGGTTCCATACCTGCCGCCCAGTTTGGATCTTCTGGGCATCATATAATTGAGCTGTGCCTGCAGACCCATTTCCCCGTTGGGTTGCGTAGCGTAAGGGTAAATGGAGGCCAGGCTGTATGCCTGCTGCTTCGTCAGGGGAGGGAGATAATTGATGTCCAGCACGTTGCCCAGTTCGTTGCTGTTGGATTTGTAGCTCATGTTATCAATACGTTTCCCGCTGAGTGAAATACCCAGTCCTTTGGTCGAGTATGACATGCTCAGGAACAGTGCTTCGCCGTTCTTATAGATATAATTGTTCATGGCACTGGGATTGTTGATTTTGTATGCATATTCCGAAGCCAGGGAAAATCCCCTCCAGGAAAGGTTCAGTCGCCCGGAATATGCTGCAACATTAGAAGGGAGTTTGTATTCATACACAATGGAGTCGCGTACCAGCGTTTTTTTGGAAGTTTTTTCATAATTGCTGACAACACTTCCCCCCAGGGTAATGCGTGTACCGGCATCCTGCATGCCCGGAAGAATGTCGTTCAGGTATACTTCTGCGTCGAAGCCCTTAACGATGCCCCGGTTGCCCTTATTATAGGGTTCCCAGTAATAACGTTGCGTCCCGATCAGTCCGGTAAGATGTACCCCGCGGAACGGTTGGTACCTGGCCCGGAAACCGCGTATGGAATTGTCATAACCCAATTGCCATTCTTCGTATGCCCTAAGGACAAGCCCGTTGCCAAATTCCTCGTAAAAATTACCTGCCGTAAGCTCCAGATTGTCCGTTTTGTATTTTACATAATAATAGGGAATTCCTGCTCCCTCGTATTCTGCATCAAATCCTGCCAGCGGAGGCAGGTAAGATTCGAAGCGAAGGCCGGCTTCAAAACGCCCGTTTGTATAAATGATGTTTCCAAAACCATTCATCCTGAATACCTTGCCGCCCAGAGTAGAATCGGTGATGCCCAGTTTGGAGTCTGACTGGTAATAAGCGGCATCGATCTGAAAATTACCGCTTACCTGCCCGTTTTCCAGGAAGGATTGCGACAGGGCCGGGACCGGCATGAGCAGGGTGAGCAGAAAATATACCATTGCCTTTGGTCTCATGAAAATCTGGTGTTTCTGGTTTGGAATAATGGTTAATGATCTTTGATGGGTTCTCCGGCTGCAATTTTCTTTACGTTTTCAATAAGTTGGATTTCAGACCCCTCAGAAAAGGATGTATGTTGCCAGGCAATGTTGCCCTCGCCATCGATCAAAAAAGTGTGGGGGATCATATTGACGTTCATGGCCCGTTTAAAATCACCGTTGGGATCCAGCAGGATCTCATATTCCCATCCGTTGCCGTTGGCAAAGGGTACTACTTTGGAACTCGACCGGGCATCATCAATAGATACGGCAACCAGTTTCACCCCTGTTTCATCAATCCAGTCGGGATAAACATCGGCGATCGTGTTTAATTCCCGGATGCAGGGCTTACACCACAAAGCCCAAAAGCTCAGGATGACCGGATCTCCGCCGTTGGATATTTCAGAAGTATTGAAAGGCTTGCCGCTGGCTGTCTTTACATCAACCGAAGGAAGCCTGCGCTGCTTCTTTTCTTTTTCCTGTGCGGAAATTCCTGCCGCAATAAAAAGAGCCAACAGGATAGGCAAAAAGTTTTTCATGGCATGGTGTTTTTTAGTATATAACAATATAAATATATCGGAATTTAAATTCAATGCCAAAAATAGAAATAAATTTTTTAAATATCCGGTCCTTTGCCAATAATATATATTTCCAGTAGTTCGCTTTCGGTGAGGGGGTTCAACAGGATCTCATTGAACATGGCCGGAACCAGCAATACCTCGCCCATTCTGAGCCGTTCTTTTCCTCCGGGGTAAATACATTCGGTTTCACCTTTTATACAAAGGTATGCAATGAAGGAATCCATCAGGGTAAGGTCTTTTTGGAGCCCCCGGGTATGCATGTGTACCAGATTGGTCGTGAAATGGGGGCAGCTGACCAGGTTCACTGTGTGCTCCTTTTCCTTCTGATATTCGGTCCGGTAGTTTGCCCGGACCTCAAAGTCTATGGCTTCCATGGCTTCTTCGATGTGCAGGTCCCTGGATTTCCCTTGTCCATCCACCCTGTCCCAGTCGTAGATCCGGTAGGTCGTATCTGAGGTTTCCTGGATCTCCGCCAGCAGCACACCGGGGCCCAGGGCATGGACCCTGCCTGCGGGGATGTAAAAAACATCGTTCCGGTTGACATCCTCGGTGTTCAGGATATCTTTCAGGCTCTTATCCTGCAGGTGCCTCAGGAAGGTCTGTTGGTTGACCCTTTTGCTGAAGCCGGAGATCAGTTTTGCACCCGGTTCGGCATCGAGTACATACCACATTTCACTTTTCCCCCTGCCCAGCTTTCGTTTTTTGGCCAGTTCATCATCCGGGTGTACCTGTATTGAAAGCCAGTTGTTGGCATCGATGAATTTCACCAGGATGGGGAATTCATGTCCGAAGCGGTCAAAATTCTCCTCACCCGTGAGGTCATACATATACACCTCCACCAGTTCATTCAGGGTATTTCCCTTTAAGAAACCATTGGTCACCACCGATTCGTCCCCTTTTACGCCCGACAAAACCCATGCTTCGCCGCACCTGGCATCCTGCGACAATTCCATTGCCGGGAAATTCTGGATCTTCTGTCCCCCCCAGATCTTTTCTTTAAAAACGGGTTTGAATTTGAGCGGGTAGAGTTCATTCATACTTGCGGTAATTTTTTATCTTTGACAAGGGACAAAGATATTATTTTTTATTTCGGAATTTTGGATGGCATGAAGAATGTATGTGTGTTTTGCGGGTCTTCCAGGGGGGTTAAAGATGTTTATAGTGAGCTGGCCCTGTCTTTTGCACAGGCTTTGGCAGAGGAAAACCTGAACCTCATTTATGGCGGTGCCAATATAGGGCTTATGAAAGTATTGGCGGATGAGCTCCTTGAAAAAGGCGGTAAGGTATACGGGGTCATGCCGGGGAATCTTATCGACAGGGAAATTGCCCATAATGGCATTACCAAAATGTATATCGTGGATACCATGTCGGAACGCAAACAAACCATGGCCCGGTTGTCCGATGCATTTGTTATTCTGCCCGGAGGCGTGGGGACCATGGATGAGCTTTTCGAAATGATGAGCTGGAACCAGCTTGGCCTGATGAAAAAACCGCTTGGAATATTTAACATAGACGGGTTTTTCGATCATCTGGTTGCCTTTCTCGACCATGCCCTGGAAGAGAAATTTCTGAGGGAAGAACACAGGAAGAACCTGGTTGTGGAAAAGCACCCGGTTTTGTTGCTGAAAAAGCTCAGGGAGTTTCGGTTCAGTGATCCGCAGGAGTGGGTGGAACGCTTGAAAAAATTAGGATTTTAACATAAAACGGAGGGGATCATGAAGAAGGCTGCGTATGTTGAACAGGGAAAAAATTCAGAGGCAATATGCCATCTGTGTCCCCATCATTGTACGGTCAGGGAAGGCAAGTCGGGAATTTGCCGTGTAAGGACAAACCACGGGGGCATCCTTTATTCCGCGAATTACGGCAAGGTATGTTCCATGAGCATGGATCCCATAGAAAAGAAGCCGTTGTATCATTTTTTCCCGGGAAGGAATATTTTATCTGCAGGCAGTGTTGGGTGCAACCTGCAATGCTTGTTTTGTCAGAATTATGAGATCAGCCAGACCGGGGTGGATGAATATCCGCATTTACACGATTACAGTCCGGCGGATATTCTTTCCTTTGCCTCCAGGGATCCTGACAACCTTGGCATTGCCTATACCTACAATGAACCTGCCGTATGGTACGAGTTTATGTACGATATCGCCCGTCTGGCCAGTCAAAAGGGCCTGAAAAATGTCATGGTGACCAACGGGTATATTTCCCCGGAACCTCTGGAAGACATCTTTCCATACATGGATGCCTTTGGTGTGGACCTCAAGGCTTTTACCGACCGGTTCTATAAGAAACTGACCCATTCAACCCTGGACCCTGTCCTTGACACCCTGAAAAGGATCCGGAAAGCCGGGAAGCATCTGGAGATCACCAACCTGATCATACCGGGTGAAAATGATGATGATGAGACGTTTGAAAATATGGTCCGGTGGATAGCCAAAAATCTGGGAAAGGAGACGGTACTGCACCTGTCGAAATATTTTCCTACGTACAAGCTCTCGCATCCCTCCACTCCGGCTTCGACCCTGGAAAGGCTTGCCGGTATGGCATCAAAACATCTTGATTATGTTTTTATTGGAAATACCTGGACAAAGAACGGACAGAATACCCGTTGTCCTTCCTGTGGCAACCTGGTCATACGGCGGACCGGATATTCCACCAGCAAACCGGGGCTTGACAAGGACGGGAAATGCATGAAATGTGGCCGGCAGGTGCTGGATAGGGATTGCATATCATAGTATTCATGGTTTAACGTAAAATACAGCCCATGATCATCATCGGTATCACCGGAACCCTGGGTGCAGGCAAAGGCACCATTGTGGATTATTTGATCCGGGAAAAGGATTTTATTCATTATTCTGTACGGTCGTATTTACTGGAAAAGGTCCGTGCCGCGGGAATGCCTCTGGACCGTGACTCCATGGTAGAGGTGGCCAATTCGCTGAGAAAGGAATATGGCTCTTCTTATATTACAGACCAGTTGTATGAAAAGGCTGTGGTTTCCGGTAAGAACTGTGTTATTGAAAGTATCCGGAGTGTGGGAGAGATTAAATCCCTTAGAAAAAACCCGGGCTTTGTGCTGATCGCCGTTGACGCCGATCCTGAAATAAGGTATTTGAGAATCAAAGAAAGGAACAGCGAAACGGACCACATTTCCTACAGCAAATTCCTGAAAAATGAGCAGAGGGAAATGCAAAACACGGATGAGCATAAGCAAAATATCTCGGAATGCATAAAAAGGGCTGATCATTTGATAAAAAACAATGGAAGCAGGGAAGACTTGTACCGGAAGGTGGAAAAGCTCATGAACAAAATCATGTAATTGCATTATGAAGGACAGGAAAAAGAAGGTACAGCAAAAAAGCACCGGCCATGTCCGGCCAACCTGGGATGAATATTTTATGGAACTTGCCAGTGCTGCGGCAAAAAGGGCCACATGTGACCGTGGACGTAGCGGTTGTGTGATCGTCAGGGACAAGCATGTGCTGGTGACGGGATATGTCGGATCTCCCCGCGGACTTCCTCATTGCGATGATGTAGGGCACCTCCTGAAGAAAGTATACCACGATGATGGCAAGGTAACCCAGCATTGTGTCCGCACGGTCCATGCCGAACAAAATGCCATATGCCAGGCGGCCCGGCGCGGAATAGCCCTGGATAAGTCGACCCTGTATTGTAAAATGACCCCCTGCCGTACCTGTGCTATGCTGATCATTAACTGCGGCATTGAGCGGGTGGTATGCGAAAAGAAGTACCATGCCGGGGAGGAATCCGAAAAGCTATTCCTGGATGCCGGGGTACAGCTGGAATATTTCAGCGATGAAACAGAAGCTTATGAGAATCAATAGGCTATTTATTCCTCATACAGGAAAATCTTTTTTTCTCCATCGGAAGTCACCCAGGCACGGATCATACTGGTGGTATTGAACGTAGCTGCCATCATGCCGTTGTTGTCCAATGCGATCACGCCCCCGCCGGCTTTCCGGCTTTTAAGCTTTTTGTTGATGACATGGTTTGCGGCTTTTTCCAGTCCCCACCCCTTATATTTCATCAATGCACTGATGTCGTATGCCACCACATGGCGGATGAAGTACTCGCCATGTCCGGTGGCGGACACCGCGCAGGTTTCATTATCGGCATAGGTACCTGCGCCGATCACCGGGGAATCTCCCACACGGCCGGCCATTTTATTGGTCATGCCTCCGGTGGATGTCCCCGCAGCCAGGTTCCCTTGCTGGTCAAGAGCTACGGCACCCACTGTGCTGAACTTTCCGCTTTTTTCCCGGTAGCTTTCTTCCTGTTTTTTCCGGATGCGTTGCAGGGACCTCCACCTGCGTTCGGTGTAGAAATAGGAGGGATCCACCATTTCTATGCCCTGTGCTGCGGCAAATTTTTCCGCCCCCTCGCCGATCAGCAGCACATGTTTGGATCCGGTCATTACCTCGCGGGCCGCTGAGATCGGGTTTCGGATGCTCCGGACACCGGCAACGGCCCCGGCATTGAGGTCGCGGCCGTCCATGATGGAGGCATCCAGTTCATTGCAGCCTTGTTCAGTAAAAACCGCTCCTTTGCCTGCATTGAACATGGGCGAGTTTTCCATGATGCGGATGGCGGCTTCTACCGCGTCCAGACTGCTGCCTCCACGTGACAGTATGGCGGATCCCGTATCCAGCACGCACTCCAGGATATCGTGGTAGGCTTTTTCACGTTCCGGGCTCATGTCCGCCCTGGTGCCATAACCGGCACCACCGTGGATGAGCAATACATACTCCGGTCTGCTGGCTGCGTTGGTATCCTTTTTTGCACCCTGCTCACAGGAAATCAAAAACAGAAGGAAAACAAAGAAAAAGAACTGTCTCATAGGAAAATTTATTAAAATGTTTCTGTCAATATGGTATTCATTGATGCACGGCCCTGCCATCCCCGCACTCTTTTGTCTATTATCCCGGCCTGCTGATCCATTGGTCAAACAATGCCTGAAAATCATACAATCCGAACAAATGCCCGGCAGTTAACAGGATCACTGCAATGATGACATACCGGATAAAAGCGGTCCCTTTTTTAACCGCCAGGCGTGAGGCAATAAAGGCCCCCGTTACGTTCCCGATGGTCATGACCAGTCCGTAGGACCAGTTCACATCATCGTTCAGAAGAAAAACGACCAGCGAGAAGGGGAGGTACATCAGGATCACCAGTACTTTAGCTGCGTTGGACTTCACCAGGTCGAAGCCGGCCCCGACCACCAGGGCGGCCAGCAAGAGGTATCCTACGCCCACCTGGATGAATCCTCCATACATACCGATAAAAAAGAAAATAACGACTTGTTTGAGGGAAATTCCCCGCGCGCTTCCTGCCTGATCTTCATTCAGCCATTTTTTCGGGTTGTACAGGATGAAGACCAGCATGAAAAGCATGATCACACCCATGGCGCTCCGGAGCAAGTCCTCGCTCAGTTCCACCGCTATCAGGGCTCCGGCAACCGATCCCACCACTGCGGGTATGCCCAGGTACAGGCTTTTGGGCATTACCAGTACCTTTTGCTGGCGGAAACTGGCCGTGGCCATGATGTTCTGTATGATGATGGCAATGCGGTTGGTCCCGTTGGCCACATTGGGTGGCAGGCCCAGGACCATCAGCAGGGACAGGGATATGATGGACCCGCCCCCGGCCAGGGTATTGATGAACCCGACCATCAAACCGGCCAGGATCAGCGCAACGACTTCGATGGTTCCCATAGTGGTGGTTTTAAAGGACCAAGATAGGGAAAATTGATTTGATGGGGATCATTCCTGATTGTTCTCAGATGGTTTATCCAGTGTAAACAAGGATACCTTCCTTCCGAAAACCCTTACCAGCAAAATCAAAATAACCAGGCTTACCGGGAAGAGGATGTAGGACGAAACGCCGTAGGCCGAGGGGATGGTGCCGGCTGCAATGGCCACGATGCCGACGGTCAGGGCATAGGGAAGCTGGGTCCTGACATGTTCGATGTGGTTGCAGGAGCTGGCCAGGGAGCTTAAAATGGTGGTGTCGGATATGGGGGAACAATGGTCGCCCAGCACCGACCCGGCCAGAACGCAGGAAACCACGTTGTAAAATATGGAAAGCGAAGTGCCATGGTCCAGCCCGGAATCCTGTGCGATCAGCCATGAGGATGGGAGGATCAGCGGATAGAGAATGGCCATGGTGCCCCAGGAAGACCCGGTGGAGAAAGCTACCAGCGCTGCCAGAACAAACGTTATGGCAGGCACCAGGTAAGGCGACAGGGCTATCCTGAGCATGACCTCCGAAATGAAGCTGGCAGTGTGCATATGCTGGGTCACCAAAGCGATGGACCAGGCCATGATCAGGATGACAATAGCGGTCAGCATGGTCCGGAAGCCGTTGATCAGGCTGTCGAGGCTATCCTTCAGGCTGAGCAGGCGCTGTGATAGTGTGAGGAGCAGGGCGGTCAGAACACCACCCAGGGAAGACCAGAGCAGGGACTTGTATGCGTTTGATTGCCCAATGGTCATGGAGAGCTTTTTCGTAAAGGCCAGGGAAGGATCCTGCCAGATGGCGGCATCCCATCCGGTGTAAAGCAGGCCGGCAAGGGTGCCCAGAATAATGATCAGCACCGGGATCACAGCATTGTACCAACGGGGCCGGATCTCCGTCTCATTCAGTTCGTTTGAAAAACTGTTCCCGCCGTCCGTGGTGATGACTTCCCCTTTCCCTTCTCTTGCACGCATCTCTGCTTTTCGCATGGGTCCGAAATCGGATCCGGTGAAAACCAGGATCAGTATAAACATCAGTGCAAGGACCGGGTAGAAAGAGTATTGCAGGGAACTGAAGAAGACGGAATAAGCGGTCTGGTTCAATCCGAGGGTATTGATCCCGTCCTGGATATAGCTCAGCTCGGCACCGATCCATGTGGTAACAAATGCAATGGAGGCAATGGGTGCAGCCGTGGAATCGACCAGGTACGCG
The DNA here is from genome assembly GCA_018400295.1 of Bacteroidales bacterium. Classification (GTDB taxonomy): domain Bacteria; phylum Bacteroidota; class Bacteroidia; order Bacteroidales; family B18-G4; genus M55B132. The sequence goes on along the minus strand of JAGYMZ010000007.1, from coordinate 40,912 downwards.
AGCTTTTCCCGGCTTATCCTGAGCCGGTCCGTCATGGGCCTCATGGTATTTCCTACCACCAGTGTATTGGCATAATCGTCGAAAAAGATCAGGATACCCATGAGCCAGGTTATAAATTGCCCGGACCTTGAATTTTTTGCATGCCGGGCCAGGATGTTGACCACTCCTTTCATCCCCCCGTTGCGTGTGATCACGTTCACCATGGCGCCGATGAGCATGGAGAAGACGATGATGGACAAATGGTCTGTGTTATTCAGGGACTCGATGATGTAGGTGTCTATAAGTAAAAAAATACCTTTGAAAACAGCCACAAAAAGGACATGTCCCTGGTACCAGGATATTATGGTTGTGCCTGTCAGCAGCCCGATAAAAAGTGCAGAAAACACTTCCCGGAATAACAATGCGAACAGAATGGCGATGAGCGGGGGCAAGACCGACATCCACAGCGGTATGGGGGTGGCATGGCTGGTGAAACAATGGCCGTTCCAGCAGATCTCCAGGTTTTCTGACTTGTCAAAAGTAACGGGAATGCTTCCTTTCCGGTTGAAGATCTCAACATCCATTATCTCATTGTTAACCCGGACCTGTAAGGTAGTGTCCAGGAAATTATCTTCCGGATAGCTTTCGCTGACTTCAAACCCATAATGTACTTGTATGTTGCGGATTATGATGGAAGGACTTTCGATCTGAAAAGGGGGCGGTTTTGTTTCCGGTTGTTGACTGAAGAGGAGGGCTGGGAGGAAGAGCAGGATGAATAACAGCCGGTGCATAAGGTGTGATCCGGTTTCGCGGGTGTGAACAAGTGCATGGCCAGTGGGATTTGCCCTATGCAGTTGCTTTCGTTTTATGGTTGGCGCCATTATGCCCATTCAGAAGTTGGTAATTGGTTTACAACGCTAAACCCCACTTATTTCCCACATCTTTTATCTGTATCCCGTTATATTTTTAGCTTGTTGCAAAATCATTTCACGCACAGCCCTGGCGATACCCTCAGAATCATACCCGCACATGGCATACAATTCGGGTTGTGAGCCCTGGCCAATAAATTTATCCGGTACGCCCAGCCGGTGTACACGGGTTTTGTAGCCATGATCCGACATAAATTCAATGACGGCGCTTCCCAGTCCCCCCACAATGGTTCCGTCCTCAACCGTAATGATGCGTTTGTGCGCTTTGAAAACATGGTGCAGCAGTTCCTCGTCCAGGGGTTTCAGGTAACGCATATCGTAATGTGCTACCTGGATGTTTTCTTTTTCCAGGATCGCAGATGCTTTAACCGCAAAATTTCCTGTATGGCCGATGGAGAGGATGGCTGCATCGCTGCCTTCTCTGATGATCCTGCCCTTGCCCGGTTCCAGGTAGCGGAAGGGTGTTGTCCATTCGGGCATCACCCCCCGTCCGCGCGGATAGCGTATTGCATAGGTTTTAATCTCGTCCCTTTGTGCTGTGTACATCATGTTGCGCAGCTCTTCCTCATTCATGGGAGCGGCGATGGTCATCTCAGGGATGCCCCGTAAATATGATAGGTCGAACACCCCGTGGTGGGTAGCCCCATCCTCCCCGACCAGTCCGCCGCGGTCCAGGCAAAAGACCACGTGCAGCTTCTGAAGGGCCACATCGTGTATGATCTGGTCATAAGCCCGTTGCATAAAAGTAGAATAGATATTACAGAAGGGGATCATGCCGTGTGCGGCCAGCCCTGCCGAGAAGGTCACGGCGTGTTGTTCGGCTATGCCCACGTCAAATGCCCGTTCCGGGATTTTATTCATCATGATGTTCAGCGAGCTACCGGTGGGCATGGCCGGTGTGATGCCGACGATACGTTTGTTTTTTTCAGCCAGTTCTACAATGGTACGGCCGAAAACGGTCTGGTATTTCGGGGGTTGCTTATCCGGACAAGGGTTTTCGATGATCTTACCCGTCTTTTTATCGAAAATGCCCGGCGAATGGAATTTGGTCTGCTCCTTCTCCGCTTGTTTAAATCCTTTGCCCTTGGTGGTTATGGTATGAAGCAGCTTTGGGCCCTGGATGCGTTTCAGGTCATTCAGGATCTTGATAAGATGCACCACGTCGTGTCCGTCGGTGGGACCAAAATAGCGGAAATTGAAGGCTTCGAAAAGATTGCTTTTATCGAGCAGGGTTGATTTCAATGCATTCCCGAATTGCCTGACCAGCGCACGGGTGTTTTTACCGTATTTTGTGCCTCCGCCCAGCAACAGCCATACCTTATCCTTGATTTTATTATAGGTTTTGGAGGAAGTAAAGCCCAGCAGGTACTCCCGTATGGCCCCGACGTTCTTGTCAATGGAAATGCCATTATCGTTCAGGATCACCAGGATATTGGAATTGGAAACACCGGCATTGTTAAGACCTTCCATGGCCAGTCCTCCGGTCATGGAACCATCGCCGATAACGGCTATGTGCTGCCTGCCGTTATTATCGATCATGTTGGCTGCCACAGCCATGCCCAGTGCGGCAGAGATGGAAGTGGAAGCATGTCCGGTGCCAAAGGCATCGTATTCACTTTCTTTCATCCTGGGAAAACCGCTGATGCCTCCTTTTTTTCGGTTGGTATTAAAAGCATCCTTGCGGCCGGTAAGTATCTTGTGGGCATATGCCTGGTGCCCCACGTCCCAGATAAGCTTATCGTATGGTGTATCAAATACGTAATGGATGGCAACGGCCAGTTCGACCGCGCCAAGGCTTGCCCCGAGGTGTCCCGGATTATGGGATATCTCATCTATGATGAATTCCCTGATCTCCCCGCACAACTGGGGCAGTTGTCCTGGCTTCAGTTTCCTGAGATCATCAGGACCCTCAATGGTATGTAAAAGCTTATCCCCTGCCATGGCTTGATCCAATAACACACAAATATGATGATCATCTTACATAACGTGTCGTTGCAGCCCGGATTCCCATCACGTCATGCCCCGCAAAGGTATGAATTTTTACAACGGAGAAATCCTTCTCATTCATTCTCCTGGGGGTACTACATAAATCCAAGTTCCAGTCTGGCCTCTTCCGACATCATTTCCTGGTCCCATGGCGGATCAAACGTGAGTTCGATACCGGCGTCACGTACTTCTTCGATGGCATTGACCTTGTCGCGGACCTCTGCAGGAAGGGAGTCGGCAACGGGACAGTTCGGACTGGTCAGGGTCATCAGGATGTCTGCACGGAGATCATCGCTGACCTTTATACCGTAGATCATGCCCAGATCGTATATGTTAACCGGGATCTCGGGATCATACACGGTTTTTAGCTGTTCAACGATCTTGTTTTCAATGTCTTTTTTTGTTTGCTGCAGGTCCATGGTTAATCCTCCTTTTTGTCGCTGTCATGTTTGGTTTTGAATGCGAGGGCATACAATTTCATTTGCTTGATCATGGAAGTAAGCCCATTGGAACGGGTGGGGGAGAGGTGTTCTTTCAACCCGATCTTATCCAGGAATGCGGTGTCGGCCTCTATGATCTCCTTTGGCGGCAGGCCGTTGAAAACGCGTATCAGCAGACTGACGATTCCCTTTGTTATGACGGCATCGCTGTTGGCGGTGAAATAAACCCTGTTGTTCTCGTATCTGGCTTGCAGCCATACCCTCGACTGGCAGCCGGAGATCAGATTGCTTTTGGTTTTATGGTGCGGATCGATCACGGGAAGGGATTTCCCCATTTCGATCAGCAGGTTATACTTGTCCATCCAGTCATCAAACATGCTGAATTCTGCAATGATCTTTTGTTTTCTGTCTTCTATGCTCATGATCCGGTATTTTTGTATGTTATCCAAGCATTTTTTTTACCATCCCGATGGATTCAACCAACCGGTCGATCTCTTGTATGGTGTTATATGCACCGAAAGAAACACGGATCGTACCGGAAATACCCAGCCGGTCCATGACCGGCTGCGCACAGTGGTTGCCTGTCCGCAGGGCAATGCCCGTTTTATCAAAGATGATCCCTGCATCATAGGGGTGTATATTTTTGAAGAGGAAAGAAATGATGCTGGTTTTCCGGTCCGCAGTACCGTAAATGGTGATGTCGGGATCGCGTGCAAGCTGTTCCGTGCCGTATTCCAGCAATGCTTTTTCATGCGATCCTATGGAATCCATACCCAGGGAATCCATGAAGTCGAGGGCAGTTTTCAATCCCAGGATGCTTTCCACGTTGGGCGTCCCTGCTTCAAATTTGAAGGGTAGTTCGTTATAGGTCGTTTTTTCAAAGGTAACCCGGTCTACCATTTCCCCACCGCACTGGTAAGGATCCATTGACTCCAGGAGCCTGGTTTTCCCGAACAGCACACCGCTTCCCATGGGGCCGTATGCTTTATGCCCGGAGAAGCAATAGAAATCACAGTCCAGCTCCTGCACATCGATCTTTATATGGCTGGCAGCCTGCGCACCGTCCACAAGTACCGGTATGTTCTTTTCATGAGCCGCAGCTATCATTTCCCTAACCGGGTTGATTGTGCCCAGGGCATTGGAAATATGGCCAATGGCAACCATTTTTGTCCGGGGACCCAACATTTTTTTGTATGCTTCCTGCACGACCTCCCCTTTGTTGTTGATGGGGACAACACGAAGAAAGGCATTTTTCTCCCGGCACAGGACTTGCCAGGGTACCAGGTTGGAATGGTGTTCAAGGGCAGTGATCAGAACCTCGTCCCCCTGGCCCAGGATGTTCCTTCCAAAGCTGTATGCTACCAAGTTGATAGCCTCCGTGGTCCCTTTGGTGAAAATAATTTCTTCTTTCCGCCCGGCATTGATAAAACCGCGGACCTTCTCCCGGGCATCTTCAAATTCCTGTGTAGCCTCCTGACTTAGGAAATGCACACCACGGTGAATGTTGCAGTTCTCGTTCCTGTAATAAGCGCTGACCCGTTCGATAACACTCAGCGGTTTTTGGGTCGTGGCTGCATTATCAAAGTATACCAGGGATTTTCCGTTGATCTCCCGTTGCAGGATGGGGAATTGCCCCCTGATCTTTTCAATGTCGTAAGTCAAATCAAATTATTTTTTTATGAATGATCAAAGTTGTGCCATCTGGATGGCCGGCATGGTGGTTCTGACAATGCACCTGCTTCCGGCCTCGCCCGCCGTTTTTCATACCTTATCCATGTCAATCTCAAATATGATCTCCTTCCCGGGGCCATCGCAATGCAGTGCACAGGTTTCGCATATATGCAACTCTCCTTTCAGGCGTTGCCGGATCATTTCGTCAACACGTTCCCGGAGCGGTTCGATCTTTACCTTACGGATCACTTCGGCTGCAAAAGCATACAGCATAAGCAGGCGTGCATTGGCTTCGCAAATCCCTCTTGAGCGGAGATAGAAGATCGCCTCCGGATCGAGTTGTCCGATGGTTGCTCCGTGGCTGCATTTTACATCATCGGCATAAATTTCCAGGAAAGGTTTGGCATTGGCCCGGGCTGTATCGGTCATCAGTATATTGTGGTTGTTCTGGTAAGCGTTTGTTTTCTGGGCATCCTGGCGGACCAGGATGTGCCCGTTGAACACTGCGCTGGCCTCCTCGTCCATGATGCCTTTAAACAGCTCGTTGCTGTAACAGTTGGGCCTGGCATGATCAACAAAAACCTGGTTGTCAACATGTTGCTTCTGGTCCATCAGATATGCCCCATAGATGTCCGCACCGGCATTTTCTCCGTCCAGGGTAACATGGGTATGGTTCCGTATCAGTCCGCCGTTCAAGGTAATGGCATTTGTGCTGAGCTTGCTGTTGCTTTCCTGGTAAAAATAGGAGGAATTGATCAGGCTCGACTGGTTGTTGAGGTTTTGCAGCTTGTAATGGTCGAGCGTGGCATTTTCCCCCAGATGGATCTCGTTGATGGAATTTTTGAAGATGGCTTGCTGGTTGGTGGAGTCATCGCAGTGTACCAGCGTCAATTTGCTGTTTTTGCCCATAATGACCAGGTTGCGGGTCTGCACCAGCAGGTCTTTGTTCCAGTTAATGATGCTGACCATTTGCACCGGAATATCCAGGGTTACATTGTCGGGTACGTAGATAAAAAACCCGTCCTGGGCGAATGCCGTATTGAGGGCTTGCAATCCGTTCTTTTGAGGGTCAGCGTATTTTCCGAAATAGCTTGCGACCAGACCGGGATATTTATCCATGGCTGCAGCCAAACTGCCCATGATCATCCCGTCATCCGTTTCCTTTAGTTTTTGATCTTCGATATACCAGCCGTTCAGCAAGGTTATCTGATCCGTGTTCAGGTCCTGGATCTTGCATTTGAAAATTTTATCCAGGTTCATTTTTTCCGGCTCCGTTTCAAACAGGAAAGCATAATCCCTGGAAAGGGCTGCTGAGATATCTGTATTCTTCCAGTCTTCAAGCTGTGTATCCGGGAATCCCTGCTTATGGAAAACCTCCATGGCTTCTGAACGCATATCTTTCAATGCTTCCGGGTCGTTTTGCATGATCTGCCCCTTATGCCTTTCAAAAGCATTGATGAGTTTATTTTTCAGTGAAGTATACGTGTTTGGCATGTTGTATCAATTTCGCATTTGGTTGGCAATCTGTTTTGCCGGAAAAAATACCGGATCGCCTCAATCGCTGCAGTCTGGGGCTTGGGATCTGCGGTCGCTACAATTACTCCTTAAGCCATTCGTATCCTCTCTCTTCCAGTTCCAGCGCCAGTTCCTTGCCTCCCGATTTGATCAACCTTCCATCGAACAGCACGTGCACAAAATCGGGGATGATGTAATCCAGCAGTCTTTGATAGTGGGTGATCACAACAAACCCGTTGTCCTTTGAGCGCAAGGCGTTCACTCCGTTGGCCACCACCTTGAGGGCATCGATGTCCAGTCCGGAGTCTGTTTCATCCAGGATAGACAGGCTGGGTTCCAGCATAGCCATCTGGAAGATCTCGTTCCGCTTCTTTTCCCCGCCGGAAAACCCTTCATTTACCGATCGGTTGGTCAGTTTGGAATGGATATCCAGCAGTTTCTTCTTTTCTTCCATATTTTTCAGGAAATCGGATGCGGACAACGGCGGTTGTTTGTTGTATTCCCTGTGTTCGTTGATGGCCGTCCGAAGGAAGTTCGTAATGCTCACCCCCGGGATTTCCACCGGATATTGAAAACCAAGGAATATCCCTTTCAGCGACCGTTCTTCCGGGGACATATCCAGGATGCTATTGCCCTTGTAAAGGACCTCCCCTTGTGTTACTTCGTATCCTTCCTTTCCGGCGATGGCCAGGGCCAGGGTACTTTTCCCTGTTCCGTTCGGGCCCATGATGGCATGCGTTTCGCCATTTTTGACCTTCAGGTTTAATCCCCTGATAATTTCTTTTCCATCAATTTCAACATGCAGATCTTTTATTTCCAGCAACATAGTTTTGTATATTATGATCCATGATCCTATTTTTATCCAACGCTCCCTTCCAGGCTGATCGACAGTAATTTCTGTGCTTCCACGGCGAATTCCATTGGGAGCTTGTTCAGCACTTCCTTGGCGTAGCCATTGACGATAAGGCCGATGGCTTTTTCTGTTTCGATGCCCCGCTGGTTGCAGTAGAACATTTGGTCTTCCGATATTTTTGACGTTGTAGCCTCGTGTTCCACGATGGAGGATTTGTTCCGGGTTTCGATGTACGGAAAAGTATGGGCCCCGCAGCGGTCTCCCAGCAGCAGGGAATCGCATTGGGAAAAATTCCTTGCTTTTTCTGCTTTTTGGGTGATCTTGACCAGTCCCCGGTAACTGTTGTTGCTCTGACCGGCTGAGATCCCCTTGGAGATGATCGTACTTTTGGTATTTTTCCCGATATGGGTCATCTTGGACCCGGTATCGGCCTGCTGATGGTTATTGGTTACGGCTACAGAATAAAACTCCCCCACCGAATTGTCTCCCAGCAAAATACAGCTCGGGTACTTCCATGTTATGGAGGAACCGGTTTCGACCTGCGTCCAGGATATCTTGGCGTTCTTCCCTTTGCACATCCCCCGTTTGGTCACGAAGTTATAGATCCCGCCCTTGCCTTCTTTGTTACCGGGGTACCAGTTCTGCACGGTGGAGTATTTCACTTCCGCGTTGTCCTTGGCCATGATCTCCACGATGGCGGCGTGTAGCTGGGTTTCCGGGCGCTGGGGAGCGGTACAACCCTCCATGTAACTGACGTAGCTGTCTTCTTCGGCGACGATCAGGGTCCGTTCAAACTGTCCGGTATTGGCTGCATTGATCCGGAAATAGGTGGAGAGCTCCACCGGGCAGCGCACCCCTTTGGGGATGTAGCAGAAAGAGCCGTCGGTAAAGACGGCCGAGTTCAGGGCTGCAAAGAAATTATCTGTGTAGGGCACGATCGTACCGAGGTACTGTTCGATCAGCTCCGGGTGGTTTTGAACTGCTTCGCTGAAGGAGGAAAAGATGATCCCGTGTTTTTTGAGGGTTTCGCTGAATGTGGTTTTTACCGACACGCTGTCCATCACCGCATCCACGGCCACGCCGGACAGCTTTTTCTGTTCTTCCAGGGATATTCCGAGTTTGTTGAAGGTTTCCAGGAGCTCGGGATCCACCTCATCGAGGCTTTTCAGTTTGGGTTTTTTCTTCGGGGCGGCATAATAGATGATGTCCTGAAAATTGATCTTGGGATAATGCAAATGCCCCCAGCGAGGCTCCTTCATCTTGAGCCAGTGCCGGTAGGCCTTGAGCCTGAAGTCGAGGATGAACTGCGGTTCCTTTTTTTTCTGCGATATAAAGTGGATGATATCCTCGTTCAGCCCTTTGGGGGCCGTATCCATTTCAATGTCCGTATAGAAACCGTATTTGTATTCCCCCTGGGTAAGTTCGTCAAGTATCTTGTTGTTCTCTTCCTGCATGGTTTCTTCCTCGGTTTGTATGCGAAAAAATTTGACCCGCAAAGATAAGCATTTCACGACAGAAATACCGTATCCACAGACCTTAACTTTCTTGTTAAGAAGTAAACAACGCAGGTTGGGCTTTGTTCAGGTTGCAAAAGCACCAAGGCTCCGGGAAATGCAGAGATTATAGCTCGTGGTTCGTCAAACGGCCCACGAAAGGTCACCTCCGCACCACCTTCAAGCTCCCCCTGCACACATCATTAACCACCAGTTACTTCCGGGGGTTCTACAACTTTTGCAAACTGATTTGGAGCATGAAGATCAATAAATTTTGCGGGACAGGTTGTTTCAAAATGATCGTTATCTCCGCTCTGAGCTGAATCAACCGCCTGTTGTATGGGGATAAATTCCCCTGTACCATCCTGCTTAACCGTAATGACCCGGTGTCAAACAACTACCCCTAACCCTTACTGACAATATACCTGCCGGCTCGATGTTCATCTCAATACACTATCTTTGCAAAAAACAACGCCCTATGGCAGAAAAGAAAAAACTGACTGCGCTTTCGGAACTGGGTGAATTCGGCCTGATCGAACACCTGACCAAAAACATCAAACTGAAAAATGCCTCCTCCCTCAAAGGGGTGGGGGACGATGCGGCGGTGATCGGCGAGGGCGACGGCGTAAAGCTGGTGACCACCGATTTGCTGATCGAAGGGATCCATTTCGACATGGTGTACACCCCATTGCGGCACCTGGGCTACAAAGCCGTCGTGGTCAATTTGTCCGATATCGCGGCCATGAACGGCAAAGCCGAACAGGTCACCTTCAGCGTGTCGCTTTCCAGCAAGTATTCCCTGGAGGCGATCGAAGAACTGTACAAGGGTGCCTACCTGGCCTGCGAAACCTATGGGGTGGATCTGGTGGGCGGGGACACCACTGCCAGCCCGGCCGGCTTGTTCATCGCCGTGACGGCCATCGGCACGGCCGAAAAGGATAGGGTGGTCTACCGCAATACCGCCCGCAAAAACGATCTGATCTGTGTTTCCGGCGACCTGGGTTCGGCCTACATGGGCCTGCTCATCCTGGAAAGGGAAAAGAAAGCATACAAAGCCAATCCCGAAATGCAACCCAGGCTTTCCGGCCATGAATATCTGCTGGAGCGGCAGCTCAAGCCGGAGGCCCGGATCGACATTCTCAAGGCCCTGGCCGGGGCTAAGGTGCTGCCCACGGCCATGATCGACATATCCGACGGGCTGGCCTCCGATGTAATGCACATTGGCAAGCAATCCAGGCTGGGTTGTACCCTTTACGAGGACAAGCTTCCCATTAACCAGGATACGATGAAATTGTGCCAGGATTTTGACATCAGTTCGGTGACGGCTGCCCTGAACGGCGGAGAGGATTATGAGTTGCTTTTTACGGTTGCCCAGGAGGATTATGAAAAAATAAAGGACATCATGGGCATTTCCATCATTGGCCACATGAGCGATTTTTCCGAAGGCATGCACCTGGTCACCAAGCTGGGGCAGCAGATCGCACTGCAGGCCCAGGGTTGGGATGCCCTGAAGAAATAATATGACAGCCATTGATCCGCATATCGTCAATATCCTGAAGACCCTCCCGGAAAAGCCGGGGATATACCGGTTCCTGGATAAAAATGGGAAGATCCTCTACATCGGCAAGGCCCTGAACCTGAAAAGGCGGGTATCGTCCTATTTCAACCGGGAATCGCAGTTGAGCGGCAAACTGCGCGTGCTGGCCGGCAAGATCCGGGACATACAGCATGTGGTGGTCAACACCGAACTGGATGCACGCCTGTTGGAAAACAACCTGATCAAGAAATACCAGCCCCGCTACAATGTCCAGCTTAAGGACGACAAGTCCTTTCCCTGGATATGTATAAAAAACGAGCCTTTTCCCAGGATACTTTCCACCCGTCATGTGGCGGATGACGGGTCCCTGTATTTCGGGCCCTACGCATCGGTACGCATGATGAAAACCCTGCTCGATCTGATCCGGCAGCTTTATCCTTTGCGGACCTGCAAGCTCAATTTGTCGGAGGCCAACATCGACAAGGGGAAATATAAGGTTTGCCTGGAATACCACATTGGCAACTGCACGGGTCCCTGTGTGGGCAATCAAAGCCGGGAGGATTACGATGCGAACATCGCTGAGATCAAGGAGATCATCAAGGGGAACATCAGCACGGTCATTCAGAGCCTGAAGAAAAAAATGATGGAACTCGCCGAAAGCATGGCGTTTGAAAAGGCACAGGCCATCAAGGAAAAGCTGGACATCCTGGAAAAATACCAAAGCAAATCGACCATTGTCAACCCCCGGATCAGCAACGTGGATGTGTTCAGCATCATCAGCGACGAGGGCTCGGGATATGCGAACTACCTTAAGGTTGTCAACGGGGCCGTTGTACAGGCCCATACCATAGAGTTGAAAAAGAAGCTGGATGAGAGCGAGCCGGAACTGCTTTCCATGGCCATTACCGATTTGCGCCAGCGCTTCGATTCCCGTTCCGTTGAGTTACTCGTTCCATTCCACCCCGGCATGGAGTTGGAAGGGGTGCGCTTTACCGTGCCGAAGCGGGGCGATAAAAAAGCGCTCCTTGACCTCTCCCTGCGCAATGCCAAATATTTCCGGATGGAAAAGATGAAACAGCTGGCATTGGTCGACCCTGCCCGGCATACCAGGCGCATTTTGGCGCAAATGCAGAAAGACCTGAAACTGAAGGAGCCGCCCACGCACATTGAATGCTTCGACAATTCGAACATACAGGGCCGCCACCCGGTGGCCGCCATGGTGCACTTCACCAATGCAAAACCGGATAAAAAGCAATACCGGCATTACAATATCCGGACGGTATCGGGGCCGGATGATTTTGCCTCCATGGAGGAGATCATTTACCGGAGGTACCGGCGGTTGCTGGAGGAAAAAACGCCTTTGCCCCAGCTCATAGTGATCGACGGGGGCAAAGGGCAGCTCAGTTCTGCCGTCCGGAGCCTGGAACGCCTGGGTCTCAGGGGAAAGATCACCGTCATTGGCATCGCCAAAAAACTGGAGGAGATCTATTTTCCCCACGACCCGGTTCCGTTGTATCTGGACAAGACCTCCGAAACCCTGCGCATCATCCAGCACCTGCGCGACGAGGCACACCGCTTTGGCATTACCCATCACCGCAAACGCCGGGGAAAAGCGACCATCAAATCCGAGCTGACCGTCATTCCCGGCATCGGGCCAAATTTGGCCGGGCGGCTGCTCTCTCATTTCAAATCCGTGAAAAAGATCCGCCAGGCCTCCGCCGGAGAGCTCGAAGAGGTCCTGGGACCCTCAAAGGCCAAAGGTGTATATGAGTATTTCAGGAAGTGATTGCGTGGGTCGCAGGTCTTGAGTCGACTGACGACTGACGGTTTTCTCCTCCGTCAATGAAGGTTTCTGTGTCTCCTTTGCCGTCCTTTATGGAGAAAATTATTCATCTTTGAATTTAAATGACACCTTTACCTTGGTCCGGTAGGCCACCACCTTGCCATCCTCGATTTTCAAATCCTGCTCCGATACTTCCGCCACGCGGAGGTCCTGCAGTGTTTTGGATGCCCTTTCCACGGCTTTCAGTGCTGCATCTTCCCAGGAGACTTCGCTGGTACCGATGATCTCAATAATTTTATAGATGCTGTCTTGCATAATGCCTCCTTTTTAATGGAATGTGAATAAATGCTATGAATGTCATCAAAAGTACGGAATTTATACAGGATAATCAAGAAGATTGTGTCGCCCAATCGCCTCATCCATTTAAAACCGGGCACGCGATCCAACGCATTTATAATCAACAACTCGCCCTTCTCATTTTACCAGTCACACATCCCGTTCCCCGTTTCACATTATCTTTGTACCTTTAGTTGCTCAAACCTAACCAAAATTCAATAGCATGATGTACAAAAGATTTTCCAATCATTGTTGCGTCCTGGTGCTGCTCATGTTGGCCATGGTTGCCTTCGGCTTCCAGGCGCAGGCCAAAAAGAAAAAAGACAAAGAACAAAACGACACCATCAAATCGGGCATCGTCAGCGGCCTCAAATGGAGGGGCATCGGGCCGGCCCTTGCCTCCGGCCGTATTTCCGATATTGTTGTCCACCCGGAAGACCACAGCATATATTACGTGGGTATTGCTTCGGGGAATATATGGAAAACCACCAACGGCGGGACCACTTTCAGTCCCGTATTCGATAAGTACGGTTCCTATTCCATAGGCTGCCTGGCCATGGACCCCGGGAACCCGCATACCATCTGGGCAGGGACCGGCGAGAACAACCACCAGCGTTCGGTAAGTTACGGTGATGGGGTATACAAGTCGGAAGACGGGGGCAAGTCATGGAAACACAAGGGATTGGAAAATTCCCGGCACATCGGGAACATCATCATTGACCCCAGGAGTTCAGACGTGGTCTATGTGGCCGCCGAGGGTTCACTCTGGGGTGAAGGAGGGGACCGCGGACTCTACAAAACCATAGACGGCGGGGAAACCTGGGAGAAAGTCCTGGAGATCTCCGAACACACCGGCGTGAACAACGTGGTTTTTGACCCCAGGGATCCGGATGTGATCTATGCTACTTCGGAACAGCGCAGAAGGCACGTGTTTACCAAGATCGGCGGGGGACCTGAATCGGCCATTTACAAGTCCACCGACGGAGGCAACAACTGGGAAAAACTTACCAAAGGATTGCCTTCCGTGGATATGGGCGGGATCGGCATTGCCGTTTCCCCGGTCAACCCCGATGTGGTGTATGCCATCATCGAAGCTGCCGAAGATAAAGGCGGATTCTTCCGCTCCACCGACCGGGGCGCTTCCTGGTCAAAAATGAGCAGCCACCACGCCAGCGGACAGTATTATAACGAGATCTACTGCGACCCCAAAGACGTAGACAAGGTCTATTCCATGGAAACCATTTCCAAGGTCACGGAAGACGGTGGTAAAACCTGGAAAAGGGTCGGCAACAAAAGCCGGCATGTAGACGACCATGCCCTGTGGATCGATCCGGAAGATACCGAACATTTCCTGATCGGAAGCGACGGCGGGCTTTACGAAACCTTTGACGGGGGCAGCCATTTCAAGTTCATGACCAACCTGCCGGTGACCCAGTTTTACCGTGTGGCCGTCGACGACAGCGAACCCTTTTACTGGGTGTATGGGGGGACACAGGACAATTCAAGTCTGGGCGGCCCTTCCCGGAATACCAGTTCACAGGGTGTGAACAGCTACGACTGGATCGTGACCCTGGGGGGGGACGGTTTCTGGCAAGCCATTGAGCCGGGCAATCCCGACATCGTTTACTCGGAATACCAGTACGGGAATATTTACCGGTACGATAAGAAAAGCGGTGAACGCCTGGGCATCAAGCCTCAGCCAGACGTCAGCGACAGTACCTTCAAATGGAACTGGAACACGCCCTTTATCATCTCACCACATTCCCCCACGCGTCTGTATATTGGTGCCAATTACCTGTTCCGTAGCGACAACCGCGGTAACAGCTGGAGGAAGATCAGCGGGGACCTGACCCGTAAGATCGACCGCAACACCTGGCCGGTCATGGGGCGTTACTGGAGCATCGATGCCGTTGCCAAGGATGTGTCCACCTCTCTCTTCGGGACCATCATTTCCCTGGCCGAGTCGCCGGTACAGGAAGACCTGATCTATGTGGGTACCGACGATGGACTCATACAAATTACTGAAGATGCCGGTGAAACCTGGAGAAAGGTTGGTGAATTCCCGGACGTGCCCGAATATACTTACGTCAGCGATATCATGCCCTCAAAGCACGATGCCAACGTGGTCTATGCTTCCTTTGACAACCGCAAGCGTGACGATTTCAAGCCTTATATACTAAAGAGCGAGGACAAGGGCCGGACCTGGGGGTCCATTGCCGCAAACCTCCCGGAAGACGAAACCATCCATACCCTGGAACAGGACCATGTAAAGGAAGACCTGCTTTTTGCCGGGAGCGAGTTCGGCGTGTATTTCAGCGTTGACGGAGGCAAGATATGGACCCGGCTGAAATCCGGTATCCCGACCATCTCCGTTCGGGATATGGTCATCCAGGAAAGGGAGAACGATCTTGTGGTGGCTACCTTCGGGCGGGGTTTCTACATTCTGCATGATTACACTCCCCTTCGGGACCTCGACCAGGCGCTGCTGGATAAGGAAGCCCATATTTTCCCGGTGAAGGATGCACTGATGTATGTGCAGACCCGTGGGTATTACGGACAGGGATCCATGTTCTGGACCGCCGGAAACCCGGATTTCGGCGCCACCATAACCTATTACATCAAGGAAGTGCCCAAGACGCTGAAACAGGAAAGGAAGAAGAAGGAGAAAGCGCTGATCAGGGATAAAAAACCTGTGCCCATTCCTGCCATGGATGCGCTCCGGGCAGAGGAAAAAGAGATCTCCCCTTACCTGATCTTTACCATTTACGACCGGGACAGTACGCCCATCAAGAAGATCACCAAACGGGCGTCCAAAGGCATCAAACGGTTGACCTGGAACCTCCGGTATCCCAGTGTCTATCCGGTTTCTATCAAGGATAAGAAATTCGACCCGCTGAACGATGGCGGCGACATCAATTATGCCATGCCCGGTACCTATTATGTGGATGTGGCCATGTACCACCGTGGTGAGGTTGAGAAACTGGCCGGGCCGGTGGAGATCACTGCGAAAGTACTGCAAAACACCACCCTTCCGGCTGAAGACCGGGAAGCCATGGTGGCCTTTGAGAAAAAGGTGGGCAAGCTTATCCGTGCGGTGTACGGAGCCGACAGGGCATCCAGGGAACTGATGGAGCAGGTCCAGTATATCAGGCAGGCCATTCTGCGTACGCCGGAACTGTCGGAGGACCTTATGGCCAAAGCTGTGGATGTGGAAGAGGCGCTGGACGGGATCAACTGGAAATTCCATGGGCAGGATCCCAAGGCGAGCCGCGAGGAAAACTGGCCGGCACCACCGAGCATTTACGAGCGGATGAATGCACTGGTATATTCCCACTGGAGTTCCACTTCAGCCATTACGGAAACCCAGCGCAATATGTACAAGATCCTCAGCAGGGAGTTCCCGCCTATCCTGGAACAGCTTAAGGAAATAAAGGATGTAAAGATACAGGCATTACAGGACGCACTTGAAAAAGCCGAAGCCCCCTGGACACCCGGCAGGATACCGGAGTGGGAGAAAGAGTGATGCAGGCTGGTATTTACGATGTGCGATTTCCGATCGAAAATGCATATCGTAAATTCAGAATTCAGGATCGACAATCCTAACCTATTTCCCCGGCAGCACCAGCTCCTGTCCCGGAAATATCAGGTCCGGATCATCGATCTTTTCCTGGTTCGCCCGGTAAATCTCACGCCATTTCTTATCCGTGCCGAATTCTTGCCGGGCGATCTTATACAGCCAGTCGTCTTTTTCGACCATGTAAATTTCGGGCGCTTTTTTCTCCGGCTCTTTCTTTTCCGGAGGCAGGGCAGGAGTTTTTTTGATGGTATCCTTTTGTATGGGCTCTTTTTTTACCTGCACCGCTTTCTTGGGTTTTTTCTTTTCCCCGGGAGGAGGCGTTTTTTCTTTGCAGGATATCATAACTGCAAGCACAACCACCAATCCCGCAACGACCATTTTACGAACGTATACTTTTTTCATATCATATGACGCATTAAAAAGAACATGCATTGTCTTTCAGTTTCGAAACATCGATAAAGACCAGTTTTGTTCCTTATTATTAATGACTTGGAGGACAACAATGTAAATATAACATATTTTCCTTAATATTGAAAATTAAAATCAAAATTAAAATCCATAGCCTATGTATTCCGAGAAAAGAGCATTGCCGGCATTTCATTCCATCATCCTGAAAGGTATTGGCAATGTATACATACAACAGGGTGATAAGCATTCGGTTGAGATAGCGTCCAATCAGGACATTTACGGGAAGATCCGGACGAAGGTACAAAACGGCGAGCTGATCATTTCCTTCCGGGACCCATTTCCTGTTTGGCTGATATCCATGCCCCGCCTGGATATTACGGTTACTGCCGGGGATATTATGATGTGCAAGGTGAAAGGTGCAGGCAAGATGGTAAGCCGGGAAATGTTGAAAGGAAAAAACATTCAGGTGATCAATACCGGGGTGGGCTCCATGTTCCTGGAAGTGGAGGCCAGGGCCCTCACGACCATATTGAAAGGGGTGGGCGAGATTGAAATCCGCGGTAGAGCGGAACAGCACCATGTTGAGGTCTCAGGTACCGGCAAGATCAATGCCTATGATCTGGAGGCCCGGGATGTCACCGTGGATTCCCGGGGGGTCGGGGAATGCATCGTGCATGCCACCGGGACGCTGGACGTCAATTCAAGCGGCATCGGCAGGGTCAAATACCGGGGAAGCCCTATCCTGAACAGCCGGCAGTCCGGCCTGGGCAGGATTGAGAAGATTTCCTGAGATAGGTTCATGCACATGTGGCACCATCAGCGAATATCGTGTTGACATTTCATGGTCTTTTCCTTACTTTTGCCGCCCGCATGAAAAACAGCTTCTATGCATGTCGAAGTAGAGCCTAAAAATCCATTCCGTTTGTATCCCACCCCGGTATTGCAGCAGAATGCTTTCTGGGCGCAGGTTAAGTCCGGGCAGGGATATGGGGTCCGTGCCTTCGATGTGCATTCGGACCCGGAACGGATGCGCCGGGGTTGCGATGCTTTTGTCCCGGAATACAACCAAAACGCTACCCATGAATGTGCATTGACGGATCTCCTGGTGGTGATCCGGGATCTGGGTCCGGGTTCTCGCATGGCTTATGTACCTTATGGTCCTCTCGTGGAACCCCGGGAAGAGGAGCGTGGAAAATATCTGGAGAGCTTGTCGGTAAAACTTCGTGAACATCTACCCCCCGATTGCCTTTTTATCCGTTATGACCTTCTGTGGGAATCCCCCTGGGCACGGGAAAAGGATTATTATACACCGGACGGCCGCTGGATCGGACCTCCGGATGCAGAAATACGGGAACTCAGGATGAATTTTGACACAGACACCTGGAACCTGCATAAAGCCCCTGGCGATGTGCTGCCTGCCAACACGGTTTATCTGGACCTTACACGGCCGGAGGATGAGCTGTTGCGCCGCATGAAACCCAAAACGCGCTATAATGTCCGGCTATCCTTCCGGCGCGGGATACAGGTCTGGGAAGCCGAACCCGCGGATATCCGTGTATGGTATGAACTCTATGCAAGGACGGCCGAAAGGAACCGCATTCACATGGACGGGCTCATGTATTTCCGGTCCGTGTTGGAGATGACATCTGGCAACCGCCGCTCGCCTGCCCGCATTCGCTTGCTCATGGCCGGGCATGAAAATGAACCGCTGGCCGGGATGTTCCTGGCCATTGCCGGTGGGAGGGCGACCTACCTGTACGGTGCTTCATCTGCTCACAAAAGGGACCGCATGCCTTCTTATGCCCTGCAGTGGGAAGCCATTGTGAGGGCCAGGCGGGCGGGTTGCACTGAATACGATATGTTTGGTGTTTCTCCTTCCGCCGACCCTTCCCATCCCATGTACGGCCTTTACCGTTTTAAAACCGGTTTCGGAGGGCATATTTTCCACCGCGAAGGGTGTTGGGACTATGCTTTGGACCGCGAAGCGTATGCGGGGTTCCGGGCCAGAGAGCTGGTATCCCGGGGGTATCATGTTTGATTGCCGAACATTTGCATTGACAACTTACAATACAGGATCTGCGATCAATACATCTTCTTATCCGGGTTTTTGTTCCAGTCATCAAAAACTTTCCGGCCCTGTTCCACCAGCTCCTGGTGGAACAGGATCCTTTTTTCCCTGTCCGGCTTACAAACATCTTCATGAATGATCGCATCATCGAACCCCGATTTTGCTGCATCATCGCGGCCGGCAGCGTACACCACCTTATCTATCCGGGCCCAGTATATTGCTCCCAGGCACATGGGGCAGGGTTCGCAGCTGGCATACATGGTGGCCCCTTTCAATTCGTGGTAACCTGTTTTCCGGCAAGCCTTCCGGATGGCCATGACTTCTGCGTGGGCTGTTGGGTCTTTGGTTTCCCATACTTCGTTCCAGGCTTCGGCGATGATCTTTTCATCCATTACCACAATTGCTCCGAAGGGCCCCCTGTCACCATTTTTTGATTTGGTGGCGGCCAGGTCTATGGCTTTTTGAAGATATTCGGTATCCGACATTGTATCGTTTTTTCTTTTATCATTCTATAAAACAGTTATTATCCGCACTGCAAGCGTCGGCCCCTTGCGGTCTCCTGCCCGGCCATTACCCGGGCATCCTGCCTATACAGGGTGGAGCTGTCGGACAGGCTTTTCGCCGGGATGCTGCGGTCAATTTGTGCAGTTCCGGAAAACCAGACTGAAAGGACGTCCAATGTGCAGGTGGTTTTGATCATGGCAGTGTTAAAAGTACGAATTATCCCCGGAATAAGCATGCTTTTATCGGGATAATGCATCTGATAAGCGGATAAAGTCCCCGGGACCAAGCTGTTCGGCGCGCAGGGATAATATTTCATCCGGCAGTACAGTCAGATCTTGCCCCAGGGCTTTGAGCGCGTTCCTCAGGGTTTTGCGTCGCTGGTTGAAAGCAGTTTTGACCACCCTTCTGAAAAGATCATTGTCGGCGGGAACAACCTGCCTGTCTGCGTTGGTCAGCCGGATAACGGCGGATTTCACCTTTGGGGGCGGGAAGAACACATGTTCGGAAACCGTGAATAGATATTCGATGTCGAAATATGTTTGCAGAAGAACGCTGAGTATCCCGTATTGTTTGTTTGAAGGGGGCGAGGCAATGCGCCGGGCAACCTCTTTCTGGAGCATGCATGTCACCGATCTGACCCTTTTGTAATGATCCAGGATACGGAAGAATATCTGGCTGGATATATTGTAAGGGAAATTTCCAACGATGTGGAAGTCTCCCGGAAGAAGGTGCTGCAGGTCGGTTTTTAAAAAATCTGCATGCAATATGCGATCCGCCTCCCCCGGAAACTTTTTTTGCAGGTATACCACCGCTTCTTTATCTGTTTCAATGAAGCAGGGATCCCACTGATCATTCTGAAGGATGTATTTCGTAAGCATACCCCTGCCCGGACCGATTTCAAGCAAGGTCAGCCTATGGCCGGGAATAAATGATATGATCTTGCGGGCAATGTTTTCATCCTGCAGGAAATGTTGTCCGAGGGATTTCCTGGGCCGGGCCGGTGATTCATCAGATGTCATCTAGATGTCATCCCCCCTGAGTTGCCGGAACCTTTTTCTGGCTTCCACCGCATACAGGCTCCCGGGGTAGTTCAAAAGGATTTGCTGGTACAGTTCCCTGGCTTTTTCCGGGTTGTGAAGGATGTTTTCGTGAAGGTCGGCTCGCATAAAGAGTGCATCATCGGCGAGGATATCATAGGTAAAGTTCGTTACCAGGTGGTTCAGCAAACTGTCGGCTTTCATGTATTCTCCCGCTTTCATCATGATCTCCGATTTTTTGAACAGGATCTCATCGAAAAGGGGATGGAATAAATTTACCGAATAGATGGAATCCAGGGTTTGCAGTGCCCGTTCATTCTTATTCTGGTACATTAGCAATTCGGCCCGGGCAAAATATTTCAGTCCTGCCATGTTGCTGTCCGCATCCTTATTATCGGCGATGAGCAGGGCTATATCCATGGCATCGTTGGCGATAAGTTTGGAAGTGGCGGATTTGAGCACATCCAGTTGCGCAATGGCCCATTCAAATTCACCGATGTAATAAGCCAGTCTGGCATTTTTAAGCTTGGCTTCATGGCCTGTGGGTTCATGCTTGAAAGCTTTCTCAACCTGGGAGTATAAAAGGGTTGCTTCCCACACCTCGCCAATGAAAAGAAAGATATCGGCCAGTTCCAGCTTGCATTCTGCTACCTGTTTTGGGGGTGCGTTGGGTATCTCCACAGCTTCGTTCAGGATCTCAATGGCTTCGTCGAACTTATCCAGGTAAAATGCATCCAGGTGGGCCAGATCCCGCATAAGCTCAATGGTTTCCGGAAACCTGCCGTACAGGTCCAGGGCTTTGTGGTATTCATTTTCAAGCCGGGCCAGCTCCTTTTCTTCGTATTCATATCCACTGGTGATCCTGAGATATTTTGATTTTAACAGGCCGATCGTGGCGGGCAGGTAATAAATATTGTGTTCACCCTTATCCAGGATGTACTGAAACGATTTGACGGCCGCTTCATAATCCTTATTGTTTATGCAAAGGCGTGCCAGGTCGAATATGCGCCCCCCGTCTTCATTGTACCGTTTATCCAGGGAAATGGCCTGGGTCAGTGCAAATTCGAAATCCTGCTGCTGGACAGACATCCACAGGAGCATTTCAGCATAGGCCACATTGCCTGGGTCCTTTTGGTTCCTTTTCAGCAGGGCTTTCCATAACTTACCGGTAAGTTCCCCTTCGGTATCTTCATGCAATCTGGATTGCAACCTGTTCTGAACACGGTCCAGCGATCCCGGATCCTCTTCCACCTGGTCCAGCAATTCTTTCATCATCAAGTCATAACTTCCCGTGAGCCTGTATAGATTGGCCAGTTCGAAATGAAAGGCATTTTCATTGTCCAGGATGTTCCTGCCTTTCAGGTAGGTTTCGATGGCTTTTTTATTCTGGCCCCTGAGATAGAATGCATTGGCCAGGTCCTTGATAAGGTAAACATTGGCCGGTATGTTTTCTATGGCCGCATTGAATTCTTTTTCCGCTTTTTCCGGGTCTCCTGCCCGCTGATATACATATCCCAGATCCACCAAATATTTTAAGCGGTCGCGGTGTTTCCTGGACTGTTTTTTTGCGATCTTTTCCGCCTCGTCAAAATCATTCAGTTGCAGCAGGCAATATAAGAGATATGTATAATAATAATGGGATGTTTCTTTTTTATAGAGGTCGCCATAGATCTCGGCAGCCTTTTCATATTCACGGTTCCGGTAATGGGTGGATGCAAGCCGTTCTTCTTTCTGTTTTTTTTGCAGGCGGGTATTTTGCTGGCTGCTGCGGTTCTGAACCTGTGCATTTCCTGTGAAAGGGATGGTCAGAAACAGGATCGCTATGCTCAATATAATATATTTCATTGAATTGCAAATTCCATGTTTATAAAATGCCTTGACCGGTTTTACCGGGTTGTGCGTGTCAAGCAGTCCGGGAGTGGGTCCTGTCTCCATGCCTTTAAGCTGCCCGGCAATCCCAGGCTGTTCTGAACGAAGTCCGGACCACGTCCGGTACCCGGTAAAAGCTCTGATTTTGGATCATTGCTCACGGCAAGAATTCATTATGAGATCCTGTCAAAGCCCGTATATTTTCTCAGCACCTCCGGAATGTTAACACCTCCGGAAGTCTGATTGTTTTCAAGCAGGGCGGCCACCATTCTGGGTAACGCCAGTGCGCTGCCGTTTAGTGTGTGGACAAGGCGGGTTTTGCCGTTTTTATCTTTGAATCTTAGCTTCATACGGTTCGACTGGAAGGACTCGAAATTCGAAACGGAGCTGACTTCAAGCCACCGCTCCTGTGCAGCGGAGTAAACTTCAAAATCATACGTGAGGGCAGAAGTGAAACTGAGATCGCCCCCACACAGGCGCATGATCCTGAAGGGCAGTTCCAGCTTCCGGATCAGTCCGGCTACGTAATCCTTCATGTCTTCAAGCGCCGGGTAAGATCTTTCAGGATGCTCTATATGAACGATCTCCACCTTGTCGAACTGGTGCAGACGGTTCAGTCCCCGTACATGAGATCCCCATGAGCCGGCTTCCCGGCGGAAACAGCTGGAAAATGCAACATTGCGGATGGGCAGGTCTCCTTCTTTCAGTATATCATTCCGGTAGATGTTGGTCACGGGGACTTCAGAAGTGGGGATAAGATAAAGGGCATCGGCAGGTATGTCATACATCTGTCCGTCCTTATCGGGAAGCTGTCCGGTTCCGAAAGCCGAATCCTGATTGACCAGCAGGGGGACCTGATATTCTTCGTATCCAGCATTCAGGGCTTCATCCAGGAAAAAATTAATAAGGGCACGTTGCAACCTGGCCCCTTTGCCCCGGTAAAAAGGGAATCCGGCACCGGTTACTTTGCTGCCCAGGTCAAAATCGATGATCCGGTATTTTGAAGCCAGGTCCCAGTGGGGCAATGGCTTGACAGAAAAGGTGATCTCACGCGCCTCCTCAAAAACCATTGCGTTGTCCCCTTCGTTTTTACCGGCAGGGACCGATGCATGGGGCATGTTGGGGATCGTTACCAGGAGCTTGTCCAGTTCTGTTTTTATTTTGTTGAGTTTTTCGTTCAGTTCCCGGCTTTTCTTTTTCAGTGCTGCGGATCGCTCCCGGACTTTGGTGGCTTCTTCTGCTTTGCCCTCTTTGAATAAAGATCCGACCTCTTTGGAAAGGGCATTGGATTCAAATAGTGCATCGTCCAGTTCCTTTTGAGTGCTTCTGCGCCGTTCGTCCAGGTCCAGTACACGGGGGATGATCTTTTGGCCATCGAAATTCTTGATAGCCAGCCGTTTGGTCAAAAGATCCTTATTTTCTCTGATAAAAGCTAATTGAAGCATAATAACGGGTATTTGGGAGGATAAAAATAAAAAAAAATCCCGGCCGGGACCGGGATTTGAATTATATGCCAATTATTTTTGGTTTGATCATTCTGAGGTTTATGCTTCAGCATCGGCCGGGACAATATTGACGTATGACCGGTTGCCTTTCTTTCTTCTGAATTCAACGGTTCCATCTTTCAGGGCATACAGGGTATCGTCTTTTCCAATGCCTACATTCAGGCCTGGATAATGCCTGGTGCCCCGTTGCCTGATCAGGATATTCCCGGCTTTGGCGAACTGTCCGCCGAATATTTTTACCCCTAAGCGTTTGCTTTCGGATTCACGGCCATTTTGAGAACTGCCTGCACCTTTTTTATGAGCCATGGTTGTTGGGATTTATGATTGAACAATTTATTTTTTTTCTTTTTGATCCTTGCCGGTATCGCCGGTTTCTTTTGGTTTTTTGGTTGCTTTCTTTTTCGCAGTGGTGGTTTTGGAAGTGGTTGCTTTGCCGGTTGCTTTCGTTTCTTTTTGCGTTCCCGCCTGTTTGCCTTCCGGGGTTTTGGCTTTTTTCGTTGTTGCCGGCCCTTCTTTTTTCACTTCTTTCTTTGCCTGGGGCTTTTTGGTTTCCTTAGCCGTTTCTTTGGCAGCCGGTGATTTTTTCTTTACGGGTTTGTCCTCTGCGGTTTTCTTTGTCTCAGGCGCGGAAACCTGCTTTTTTTCCAAAGTTTCTTTTTTGGCTGCAGTTTCTTTCGTGGCTTTCGGCTTTGCTTCTTTTTCCAGGATGTTCTCAATGAATAACTTGGTCAAATACTGACGGTGGCCGTTGAGTTTTTGATATCCTTTTCTTCTCTTCTTCTTGAAAACAAGGACTTTGTCACCTTTCAGATGTTCCACGATCCTGGCTTTGATCAGGGCACCGTCAATCACCGGGGTCCCGAAAGCTACTTTTCCGTTATTGTCGATCAGAAGTACATTGTTGAATTCAACCTTGTCTCCTTCTTTGCCTTTCAGGCGGTGGACAAAAAGCTCCTGGTCCTTTTCAACTTTGAACTGTTGTCCTGCTATGTCAACGATTGCATACATTCCGCTAATGCCTTTATGTCTTTTACCTATAGATTTTGAAGGTGCAAAGATAATAAAAAAAATGAATACCCCAAGACCTGAAGAATAATTTTTTCGGGTAAACGTCTTGTTAACCAGATGTACACTGGCAAAAACACCTTAGGGTCGGTGTGCATGGATCCGGATTCTCAGAAAAAATACCTTTTTTAAACGGATGCTTGATTTTTTTTTCATTTTTATTTTATTATATTTGCAATGATCATTTAATTATTAACCAAAATCTCATAGTTATGAAAAAATCTTTCCTATTACTGGTATCTCTATTATTTGTAGGGTTTACGTATTCCCAGACAATAGTTGAAATTTACCAGAACGATTTCGATTCTTATAGTGCAGGAGACTACCTGGGTGTGGTCGATCCTGATAATTGGGAGCCTTGGGGAGGGACACCCGGTGCAGCTGATGACGCCATGGTTAGCGATGATCAGGCGAATTCAGCACCCAACTCATTTGTGGTAAGTGAAGATGGCGGTGCCACGGATATCATCTGGAAACTTGGTGACAAAACCGCCGGGGAATATCAGGTTGGATGGTATATGTATGTGCCTACCGGTTTTGAAGGGTACTACAATTTCCAAAAAACGGAAGCTCCGGGTACCGAATGGGCGTTTGAGATCTTTTTCCTTACCGATGGTACGGCGGAATTTACCATTGATCAAACGGTTGTTGCTACCTTTAATTACGATAACGATACCTGGTTTTATATGGACCACAGCATCAACCTGGATGATGACATGGCGGAAGTATTCTATGAAGGTACTTCAATCCATTCATGGGCATGGTCAAATGGCGGATTGCTGCAATTGGGCGGCGTTGACTTCTATGCTGCAGAGGATGTCAATTTTTACGTGGATGACGTGTTGTATGAGCAAGTTTTCTCACCCATTTACTGTGATGACTTTGAGGCATATGCAGCCGGGGAGTACATTGCTGAGGAAAATCCGGATTTTTGGGCCACCTGGGGCAATGCACCGGGAACCCCTGAAGATGGTCTGATCAGCGATGACCAGGCATACGCAGGTTCAAACTCTGTATTGTGCGAAGGCGCAGGCGGGCTCACCGACCTGATTTTGAAACTTGGTGATAAAACCGGTGGCATTTATCAGGTGGATTGGTATATGTATGTACCTTCCGGAGCTGCTGCATACTACAACTTTCAGAAAACCGAAGCGCCCGGAACGGAATGGGCCTTTGAGATTTATTTTTACGATGATGGTACGGCAGAATTCCAGATCGACCAGACGGTGATCACTGCCTTTAATTATTCTCAGGATACCTGGTTCTATATGGATCACATGATAGACCTCGACGATGACCTTGCAGAGGTTTATTATGACGGTACGCTACTCCACTCATGGGATTGGTCAAATGGCGGATTGCTGCAGCTTGGCGGTGTTGATTTCTTTACGTCCGATGAAACGTATGCATTCTATTTTGATGACCTTTGCTATCTGCAAACCGGTGGCTCAACAGATCCTTCCATTGCAGTTGACCCCTCATCATTTACCAAAACACTGGATGCCGGTACTTCCGAAATGGACATTCTTACCATTGAAAATACCGGTGGTGCAGACCTGAATTATCACATCGCACTGGTGTATGATGTTGGTTCAAAAAGGGATGCCATTCCGGTACCTCCGTTGAAAAACACGGTCAAGAACCCTGAGTTCTCAGAAGTTTCCACCCTTGGTGGCGGTACCGCACCCTCCGACGACGAAGTGACCCTGAACTGGGATGGCGAGAACAACTCTGCCATTGGCCTTACTGCCCCCGGTGAATGGGAAGCCGGCGTGATGTTCCCCTCAAACATCGTTTGGGACTATCCCGGAATGGACCTTACCTCTGTGGATGTTTATATCAACGATCCTGACCCGGCCGATGAGTTTAAGCTCAGGATATATGAAATGAATAACTATATGATGCCCGGCGACATGATCTATGAGCAGGATTTCAGTCCACTCGCCATGAGCTGGAATAACGTGGAACTGGATACCCCGGTTAAAATGGATGGGCAGGACCTTTGGGTCGGTGTTTGGGTTAATCAAACAACAACCACGCATCCCATTGGTGTTGATGCAGGACCTGCAGCTGATTTTGGTGAATTTATCAAGATCGGTGTTGGCTGGAGCAAGTTAGGCCTTGACGGAAACTGGAATATCCGTGCCAACCTCACGGGAACTCCGATGGCACCGTGGCTGGCAGTTGATCCTGATCAAAATGTCCTCATGTCAGGGGAATCTGATGAGGTTGACGTTACCTTCGATGCAACGGATTTGACCGAAGGTGGTTACATGGCCGACATCGTTGTTGTCAGCAACGACCCCGCCAGTCCGATGACAGAAATACCTGTCCAGATGGTCGTTATCGGGGGCGGAACTACTTCAACATGCATCGACTTTGAAAGCATTGCGGATTTCAGCCTGACCTTTGGCGACTGGACTACGGTTGATGTTGACGGCCTGCCGACATACGGAATAACCGGCGTTACATTCCCCGGTTCCGGTGATCCCATGGCATATATCAACTTTAATCCTGCAGAAACCGATCCGCCAATGACGGATCCTGAAATTCAACCCCACGGTGGAGATAAATTCGGTGCTAGCTTCGCAAGTACGTCAGCTCCGTGGAACGATGACTGGTTCATCTCACCGCAGATCTCCCTGGGCGACAATTCAGAGTTTGTTTTCTGGGTTAAATCCTACATCCCGGATTATGGCCTGGAAAGGTACAATGTGCATATTTCCAACACCGGAAATGATCCTGAAGACTTCATCAAGCTGAATTCAGGCGATTACCTGGAAGCTCCCGCAGATGCATGGGAAGAACAGGTATGGGATATTTCCGACTGGGACCAGGAAGATGTTTATGTAGCCATACAGTGTGTATCCCAGGATGCCTTCATCTTCATGATCGATGATGTATGTGTGAATACAACACCGGTTGGCATCAGCGAACCCATTGCTGAGAACTCTTTCGTGGTTTATCCGAATCCTGCGAACGACTACGTGACTGTGGAAGCTGCTTCAGCCATCAAACAGGTTCGCGTATTCAATTATGTTGGACAGGTGGTCGAACATAAGGTTGCCGGAGCCAGCATATTTAACCTAAATACTTCAGCCTATAAAGCAGGCATTTATTTCATTCAGGTAGAAACTGCCGAAGGAACCTCGACACAGAAAGTGGTTATCGAATAATCGAACAACCATATGATGAATCATTGCATCAAAAGGGCGGCCGGATGGCCGCCCTTTTTTTTCCTGATTAACAGGTGCAACCAATGTTTTGCCGGGTTTGTCTAAGTGTAAAAATCCTGACGGAACGGCGAAATGGATTGCCATGGAAGAAGTTAAAATATATGCGGCCGGAAAATTTTTAAGCAGCCGCGAAGCACTCATCGTTACCAATCCCTTTAATGGGAAGCCGGTTGCCAGGACCTTTAAGGCCGGTCCGGAGATCCTGGACCAGGCTATTGAACAAGCCCTGGCAGTGAAGGAAGAATTGCAAGGCATCCCGTCCTGGAAAAGATACAAGGCGCTGAAATATATTGCGGATTTCATGGAAAACAAAAAGGACCGCTTCGTAAGCATCCTGTGCCGGGAATCGGGAAAACCATGGAAATATGCCCTCGGAGAGATCGACCGGGCCATACAAACGTTTACCGTTGCCGCTGAAGAAGCCAGGCGCTTGCCAAAGGAATACATCGATCTGGACTGGACGGAGCCTGGTGAGGGGAAAGAGGGGATCGTCAGGTATTTTCCCGTTGGACTGGTCGCCGGGATATCCCCGTTTAATTTTCCGATGAACCTCGCCGTTCATAAAATTGCTCCGGCCATCGCCGCTGGTTGTCCCATTATTCTCAAACCCTCTTCTTCCACACCCTTATCTGCCCTTGCCCTTGCCAGGGCCATTGATGGATCCGGACTGCCCTGCGGTGCGGTTTCTGTTTTACCGATGAGCCGGGAAACGGGAAACCATCTGGTAACCGGTCCCCAGATCGACCTGCTGAGTTTCACTGGCTCACCGGAAGTCGGGTGGAAAATGAAAGCGGAAGCGGGCAAAAAGAAGGTCATCCTGGAACTGGGAGGGAATGCAGGCGTGGTTGTGACCGAAACGGCGGATCTGGATCATGCTGTGAACCGGTGCTTGCAGGGTGCTTTTGCATATTCCGGACAGGTATGCATCCATGCCCAGCGCATCTACGTGCATGAGAATATCTTTACGGAATTCAGTCAAAAATTCGTCAGCAAGACTGAAAAACTCCGCCGGGGCGATCCGGAAGATCCGGAAACGGATGTTTCGGTCATGATCGATGAAGACAATGCGCGAAGGGTGGAAGCATGGGTGAACGAAGCGGTTGATAACGGTGCACAGATGTTAACGGGAGGCAATAGAGAAGACGCATTTTATCCCCCTACCGTCCTTACCGGAACTGCGCCGGCTATGAAAGTACGCGCATTGGAGATCTTTGGCCCGGTGGTCACCCTGGAACCCTGGCATACCTATAAGGATGCAATAACAGAAGTCAATGACAGCCGGTATGGACTCCAGGCCGGTGTGTTTACCAATCGTATTGATGAAATGGATCATGCTTTCCATTTCCTGAATGTGGGGGGTGTGATCGTGAACGATGTGCCTGGTTTTCGTGTCGATCATATGCCATACGGGGGAAACAAAGATTCCGGACTGGGAAGGGAAGGAGTGAAATATGCCATTCGCGATATGCTGCAGTCGCGAATACTTGTAAAGTACCGGCAATATTAGCGTCAGCACAACATGAAAACATACATTATATTTATGACGGCATCTGCGTTTACGAATACATGTGATTCCAATGTGATAAAGCCCGAATGCTATTGATGATCCCGCAACCCTATGCCAAGGATAATTACATATTTGTGTATATGCCTGCTGCAGGCAACGTTTTTTTCCGTTGCGGGTTTAATGGCCCAGACCGGAAGAACCGGGCCGGGTTTTGATCCCGGCCGCCATGCATTTGAAGTAGTGCCGGCTGGTACAACACAGAAGCCCCATGAGGTATTGGCGGTTCCGTCAGCACCCGGAAGCCGGGGCGCCGGTGATGATTGTTCGGATCCCTTCGTAATTCAGATACCGGCCGGTCTGCCTTATGAGGAAACCGGCAATTCCACCTGCGGACACGGGAATGTTTATGATACAACCGGTTCCTGTTTGGGAAATTATGATAACGGGGAGGATTTTGTGTACCGGCTGGATGTAACGTCCGGGATCACCTTACGCCTTACCATGACACCGGATGACGAATGGACCGGCTTTGCCATTTTTAATGGTTGTCCGGATACATCCGAATGTCTCGCTTTTGCTACCTATGGATCCGCCGGGTATGTTGCCGGGCCCATGGCCATCGTCCTTACCCTCATGCCGGGGTCCTATTTTGTCATGATGGATTCTTACCCTTCTCCCGCATGTTATTCTTTTGATTTTAAGATGGAGGAGATACATGTGATCCAATCCTTTCCCTATCATGCGGATTTTGAAGATGGAAGCATTCCGGTGGAATTTTATGGATCCAGTGGGGAGGAGTCGGATATCCGGACAGATGGCAATGCTGCCTGTCTATCTTCATACGGATTGCTTTTTGAGGGGAACACGGCGGAAGGATGGGGGGTAACACCCAATACTCCCGGCGAGGCTTTTGCCGCTCCCAAAGAAAGCCATATTGCACATGTTGATTTGTTTGTCAGTCCTACGGGCCATACCGGTTCCCTGACCATGCAAATGGAATTGAAACAGGGGTTTTCATATGATCGGCGATACGGATGGTTCAGGATATTACTGAATGGAGAGCCCCTGCCGGATGAGCACGGATATACCTTTTATAATCCCCTGACCCATTCTGACCCGTTCCAGACCAGAAGCTGGGACCTGAGCCCTTATCAGAATGCTTTCTTCACCCTTACCCTGCAATCTTCCTGCAAATATTTTGAAAATTATTACCAGCAGGGGGATGTGGTGTTTATGGATGATCTGAAAATATGGTATGAACCCATGGCCGGCGCAATGGAAGGGTATGTATATAATACGGACGGGATGCCGGTCACGGGTGCCAATGTTGGCATAGAAGATCAGGGGGTTACGATTTCACACACGGGCGGATATTATTTCCTGGAAAATATTTCGGCAGGGGATCATGAGGTGTCTGCCTGGAAGCAGGGGTATAATGCAATTTCGGATTCGGTTTCTGTTGTCCCGGGGAGCACGGTTACGCATGATCCGGTCCTCACCCGCCCCGAGATCCATGCATCTCCCTACCAGCATGATATAACCCTGAACCCGAATGAATATTACAGTACCCGGACCAGAATTTTTAACACAGGAAGCGGGCCCTTGCAGTGGCAGGCAATGATTGAATATCTGAATGAAGGGTTTACATCTTCGGGAGAGTATCCGAGGCAACGCGGAGGCGACAGGACGGATCTGAGCCGGACAAAAAGGGATATACAACAGAGGGGTGCTGCAAGGGATCTGTGGGATGTGCAATTTGACTTTCCCGTATCCGGCGGGGGAGGGGAAGCCGGGGTGGAAACCGATGGCCAGTATATTTATTCAACGGTTTGGGATGCTCCGGGCTTTCATAAGTATACCCTGGAAGGATCCTATCTCGGTTCTTTTTCCTGCGGGAACCTGCCCGGGATACGCGACCTGGCGTATGTTCCGTCAAAAGGTTATTTTTACGGCAGTGACGCTTCCACAACAGTGTATATTCTGGATTTCGGGAACCAGCATACCGTTGGTACCCTTACTGCACCTGCAGCCTGCCGGGCCATTGCTTACGATCAGGATCAGGATGCTTTTTATTGCAATAACTGGTCAACGGATATTGTTTTGTTTGACCGTACCACCGGGGCGTATATTTCCGGCTTCCCCACCGGCGTTTACGGGAATTATTATGGCTTTGCTTACGACAACTGGACTGATGAAGGTCCTTACCTCTGGGGGTTCAGTCAGGATGGCACAGGAGCCGAAATTGTTCAGATGCATTTGCCTTCCGGGGCCGAAACCGGTTTTTCCCTCGATGTTTTATCACTGACAGGGGGTACACAGAATGCCGGAGGACTTTTTACCCAGCCGGATATTTATCCGGGAACGGTGACCATTGGCGGGTTATTGCAGAATGAAAGTATTTTCGGACTGGAACTGGACGGCGGAAGCATTCAATGGCTTTCCATGAGCTCCCTGCATGGTTCGGTCCCGCCTGACGGAGGCATGCAGGAGGTGCCCACGGGTTTTGATGCGACCGGAACAAGTTCAGGACAAACGTATTATGCCACGATCAATTTTTCATCTGTGCCGGATGTCGGCAATGTCAGTATTCCCTGTACCCTTCGTGTGGCCGGCCATACCCTGCCCCTGCCTGAAGACCTGGCAACGTTGGTGCTTGATGATACCCTGGGCATTGCAAAAATTTCCTGGGCATGCAACGGAAAAGATGATCCCCTGTTCTATGTTTTCAGGGATGGGGACAGTGTGGGAGAAACCCACGATACATATTTTATAGATACATTGCCCGCACATGGCAGTTATTGTTACGAAGTTACCGCCATGTATGGTGCCGGAACCACGGCCCCGGCCGGTCCGGAATGCCTTGATTGGCCCGATCCCATCCTTTTCCTTCAACCCGACACGGTGACTGCACGGGCCTGGACCGGCGGGGAGGCCCTTGTGAATGTTGATGTCCATAACATGGGTACAGGGTCATTGCATTTCAATTTCCCCGGCTTTTCAAAAAACCGGCATCACCCGCTCAACACTTTTTTGCAGGAAGTGGATCCCGCATCGGGAATGGTCCAGGGCCCGGGGCAGAAAAAAATTGCTGTACTCTATAATGCTTCGGGATTTGAACCCGGGGAATATACCCAATCCCTGGTCTGCGCGTCCAATGACCCCGGCAACCCATCCGATACCGTGATACATATTATGAAGGTGGAAGAACCCGCGTTTATTGCCGGGGTGATCACCGATGCGAATTCCGGCCAGCCGGTCGGCGGAGCCTCTGTGACTGCCGGGGCCTGGAAGTCCTTTACCGGTGATGATGGAGGCTATGGGCTTAAGGTACTGGGTGGATCGTTTGATGTTGTGGTTGAAAAACTGGGCTATCAGACAACTGTCGTGGCAGATACGGGCGTTTTGTCCGGAGATACGATGTATGTTGACAAAGCCATCCTGGAAGCTCCTTATCCCCCTGCTTCCGTCCATGCAACAGTGAATGGACAGGATACCGGATGTATGATCCGGTGGGGATTGCCCCTGGGCCCCTATGAGATCATATATGACGACGGAAGTGCAGAGGAACTGGTCGTTTGGGCAAACCCGGGCAATGAAAATGCCGTGAAATTCACACCTTCCGGTTACCCGGCAGCTGTGACCGGGGGAAGGATCTATACCGGGGACGGCAGTTTTCCGCCGGGGAGCTGGTTGAATTCGACATTTGCTGTTATTGCCTACGATGACAATGGTGTGGATGGATTGCCGGGCAGTCCGCTGGATACGGCCTGGGTAGTCACCGGGAACTATGGATGGGTGGATTTCGGAGGACTGGATGTTGTCATCCCGGAAGGGGATTTTTACATCAGCATGCTTCAACTTAATTCCTCTCCCGGTGCGGCTCCGCTGGGTGTGGACTATACACTTCCTGTTGTGTACCGGAGTTATTCAAGGTTCAATGGCTCAGAATGGAAACTGTCGCCATACCAGGATTTCATGATCCGGGTCTTCATTGAAGGACCGGTTTCTCTGCAGTCCATGCAGGATGAGACCCTGATGGCGCATCCCCCGAAAATACCTGAAGGCCTGGAAGGGACCGTTTTTTTTAGCAAAAACGGTACACGGTTCAATGGTGTCCCCGGAAAAGAGAAGAAAGGCCGGGCCGTTCCTTTAGAGGCTGCGGATGATGGGGTGCGGAATGCAATAAGTTATGAACTGGCCCGTGTGAATGGTTTTGATCCCGTTGCCGGACCTGCCTCTGGCCAGGACACCATACTCGCGCAGGATTTGCAGGACCTTTTCTATACGGATACTTCCTTTGGCGGGCTGCCGGAAGGATGGTATGCATATGCTGTGCGGGCGCTATATGGCAGCGGGGAACTTTCTGAGTGGTCCTATTCAAATATTGCCGGCCGTTTGAAAGATGTGCCGGTTCAGTTTAACGTTGCCTTTTCTACCGGACAGCCCGCTCAGGGTGCCGGGATTACACTGACCGGGGAAGTGTTTCCTTTCAATGAATATCATATCCTTACCGCTGCCAATGGCACAGGGATCTCCGATAGTATTATCAAGGGCATCTATTCCATCGACATATACCATAAAGGATATGAGCTTTATGAAATGACGGTCGATATTCAACAGGATACCATCATGGATGTTGTTCTGCAGGAAAAGAAATATGCCCCTACCAATCTATTCGTGGACCCGCTTTCCGGAATTGCCACCTGGGAATGGCCGCTGGTTACGGAATTATACGAGGATTTCGAAGGAAACTTCCCTCCACAGGGATGGCAATCGGTGTCCAGGGGACAGGGCTGGTTTGCTACGGGGAATGCAAGCAGTTATCATTGGACCGTACCTCCCGCGGATTCGAAGTATGCCTGTTCCAACGATGACCGCGGCGGCGGGTCTGTCAATAACGGCTGCTGTGATTACCTGATCACTCCTCCTGTGGACCTTAGCGGGACAGATGAATTTGTGTTGCGTTTTGATAGTTTTTATAATGGTGCCTATGGCCAGCTGGCCTATGTCAAATATACCTTTGACCCTGAAAACCCGCTGTGGGAGTACCTGTTTGTTATGCCGCCGGTAAGCAACCAGTGGGAACATATTGAAATTGACCTGTCCGAATTCTCCGGTGCCAACAGCAGCGGACCCGTATGGTTTGCCTTTCATTCCGATGACGATGGCAGGTGGGGATCCGGATGGGCCATCGATAATGTAGAGATCAGCAATGGGAATGCCGCTGTGATCGATTTTCATGTGTTCCTGGACGGGGCTTTTGCCGGGAACTCCGATACGCTTTGGTATTCATTTCCTTACCTGGATTATGGTGTGGAATATACTGCATCGGTTGCGGCGAGGTATTCCTCGGGATTGTCAGAAAAGCGCCATTATAGTTTTGTTTCGGAATATCTTGAGCCTCCCCGCAAACTGGACGGGGTTGCATTTGATGATGCCGCTCATCTCTGGTGGGAGCCTCCGCTGGTTCCGGGGTCTTTCATGTTGCTGGAAGAAACCAGCCGGACCTGCCGGCCCAATCCGGCAACAGAATACAGTCCCGTGGTGCGTCAAATCCGGGCCGTTAACAATAACGGCATGCGGGATCAATGGGATGTGCAGTTCAATTTCCCTGTGGCTGTGGCCAATGGTGAGGCGGGCCTGGAAACGGACGGGGAATTTATATATTCCACCAAATGGGATGGTGCATCCTTTTATAAATATAGCCTTGATGGGATGTATCTCGGCGAATTTGTTATCGCCGGGGTTTCAAACATCCGGGACCTTGCATATAACCCTGCCACAGGATACATGTATGGCGGGAATGCCACCACCTCCTGTTTTGTCCTGGATTTTGAAAGTCAGACCCTGGTAAGCAGTTTTACGGCACCGACGGAAATTCGTGCCATTGCATATGACGACCAGGAAGATGCATATTGGGCGAATAACTGGTCTTCGGATATAACCTTGTTTTCAGGCGGCGGCACATTGCTGGGTAGTTTTCCGGTGGGGACTTACGGCAGTTTTTATGGATTTGCCTATGATCCGTGGTCCGGTGGAGGCCCTTATTTGTGGGGGTTTAGTCAGGATGGCTCCGGTGCGGTATTTGTGCAGACCGATATTCAAACCGGAAACCAGGTGTTCAGTCTGGATATTATCGGCCTGCTTGGTGGAACGGAAGTTGCCGGGGGACTGTTTACCGAGTGCGGGTTGGTCGAAGATTCCATCGTTACCATTGGCGGAATGTTGCAGAATGAATCCATTTTCGGACTGGAACTGGGGCAATGCAGTCCGTCCGCGCCCTCCGGTGTGGTCCCTGATAATCTCGCGGGATATAATGTATACCGGGACACGGAAAAGATAGCGCAATTGGAATATGATGGCAGCGATACCAGTCATTTTTTCGATCTGGAACTCCCTCCCGGGGCATACGAATATCATGTAACCGGATTGTATGATCTGACACCGTATGGACTGCCTGGTGATACGGGTGAATCGGCCAAAGGGGATCCATTGTGCCTGAATGTCCGGTACGGTTACCCCCTGCCTTTTAAAGAAACATGGCATGGCGGGTCCTTTGACCCGAATTTGTGGCAGCATGAGGGCAACTGGAGGATTAACGGTCAGGCCGGAGTCCCCGGGCCATCCGCTGAGTTTGGATGGGATCCTGTTCTGACAAACTACAAGAAAACGCTGACCAGTTATCCCCTGGATGGGATCAATCTTGCCTCCCCTTTTATTGACGGTTGTATATGGCTGGAATTCAAGGTAAAACTGGATAGCAGGGTGCCTACCGGAAGCGAAGCCCTCCGGGTTGATATTGGAAATGAAGAGGGATGGCACACCCTGCATACATTTGACAACCAGCAGGGAAATATGGATTGGGAATTTCATCGTTTTGACATTACCTCCCCGGCCTTTGGACAGATCTTCCGGTTGCGTTTCATTGCACACGGCGTTCATTCAGGAAACATCCTGAGCTGGTTTGTTGATAATATCAAAGTTTACAGAACCTGTCCTTCTCCCCGGGACCTTAAAGCCCGGGCCACGCAGGATCATGAGGTCCTGCTTTCCTGGTCTTCCCCCAGGGTATGCGGGGCCGGTGACCACACCTATCTGAAATGGGATAACGGGATCCCGGAAGGGGGGTTCGGGATTGCCGGAGGGGGTACCTTCAGTGTTGCTTCCCGGTGGTCGTCGCCTATGCTCGGTCCCTTTGAGGATATGTTCATAACGCATATCCGGTTTGTTCCCTGGGAGAATTCAGCCTTTGTATTAAAGATCTGGAAGGGTCCGGGGGCCGATACCCTGATCTGTGAGCAAGCCGTTGCCGGGCCGATACCCGGAAAATGGAATGAGATAGAATTGAATGCCATGGTGCCGTTGGATATTTCCGTCGATCTTTGGTTTGGATATACCGTCACACATGAAGCGGGCATAATCCCTGCCGGACATGACGCCGGTCCTGCCATAGCGGGATTCGGAGACATGGTATCCTTTGACGGCGTGAACTGGGCGCCCATGTCGGCCAACGGGCCGTCGTATGATAAAAACTGGAGCCTTTGTGCCCGGCTGGAATCCCTGGATCGAAACACTTCTCGTGATGTGCGCGACCTTCAGGGGTACAATGTATACCGTGACCAGGAACCGATCGCCTATACGCAGGATACAATATATACGGATATGGTCGGCCAGAACGGTGTGTATACCTATGGTGTGGAGGCGGTTTTTGAGGATTGTAAGTCCGATACGCTGACACACGCGGAAGTCAATGTAGCCGTTGGATACAACGAGCCATCACCATCCAATATTGAAATATTCCCAAATCCCGTAACAGACCGCCTGACGCTCCGGGGGAATGAGAAGATCCTCCATGTGACCCTTACCAATACGTCGGGCCAGAGCGTTTATGATGAATCAGGGCTTGAAAATCATGAATTAACCATTGACTTATCGGGTTGGGATTCCGGGATATATTATCTGCAGGCGGAAACCAGCCACACATGGATTGTCGAAAAAATCATTGTATTGAATAAATGACTTTTCCATACACCCCGCTGCCTGCTTTATGGCATTTTTTACTTTTTTACCAAATTATATAATACCCTTCATACAGTGCATACAAACCTTTTTTGTTGCTGTTTTGAAAATATATCGGAAATAATTTGGAATAATGCAACGAAATAAATACATTCGCTGTCTGTGATTATGGATTAGTTTCACGCCAAAAACCAAAGTTATTTAACCAATTGAGAACTCTGAATGTACGGACTTACAGCTTTCCTTTTACGTAGTATACCCCCTAAATAACTGATATTGGATATTTTAATAATGCCCAATAAAATTTGGTCCAGGCGTATTGTATCGGATAAAGATTTTTTTTGTTAACCCAAAATGTAGTATTATGAAACATCGAATTACCAAACTGGGTGTAATGATGGTGATGATCCTTTTGTCGTCATCATTTATTTTTGCCCAAATGCAACTCAATGGACCGGGCGCCAAGATGCCTCCGGGCAATCAGGATCTGTACAGAATTTTATATGAGCAGATCGAACTGGATGCCAATGGCTGGGCTTCCCAGGATTTTGAGGCCGCGTATGACATTTACGACTGCCAGGGCGCGGATGATTTCATCGTTCCGGCAGAGGCCACGTGGGTTATCGAAACGGTAACCGCTTATGGATCCGGATCCCCCGGACCATTTTCTTCAGCAAATGTGCTGTTTTACAATGATGTGGGCGGAGCCCCGAGTGCGAGTCCATTTGCTTCGTACATGGGCGTATCCGCAACGGACGTGGATGGTGTCATGACCATCAACCTTCCTTCGGGCGGACTGACCATTGATGGGGGCCACTACTGGATATCGGTCCAGGATGCCGCCCCTTTCGGTGCATACGGACAGTGGTTCTGGACACGGAACATCAATGTGTACAATTCCCTTGCTCACTGGCGGAATCCTCTGGACGGATTCGGCTACGGAGCTACTTCCTGGACTCCTGTTGATGTGGCTTTCGGTGAAACTGCCGATTTTGCATTTACCCTGGAGGGTGAGTCCTATGTTGAGGTGGGAACCGGAACCAGTTACGGAGGGTATCCTTCCTACTATGGCCCCTGGGGTAATTACTGGCGCAACCAGCATACCCAGCAATTGTACCTGGCCAGTGAACTGGGCGGACCGAAAGACATTACAGAGATCGCATACAATTTTGAACGGATTGCTTATCCCGACAACTGGCTGATCAATGTACACATTACCATTAAGGAAACATCCATATCTTCGTTCACTTCCGGGGCATATTTTGATATGACCGGCGGAACCGAGGTATACTATTCGTCCTACATGATACCGGCTACTACGACGGGATGGCGCGTATTTGACATAGATGACTTTACATACTCAGGTACACAAAACCTGGTCATCGATATCCTGGATGGCGATAACGGTTACTATGAGTCTCCGTATTACCGGACATATAAGTCGTACGGGAGCGGATACAGAACACTGATCGGCTATGCTGATTATGAAACGCCCCCCAACTACGACGGGGCATCATATTATTACGATAATATGCGTTTCTATTATAAACCGGCACTGGATCCGGGTGATATCGAAGGGTATGTATTCAACGGCGACGGTCTCACGATTGCGGGTGCAACCATCGGCATCGAAGATATTGGCTCCACCACATCCGGGTCAGACGGGTATTATCTCCTGGAAGATATTCCAACCGGTGATCAGGAAGTGTCGGCCACAAAAGCCGGATATAACGTGACAACACACACAGTGACCGTGCCTTCGGGGGGTATTGCCTATCAGGATTTTGTCCTGACACAGCCTACCATGTTCATATCTCCCACTGTTCATGATTATACGCTCAATCCCAATGAGTATTTCACCACCCAAACCGGCATCCTGAATACCGGTGATGGTGAGCTGGGCTGGACAGCGGTCATTGAATATCCTACGACAGATGCTTCCGGTTATGTGCCTAAATATGGCCAGGGAAGTGATCCCGTTATTAAATATGGTAACGTATCTGATGCGAACGCCGTGACAAGGACCGGTGCGGGTGATGAGATCGTCCAGGATGGCACACGCGATGTGGGCGATGTATTGGCACAATGGCCTTCCCCTCTTGGCATGGCCTGGGGAATGGGTTTTGATGGCAATAATTTGTGGATAACGGATCCGACGTATTTGCCAACCACGATTTCTGAAGTGACCCTTGATGGCGACCTGACCGGAAATACGATCAGCTGTGCTTTTGGAGGATCCTGGTTTGGTGATATGGCAAGCGACGGAACTTATTTATATGGGGTTAATGTCGGTGGTGACAATGCCATTAAGGTGATCGAGCTGGCAACCGGAGACCTGGTCGAATCCATAACCGGCGATTTTTCCAGTATTTCACAAAGAGGACTGGCTTATGATGAGGCCAATGACGAATTTTATGTGGGCGGCTGGAACAGCAATATGATCTGGAGAACGGATCATTCCGGTGCCACCATTTCTTCCACCTCTTTTAATGGTGTTTCCGGTCTGGCATGGCATCCCCAGGGAGGCCCTGATGCTGAAGGTTCCCTGTGGGTTGTGGAAAATTCAACCGGTGATTTGGTTACAGAACTGGATCCGAACAACGGATGGGCTGTGCTGCAGTCATTTTTGCTTCCGGATGGTGGCGGTTATGGCGGCGCCGGTCTGGCACTGGATAATTCCGGCAACCTGTGGATGCCAAATCAGAATACCAATATTGTTTATAATGTTGATACCGATGAGCCCCTTTCGGGCGGCGGCATTGGTGACTGGCTTACCTTGGATTGGTATGAAGGCACTGTGCCTGCCGGAGGCGGGCTTGAAAATGTGCCTACAAACTTTGATGCGAGCGGTACATCCGCGGGAGAAACCTATACAGCCGCGATCATTTTTTCAAGCTCCCCGGATGTGGGTACGATTACCATCCCCTGTACCATGACCATTTTGGGTACAGCCCTGGTACCACCCACAAACCTGGAAGCCACCCTTATTAACGACATTACCGGCCGCGTGGACCTGACATGGGAGTGGGGCACACGGGCGTTCGAGTATTTTGTGGTCAAACGCAACGGTACCACGGTTGGGTCAACGACGAATACATATTATACCGATTATCCGCCCGCCTTTGGCGAATATTGCTATACGGTGGTTGCGCAATATGACGAAGGTCAGACGGCACCTGCCGGACCCGAATGTATTATGTGGGCCGACCCTGAAATCTATGTCGATCCCATGAGCCTTGAAGCATGGGTATGGCCGGATCATCAGGTCACCGTTCAGACCACCATTTATAATACTGGCATCGGAACCCTGACATACGAATTCCCTGAATGGACCACCGATGATTTCTCATGCAATTACCAGGTTGCCATGTACGATGACTTCGGCGACGGATGGAACGGAGGAGAACTTACCATTTATGTGAACGGTACACCGGTCCTGACCGATATTACCTTAAGCAGTGGTGCAGGCCCGGCATATGAATCATTTTTGGTTTATGATGGTGACGAGATCACCAGTACCTTTGTATGCGGAAGCTTTTGCTACGAATGTTCATACGAGATCCTTGACTGTGACGGGGAAGTCGTATATACTGAC
>JAGYMZ010000069.1 GCA_018400295.1 Bacteroidales bacterium | reverse complement strand
CTAGAATTCAATAACCTGATGCTGTACTACGAGCCACGAGCTAACGCTGAGAAGATAAAAGACAAAAGGATAAAGATAAAAGTGGAACTGTCCTCTTTCCCCTGTCGATTCTGTATACGTTTTGTTCCTTGTGTCTCCTCCCATCGAGCCACAGGATGGACTGCTGTATTTTCCCAATGCCTTTTCACCCAACGGCGATGGCCTGAACGACATCTTCAAAGCAGTAACCGCTTCGGACAACATAACACACTTTCACCTCATCATATACAACCGCTGGGGCGGACGCGTGTTTGAAGCTTACTCCCCTGATCCCATCATAATGAAAGAGGCCGCAGCCCTTTCGGGTGCGGCCCCCATATGCTTTTCCGGATGCCCTGTAAGCGGGATTCTGTATCCGCCTCTGCGGCAAACCCCTGTCATTTATCTGGGGTGACGGTCACCCGCCACCTCCAGCGACCTACCCGTTCCGGCGATGATCTCGGGCGAGCAACCCTCGATCCGGAACTTATTTGATCTTGCAACCCATGAGGTTTACCTCCCCCGGTATGTTGCCACACCGGGGCGTGAGCCCTTACCTCACGATTTCACCCTTACCACGCTGGTGGCGTGGCGGTATCGTTTCTGCGGCACTTTCTGTTCCCCCGCTCCAGCGGGGGACCTTCCGGTTAGGAAGCATGGTGCTCTGTGTTGTCCCGACTTTCCTCCCCCTGCAAGTGCAGGGAGCGACAGGGCGGACATCCGGAAACTGGATGCAAAGATAGTGAAGATCAGGGGAAAATGCAAGCGATGGGTGCCTGGTAACTGCATGATTTGTCAAGCTATTAGAATATATATAATTTTCCTGCTTTTAAAAGAAGAAGTTTAATACAAAGGAATATCTATTTAAAACTGTGAACCATGATGCAAACTGTTTATGCTTTTTGTGTTTTTATGATGGTAACGGGTTTAAATCTTAATGCTCAATCCTTTGATAAAATGGACCAAAGGCAAATTCTAGGCTGTTAAGGCCATCCTATCTATTGACAGGGAATTCAGCAATAACTGATTTGTATTAACTTTTCCGATCTCTTGGTCAAAATCCTTGACATTTAGATGGATATGATGATGGATCGTTGGTTTACAGAGTAAAGGCGGGGAATTTCAAAAGATGTGTGTTGGTGAAAGCATAAAGATAAGGGGTATATCCGTTGGATTGGAAATGCTTGTGTGGTAATGAATGATGGTTATATTGGTTGAAACATTGTGTATTTATTTATTTTTTAA
Organism: Bacteroidales bacterium; assembly: GCA_018400295.1. Lineage (GTDB taxonomy): Bacteria > Bacteroidota > Bacteroidia > Bacteroidales > B18-G4 > M55B132. The sequence goes on along the minus strand of JAGYMZ010000069.1, from coordinate 5,351 downwards.
TACATTTATACCCATAGATGAAATAAAGGGGTAGACCGGTATTTTCCTGCTTGCGATCCATTATGTCGGATATGCCGGGATATTAGATGCTCGGAACGAATTTCCCGGGGAGTTTGCTTTTATTAAACAGCGCAATGTATGAAAAGAGCTCAACAGCCCGTATACCAGGTTAAAGGCATGTTTCCCTCACGAATAATGATCTTTCTGCTTGTATTTTTTACCGCTGCTCTATTGGTGGGTGGATATCTATATTTTGTATATGAAAAAAATACCATCCATTATGAAAAGCTGGAGAATTTGAAGGCCATAGCCTCCCTTAAATCGGAACAGATCCGGAACTGGAAGAAGGAGCGGATGTCAGAGGCGGTTTTCTTTTCCAACAATCCTGCTTTTGTGGAGAACATAAAACGTTTGCTGGCAGAAGGGGACGATGCCGGGGCCCGTTTTTATTTTCACAACCGCCTGTCCCATATCCAGGAAACCCACAAATACGAAAATATATTCATTCTGTCGACAGATGGGGAACTGCTTTTAAGCCTTGAGCCTGAATACCGGGGAATGGATGATGTTATGCTTCGTTTTGCCGATTCAGCGCTAATTCATGAGCGGATCATCCTGTCGGATTTCTATGAGTGCCAGACCCATGATTGCATCCACTTGGATTTTCATGCACCGGTCAGGGATCTTGAGGGAAGACCTGTGGGCGTTACGGTATTTCGTATTGATCCACAGCATTTTTTATATCCCCTGATCCAGTCGTGGCCTGCGGTGAGTCATACCTCTGAGACTTACCTGGTCCGGAAAGAAGGAGACAGCGTATTGTTTTTAAATGAATTGAAGCACAGAAGCAACACAGCCATGCATTTAAAGGTCTCTCTGTCAGATTCTGCCTCACCGGCGGTCCAGGCAGTACTCGGCCGTGAGGGTTTATGCGAGGGAATGGATTACCGGGGGAAAAAGGTGCTGGCCGGCATACATGCCATTGAAGGAACTCCGTGGTTTATGGTGGCCAAGATCGACAATACAGAATTGTATTCCGACCTGCGATATAAAACGGTTGTTATAATTCTGTTTGTTATAATACTGATCGTACTTACTGCCCTTGGATTGGCCTGGGGCTATCATTATCGCCAGCGCAATATGTACAGGGGCCTTTATCTGAAGACAAAGCAACTTTGGGAATCCCGGGAAGAGTTTCGGACAACCTTGTATAGCATTGGGGATGGTGTGATAACTACCGATAATGAAGGGCACGTGCGTCAAATGAACCCGGTGGCTGAACAGCTCACAGGATGGAAGGAAAAAGATGCTTTTGGCGCAGCCCTCCATAAGGTTTTCCGGATCGTGGATGAAGAAAAGGGAAATCATGTAGAAAATCCTGCAGAAACTGTCATCCGGGAAGGCCGGATCGTTGGACTGGCAAACCATACGATACTGATCAATAAAAACGGAAAGAAGATCCCCATTTCCGACAGTGGGGCACCGATCAGAGGCCGCGACGGGAAGATCATAGGTGTGGTCCTTGTTTTCAGTGACCAGACCGGACAACGGGAAATGCAGCAGAAGTTGAAGGCTAGCGCAGAAAAATTCAGACTCATTGCTGAAAATTCCATTGATGTGATCTGGCAGATGGATCTTCGTTTGAAGTTTACCTATGTCAGTCCATCCATTTACAATCTGACCGGGTATACCCAGGAGGAATGGAACGGCACGAATTTATGGGAGCATACCCGGTGGTTGGAATTTGCAAAAATGGCCAGAGAAGCCTTGAAAACCATTCATAATTTTAAAACACGGGGTAAAGTTTTCTTGGTGGGCAATATACTTGCGAAAGATAAGACAGAAATTCCGGTCGAAATTGTCGGTAAGCCCCTGATGGACAAAGACGGGAAACTGGTGGGATTGCAAGGTTCCACACGCGATATAACAGAGCGGGTGATCAGGGAAGAAAGGTTGCTGAAGTTTTCAAAAGCTGTTGAACAGAGTCCCGTTAGCATCGTAATAACAGATAAGAATGGCAAAATTGAATATGTGAACCCAAAGTTTACCCGTTTAACCGGCTACAATCTTGAGGAGATAATAGGCCGGACTCCGAATATATTGCAGTCAGGCCGGCATGATGAAAAATTTTATAAGGATTTATGGGATACGGTTTGTTCTGGCAAAAACTGGCAGGGAGAATTTTGTAATCAAAAAAAGAATGGTGAGCATTATTGGGAGCAAGCCGTGATTTCTCCCCTTAAAAATGAGCGGGGAGAGATAACACACCTGGTTGGATTGAAGGAGGACATAACGGAGAAAAAAATGGTGTTTGATGAATTGATAAAAACCAAAGTCAAAGCAGAAGAAGGCGATCGTTTAAAGACTGCTTTTTTGGCGAATATGAGCCATGAAGTCCGGACCCCCATGAATGCCATTATGGGTTTTTCAGATTTACTGAAAGATGAAATTAGCAGCGAGGAAAGGAATAAATTTGTAGAGATCATTAATACAAATGCTTCTCAGTTATTAAAGATCCTGGATGATGTTATGGAGATCTCAAGGCTGGAAACAGAAAAGATTTCGCTGGACCGGGTGAGTTTTTCCGTTTCAACCTTGTTTCTTGATCTTTATAATTCATTTAAGAAAGGATTCCAGGATAAAAACGTATATTTCAGCTATGTTGTGCCGGATGAATTTTCTATTAAAGGCGATTATAATAAAATCCGGCAGATAATTTCGGGATTGATTTCCAATGCATTAAAATATACAAAAAAAGGCCGGGTGAGTTTTGGCTGTCAGAGATACCAAAACGCTATTGAATTTTTTGTTGAGGATACAGGAATTGGCGTGCTTCCGGAAGAAAAAGACATGATCTTTGATCGTTTTTTTCGCGGGATGAAAGCCCAGGCCATGGCTATCCGGGGAACCGGATTGGGTCTTAGCATTGCAAAAAGCCTCGTTGATCTGATGGATGGAAATATCGGCGTACAATCCACACCGGGGAAAGGTTCCCGGTTCCATTTCTCGATACCTTATGAAGAGGTTGGAAACATGCCAGCTATTTCTAAAAAGCCTTTGCAAAGCGATTTAAATAGCATGCGGATACTTATAGCAGAAGATGATGAAGATAGTTATAAATATCTTGAAGCGCTTTTGAAGCCAATGGTGAAAAATATAGACCGTGCCCGTACAGGGGGAGAGTCCATACAACTGGCACAAGATAATTATTATGATGTAATTTTGATGGACATAAAAATGCCCCTGATGGATGGACTGACGGCAACAAAGAAGATAAAGGATAAACATAAGGACATCGTTGTTATTGCACAAACCGCTTATGCACAGCCTGAAGAAAAGATCAGGGCCCTGGAAGCCGGTTGCGATGATTATCTGGTCAAGCCTGTCCGGAAAGAAACACTTGTACAAATTCTTGGACAATACATTTTCTGATGGATCTATACTATCTTCGCCCTGAATATGTTGTGTCCGGATCGTACCCGTTTTTTTGAAAAATTCTGCAAAGGCGGATCATCAAATGTGCCATCATGCAATGAATTTGATGCCGGCCAATGGGTTCACCATTTTATGCAGAGAGATCCGATCATCCTGAAAATTCTCCTTCGCATATCATATGCGAAGTAAATATATCCAAATACTTCTCTAAGGTATCAACTAAGTGGATACACCTACATCCGTTTAAGTAAATGCTCCAATTTTAGTATGTTCTCGAATAGTTCCTATATATTTGTGATGGATTGGTTTGATTGGTATCCATACTGCAAATTGTCAGGAATTTATAAAAAAAAATCTGGAATTACAGGTGGATAGGGTGTTTGTTTGAGTATTGAAAAATATTTTTATCCCTATATTTTTAAAAAGGAATCAGGGTTACTATTTGCGATAATAGGTAACTAATATACAAACAGGAAGTATTGAGGCAATAATAAGCAACGATCCGCCAAATCTTATTTTTTTGCTGCATTGAATAATACATAAAACCCTTTCTGTCTTATAAATTACTTTCCCTGGGCAATCGAAATTGCTGCAATTTACTGACATTCTGGATACGATATCTTGATCAGGGAGCCTATGAAAAAAAGTCTTTACCTCGTAAAGTACATTTTTGCTACTTTTCTTATATCTGCAGTTACTTTTCTGATGACGGGAGCTTCATACGGGCAGGCTTGCCCGGTTGATCCCGATTTTTCTTTTGAGGTTTCCTGCCAACAGCTCGGCAAAGTATATTTTACCAATGAATCTTCTCCGATGCCTGGTGGTATGATCGACGGCTATAAATGGGATTTCGGAGATGGGAATTATTCATCCGCCACACATCCCGTCCATACCTATGCTTCAACCGGAACCTATGCTGTTGTATTGAGCGTTTACGATACTTCCGGTTGTCATGAAAGCATCACATATTCCGTAATTATTTCTGATTTTCCCACAGCTTCATTCAATTGGGAACCAATAAATGAATGTGCCCGGCTGCCGGTTACTTTTTATGCGGACCAAAGTACCGGAAACGGGTTAACCTATACGTGGTATTTCGGTGATGGAACATATGCTGTTACTACAGCCCCTACGATCCAGCACCAATATTATGCCTATACCGCTTCCAATTGCGGTATGTATAATAAATATGAGGTACAGTTGATCGTTTCGGATGTCAATGGATGTGAAGCGGAAGCAAATAATAAAATATCCGTACAATCCTATCCAAAAAGCTGGCCCATTGATCTTTCAGGCAATGATTTTGTAATATGTCATCCGGAGGGAAGTACAGGTGATACCCTTTGGGTGGATACATATGTTCAATATGAACATTGCGTCCCCGGATTAGATATCGATTGGGGGGATGGGAGTTTTTCTAACGGATTGAGCTTAAATGATTTTCCGGTTTATCATGTGTATGCTTCCCCCGGAAATTATAATTTCAGATTTATAACTCACGGACAACATGGATGTGATAACGATACAAGCATTTTGGTGACATATGGAGGATATCCCGATGCTACGGTTAATATGGGAGGTACGGCTGCCGGATGCGCTCCTGTGACCGCCAGTTTTTCCCTGAGTGATTTCGAAGACAACGATTATACAACCACATATACCTGGGATTTTGGCGATGGATCTTCCCAGGTGATATGGGATTATGAAGAGCCTTATCAAAACAATTCCATATCTCATGTATATACACAAAGCCATTGTGAAAATGCGAATGCACCTGACAGCGGCTTCATTGTCAGTGTTATAATTGAAAACTTATGTGGGTCCGATACAGTGCATTATCGATACATTGAGGTTTTTAACCATCCTGAAGCCAGTTTTACTTTTCCGTCACCGTATGGTTGTCTTGATGAACCGTT
>JAGYMZ010000068.1 GCA_018400295.1 Bacteroidales bacterium | reverse complement strand
ATGCTAATTTGTACCGATGAAGAAAAAACGCAGAAAACCGATGAAATGCATGGCACTGTTGCTTCTGGCATTTGTGTCCGTTTCCTGTATTTCTACCCAGTCGCTGCTGATTGATATTCCCCGGTCTGCTCCGAAAACCCTACCGGCTGCCATTCAAAGTCTGACCCTGGTGACGCGGGCAGTGGATGAAAAATTTAGCGATACCCCGGAAGATACCCTTCAACGCCGTTTTTACGAGAAGGAATTCGATGTCGATACCGTGATCTACGACCTGCAGATGGCGGATACAACGCTGAAAGCCTTAGGATCACTGCTTTTTGAATCCGGAAGGTACGATTATGTGATCCCTCAAAAACGCTTTATTAAAGTTCCTGCATCCGCTTCCTCTTTTGAAAAACCTATGTCGTGGAAACGGGTAAAGGAGTTAGCGGCCTACTATGAAACCGATGCACTTTTATCACTTGATCATTTGAAAACACGGGTTATTGCCGGCTTTGATTATGAATCCTATTATGATCCTTTTGCGGATGGGTTCTATTCAGCTGCCACAGCCCGGATGCAAATCTATTATGAAGCCCTCTTCCGGGTGTATGACCCGGTCAGTGAAAAAATACTGGTCCGCGAGTTTTTGCGCGATACACTGGTTTGGAACGAGGCCGGTGCTACTGCTCAGAGTTTGTTTGAACAATTCACACCTGTGAAGCAGGCACTCACTGAGGCAGGCATTTCGATCGCCCTGGAGATGTCGGAGTTGATCTCGGTGATCTGGCATACGGAACAGCGGAAGTATTTTGTGAAAGGGAATGCTTCCATGAAGCAGGCCCGCCAGCTTGTAAACAATGGCGACTGGGATGCAGCTGTCGCCCTTTGGCAGGAGATTGCCGAAAACACAGGATCCCGTTCCCTGAAAAGCAAAGCCCGATATAACATGGCCGTGGGGTACGAGATGCTGGGCGATGTGGATGCGGCTGTCTCCCAGGCCCTGAAGTCGTACAACACGATGTACCGGCCGTTGACCTACAAGTATTTGCAGATTTTGAAGCGAAGAAAACGTGAAATTAAAAATCAGGAAAAATGAATCGTCGTTTGTTCCCCGGGATCTTGTTGCTGGTGCTCCTGGCTGCCTGCACTGTTTATAAAGAGTATCCCATTGAAGTATATAAGCCTGGTGAAGTAAAAGTTTCGCCCGACGCGGAGCGTGTGGCGCTTGTTTACCGGAATTTCAAATATCCCGGCGATACCCTGCTGCATTATTACCGGAAAGGATCACGCCTGGTGAAAACCAGGAAGGATCCAGCCAATCTCGACAGTATGATGGTTTTCTCCTGTCTGAACGGATTTGCTAAGGAATTGAAAAACAATGAGGTGTTTGATGAGGTCAAAATTTTTCCTTATAACTCTTTCCGGCGGCATACCGGTGAAACCCTGCCTGAAATTCCTCCCGGAATTATTCGGCAGATGGGGGAGGCTGCCGGCAGTGACTGGCTAGTTGCGCTGGAAACATTTTCCTGTTTTTTTACCACCCATCCGGGGGCTTATGAGCAGCCGGAAGCAAATGAAGTTGTAACAGTAGCGGTTTGGGGTATCTACGATGCGCGCCATCAAAAACAGGTGGAACGGAAGACGCTCATCGATACCCTGGTCTGGGATAAGTATGATGCGCAGGGAAATTATCAGCGGGGGACCCGCCTGCCTCCGCGCATTAAATCCCTGCAGATTGCCTCGACCATGGCCGGGGAAAAATATGCCGAACGTTTCTATCCCTCATGGGAGACAGTTTACCGGATGTATTCCGTTCCTCCGCTGCCCGATTTTTCAGATGCCGCCCGTCTTTTTGAAGATGGAAAATGGGACCGGGCCATCGCCCTGTGGAAAAAATACGCGCCGAAAAATCAGGGCCGGCTGGCTGTTAACGCGCGTTACAACCTTGCCCTGGCTTATGAGATGAAAGATGATATTCCGATGGCGGAGAAATGGCTGGATGCCGCTTACGAACTGGCCCTCAGTTACAGGGATAAAGACGATCTGAAAATGATCCGGGCTTACCAGAAAGCACTGGATGTCCGGAAAAAGCAGATTAAACGCCTGGAGGCTCAGTAAACGAAACAGCGGCTCCGGCTGCACCAGAACCGCTGTTTGGAAAAGTTTGTTTCCTCCGGTGCCGGGGTAAATTTTATTCCGAATCCGGGCAATCCTGGCGGCGAATGCGTTCCGGCAGGGTTGCTTTATCTTATCTCCAGCATGACGATGGATTTGGCCGGCAGGTCCACCTGCAGGGTGTTTCCTTTAGTCTCCACGGCATCAAAAGCGGCAGGAGTTACTGCCTCTTCTTTCCCGAAATCATTATAGGAATTGATCTTTTCCGCCGTCAGTATCGTGCCTTTCTCAAATTGTGCTTTTTCCATTCCGCGGAGTTCGCAGCTTACTTGCTGCCCTTTATTCGGATTCAGGTTGCTGAGCGTGATATGGATCTTTCCGTCTTCGGCTTTTGAGGCGGAAGTGGATATAGCCGGAATGCTTTTCCCTTCGACGGTATAGGTCCCGGATTCTACATCGGCAGGAAGCAGGGTGGCATCGTGGTGCACCTTGTACATTTTAAAGATATAATAGGAGGGCGTTTTGACCATCTGTTCCTCTTTAGTCAGGATCATGGCCTGCAAAACGTTCACGGTTTGTGCAATATTGGCCATTTTTACCCGGCGGCAGTATTTGTTGAAGAGATCGAGGTTAATGGCAGCCACCATGGCATCGCGCAGGGTGTTCTGCTGAAAGAGAAAGCCGGGATTGGTTCCGGGCTCCACATCGTGCCAGTTTCCCCACTCATCCACCAGCAGGCCGATGCGGTTTCCCGGGTCGTACCGGTCCATGATGCGGATATGGTTCTTCAGTAGTTCATCCATGAACAGGGTATTTTTCAGGGAGGAGAAATACTGGCTTTCATCGAACTCGGTGGCCGACCGCCGGTTGTTTTTTGCTTCGGAAACAGTGTAATAATGGAGGGATATTCCCTGGAAGCTCCGGCCGGGATACCCTTTTTTCATGAGCGTTTCCATCCAATGGTAATCGGCGCCGGTGGGACCGCAGGCCACCCGGTACAGCCGGTTGTCGCCATAGTTCTTGGTATAGGTGGAGTAGCGGCGCATCTCATTGGCATAATATTCTGCGGTCATGTTGCCGCCGCATCCCCAGTTCTCATTTCCCAGTCCCCAGTATTTTACGCCCCAGGGCGCTTCACGGCCGTTCTCTTTGCGGAGTTCGGTCATGGGACTTATGTTATCTGAATTGATGTACTCCACCCATTGCGACATCTCGCGGACCGTGCCGCTGCCGAGGTTCCCGCAGATAACCGGCTCCGTATCCAGCTGGTCACAGAGCTCCAGGAATTCATGCGTGCCGAAACTGTTGTCTTCAGTAACACCTCCCCAATGGGTGTTGATCATGGTGGGGCGTTCTTCACGCGGTCCAATACCATCCATCCAGTGGTACTCATCGGCAAAACAACCGCCGGGCCAGCGGAGATTGGGTATGCCGATCTCCCTGAGGGCATCAACCACATCGTTCCGGATGCCATTCGTATTCGGGATGTCCGAGTCTTCGCCCACCCAATAGCCGCCATAAATACACCTTCCGAGATGCTCAGAAAAATGGCCGTAAATGTGCCGGCTGATCTTCTCTTTGCCCAGGTCGGTATTGATGACAATGTTGTTCTGCGCAGTTGTTAGCAGCGATGCCAGTAAAAAAAAAGGAAGGAGAGATCTTTTGACTATCATTTTAGTTTGATTTAAGTTGAATAAGAGTATTTTTTACTTCAAATATAAATGACTTCCATGATAATTCAAAGCATTGGCAGTGAAAAGCACACGGATTTTTCCTGAATACTGGCCGGTTGCTTTTCGGAGGCAGATGAGGGGCTTTTATATCCGGATGAAGGGACAGGGAAGGTGGTTTTATGCCACTGGAAAGAGATGAAGCAGAAGGGCCGGGGCATCAACCGCCGGAGCGTTTTACCTGGTACCCCGCTTTTTTAAGTATCTCCATGACCCGGGCGACAAAATCGCCCTGAACAAGGATCTCCCCGTTTTTCGCTGTACCTCCGACGCCACATTTTGTTTTGAGCGTTTTCCCGAGTGCTTTCAGGTCGTCGGAAGTTCCCTGAAAGCCGGTGATCAGTGTAACGCTTTTTCCTTTCCGCTTCTTGCGGTCGAGGCTTACCGTTAATTTTTGTTGCCGGGGCGGAAGGGTCGTTTCCTCCTTATTTTCGCCGGTTTCGTATTCAAAATCCGGATGGGTGGAATAGACCACCCCGAGCCGGTCTTTCCAGTTTTCTGTCATGTTCTTTTCAGTTTCGCGTGAGCCTCAAAGTTACTATTCTTAATTTCCGGATCAAAATGCAAACGCCGGGGACTTTTTGACCGGAATTGACCAATCCTTCGGAATGGTCAGAAAAGTTTTGAGAACATATGAAGCATTTCCTCCCGGAAAATTTTCTGATGCCGGCAGCACCTTTCACCAGGATACTTCATCATTTGTCAGCACTGCATACCCGGGGCGCGGATTTTCAGCCGAAAAAACGGTCATCTTTTCATACGGTTCGATAACGACCCCCTCCTCGGAAATTTCCCCGTTTTCATCCATGATGGCCTTCAGGTTGAGGTCGAGATGCCGGGCCAGGAAGGGGTAGACCGCTTTTCGTTTGGGCAGTTCATATCCATGACCCTCCTCGGGCAGGTGTACATTTTGTACCATTTCTTCTGCCCTCATTAACCGGTAGATATACCGGATATGCGGAAATTCCACTTCAGGGGTGTTTTTTGTCCAGTCGGCTCCGTCGGAGACCAGCATCATGGGGCGGGGCGCTGCAAGTGCGGCAATTTCCACGTTATTTGTCTGGTGGTTTTCGCTTTTATGAACGGGCATTCCGCTTTCACACACGCACCCCCCGAAAAAATGGGCCGATACCTGCACCACGGGTACCGATACCTTCACGCGGTCATCCACCGCCGTAAGCAGGAAGGTTTGGGTGGCTCCGCCGGAGGCGCCTGTCATGGCGATTTTTTCAGAGTCAATGGATTCGATAGAAAGCAGAAAGTCGAGGGCCCGGATGCTGTTCCACAATTGCTGTTTCAGGGCCAGTGGATGCCGGTGTTTCCAGCCCCATCCGGCCATCTCGCCGTAGCCCACCATGTCGTAGGAGAAAACAACGGCTCCCATGCGGGCCAGGCTGGCACACCGGTACTGGGCATCGTCCCGGTAGCGGCCGTAATCTTCCGGGTCTGACCAGTGTCCGTGGGCACTCAGGATCCCGGGCATTTTCTTTTTCCGTTTTTCAGGAAGGTAGAGGCTGCCGGTTACAAATACACCCGGAAGGCTCTCGATGGCCACATTTTTCACCGAATAACCGTCGTAGTGCCGCTCCTTTCCCGCCCGTGGCTTCAGGGGTGTTTTTTCCGGCAGGGGATCGAGGCCTGCGCCCTGTAAAATGCCTTTCCGGATGATTTCTGCGCGGGATAGCCATTCATCTTTTGTCTGGTAAGCAGACCGGAGCGATTGCAATACCTGCCGGGCTTCCGCCTCTGAATAGTAATGCCCCATGCACAGGTTGTTGTCTTTTTCTTCCGGTTCCTGAGCCCCGGCAGGGAAAACCAACAGAAAAGTCAAAAACAAAAATAGAATGAAAGGTCTCATTATTTTTTGATTACCAGTTGTTCGATCTCTTCCAGTGATTTCCCTTTGGTTTCGATGAGTGCAAACTTGTAGAAAATCAGGCTAAGGAGTGTGGCGACAGCGAAAAAGACAAAGACAAATCCCACACCGATTTGTGCTGAAACCACCGGGAAAAGCAGAGCGATTCCGAAATTGAAGATCCAGTGGGAGAAGGATCCGATTGCCGCCCCGCGGGAGCGGACTTTATTGGGAAACATTTCGGAGAGGATCACCCAGATCACAGCCCCCTGTGAAAAAGCAAAGAATGCGATGAAGCCAATGAGCATGGCCAGCAGGATGAATCCGCCGGTGTTATCTGAAATATAGGCCCAGCTGAAAAGCCCCAGGAATACCGACATGCCGGTGGCTCCCACGTAGAGCAGGAATTTCCGGCCAAAGCGGTCGATGATGGTCATGGCCAGAATGGTGAACATCAGGTTGGTAAGGCCGATCATGACCGATTGGAGCAATGCCGAATCACCCGAAAAACCTGCTGCCCGGAAAATGTCGGTCGAATAATACATGATGATGTTGATGCCGGTCAGCTGGTTGAAAATGCCAATGGAGATTCCGATGATGGCAAGGTTCAGGTAGGGTTTTTTGAATAGCCTTACCCGTTTTCCCGCAGCTTCGGTTCGAAGCGAATCTTTGATCTCTTTCATCATTCTCTCCACGTTCTCCCCGGGGTTCACCCGTTCAATGACTTGCCGTGCTTCGTCTTCGCAGTTGATCTTTACCAGCCAACGCGGGCTTCGGGAGATGAAAAACAGCAAAACCCAGAAAAGACCCGAGGGAAGGGTACCTGCCAGAAACATCCAGCGCCAGCTTCCGTGAAGAATGCTGTCGATCATGTAATCGGAAAAGAAAGCCACGAGGATCCCCGTAACAATGGCCAGCTGGCTGGTTGCTACCAGCCGTCCCCGCAATTTGGGCGGCGAAACTTCCGAGATGTACATGGGAGTGACCACGGAGGCGCTTCCTACAGCAATTCCCCCGATAAAACGGGCGATGATAAAAATCCAGATATTGGTGGCAAGACCGGTTCCGAGCATCGAAAGCAGGAAAAGCGCAGCCATGACTTTCAGCATGTACCGCCGGCCATAGATGTCGGCCGGTTTTCCGATGAACAGGGCCCCTACCACACACCCCGCCAGGGCAGTGCTTACCACAAAGCCTTTCATGAAATCACTCAGCATGAAATGTTCCGCTACATAATAGATGGCACCATTGATCACGGCAGTTTCGAAACCAAACATCAGGCCGCCCAAAGCAGCTACGAAAGTAACAAAGTAAAGGTATCGTCTCATGGTATCTTTTATTAGGTTGTTTGAACAGATAAAGATAACATTTAAGACGAAGTTAGCCGGGCTGGAAAATGACTTTTTTGGTTTTAGCTGTTGATTTGACCGGAAACAACCGATTTAAGCTCATCCGGTTGGCAGATCCCTTCGGTTCTCCATTGGGGCCGTCCTTTCTTAAAAACCATCAGGGTGGGAACATGACGCACTTTATACCGGGTGGCAATAAAGGGGTGCCGGTCAACATTGACTTTTATTACCCGTACCTTTGCCTTGAAGGTTTTTTTTACCTCGTCAAGGATCGGGGGCATCTGTTTGCACGGTCCGCACCATTCGGTATAAAAATCGACCACCACCGGTTTGGATGACCAATCTGGAA
>JAGYMZ010000067.1 GCA_018400295.1 Bacteroidales bacterium | reverse complement strand
GTTCCGGATGGATGGATGGATACAGGGATGTTGTATATTATATCTCAAATTTTAGATAAACAGATTAACGGATTAACAGATTTATTTTGGATTTGGGATGAATCGGTTCCGGATGGATGAACGGATACAGGGATGTTGTATATTAAATATTTCAAATTTTTGATTGCTGGCGGAGCATCAGGCAATAAGATATTGATAACAAGGCGTATATATTCTTTTGGTTTTTTTAAAGCAGACCCACCAGTCTTTCCCAGTCCCATATCCCCCAGAACCAGCAGCGCGGGTATTTATAAATGAGCGTGATGTTCCAGGCGACCATCAGAAGGAGCAGCATCCAGAGGATGTATTTGAGGGGGAGGATGCTGATCCGGTTCAGGAATTTGAGCGAATAACCCACCGGGAGGGACAGAAGGGCGTAATATTCCACAAAAGTACGGCCGCCGTAGCCGCAACCGAACCACCACATCCACCAGGATGCAAATATATAGCTTAGGATCATGAACAGGGCCAGGCTTAGCCATCCGTTCCGTATGTTATGAGCGATCATGATCACGGCACCGGTCAGGATAAGGATGTTGGCCGGGCTGTATGTGAACAGTCCGTTCCGCGTGGAAAACCAGAGTTCTGCAAGTTTCGGGCAGGCATAATTTGCAAAGCTTTCTCCGTGGTATGCATGGTAAAAAACCGACCCTCCCTGGTAATGATTGTAGGCCAGTTGCGGGAGGGCCACGGCGATGAAGGGGAGAAGGGCGAAAAAGATGCCCGGAAAGGCGAAGAAACGTTTCAGGCGGTATTTGAGTTCTGCCGGGCCGGCAATATCCAAAAAGAACATAAAGACAAGGAAGATCAGATTGATGTGCCGCAATGCAAAAATGAGCCCTGCGGCCAGCCCCAGTGAGAACATGTTCCATCCGGGACTTCCCTGTTCTTCTGACCATCTTTTAAAGATCCATAGTGAAAGGGAAAAAACAAAGAATGAATACACATGCGACATGCCTGTATCCACCAGGCCATAATAAAATATATTGGTCCCTCCCAGCAACAAGAACAGCGTAAGCATGGCATTGCTGCGCCGGAAGTAGCGTTCCAGGAATTTATATAAGAACATCAGGGCCAGAAGCAGGTAGACGGCGGCGGCAATGCTGATGGATTTGTGGTATATGACCGAAAACCCGTCGTCCCTGTATCCCAGGGGTTTTGCCAAAACATGTGCGGACAGGAAAAAAGGTGTTTGCAACAGGGCGGTGCCGTAAGGGTATTTTGTGCGGATCCGGTTGTTCTTCCGGTCTATCCGGAATCCATTGCCGCACAGGCTGTCAATAGCATCCGGAAAGGCGGAGGCATTGAATTTATAAATGAACGCTGCCGGGAGGTACACATAATAACCTGCTTTGTCGGCATAGATCTCGCTTTTCCAGGAAATATAGCCGGCCTTGCTGTGAAGGTTAAAGGAAAGGTAAATGAACATCCCCAGGAGAAGGACAACAGACGGTATGGCCCATGTTGGTTTCATTCCAGTTCAGCCACGACTTCATCGGTGATCTCGAGGTTATGAAATACATTTTGCACATCATCGTCTTCCTCAAAGGCTTCGATCATTTTAAGGATCTTCAGGGCGGTTTCTTTATCCAGCCGGACCGTTTCTTTCGGGATCCGCTGCAATTGTGCATTTTCCGGCTCGATGTTCAGCGCTTCCAGTTTTTTCATCATCACGCCGAAGTCCTCCATGGCGGTGGTAATGGTGAAGAATCCGTCGTCCAGTCCAATATCCTCTGCACCGGCGTCGATGAGCTCAAGTTCGAATTCTTCTTCATTGATGTCGCCCGCGGGAACGGTAAATACCCCTTTGCGGTCGAATAAAAAGCTGAGTGAGCCGTTCGTACCGAGGTTCCCCCCGAACTTATTAAACAAGGAGCGGACATTTGCAACCGTCCGCTGGATATTATCGGTGGTGCATTCAATATACACTGCGATTCCGTGAGGGAGATATCCTTCATAGGTGGTTTCGGTGAAATCCGCCGCATCTTTTTCCTTGCCCTGGTTGATGGCACGCTGAATGTTGTCCTTGGGCATGCTGGCCCCTTTGGCATTGGAAATGGCCAGCCGCAGCTTGGGATTGGCTTCCGGGTCGGCCCCGCCTTCCTTGACGGCGATCCGTATTTCCTTGATGATCCTGGAAAAGATCCTGGAACGCTTGGCGTCCATCGCGCCTTTTTTACGTTTTATGGTTGACCATTTATTGTGACCCGACATACTGCTGTGTTGTTTTTGTGGTTCAAAAAATAACCCGTGGCGCATTACACGGCACGGGCACAAAGGTAAGGATTTTCAGGGAATAAAACCACCTACCATCCCAGCAGGGTGATCCCCACTTCATAGGGGTACAGCTCCGGTCCTTTGTTCTCACGGAACAGGGTAGTGAAGGAATAGTTCGCGAAGAGGTTTACGAAGCCCCAGCCTATGCGGAAGGTCCCGTATGCCTTGAAGGGGTTGAGGTGGAAGTCGTCCCGGTTCTTGGCGATGGATTCACCCGGGGACCGCGTAATATAGACGTCCTCGTAACGCCCGGTGGCAGGGTTGTATTCTGTAAGCGTGTATTCCTTGTTGAGCTCATCGTAGTATTTTTTTGTATGGGAGGCAAAGCGTATCCCGAGGACGGCTCCGGCTGCAATGTGGAAGCTGTTTGTCTTGCAGTAACGGTTGGTCTGGAATTCAAAGATCAGGGGGACGGTGATGTAATTCACCACCAGCTTGGATTTCCTGACCTGTATGCCTTTGTCGAGGAACCCGGCAATTTCGGAGGAGTCGGGTGTGAGGGTGGTTGGGTGGTTGAAGCGGTAATTATGGGAGCTGAAGCCCAGTCCGGTCAGCACGCCGAACTTATTGCTGCGCGAGAGGGAGAAATTTTGTTCAAAAACATTCATATTCACTACGAGGGATTTTTCCATACGCAGGTCCAGGTATTCATATTCCTTACCGAAATCCATATTGTGTCCGGGGGTGAGGTACCCGTTCACGCCCAGTTCCACGCCGGCCCAGTGGCCGTTAAATTTCTTCCGGGGCCATTTGCTGTATTTTACGTGGCCGTTTTCGTTCACCACGATCCTGTGCTTTCCGATGCTTACTTGCGTGGAATCGTTATCCACCACTTCGATATTCATCCGGCCAATCCGGCTCTTCGACGTATCGCCGCGGGGGCGGGTTTCCAGCCGGGTTGTTTCATCCGGGCCATAGATGACGGTTTTGTTGCCGGAGTGGTTTTCCAGGGTGCTGGCGCCGGAGATATGGGCCTGTGCAAGTTTGGCGGTATTGATTTTCGCGTCCGAAGCACCGCTGGTAGTCACACGGGCTTCATTGGAACGCAGCCTGTGGGCGGTCAGTGAGGAAGCGCCGCTGGTTTCTGCATAATGTATGTTGGCCGACCCCGTGATCTTGAGGCCGGATGCCCCGGAGCTTTGGGTTGTCAGCGCTTTTACTTCCACGTCAAGGTTTGCGTCAGCGGCCCCGGAAGTTGTGACCTTAAGGGTTTCGGAACGGATCGTGTTCTGTCCTTCCAGGTTGGCCGCACCGGAGACATTCAGGCGGTCAATTTCTTCCGCGGTAATATATACGTTCAGTTTCTTTGGTTTACGTATGGACTTCCCGCTGAGGTGCAGGATCCCGCGTTGGGTTTCGGCCGTGACCTTTTCCATGTATTTCCGGGTGGTTTCGATCTCCACCGATGTGTGGCTTCCCTGGGTAAGCAGGACGTTAAAGATGCCGCCCACTTCAATGCCGTGGAAGTCGTCCACGGCCCTTGTTTCTTTGATGATCTCGTTTTTATCGTATTCCTGGGCGGCTACAGGGCTTGATGTTGCGGTAAAAATGACCGCCAGGGCCAGCATGGGCAATGTTTTTGTCTTTTTCATGGCGCGTTGTGTTTTCAGGGTTTTGTTTCGGCTTTTTGATGGGACGGCCGGCGGGGAAGAAAAGTTACAGGCAATCTGGGCATGGGTAAGTGCAGGCCTCCGGGTCAGGAATGATCCCCGGATCGTATATTCCCTATTATTCCGCGTTCGTTATTTCCATCCCCACGCTGTTATCCACCAGCTTCACCTGTTTTGTCCTGCCTTTTTCATCGAGGTAGCGTACGATCTCATAATGATGATCGGTAAGGAGGTTGAAACTGTTCACCCCGGTTTGGGCAATGTTCCAGAAAACCGGGTTGTCGTTGTTGTCAAGGATCTCCCGGGTGGGGGAGAACAGGTCTTTGATCTGGTTCCCAATCTTGGCCAGGACTCTCCCTGCGGCGGATTTTCTTTCCTTGCCGGGGCTCTGGGTATAATATTCCTTTTCCAGAGGCAGGTTTTGGGCATACACCCTTCTTTCCGTTTCAAAGCGCAGCAGGAAGAAGGATCTTGGTTCCCCGCCCGGGGGTTTGGGGATCCGGACCTGCCTGAGCGGGGGCATGGAAGCCAGGTGGTCTGTATTGCGGACCGGTGCCGGAAGGGTGATCTTTATGTCTGACTGCCTTGGGGTGATCTGTGTTTCACGGGGTGGAATATTGATGGATTCAGTGTGCCCCCTGGATGCAATGTGCTGTACCGGCCGGGGCCTGTCCGTCCCGCCGGTTACCTGAAAAAGCAGGAGCCAGGAAACGGATGCCAGGATGGCCAGGGTGGCGGCGACAGCGATGTTCCGGGTGCTGAACAGGGGTCTGAGGTTTTTCCGGGGGTATTTTTTCAGCGCTTCCCTGTTTGCATAAACAAGGGAAGGGTCCGCTACAAGTTTTGTTTTCCGGAATGCATCCAGTGTTTTTTCCGCGGCGGGATCCTGTTTCAGATGCCGTTCAAAGGCGGCCCTGTCCTCAGGCTCCAGGTCGCCCTCCAGGTAAGAAATGCACAGCAGGCCAAACGGCAGGGAGGATGCTTCCCGTCCGGCAGGGTCCATTTTCAGGGAGTGGCTTATGCGTTTTTCCGGATCCGTGAAAGGGGGCATTTGGACATTCACAAAGGCATCAAATTCTTCACGGTATTCCGGATGGTTTTCCAGGAAGGCAAACAACTCCCGTTCCCGGGCGGGGCTGAGGTTCCCCTCCGCATAATCCAGAAAATACAGTTCATAATTATCTGTGTTCATTACCATATTCATATCACTGTTTCCAGGCTCCCGATATATTTTTTCAGTGCGAGCCGGGCGCGGTATATATATACCTTGACCTGGGGTTCGGTAAGCCGGCATATTTCTCCGATCTCCCGGTAGGAGTACCCTTCATAATCCCTGAGCAGCAGCACCGAACGTTGTATTTCCGGCAATTTCCCCAGTCCTTCTTCCAGGATATCCTGCAGGTCAATGCATTCATGCGGGGCTTGTGTTTCTATCTCTTTTGTGGCGGAATAATCCAGGTCCCTTTTTTCCCTGCGCAAATAATCGATCATGGTATGGTACGCAGTGGTAAAAATGTAGGAGCGCGACTTTTCGACCCGGACCGTTTCCGCTTTGACCCAAAGTTTTTCAAAAGTATCCTGCACAATGTCTTTCGCTTTATCCGCATCCTTCATGTTCTTCAGGATAAAGCGGTACACATCGTCCGCATGCTGGTCCACACATGTATTGTAGTCGTATAGCGTCATATCGTGCCGTACCGGGCAACAGGGCTGTGGTGTTGAAAGCCCTGTCACATGTATTCTGACGTTCAATGTACAAAAAAGTTACAGCGGCTCATTTTTATATGCTTATTCAATGCAATGGCACGCTTATCATAAATTTCGAGGGCATTGATCGACAGAGCCATGCGGATATCAAATACGGGAGTTCTTTAGAAAATTTATATTTGCTGTACTTTCGGTAGGATTGTATATCTTTTTGTTGTTTTTTTCGTATAAATCATAGAAATCAGGGAAACTGAAATTTGGGTTAACGAATTGGGAGCGTCGCATATAGAAAATATTGACAACGAAGCCTTGCATGGCCTCATCACGGAAAACATTTGTGATGTGGTATGGATCGTGCCCTTTGGTAATTCCTCGAAGTGGTATGTTTCACCGTCGGTGACAGATCTGACAGGATACAGCCGGGACGAATTCACCGGCATGAAACCGGAAAAGATCTTTTCCGGGGAGTCCTGGGATCTTTTCCTGCAGATCCTGGAATATTACAAAGAGCTGAGCGGTGTTTCCGGTAACGCGGAAGCCCCGTCATGCCATACGCGGAACTTCGACCTTCAGATGATCGGGAAGCAGAACAATACCCTTTGGGTGGAAGCCAGGGTGAGCCTTTTCAGGGACCATCAGAAGCGGAACATCGGGGTGCAGATGGTTTTGCGGGATGTATCGGGGCGGAAGCAACAGGAAGAGAATACAGCGCGCCTGTTGAGCAAGCAAAAAGAGCTGAACCGGTTCAAGTCCAAGGTGATCTCCATCATTTCCCATGAATTCCGGACACCCATTTCCATCATTTATTCCAATCTTCAGATATTAAAAAAATTCACATACCAGATCGATGAGGGCATTCAGATGGATGCGTTCGAACTGACCACAGCCGCCATACATTCCCTGTCAAAGACCCTGGACGACCTGACCTTGCTCAACCAATCGAACAAAGGCGTGCTTACATTCAATCCCTCCGGGGCCATCCTGTTAAAAGAATGTGAAAAAATTGCCGGAGAAATAAATTCCATTGATGCCTATGGCGGAAGAATTTTTACTAATTTTGACTTTCCGGACATCGAGGTAAAACTGGACAAGGAATTGCTGAAGCATATTGTGAACAATCTGCTCATCAATGCCCTGAAGTTTTCCAGGAAGGATACGAAGGTGGCGTTTGAGTTAAAAGAAAAGCCCGGCAACATTGCCTGGTTATGTGTCCGGGATCAGGGGATAGGGATCCCGGAAGAGGAGTTGGAGCATATTTTTGACTCTTTCTACCGCGGATCGAACACAAGCGGGATCAAGGGAACGGGCCTGGGCCTTTCCATCGTCAAGCGCTGTGTTGATCTCCATAAAGGGGGCATTGATATCCAAAGCAAGGTGGATTCCGGTACGGAAGTAATTGTTACATTACCATATGAACGTGCAGAATAATCGTAAGTCCATTCTGATCATAGAAGATGACCATCATTTGGCCAAAGCCATAAGCAACCTGCTTACGGTTCAGGATGTCTATGAGCCCCATATTGCCCAGAATGGGTCCATAGGTATCCAGAAAGCTTTTGAGGTCGTTCCCGACCTCATCCTTTGCGACATCGGCATGTCGGATATTGATGGTTATCAGGTTTTTAAAATATTAAAGGAAAGCTCCATCACCTCCATGATCCCTTTTATTTTCCTGACCGGCCGGTCGGAGCTGAACGACATCCGGCTGGGCTTGCAGCTTGGGGCGGACGATTACATGGTCAAGCCGTTCCAGAACGATGAGCTGTTGGGTTCCATCAGGACCCGCCTGGAGAAATACGACCGGTTTCTGGAGATGAGCAGGAAAAATTTTCAGGCTTTGGTGAACATTTCCCCCAATGCTATTTTTATTCTGAACCAGGATGGATTCATCGATGTGAGCCCGAGT
>JAGYMZ010000066.1 GCA_018400295.1 Bacteroidales bacterium | reverse complement strand
GCTGGATAAGGGCGACCTGTTGCTGGAATACTATTACGACAGCGCCTGGATGTGCATCATGGCCATCAGCCGTGATACGGCTTTTTTGGATACCCTGCAAACCGGGTGTTCACTGGAAGTGCTGATCCGGCGATACCTGCGTGCCGTCCAGATGGTCGACCCCGGTGTTTCTACGGGCCTTGGCCATGCCCTGTATGAAATGCTCCTGGGCGATCTGCCGGAGCGGGCCGGGCCTGGCATTACACGGCTGATCATCATCCCTTACCAGGACCTTTTTCTGCTGCCCTTCGAAACCCTGGTCAAAGAAAACCCCGGTACGCCGGATTTTTCCACCCTGCCTTATGTGATCCGGGATTATACGGTGCAGTACCATTATTCCGCTTCCCTTTTCCTGCGGTCCCTTCAGGATACGGCCGCCGCTGTCTCGCGGCCCTGCACCTGCGCCGGCTTTGCCCCCTTTGTGCAGGAGGGGGATGTGCCGGATGGCGGCCTGCACCTGCTGGCCCGCAGCGGACAGGAAGTGGAGCGCCTCGGGGAGCTGTGTGCCGGGGCGGGCCGTGATGTACAACTATTCACCGGTCTACGGGCCACCGAAGGCCGCTTCAAAAGCATGGCAGAACGTTCGGGGTATATGCATGTGGCCGGCCATGGCTATGCAGACCCGCTGCACCCGCGCCTGAACGGCTTGCTGTTTCATCCCGACAGCCTGCAGGATGGCATACTGCACATGGAAGAGCTGTTTGCCCTGGATACCGTACCGGAGCTGGTCGTCCTGAGCGCCTGCAACAGCGGGGCGGGTGCTATGGCGGAAGGGGAGGGGATGCTGTCGCTGGTGCGCGGATTCCTGTACAGCGGTGTGGGGAATATCCTGGTCTCGGTCTTCAGCGTGCCCGACCGCCAGACCCAGTCGCTGATGGAAGGGTTTTATGGCTGTGTCATGAACGGTGGCCGGTACGGGGCATGCTTGCGTGAGGCCAAGCTGGGACTCATCAGCGATCCCGCAACCGCTTTTCCGGTGTATTGGGGTGGTTTTGTATTTATTGGCGCCCGGTAATGAAGCCCTGGGGCCGCGGTTCATTCCTCCGGGAACCGCTGCCCGCTGCCGCCCGTTCCGAAGCTGAAGCGCAGGAAGCCCATGGCAAGGCTTACGTTGGGGTCTTCCTGTTTGAAGAAGGTGCTGAAATCACGGAAGGCAAACCCCAGTTCCCAGGAAACATGTTCCTTGTTCACCGGGCGCAGGGTAACGCCCAGCGGTATGGCCCAGGCAAACTGGCCTCCCGTCATGAAACCGGTGGAAAGCTGGACCCATGGGAGCGGGTCGTAGCGTGTGCCCAGCCCGAAGACAAGCTTCTTAAATGCCCCCGGCACCTCAGCTTGCAGGGGGATCAGGAAATCGGCGCCGACTTCCAGGCCTTCCTGAATAAGATAGCTTCCCCCGACCCTCATATTGGAGGCCAGGTTGACCTTCTTTTCTTTCAGCCCTTTCCATTCGCCCAGGTTATTGTTGTCGGCGATGATGCCCTGCCCTTCCTCGAAAATATTATAACTGTTGATCCCGTTGGTTTCTATCTGGGTAATGTCCACATTTTCCCCTTCATACACGTTGCCGTCCCAGTTGATGAAACCCATGTCGTTCAGGGCAATGGAGGCCCGGATTTTCCGGATGATCTCAAAGGTGACCCCGATGTCGAAGCCGAAACCATGGCCGGCGGCTTTCATCCCTTCCCCTTCCATCTGTGAAGGGGTGGGGTCGGAATAATTCACCTGGTAAAATGGGCAAAGGGCCTGGTAACCGTCGACCTCGGTCTCTGACACAGATGTGTAGTCTAAAATGCCATATCCCTGCAGGTACTTGATGTCTATGCCGGCATAGAACTTAAAATCGTCCTTGTCCACGAACTTCCGCCCGTATCCCAGGATGTACTCCCGGTAATAAACATGTTCAATATCCGTGGGATGGTAAAGCCAGGATGCCTTTTGCGGATCGGTGGCGTATGCTATGGTGTCCCCGTTGGGCTGCAAGGCAATGCTGTCGAAATACGGATCATTGAAAAAATCACCTTCCTCGTATCCTGTGAATAAAAACCGGGAAGCCATTCCATTGAGATCGCTGTTCCAATGTATGTTATCCCGGACCGTGAAGGCAAAGCCTCCCACTTTCTCATCCTGGTAAGAAAATCCCAGGGACATGATGGATATGCTGGCCAGCAGCCGTGTGTCGGTAAAGCTTGCTATGGCTTCCCGCCGTTGTGCCGCGGTTTCGAAGGCGTCGCTGCTGCCCATGATCAGGTCGCGGATCACTTCTTTCTTGCCCAGGGGTTCCGAATACACAGAAAAGGCACTTTCCAGGAAACCCAGGTTCATGGTATGCCCATTTCGTTTCCATCCGAGGTTGGCGGGGTTGATGCCGAGCGACTGGTAATCGTTGATGCTGGAAAGGGAATATGCTGAGCCGGTTTGTGTGAAGGAGCTTTTTTCCAGTTGGCTGTGCGCCTGGTGCATCGCGAGCACAAGCACAAAGGTCATGATCAGGGTAAGGGTCTTTTTCATGATGGAAGGTTTTTGGTTTGATGTAGCCAAATTTAGGGAAATTTTGCGGGGAATGCAAGGGATATACACATCCTATGCGTCTTTATGCACCGCTGTCCGGATTCATGAGGGCGCATGCGGCTGTTTTCAGGGCCTGGGCCGGTCAGCCCCGCTGCATCAAATAGTGTTGTATGCCTGCTTCCATAAATACATCCCCCTTTTTCATAAATCCGGCGCGTTCGTAAAGAGGGACAGCTTGAAGCTGGGAATGGAGGTAAATGGGACGGTTGAGGGGCAGGACATCACGGATGACATGCCTGATGAGCTTTTCCCCATATCCCTGGTTGCGGTGAGGCTTCAGTGTGGCAAAGCGTTCCAGCTTCACACCTTTGCCGGTTTCGCGCCAGCGCCCGGTGGCAACAGGCTCGCCGTTGTCTTCAAGAATATAATGCCAGGCAATGTCTTCAAATTCATCATACTCGATCTCAGGTGCCACCCCCTGCTCATCAACAAAGACCTGCCGGCGTATGTCAAAGGCTTTTTCTGCCAGGGCGGGGTTTTCATGCTTTCGGAATTTAATGATCTCGATCATGCCCACAAAAATAATAAATCCACGGATACATATGAACCGCTGCTTATTCAGCGGGCACTCCCTGTATGGCCGGCGGGCGGGGGCGGTGCCAGGCGCCTTTAAACCCTATTCCAGGATCTTTTTATAATGTTCCCAGCGGTCCAGGATCTCCACCACGTAATTGTAGGTTTCTTCGCCCCGGGCGTAGCCATAGCGGACGACGGAGTCCCTGTAGTATTTGGGATTGGATTTTTTCAGGATGAACTGGTCCACGTTGCCCGTCCACACGTCCGGGTCCTTGCCGTACTTTTCGGCCAGGCGGCGGCCGTCGTATACGTGGGCGATGCCCACGTTATAGGCGGCCAGGATGAACTTCAGCCGTTCCAGGGGATCATCGATGGATTCCGGCAACTGCCGGTCGATCCATTGCATGAACTTAACCCCGGCGGCGATCTGTTCTTCCACGGAGCTGGCCGTGTCAACGCCATAGATCGCTGCGGTATGCGGCATGAGCTGCATGATCCCGAAGGCGCCCATCCAGGAGGTGACCCTGGGGTGGAAGCGCGACTCCTGATATATCATGGAAGCCAGAAGCCGCCAGTCCATATCATAACTTTTGCTGATCTGCTTGATGATGGCATCGTACTGGGAAACCTTGCCACCCCGTAAGGAGTGGAACTCGCTCTTGGCTATGTTGATGTGCCGCGGACTGCGGAAGTATTTATTATAGATGTAGTCGGATGCCAGGGACTGCTTGTAATGCAGCAGCCAGTTGTCGACTGCCATGCGGAGGCTGTCGCTCCCTTTGCGGACGGCCCAGGCTATGTTTTGGGGGAAGCTGATGGGTGTTTGCACGTCCAGGTTGGGATAATACTTTTCATTGACCAGGGCCACATGCTCATCGGCCACCGTATAATCGATCTCCCCGCGGGCCACGGCTGTGATCAGCGATTCCACCCCGCGGTCGTCTTCGATGATCCGGATGGTATCGCCGATCTCGTTGGCCAGGTTTATCAGCCGGTTGTGGAAGATCGTACCCCGCTGGACATGCACCGTCTGATCGGAAAGGTCGAGGGGATTGCGGATCATCCTTTGCTCCACCTGGTCCCAGGTCTTCATCTTACGCCAGCCGGCCGGCTTGCGCTGCACCAGCACCTGCCGTGTCTGCGTGTGGGGCAGGGTGAAATCCACCCTGGCCGAACGGCGCTGTGTGATGGTCAGCCCCATGGCGATGATGTCCACCGCACCCTTGTTCAGCATGCGGAAGCTTTCAGCCAGGTTATTATTGATCCGTATCTCCAGCTTGACGCCCAGGTGATCCGCGAACAACTTGAGCTTTTCATACTGGTATCCCATGGGCTCCCCGCGGTAGAGGAAATAATTGGTGGAGTTATAGTCGGTCAGGGCAACGAGCCGTCCCTTCTCCCGTATTTTGCTCAGACGGGATGCCGGTACCTTTTCCTCTTCCTTTTCCTTTTCCAGGATCCCGTTTATTTTCTCCCCGTTCTGTTGCAGACAGGAAGGAGCAAGAAGGATCAGGGAAAGCAGTATAAGCGGGAAGGCCATTCGCCGGATGTATGGTATATCATTTCCCATATAACAGGGGTTAAACACAAGTCTAATATAATAATTAAAAAAGCCTCTTTATGATCTTCACAAAGAGACCTATTAACATGTGGCCGCAACAAATTGTTTACATCTCCCGGCACAAATCGACCGGACCAAATGCATTCCAATGATCGCCAGATGATTACGGAAATAAATCACCGCAATGGATAAGGCCCGAACCGCCGTCCAAACGGTTGATAATTTTTTGATAAATCTCTTTGTTGTCTTTTGATCTTTAGTGCCTCCAGACCAAATTCGGTCTGCTTTTATGCAAGCTGCATTTTCAAAGGGCGGCAGGCACAGGAAAATTCACGCTTCTTCATCGTATCTCCACCATTTCGATCCCTTCCATGGTATCCGGGTTGATCACTTCCAGGTTGACTTTTTCCCCGCTGACATGGAAGAGGCAGAGGGCGTACTGGGTAGAGAAGATCTCCACATCTTCTTTCCAGGGGACATCTTCCCGGGCGTAGTAGGGTGCGCCGGCGGATCCGTTGGTGATCTGCCAGAAGGGGCGGGTGATCTCCAGGCGCGGGCCTGTCCAGGAAGCCGGGTACATCAGCGTCTGCCGGTCTATGCGCAGGCGGCTGTAATTATGCTCATCGCCGCAGAGCAGGGCGGCGACCTTGGGATTTTCATTGATGAGGATGTCGAGGAACTCATCGCGGCGTTCGATGATGCCTTTTTTAACGGGCTGTCCGGCGATATAGGGGCGCACCGCGTTGTTGCCGTCATACCACATGTCGTCCTGAACATGACCGCCATTGGGGAAGGCCGGGGTATGGAGGGTTACGAAGACATGGTCTATGCCTTCATCGGCTTCCATCGCCTGCAGCGTTTCACGGAGCCACTGAAGCTGGTTGTCCATAATATACCCATGCGGGTTGCCACCGGTATAGGGGATGTAATCCACGGAGGGGGCGTACCAGTAGTTGGTGTTCAGCACCACCATGGCCATGTTGCCGTAAGTATAATGGTAAACGGATTCTTTATAGGAGGGGAAGGAGGTTTTTTTCGTGTCCGGGTCATATACGCTGCCGTCTTCGCTTTCGGGGCCGTTCATGGGATTTGCCACCACTTCGGCGAAGAGGGCTTCGGACGATTCGGCATCAAAGGGGAATCGGTCGATGCTGATGCCGTGGCCTTCGCCTTCGAAGGTCCTGACCACGGCCTCATGGTTCCCCATGCCTATGTTCACGGGGAGGTACGCTGCAAAGGGCTCCAGGGCCCGGAACCAGTTGCGGTACTGCAGCCGGGTTTCACCGGTGCTGGTGGAATAGCCGTCGATCAGGTCTCCCGTGAACTGAAGGAATGCAGCGCCACGGTATTTGGCCAGTGCCATGATCTTTTTCAGGATGTAGGCATTGGTGCCGTATATGCTGCGTTCCCCTCCCCCCTGTCCGCTGCGGCTGTCGCTGGCGTAAGCAAAGGTAAAGGGCTTGCGTGTGCCTTTTTCCGGGGCCGTGCGGAAGGACCAGGATCCCTGATGATCCCCGTAATGGATGACATACACGTAATAGCGGTCCGGGTGCAGTCCGTCGAGCAGGAACACATGGCGCACTTTTTCCTCCTCTTCGGCGAAGGTACGGCGGCCGGCCGTAATGGAAGTAATGGCGGGACGGTTGGTCTTAAAGGACACGGTGATGCTTTCGGGGGTTTGCATGCTGAGGAAAGGCCCTTCGGTGATGGTGAGGTCCGGCTCGAAGGGCCCGCGGCCGCGTATGTTGATCTTGCCGTCGCAGATGAAGGCGCCCTTGTCGTTTACCACCCGGTAGCCCATGCGGGATCTCCCGGTTGCCTGCCAGCCCGTCATGTCGTATTTGCCCGTCATCTCCGCCACGGGTATCTCCGCACGGCCGTCTTTGATGGCGGCATTGCGCTTGAAAAAGACCGGCTGGGGCAGGTCGCTGTTCCGGTGATCGATGAAACCGTAATACAAGGTGCCCTGCAGGGTGCTGTCGAAACGAAATCCCAGTCCCTCCGCAGTCCCGTGGATGCGGTTTTCCATCCCGGACAGGACATGTTCCGGGTTGCTTTCCAGCGATGCCTTTCGTTCCCCCGTTTCCGGGTTTTCAAAATACAGCGCACCGGCCCGGTTTACCCCGATGTTGGTGTAAACCTCAGGGATCTCCTGGGCAAAGGAAGAGACCGTAGATCCTGAAATTAAAAAGGCCAGAAGTACCTGAAGACTTCTCATGATCAGAAAGTTTACATTATATTTCACATCCATAATCCACAATATTAATTACGAAATACATTTGATATCTGTTCATCCGTTCATCTGTTCATCCGAATTTTTCATTCAGCGGACGCAGGTGTTTACAAATTTACATTACATTTGCATATCATATATTGGGTCTTGAACAAGTTTAACGGAAATATAATGAAAAACCGGTCGACGCTAATTCTATCGGGGCTTGTCGCTGCCATCCTTATTTCTTCCTGCGTGTCTCAGCGCAAGATCAAGTATTTACAATCCCAACTCAAAGAAGACACAACCACGGTATTCAAAAATGAGCTTAAAGCCGATTATAAGGTACAGCCGGGGGATATCCTGTATATCCGGGTCACCAGCACAGAAGACAAAGCCAACCAGTTCCTGAACCAGGGAATGGAGATGCGCATGCAAAACATTAATGAAGCCAGCCTTTATTTGAACGGTTATACGGTCAACGATACAGGAAACATCGACTTTCCCCTGATCGGCAAGGTGCATGTCAGGGACAAAACGACCAAGGAGATTAAGCAGATCATTCAGGAGAAGGTTGATATGTTTTTCGTGGAGACTTCCATCACTGTGAAGCTGTCGAATTTCAACGTTACCCTCCTGGGTGAGTTTGCCCGGCCCGGCAAGTACAATGTTTACCAGGACCGCATCAACCTTTTTCAGGCCATTTCCATGGGGGGCGATCTGACCGACTTCGCCAACCGGAATGAGATCGTGCTGATACGCCAGACCGAATCCGGCTCTGTGGTGGAACGCCTCGATCTGACCGACAAAACCATCCTGGCATCGGATTATTATTTTTTGAAGCCCAACGATATTGTCTATGCAGAGCCACTGAAAGGGAAACAGTTTACATTTGCCCAGT
>JAGYMZ010000065.1 GCA_018400295.1 Bacteroidales bacterium | reverse complement strand
CCCGTGCGCCACTCGTGTTCCCGCCGAAGCGGGACTTACCGTTCGACTTGCATGTATTAGGCCTGCCGCTAGCGTTCATCCTGAGCCAGGATCAAACTCTTCATTGTAATAAGTCGATCTTTAATGTCTCAAGGATTTAACGTTTACTCAAAGAATAATCTTTGGTAGATATTTGCTACCACTAGGCTTACTTCAATCTTTTCAAAGAACTTTTATATCTTGTTTCCTTTTATCGTGTTAAAAGGGTCTGCAAAATTAATACCTTTTTGCGAAACCGCAAAATTATTTAACACTTTTTATGGGAAAAAGTTTCTGATGTTTGAGAACAATTTTTGACACCATTCCGTCAAAAGCGGCTGCAAAGATATGAATTATTCCCTCAGAAAAACAAGTAAAAAAATAAAAAAAATATTTAAGGTCTTTAATGTGTTGAAAACATTGTTATTAAAGTCTGCCGAAGCCCTGCGCGTGGCTGCACGCTGGCCGGCCTCCGGTTCCCCATCCGGTATGAACCTTTCTTTGCAAAATGTTCGAGCCCTAATGTATGAGCCGGTGGATGTTTTTCCGGTAAAACAACAGCGAAACCCCGATCATCACGATGCCGGTCAAAAACAGGACCATCGCATCGTTAAACACCTGTGAAACAGGAAGCTCCCTCCAGAAAATGTCGTAAAAGCCCTGGATGGACCAGTAATTGATTGAAAATACCGCCATCTTTTGCATGAATTCAGGCATGATGTATAAAGGGATCATGCTGCCCCCGATGGTGGAAATGACCAGTATGATTATGATGGATACGATCTCAGCCTGCTTGTGGGAATGACAGATGGAAGCAATGAACATTCCGAAGGTGCTACACGCAAATGCAGTGGCGATCATCATCAGCAGGGTGGCCGGTATGTTTGCCAAGAGGTTCAGACCGAAAACCAGCCAGGCGAATACGAACATGACGATCAGCTGGACCATGGAAAGGATCATTGCATACCATAATTTACTGAATATAAGACTGTATGGGGAAACGGGCATGATCAGCAGCCGTTTGAGTGTGTTGGATTCATGTTCGGTGAGCAGGGAAGACCCCCTTGCGGTGACGCTGAAAAGGAGCATTATCACAGCAATCCCGGCAACAGCCTGGATGAGGCCCCAGTTCTTATCCTTTTCCTGAAAGACTGGCCTGAGTGCTATACCGGTGTCTGTTTTGCCGCCGGAAGTTTCACTGCGCACCGCTTCCCCGATCTTTGAGGTGAGGATCCCCTGCATGGCCGGATCGCTGGGACTGAAGTATCCGGAAAGGTTTTGCTGTATTTTAACCGAGATCTTTTCCCTGAGCGCGAATCGCATGATGTTGCCGGCCACCAGTCCTTTAATGAGATTTGCTTCGATCTCCCTGGACGGGTCATACAGGATCGTTAAGGGAAGCTTGTTCCCATGCTGCAGGGAATCCCGGAAACCATGCCGGATGATTAAAAGCGCTGTTTGGTCTCCCTGCTCAATATGCTGCCGGGCAGGGCCGGCACCCAAGGGTTTTATGTGCATCCCGGGGATGCTGTCAAGCCCGGCCATCAATGCCCGTGAGCTGGAACTGCTGTCCTGGTCGGCACAGAGCAATGTGAGGGGGCGTGCTTTTGTTTTTATCCCGGCACCCCCGAACGCAAAGGCAAAAAGGCTGACCAGGATGACCGGCAGAAGAAAGGTCAGCAGCACCGCTTTCCAGTCATTAAGCAAAACCCTGATGTCTTTACGGATGATGTTCCACATATCATTTGTCTCTTAAGGATGTTCCGGTCAGGTTGAAGAATATGCTTTCCAGTCCGGTATGGATGATGTCCAGATGCCTGATCTTTTTCCCTGCATCATTGATGATCTGCGTTATTTCAGGAAGGATGGCATGGGCGTTCCGGCAGTGAATGAAAAATTTTCCGTCTTTTTGCTCCAGGCTTGTGCCAAGCTTTCCTTTCAGCATTTCCGGGAGGTTCAGGGCGTTTTTATGTTCGAATTCGATCACAATGACCTCATCCCGGGCATAGCGTCTTTTCAGCTCGTCAATGCTGCCTTCGGCTATGATCTTGCCGTGGTCAATGATCCCTGTCTTGTCGCAAAGCTTCTCAAACTCATCCAGGTAATGGGATGTGTACAATATGGTAACGCCCTTGTTCCGGTATGCTTTCAGGATGGAATAGATCAGGTTGCGGCTTTGAGGGTCTATGCCCACGGTGGGCTCGTCCATGATCAACACCGGAGGCTTATGGATCAGTGTGCAGGCCAGGTTTACCCGGCGTTTCATCCCTCCGGAAAATTTTTTTACCGGCTGCCGCCCCCTGTCTTTTAGCCCGCTCAGTTCCAACAGTTCCATTGCGTTGGATTTGAGCTCCCGCTTTGGAAGGCCATAGAATCTGCCCCAGAACAGCAGGTTGTCCAGTGCGCTCAGATCTTCGTAAAGCGCTATTTCCTGGGGGACCACACCGGTGAGGTGCTTCAGGCGCCTGTTCGCCGGTGTTATTTTTTCGCCTGCAACGTACACCGCACCCTGGTCTGCAGGCAGCAGCCCGGCAACAATATGAATCAGGGTGGTCTTTCCGGCACCGTTGGGGCCCAGCAGCCCGTAAAAAGCACCCTTGTTTATATGCAGGGATACCTTATCGAGGGCGTTACGCCCGTTATAGCTTTTGGTGATGTTCCTTGCCTCTATCATGGGCTATTCGTATTTATACCCCGAGGGATCGGCTTCCAGCCCGACGCCGAGGGAAAGGGCCATACGGTTCACAAAATTAAAATAACTTACGGTAAGTGCGGCATCCAGGATACCCCTGTCGTTGAAATGCTTCTTTAACAGGTGCCTGGCGGTTTTTTCCGCATTTGTCCTTTGTGGGTTGCGGGTAAGGACTTCGGCAAATTCGCAAAGGGCCAGGTCAGCGGCCGGCAGTCCGGCCCCGGTGTAATCCTGCGAGAGCACCCGGACCCGCGCTGCATCTTTCCAAAAATGCATCAGGGCCGCCCCGTGATGCCGGATGCAATAATCGCATTTGTTCGCGGATGAAACCACCACCGCCATCATTTCCCGTTGAACCCTCCTGAGCGGTGACCGTCCGAACATAATGGACATATACAGGCCCATGTGCGCTGTGATGCTTTCGGGATGGAGGCTTTGTATTTTATGGATTTCTGCGATCTTTCCCCTGGATTTCAGGATGGCGTTGTATATGTCCTTTAAATTCCCATGGGCTTCTTCGGGTTCAATGATCTGGATAAATGGCATGCTTTAGTTTTTTGTAAGCTTGTAAAACGTTTGTTTTTCCGTAAATATCACTTCAATAATGCCCAAAAGTATGAAATTCACCAGGATGTTCTTTGCTTTATAACGGGATGTTCCCCCCTTTTTGCAAAATCCGCTGAAGGTGATGTGCTCGTTTTCTTCCAGGTATTTTAAAAGGAATTCTTCTTCTTTACGGTAACGGACCAGTACGCCTTTTTTATTTTTTTCCCTTTCCCATACTTTCAAAAGTATGCTGTTGGCCAGAAGGTTTTTATCGCGTACACGGATGTATACCTTGTATTTGCCGTTCTTGTACGGGGCGGAATGGGGCCTGAGGTCACTTTTGGGTATGGTGACCTCCATGACGGTTTTCCCGTCGATCTTCCATTCCTTCGTAGTGAAGCCCACTTCAGGTTTGCAATACATGTGGGCCGCTGCCTCTACCATATAATATTCTTCATCCGAGCGGACACCGGCGACGGACCCGTTATCTTTCACACCGATGAGCAATTTGCCCCCGTCTGTATTGGCAAAAGCAACCAGGGTACGGGCGATCTTCCTGGAGTCTGTTATTTCAAATTTGAAGTCCAGTTGCTGATGCTCACCTTCACGGATAAGATTCTTGATGTAATGGCTCACGGCGGAGGTGTTTACCTGGTTAACGAATACAATCCCTGTGTATGCCGGGCATCCCCTGTGTTCAGTCTGAACGCTTACAGGAAGACCATATTGCTCTTTTCGGTCATCTTTTCGCAATACATGCACTGGAGCTTGATGTCGATCTTGTCCACCACCCTGAACCTGGTAATGACCTGTTCGTTATTGGTGATGCAGTTTGGGTTGACGCATTTGACGACCTTGGTGATGGTGCCTGGGACTTCCACCTGCATTTTTTTTATGACCTGAAAGTTGCGGATCTCGATGATGCTGGCTGTGGGGGCGGCCAGGGCGATCTTGTTCAGCTCTTCGCTTTCAAAAAAACGGTTGCTGACCTTAATGATGCCTTTGGTCCCGTATTTTTTGCTTTCCAGGTTGGTGCCGAAAAGTATTTGCTCCTGGCACTCGTCCAGGTTAAGGATGCGGATCACCTGGAATACATTTTTGGCAGGTATGTGATCGATCACGGTACCGTTCTCGATGGCTGATACTTTGAGTTCTTTCCTTGTCTTTTCCATTGCGGTGGATCGTTTTTATTTTACACCAAGAATTGAAGCGAGCAGGGCCTGCCGGATATAGACCCCGTTTTCAGCCTGCCTGAAATAATAGGCCATGGGATTTGCATCCACTTCTTCGCTGATTTCGTTTACCCGGGGGAGGGGGTGCAGTACTTTCATGTTCTCTTTGGCATTTTCCAGCAGTTCCTTGTTCAGGATGTAGGCATTTTTAACCCGTTCGTATTCGATGGGATCCGAAAACCGTTCTTTTTGTATGCGGGTCATGTAAAGGATGTCCGCTTTCCGGATGGCCTCGTCCATATTGGTGTACTGATGGTATTTCAGGTCTTTTTCTTTGATGTGCGTTTTCACATAGCTGGGAAGCTTCAGTTCCCCGGGTGAGACCAGGTGGAATGTGGTTTTATAATTGGTAAGGGCCATGGTCAGTGAATGGACGGTTCGGCCGTATTTCAGGTCCCCGACAAAAGCAACCTGAAGGTTTTCCAGGGTTCCCTGTGTTTTCCGTATGGAATACATGTCGAGAAGGGTCTGGGTGGGATGCTGGTTTGCCCCGTCTCCGGCATTGATGATGGGTACCGGGGATACTTCACTTGCATACCGGGCGCTTCCATCGCGGGGGTGCCGCATCACGATGATGTCCGCATAGTTGCTGACGGTAAGGATGGTGTCCTTGAGGGATTCCCCTTTCTTTACGCTGGAAGAGGCACTGTCTGTAAAGCCGATAACCCTTGCACCCAAACGGTTGGCTGCACTTTCGAAGCTCAGGCGGGTCCGTGTGGACGGTTCGAAAAACAGTGTGGCTACGACGTAACCGTTCAGAATGTTTTGTACGGGCTCCCGCTCAAATTCTTCGGCCAGGTCCAGCAGGCGGGTTTGCTCCTCCCGGGTGTAATCGTAAATGGCAATGAGGTTCTTGTTTTTCATGCTTCCTTTTTTTTCCGGATCCGGAATGCCGGGGATTATACCGGGCAACGGATCAGGCAATACCACCCGATAAAAGTATAAAAAATCTGTTCCCTGTTTTGTATTGTTGATAACTTCTCAATGCTGCGCTGGTGTGCTGTAATGGCTGTAATATATAAAAAAAGGCGGCCTGTGCGGGCCGCCTTTGGGGATTATTTCTTCAGGCCGTGTTTTTCAATAAACGCATCGATGACCTCCCGCAGATCGGGATTGCCGATCTCCTGCAGGTCGTAATAAACCCGGGTGTTGGGTTTTTTGATGTTTATGATCCGGTTCAGGTCGATGGGCGTGCCGATCACAACAGCATCGCAATCGGTGTTGTTGATGGTCTTTTCCAGGTCCTTCAACTGTTCTTCACCATAACCCATGGCCGGAAGCAATGTTCCGATGCCGGGGTATATTTTGAAGGTTTCGGATAGTTTCCCGACCGTGTAAGGCCTGGGGTCTACCAGTCTGGCGGCCCCGAATTTTTTGGCGGCAACCACGCCGGCGCCGATCTTCATTTCCCCGTGGGTGAGGGTAGGGCCGTCTTCCACGACCAGCACGTTCTTACCCCGGATAACCGAAGGATCATCCACTTTTATGGGTGAAGCAGCGTCAATGACCGTAGCGTCCGGATTGACCCTGGCGATGTTTTCCCTGACCGTATTGATGTCGTCCCGGTCGGCACTGTCCATTTTGTTGATGATTACCACATCCGCCAGCCTTAAGGTAACTTCGCCGGGATAATACATCAGTTCGTGCCCCGGACGGTGCGGGTCCGTCACCGTGATTGACAGGTCGGACACATAGAACGGAAAATCATTGTTCCCTCCGTCCCAGATGATCACATCACATCCGTCGGGATCGTTTTCTGCTTCCCTCAGGATGGCTTCGTAGTCAACGCCGGCATAGATCACGTTTCCACGCACTACATGCGGCTCGTATTCTTCCATTTCCTCAACGGTGCACTTGTGTTTGACAAGGTCGTCAAGGGTTGCGAAACGCTGTACTTTTTGTTCAACCAGGTTGCCGTAAGGCATGGGATGGCGAACAGCAACAACTTTTAGCCCCTTTTCCATCAGCAATTCGATAACCCTGCGTGATGTCTGGCTCTTGCCACAGCCTGTGCGGATGGCACCAACGGAGATGACCGGTTTGTCCGATCTTACCATGGTGCCTTTCGGGCCCAGGAGCATGAAATCCGCCCCTGCTGCATTCACGATCGCACCGACACCCATGACTTTTTGATAGGTAACATCACTGTATGAGAACACACAAATGTCTGCCTTCAGATCTTTGATTAATTGAGGGAGATCTTTTTCTGCATAAATTGGGATACCGTCCGGATACAGATCACCGGCAAGCTCTGCCGGGTATTTCCTTCCGTCAATATCGGGAATCTGGGCGGCTGTGTATGCCACAACGTTGTAGTTGTCATTTCCACGGAAATACGTGTTGAAATTGTGGAAATCCCTTCCCGCAGCACCAATAATGATTACATTCTTTTTCATTACTAGTTCCCTTTTTTGATTCATAATAGGTTTCGCGAAAATTTTTGCAAAATTAAAAGTTTCTGTTGGAAGTCAAGCATTTATTGCAGGGAAAATTTACCGATCGATCGCAGTGTTTACTGAAAGACCCTATTGGTACTGTTTTCAGGAGGTTCATGTGTTTGCGCTCACCATGGATGACACATACGTTGCGCGCGGGAATTGAATGCCGGGGCAACAGCCGGGCATGCTTTTATCTCCGGATCAGCACTTTTTTAACGACCACCGCATCATTTTCAAGCAGGATCTGCAGGCAGTAAACGCCCTCCGGCCACCTGGTTACATAAATGCTGCCTGTACATGAAGCGGGATGGCTGATTTGCAACTTATGCCCAAGCGTGCTGACAACCTTCACGGAACGTATCTTTATCCCTGATTGAATCCCGAGTTTGTTTTTTGCCGGGTTTGGATAAACTGTTACCAGATCCTGCCATGTGTTTTCTTTTACTCCGGTTGTTAAATCTCTTGTAATTCTTTGAGTTGAGTCGCTATTTGTTGAAGTTCCACAAATTCCTTCTTCTAATTCAAAATGTCTGTCCCAAATTGAATCATTTTGAGTTGCAGAAATTAATTCATCCCAGTAATTGTAAGTTGTAGGAAACCACGGAACAATTGTGTCGTGTCCTGTTGGCTCTCCAGTGAATGAAGGTGTTTTAGGGTCATTTAAACCAATAGTAATGTCCTCTGGAAAAGAATCATATACTAAAGCTTTATTTTTTATTACATCAATGTCTTGCTCTTCATAAATTGGATTTCCACAAGGTTGGTTTGTTGCTTCCCAGGTTCTGTCTATATGCCAATTATAATGCTGACAAGACATTGTATCTGGATTTCTTGTTGAAGCATCTTCATAATCCACATCAACTCCAACACCAGCAGGATTTGTAGCAGTTGCCCAACCTCCTGTATTTTCAGGAGATAAGTTCAAATTAGGAGAATATGTTTTTTGCTGATTCATTGGAACAAAAGTCCATTCATTAGGGTCTATCATCACTGTTCTTGTAAAAGTTGTGTCTTTAATATTTCCTGTTGGGTCTTCTCCTCTGTCTGTGAATGTTTCAGTATATTCATAGTGCGAGCAATTTGCAGGGTCTGGGTCTTGCGTTGAAATGTGTTCTAATCTTGAGACATTAACAATTCCAGAATTATCACTGAACTCTGCTAAAGGAACAGAATCAACTTGACTATAATAAATGCTTGAACCTCCTGTATTCCAGTTAGTTACAACAGGATTTTCTATGTCTCTAACTTCAATTAATTGCGCAGGCCTTGAACCATTAAAATGCCAGTCAATAGTTCCTAAAGTCGTGTC
>JAGYMZ010000064.1 GCA_018400295.1 Bacteroidales bacterium | reverse complement strand
AGAAGGTGCCGGCAATATCGTGTGGGTCTTTGATGCGAATATGAAGGTGTCTTATGTAAGCCCCTTGGTTACAAGACATTTGGGATATACGCCACAGGAAATTTGCGGAAAGGATCTGTATGCATTCCTTTCGGCGCATTCAGCAAGCCGGCTAAGGGAAACGGTATCGGGACCAAAGGCCTTTGTTGCAAAAAGCAATGACACTTCGGTCTCCGAAATGGAAATGGAATTTTATAGCAAGAACGGTGCTTCTGTCTGGCTGGATGTTCTTTTCAGACCCTTGAAATATGAAAAAGGCGTACTCATTGATATTCTTGGTATAATCAGGGATGGTTTCACGGAAGGGATTCCGGAAAACAGGTTCCGGTCAAAATACCGGTTCGGTGAATTGGTTGCTCAGATCTCACAAAAGATCATCAGTACAAAGATCGAGCTGATCGATGAAGCCATCGAATATACCCTTGAACAAATTGGAAAGCTTGCGAATGTTGACCGTTGCTACGTTTCCCTGTTTGATAATGAACTCAATGAAGTCAGCGATACCCATGAGTGGTGCGCTCCTGGTATCCATACACAAATTGCGGATAAGCAGAATATCTGGTTGAATGTATTTCCTTATTTTTCATCCGAGATCAAAAAATTCAACACCGTCAGTGTTAAAAACCTCGAAGAACTCCCTGAAGCCGCTTCAAAAGAAAAGAAAATCCTTTCCGCTCAGGGGGTTGAAGCTGTCCTGATGATCCCCATGATCCACGAGAAGCAATTATTGGGCATCCTGGGATTGGAATCAATGCAAGGCGATAAGGAGTGGGCTCCCGAATTTATCCTGTTCATCAAAATGATTGGAGATATTGTGGCCAACGGGCTGATGAGAAAAGCGTATGTCCTTGTACTGAAAGAAAGTGAAGAACGGTATAAGCTGTTGAGCAATATCACTTTTGAGGGTATTGCCATTCACAGATATGGGCTCATCATTGATTGCAATGAGTCTTTTCTCCGGATCTTTCAACTCAGCAGAAAGGAGGCTATAGGCAATAACCCCGTGCGTGCAGTGGTCGATAAAGAGAACTATGCATTGCTGGAAGAAAAAATGGAACGGGAAATGGGATATTTTGATCCCATAAACATTCTGGCAACCCGGAAAGATGGCAGTACGGTATACCTGGAAACCGAAGGCAAAGTCTTGAACATGGAAGAAGGAAAATACCAGGTAGTTTCATTTCGTGATGTAACTTCCCGTATCAAGGCGGAAAACGAATTGCGTAAAAGCGAGGCAAAATTCCGGGCATTTAATGAAAACATGAAGGGTGCCGTATACACTTTTGATGGCAAAGGCCGGTTCCGCTACGTAAACAGGGCATTGTGTACCATTTCGGAATATCCGCAGGAAGAGCTGGAAGCGATGCATTTTTGGGACCTGTTGCATCCGGAGGATCATGATCTTGTCAAAGCGCGGGGCTTGTCCAGAGTCCGGGGAGAGAACGTCATCAATGTATATGAATTTCGCATCATTACAAAAACCGGGCAAACCAAGTGGGTGGAAATATCCAACAGTAAATTGGAAGTCGAGGACGAACCCATGGTTCTGGGAACCGCCATTGATATTACCGAAAGGAAACGTGCTGAAATGGCCATTAAGGAGCAGGAAGCTACTTTATCCAGCATATTCAGGGCTGCACCTATAGGTATCGGGATGGTGAAAGGAAGGAATGTCGTCATGGTCAATGAAGGGCTTTGCCAAATGCTGGGATATCAGCGGGAAGAACTTATCGGGAAAAACAACCGGATCTTGTATGTCAGTGAGGAGGAATATCAAAAAGCAGGGATTGAAGATCACCAGGATAAAAAAAATCCCGGGATGACATCTGCTGAAATCCGGCTTTTACGGAAATCCGGCGATCCCCTGGATGTCCTTTTGAGTAAAAGCCCGCTTGAACCGGAAAATCTGAAGAAGGGTGTGATATTCACCGCCATGGACATTACAGCGTCTAAAAAGGTCTCCCGGGAACTCATGGAGAGTCAGGAAAGGTATCAGAAGCTTGTGGACCAAGCGGTTGATTCTATATATATGTATGACAAGGATCTGAACCTGGTGGATGTTAATCAGGTGGCATGCCGGATGTTGGGATATAAAAGGGAGCAGCTCTTGTCCGGGAAAGTGACGGATTTTGATGAATATCTCAGGAGCCATCAGCAAGAGAAGGGCTTTCCGGCCAGCATTCTTAAGAAGAAGAATTTTGAATATGAAACTTTTCACCTCAGGCAGGATGGCTCCCGTTTTCCCGTGGAAGTCCGGATAACCTCCATACATTTTAAGGGTGAAAAATATACCCTGGCATTTGCACGCGATATTACAGAATACAGAAAGGCAAAGCTTATTCAGGATGTACTGTACAATGTTTCCATGGCCACGGGTCATTCTGCCGATCTGCAGGAACTTTTTTCACTGATCCACAAGGAGCTGAGCCAGTTGCTTGATACCTCAAATCTTTTCATTGCCTTGTATGATAAGGAAAAAGATGTGATGGAACTCCCGTATATGAAAGACAAAAAAGAAGTTTTTGAGCGCTTTCCTGCACGGGACACCATCACTTCACTTGTCCTGAGGGATAAGAAATCATATTTTCTGAAAGGCAGCGATATTGATGAATTGCACGCCAAGGGCCTGATCAGAAGATATGGGCCCGAGGCCAAAGTCTGGATGGGTGTTCCCCTTAAAATTGAGGATGAGCCCATCGGCGTCATGGTCCTGCAAAACTATGAAAATGCTCAGGCATACGATATGCAGGATTTGGAGATCATCGAAACCATTGCACCACAGATATCCCTTTCAATAGCCAGGAAAAAGAATGAAGAGGATCTGCGCTGGAATGAACGGAACCTGAAGGAGGCGCAACGTGTTGCCCGCCTGGGTAGCTGGGAGAAAAATATTATAACGGGAGAAATGTTCTGGTCGGATGAGCTTTATCATATATGTGGGGTGGATAAAGAAGACACAACTCCCTCCGATGAATACTGGGATCAAATCCTTCATTCCGCCGATCGCAAAAAAATTGCAAAGGCCGTCGAGACAACCCTTCGCACAGGTAAGTCTTTCAAAATGGAAAGCCGGATCGTGCTTCCCGGAAACAACATACGGTTTGTACTGGTCCAGGGTGAACTGATCAAAAGTGAAAAGGGCAAACCGGAAAAGATCATAGCTTCAGTATTGGATATTACGGATCGCATTCAGGCAGAAAATGCCTTAAAGGATAGCGAGAAGAAATACAGGAATCTGGCTGAATCTGCACCGTATGGGATCATTGTGCACAGCGGCTATTCTGTCGAGTATGCGAACCATCAGGCTGTGGCGATTTTGGAGGCCGGCAACCCGCAACAGATCCTTGGCAAAAATGTGCTGGATTTCGTCCCGGCTAAAGACAGGGATAAAGTAACCAAATGGATTGAAAAGCTTTATAACGGACATTCCTCCGCAGACATTATTGAATCGCCGTTTATTACCATTGACGGAAACCGGATCGATGTCGAAATATCTGCAACGCATATCCTGTTTAATGGCAAGCCGGCAGCACAGGTGATTTTCAGGGATATTACCCGGCAGAAACTGGATCAGGAACAGATCCGGAAAATGTCCAGCGCTGTGGATAAATCTCCTGCTTCCGTTACAATTACGGATCGCCATGGGGTTATTGAGTATGTGAATCCCAGGTTTACCGAGGTCACCGGATTTGCTCCGGAGGAAATTATTGGCAAGACCCACAGGATGTTAAAATCCGGCCGGCATTCCCGGGCATTTTACCGGGATCTCTGGGAAACAATATCTTCCGGAAAACTGTGGCAGGGAGAGATCTATAACCGTAAAAAAAACGGGGAATTTTTCTGGGCCGAGGAATCCATCTCCTCATTAAAAAGCAATGGGAAAATAACTCATTACGTGGCCCTCTGGCAGGATATCAGCGAGCGAAAAAAAATGCAGGAGGAGCTGATCACCGCCAAGGAAAAAGCCGAGGAAATGAACCGTGTCAAGTCCAATTTCCTGGCGACCATGAGCCATGAGTTGAGAACCCCGCTCAATGGAATACTTGGATTTGCTGAGATCCTGTATAATTCCCTGGATGAGGAAAATCTCAAAGAGATGGCTGATATTAT
This sequence comes from Bacteroidales bacterium, assembly GCA_018400295.1. GTDB lineage: Bacteria > Bacteroidota > Bacteroidia > Bacteroidales > B18-G4 > M55B132. The sequence goes on along the minus strand of JAGYMZ010000064.1, from coordinate 4,216 downwards.
TAATCAATCCGGCCATCGCCTCCTGGAAACGCTGAACTCCATCCTGAATTTATCGGTGCTGGAATCCAAAAAGCTGGAAATCAACCGGACACATGTTGATGTAAGGCAAATGATCGAGGATGTCAAAAAACTCTATATTCCCACTGCCAACAAAAAAAGTATCTTTCTGGCAACGGATTTTAAAACCATTGATACAGAATTATATACCGATGGCAAATTCCTGCGTCAGGTATTCAATAACCTGCTTAACAATGCGATAAAATATACCCGGGAGGGTGGGGTTATTATTGAAGTGGATGAGGAACGCATTGAGGAGAATACTTTTATTGTCGTGAAATTTGTCGATACGGGAATCGGCATATCCGATGAAAACAAAGCCGTAATTTTCGAGGAATTCCGGCAGGTGAGCGAAGGCTATAACCGGGAATTTGAAGGCACCGGACTGGGCTTAAATATATGTAAACGCTATATCAATGCACTTGACGGCGATATTGAAGTCGAAAGTGAGCCGGGCAAAGGATCTGTCTTCACCGTGCGACTACCACGGGTTAAATCCCCGGTCGTCAAAAATGAGGAAAAGCCCCGGCAAATAAAGAAACCCCGGTTGTATCAAAACCCTGTAAAAGACAAAAAGCCTGCAATACTTTTTGTGGAGGATGAGGCGACCAACCGGCAATATGTGAAGATCATACTGACCAAGTTGAATTATGCGGTAGATTTGGCAAAGGACGGACCGGAAGCAATCAAGATGGCCGGTGACCATGCTTATGATATCGTATTGATGGACATAAACCTGGGGAAGGACATGAATGGCATCCAGGCAATGAAACGTATCCGGCAGTCATATGATTATAAGGATATTCCTTTTGTTGCTGTTACCGCCAATGCAATGGCCGGCCACAGGGAGGAATTTTTATCCGAAGGGTTTGATCATTATATTTCCAAGCCTTTCAACATGACCAGGCTTTCAAAACTTGTCTACGACATCACAAAAAAACAGCATACTTAATTGGTGGCGCTTATCTTTCTTGGTCTGGCATGCCTGGCCAGCGAGGTAAAGGCCCGTATATGCCCGGGATTTGTACCGCAGCACCCGCCAATTATATTCACCCATCCCTTTTTAATGTATTCATTCATAAAATATCCCATTGAATCGGGGGTTTCGTTGTATTTTCCGCATTGGTCCGGCAAACCGGCATTGGGATATACACAGGTGTAATGGGGAGATCTTTCCGAAAGTTTTTCCAAATATGGCCCGATTCTTTTTGCGCCGGGGGCGCAGTTGAAGCCTATGGACAATGGTTTTGCGTGAGAAGCGAAATTCAGGAAAGCTTCTATTTCCTGCTCAGGAGAGGAATGGGCCATGTCGTTGGTGATCGTCCGCGACAGGATCAGGGGAATGGATGTTCCCATTATTTTGCCGGCATCCCGGATCGCTTTAATTCCGGCTTCAGCTGTTGAGATATCTACAATGGTTTCCAGAATGAGCAAATCAACACCACCCCGCATGAGTCCCAGGGCTTGCTCATAATATGCCCTGTATACTTTCTGAAAGGATGAAATATGGGATCCCCGGCGATCGTTTTCTCCGGACAGGGAAACGTTTTGACTGGTGGGGCCCATGGTACCGGCTACAAACCCGGCCTTTCCCGGATTGTGTGTTTTGTATGCATCAACCACTTCCCTGGCCAGTAAAACAGAAGATATGTTCAGTGCATATGCCATCCTTTCTGTCCCGTATTCCAATTGACTGATGCGGTTGGAATTAAAGGTGTTGGTCCTGATAATATCTGCTCCGGCACTGAGGTAGGAGCGGTGGATGTTCCGTATGGTTTCCGGCTGGGTCAGTGATAGCATATCGTAGTTTCCCTTCATCGATTTCGGATGTTCCGCAAACCAATTGCCACGAAAATCCGCTTCGGAAAACCTTTGTTCCTGTAGCAGGGTACCCATGGCCCCGTCAAGGATGAGGATGCGGCTGGGCAGGAGGGCGTATATGTTGGCAGGGTCAAACATTCGAAGGATGTATGGCAGGGGCCAAGTTGAGCGTTAATAGACTGTTATGGAAATAAGCCGGGCATTTAAAAGGACGGTTTGCTTAATGGTTGAGGTTGCTTGCTGAAATCACGAATGCGGCCTATGCTCTCCCTGGAATCGGGGAATTTGATCTCGTAGAAAATATCTACATAATAGGATAAGATGCTTTTCAGGTCTTTGCGGTGTACCAGGTGTTGAATTTTTTTTGTTTCATACAATTTATCCGTTATGACGATCCTTCGGTCAACTTCGAAACCGGCACCGGTTACTACCCTTGGGCCGGCAAATTCAACCAGGCCGCCTTTTTCACCTATGATAATGTCGCCCTGGGTGACATAGCTGGCATAGGCGCCTCCTGTGGTCGGACCGCTGATGACAGAAAGATAAATGATCCCTTCCCGCTTCAGGTCAAGCAGCGACATGTTCATTTTTGCCATCTGGGCCAGCGACATGGGGCCTTCATTCATGCGGGCCCCCCCGGAAGAACAAATTGAAACAAAGGGGAAATTATACCGTGCTGCATAATTTACCGCCCTCCTGAATTTTTCGCCAAAAGCAGCGCCAAACGACCCGCCGATAAAGCCCAGGTCGGTGATGGCCACAACGACATTCTTACCGTTTACCTTGGCGGCACCTGTAACCAGCGACTCTCTCGAAAAGGATTTGCCCTCCAGCTTTTCCAGGGAATGCTTATACTTGCCGAAATAATACCTGTCCTTATTGACCAGCTTGCGTATGGTCAGGTCGCCTTCAATTTCATTGAACGTATTTTTATCGCATATCTTTTCAATTTGCTCTTCGGCAGATAAATATTCTCCTTTGCCGCATTTGGGGCAGGCATAATAATTATTCATATACGCTTTTAAAGATACAAACCCGCAGCCGCCGGCTACACGAAACAGGTTGATCTCCGGGTCCCATTCTTTTTCACATTTAAAAAACTCGGTTTCTTCAATCCCTTCCTTTTCCAGGTGGGCTTTGATCAGTGTCATGGTATGAAAATCTTCCCGCTCAATGTCGATCTTGTTGATGTGGGGATGTTTGGTCTTTTTTGTTTTTCTTCTGGCAAGCTTATCCATCGTGTCTTCAAAGATCCCAAATGAAAGTACTTTCTCCCGCCGTTCACGCAATAACTTACCGATGATTTTTCGTTTTACGGTCTTTTTACCCCCCCGGCGTGTCTGGACCCAATCTTTCAGGGTTTCTTCGATCGATTCCCTTATAATATCAATGGTGAAAGAATAATCCGTGTGTGCACCATTGGGTGGTTCGGCAAGCACTTCATCAATGATGCCGATCTCTTTCAAATGCTCATAGCCGGGCCTGAGGACCTCAAGGGAGTCTTTCAGCGTATCTTCAATGTCTTCTCCGGCGGCCAGCCGTTTATGGAATATGATCCTGCTGCAACTTTCCGGAGCGATCACCGAATATAAAGCATTTTCCAGCATCATGGTTTTGTCGGCTACCTGTAAGGCCAGTGCACCGCCGCTTCCACCTTCACCAATTACATATGATATGGTTGGGGTTTCAATGCGGCAAAAGCGGCTGATGCAATCCGAGATCAAAAAGGATTGCCCCCCGAGTTCCGATTTCATGGAAGAATCACCGCCAAACGTGTCAATGAACGAAATGACCGGTAAATGCTTTTTTTCGGCTTCATCCAATACCTTCAGAACAAACTGGTGGCCTCCGGCGCTGATCATTCCGGTGGCTTTGCTATTCTTGCCTTTTCTTCTCTTTTCCTGTCCCAGTATGATGCATTCAATGCCGTCAAAATTTCCGCTGGCTGCGATCAGGGAAGGATCCGGTGATTGAAAATATGTTAATCCCGTAAATATTCCTTCCATAATGTCTGAGCTCCTGATCCTTTCCGGGTGACGTATCAGATCGTAGCGTTCTTTGAAGTCTTTTGCGGGCTTGTGCAATTTTGCTTTCATACAACCAAAATTAGTGAATTAGATGGAAGTCCCACCCCCAAAAAGGCAGGAATGGTCAGATAAAAAACAATCGTTTAGAATAAATGATCTCTTTTTGCCAAGATCAAAGGTAAAATATCGCAAGTTAATATTAAAAGATAAGGAATTATTTAGACGGAATCTAAAATAACCGGCCTCTATACCAACCCGGATAATTCATAAACCTAAAAGGTGAAACGCTGAATTATCCTGACGACAAAGAA
>JAGYMZ010000063.1 GCA_018400295.1 Bacteroidales bacterium | reverse complement strand
AAAAATGGGTCCAGGGTTCTACCCTGGGGTTAAATACCGTTTATTTGTTATGATGGAATACAGGATACCCATGGATATTGTTCCCATTGAAGACGAAGGATACCATCTTTTTGTCCGTGCCCGCCTGATGGGGGTGGAGCTGACCCTGGTTTTGGATACGGGGGCTTCCATGACCCTTTTCGACAAAAGCCGTCTGTTGGAGAAGATGGGCAGGGAGGCGGTCGGCCTGGAGGGCTCCGGGCGCATGTCGGTCGGACTGGGCACCCGGTCCATGCCCAGCGAGGTCACCGGCCTGCTCACCCTGGAGCTGCACGGCCTCATCGTAGAGAATTACCGGGGCGGTGTTTTGGAGCTTTCCCACATCAACGAATCCTATGACACCCTTGGCATGCCCGGCATCGACGGCGTGCTGGGCAACGACCTTCTGGTCCGCTACCATGCCCGGATCGATTACGGCGAGGGGATACTGGTATTACAGGAATGATCCGGAACACCGATGCAGATTTGTGTTTGTTACGCAAGCATGGGGTACCTGAATATATTGGGTTTCCCTGGCTCGCCTAATCGTTCAATTTCACCACTTTTCTCCCGCCCACCTTACCTTCCGGGCCCAAAACCGACACCCAGTATACGCCGGCCGGGATGCCTGTCAGGTCGATGTGTATGGGATTGGATGCAGGGTGGTTCACAAGGAAGACTTCCCGGCCCCGGGCGGAAAAGACCCTGATCTCCCTGGCCCGGATGGCTTCCCCGTGATGGAAATGCAGGGTCAGGGTTCCCCGGACCGGGTTGGGGCTGACCGTGAAAAAGGGCGCTTCTTCTGCAGTTTCTTCATCCATGCCGCTGATCGCGGGCTTGCCAATGCCGGGATAATACTGAAAGCCTCCCGAAAAGTTCCCAATGACCAGCTCCGGATAAGTGTCCCCGTCCAGATCGCCCATGGTGGCGGAGGTCCGGTACCCCCTGGGCATTGTAAAACCGGCGGCCTGCATGAGTTCCGCCAGGGAGTCTGATTCGGTGAATTCTCCCTGCAGGTTGCCGGTAATGCCGGTAAACAGGAAGATCTCACCCTGCTCAGACCCGACCAGGAGCCGGGTTCGCCCGTCCCTGTCCCGGAAAAAGCAAGGGGTGCTGTATCCATCGTTGGAAACGGTATAATCGGATATGTTCACTTTTCCCAGGCTATCGGTCACGTATGTAAATTCCGGGGCATTCGATGTGCCGGTATTTTCATAATAATTCAGGTTCCCTTTTTTCTCGCCCACCACCAGGTCCAGAAGCTGGTTCCCGTTCAGGTCGTACAGGCAAGGGGTGCTGTACTGCCCGACCGATATGGCATCCACCACTCCTTCAACCGTTTCGAATTCTGGGATGGGGCTGCCTGTCCCGGTGTTCCGGTAATACATCAGCTTGCCGTCTTCCCTTCCAATGACCAGGTCTATGTGCCCGTCCCCGTCCAGGTCACCGGGGGCCGCATAAATCCCGGTCAAGTGCAGTGAGGAAACACCGGCCAGGTCGCCGGTGACAAAATCGAATTCCGGCTGGTTTGCATCGCCAATGTTACGGAACCAGGCGATGCGCCCGGTGTATTCAGAGTGCAGGAACATGCCGGGGCCGTACCAGGAACTGTCGTAATAGCCGTAATTCCCCGCCACGATATCGATCAGCCCGTCCTGGTCCAGGTCGGCAAAAACCGGATAATTGCCCGACCCCAGATCGATCATGTTCGATTGCAGGAAGCCTTTGGTTGTATAATTGAACACCGGTTGGTTGTTTTCACCACTGTTAAGATAAAGCAGGCTGCTGCGGTAGTTTTCCGAGACAAAAGGGTTTGGGTCGAACGGAGATACCAGCAGATCCCTGTACCCATCGTTGTTCACGTCGATCATCCGGGCGGAGGGCATGGAGAATATCCATGCTTTTTCGGTATTGGAAGGGAAATAGGGGTCCTGGCTGATCATGTAAGCGTCTTCCGGTGTGCCTCCGTTTTCGAGCATGATAAGGTTCGGATAATCTACATCTCCCAGTATAAGGTCTTTATCGCCATCCGCATCCAGGTCGGTGACCAGAAAGGTAGATCCCGTATGGCGGTGGTTCCGGGAAGGCATGCCGGGAGCGGTCACGGGCCGTTTGGCGCCGAAACATGTATCCAGGTATATTTCGTTGGACTCCTCATTTTCGGCGAAGTAACCCCAGCAATATTCCTCCCGCTTAAAATCCAGGGAGTCGGGTATGCCGTATTTTTCCATGGACTGGTTTTTATGATATTCCACGAAAGAGCCCAGGGCCCAGAAGGTCAGAATATCCAGGTCTCCGTCGTTATCTATGTCGGTGATGGCTGGAAAATCGGCATACGTGACCAGGATGTTTATGTGTCCGCTGCCATATTGGGAGGTCAGGTATGGATAGACCACCCGTTCAAACTTCAGTTCGGTATCCGAAACGTTCCGGTATACGATGATGCCCGGATTTGAAGGGTTATAAGTAAAAATATCCATCCTGCCGTCCCGGTCATAATCTTCCAGGATCAGCCAATGGCGGATCTCAGGGAAGAGGGAAATATATTCAGGCTTGCAGGTGTAGTCTGTCATGCCGGGCACCCCGCTGTTGATGAAGGGGAGCAGGCGGTTGCCAATGCGGTCGAAAACCAGCAGGTCGCGGACCCCGTCGCGGTCGATGTCAATTTCATTGTACTGGCAAGCATTCATGCCCCCTGCCCAGGGGTACCGGTATTCATACCTGTCGCTTTTTATTACCGGAAACGTACTGTTTTGGGCAAAACCCCCCGCCTGAAGGAGGAGGCTGATGGCGGTGAAGTGGAGGAACTTAAACATGGCGTTGAAGATATAGAGATGAATGATAAAGGTAGTGATTTTTTGCAAGACGCATGACAGGCTTCAGACGAATGCATCGATGGTGTGCGGGTGCAGGGGAGTGCATGGGCGGAGGGGGGAGATGGTGTTTTGGTGGCATGGATCTATTCCGTATCTTTGGGGCATAAAACTTCAACTATGCCCAAAGTACTGGTGATCGACGATGAACGGAGCATACGCGGCACCCTGCGTGAGATCCTGGAATACGAAAAGTTCGGGGTGGATGAGGCGGCCGACGGCATGGAGGGGCTGGATAAAGTTTCCGAAGGGAAATACGATGCCATCCTGCTGGATATCAAAATGCCGAAAATGGACGGCCTGGAGGTGCTGGACCGCATCCTGGACAAGACCGACACTCCGGTCATTATGATCTCCGGCCACGGGAACATCGAAACCGCTGTTGAGGCCATCAAGAAAGGGGCCTTCGATTATATTGAGAAGCCACTGGATTTAAACCGCCTGCTGGTTACCATCCGGAATGCGATGGACCGCTCCGACCTGATCACCGAGACCCGGAAGCTGCGTCGCAAGGTGGGCAAGGCCTACGAGATGATTGGCGCTTCCAGGGAAATGGAAGGGATAAAAGAGATGATCGAAAAGGTGGCCCCGACCAATGCCCGGGTGTTGATCACCGGGGAGAGCGGGACCGGTAAGGAGCTGGTGGCGCGGTGGCTGCACGACAAAAGTCCCCGGGCCAGGGCCCCGTTCGTGGAGGTCAATTGTGCAGCCATACCGGCAGAGCTGATCGAGAGCCAGCTTTTCGGGCATGAAAAGGGTTCTTTTACTTCTGCCATCAAGCAGCGCAAAGGTGATTTCGAGCAAGCCAGCGGCGGTACGCTTTTCCTGGATGAGATCGGAGACATGAGCCTTTCCGCCCAGGCCAAGGTGTTGCGGGCGCTGCAGGAAAACAGGATCACCCGGGTAGGGGGGGAGAAGGACATTGTGGTGGATGTACGGGTCATTGCGGCCACCAATAAGGACATGGAAGCGGAGATCAAGGCGGGCCGTTTCCGTGAAGACCTTTACCATCGCATCGGCGTGATCATCATACCGGTGCCTCCTTTGAGCGAGCGCAAAGAAGACATACCTGTGCTGGCCCGCCATTTTATTGAAAAATCCTGTGCCGGACAGGGCAAGGCCGTGATGGATATCACCGGCGAAGCCCTGGAGGAGCTGAAGAAGCTGCCCTGGACCGGCAACGTGCGCGAATTGCAGAACGTCATCGAACGCCTGACCATCCTGTGCGATCCCCCCATTGACATGGATGACGTAAAACGCTTCGGGCCGGGGCTGGGGCAGGGAGGATAAAAGATAAAAGAGGCCTTCAATTCTTTGGTTTCGCGAAAAAAGTCTAATTTTGCAAGCCTTTTGGCATTAATGTTGTGATGATAAGAATGCACCTGTTCTTTGAAAATGAATGAATACACGCGGGGAATCACCGCGTTCATTGCGTACACATAAGAAACCGGGGCTGACTGGATTAGACAGCAAGGCGAATGGACGTGTAAGCATGCCGGGCATTGCAGATAGGCTCGTTATGAACATCTGTAACAACAATAACTGGCGAAAACAACTTCGCTCTCGCAGCCTAATCGAAGTAAAGTAGATATGGCTTAATCCCGGTCCAAGGGACCGGGACGGGACGTCCTGCCGGTGGACCTGCCTGATTCCGGCCGGATCACAGGGCGCTCGCAAATTCAGGCTGGTTCTGCCGTTGCTTCGCCGGCAGAATGAGAATTCAGAAGCTAAGGTAAGGTTTGGGTGCTTGCTCCCGGGCCTTTCCCGACAACCGAAAACAAGCTAAGCATGTAGAAAGCATCTCTGTTCCTTGTTTGGACGAGGGTTCGAATCCCTCCAGCTCCACAAATTAAAGATCAAATAAAACTAAATCCTCTTAAAATCCTTTATTTAAGAGGATTTTTTGTTTTTATGATATCAAATTAAACCAATCAAAATCAAAGTAAGCGATACCTATTCGGATACCTGAACAAAAACAATCTTCCAGGTATCGCTAAACATCATAAAACACTATATTTCATTTTATTACAAATACTAAAGTTCATAACTTTTAATAAAATTTGTTTCATTTTGTACCATCTATCGATACCTTTGTTTCAAATTGATTCAAAATGAACACAAATACCTTTACCATCCATTACTATCTCAGAGCAGATAAAAAACCAAAAGAAAATAAGTATCCTATTTATTGCCGCATTACACTCATGGGACAACGTGGGGAAATTGCTATTAAAAGGTATATAGAGAAAGTTAGGTGGGATCATAAAGCACAACGTGTAAAAGGAGGTTCCATAGAAGCACGTGAAATAAATTCCAGGATCCTTGAAACTACAACAAAACTTAACAACATCGAAACCAAATTGATTGCAAACGACATACCTGTAACTAAAGATGCCATCCTCAACAAATACCATGGAAGAGATATCAAACACAAAACTTTGATGGAAGCATTTGCTTATCACAACTCCATTATCAAAGAGAGGATAGGTGATGAATATGCACCGGCAACTTACAAGCGTTACGAAACAACAAAAGGACATATCAGGAACTTCCTGAAAGAAAACTATCACAAAGAAGACTTACCCTTAAGACAACTCACCTTTGAATTCATAACCAGTCTGGAACACTACTTCAAAACTGTACGGAAGTGTAATCATAACACTACTATGAAATATATCAAGAATTTTAAGAAGATCATCCACCTGGCCTTGAATAATGGCTGGCTTGACAAGGACCCCTTCCGTAGCTTTAAAACCTCCATAAAAGAGGTTAAAAGAGAAATTTTGACTCAAGAAGAGTTAGATGACATAATGACCATAAAAACTCAGCTACAACGCTTGGATCTGGTCAGGGACCTATTTGTATTTGCATGTTATACCGGGCTTGCCTATGTAGATATCCAACAATTAACATCAGACAACATTGCAATCGGAATTGATGGCAAACCTTGGATCTTTCGGGACAGAAAAAAAACAGGGGTAAATTCAAAAATACCCATACTTACCCCTGCCAAAGCTATCATTGATAAATATAAAGATTTCCCAAAGAATAGCAATGAAAACACCCTACTCCCGGTACTCAGCAATCAAAAACTTAACGCATACCTCAAAGAAATTGCAGATATCTGTGGCATTAAGAAAAACCTGACCTTCCACCTTGCAAGACATACTTTTGCAACTACCGTGACACTCTCTCATGGAGTAAGTATAGAGACAGTGAGCAACATGCTTGGACATAAGAATATCCGGACCACTCAAATCTATTCAAAGGTTGTTGAACAGAAGATCCGCACAGAGATGGATAAATTAGAGAGTCAGTTAAACGGCAATGATGAAATATCAAAGAAAGTCGCAGAATGAATATTGAACTAAACACATTTCCAATAAACTTTGCACCGGAAACAATTAAATTTGTATTTAGCCGCAAGAAAGACTATCGTTTTTGTAATCAAGAAAGTGGAAAATTATTTTTTACAAATGAGAAGATTTATAATCTACTTAATATTAAATTAAGGAAGTTTGGAATTAGTGATAGTGGCTTAAATATGCTACTGTTCTTGCTGGAGTTCACCCACCTTGACTACCTATTTAAAACATTAGATAAAACTCATAGACTGGATACTGGATTAGTTGACAAGCATATAGATACTTACAGAAACGCTATTGTTCTTCTTGAAAAACTCAATAAAGGATATGGTTTGTATGAATTATCTATAAAGCTTTACAAAGACGAAAACACACCTACCATAGAAACATTCAATTTAAATGGAAACCTTTTAATTAATGATATAAGAGTATTATTATTTAACCACCTATCCGACAAAATAGGGATTAAAAGGCTTAAAGAAAATTTAGATGGTTTTCAAAAGATGAAAAACCCCATAAAAGAAAAATATGACCTTGCCAGAAAACACATCACCATTCGTTTATATAGTTCAATTTTCAAATCACTATTGATTTCTCTCGATTCACATCGTTTCATAATTATTGGTTATTTGCTATACTTTAACGGGATATTAACATTCAATGAAATAAAAAGAAGTGAGGGAATGACCGATAAAGACCTACGTGACGAAATCTTTGCATTGGATAATGAAATAGATAACCAAGACAATGATAAACCAAAACTTTATGATTACGAACTTAACTTCAGAAACAACATAAAGAAACGGATCACATCCGCAAAAAATGAACTCCAACAATTATTGAATACAAGTAACTTTTAGACCCTTTCTATTCTACATAAAAGTTACTCATCTCTACTACCAAAGAGAGTCATATTTGCAAAAGAATAATTAAATTTTGCCAATATGAATTCTAATGAATTTGTCACACGTAAAGACCTTCTCCGTTTTAAAGATTGGTTGGAATACAGGCTTAAAGATCTTGAAAAAGGATACAGCTACAATAAAAAATGGGTTAAATCAAAAGAAGCCAGGCAGATTTTAAATTGCTCAAAAGGAACTTTGCAGAACCTTTTGATCAATGGAAAGTTAACTGCCAGTAAAGTAGGTGGTACATTATATTTTTCAATAGAAGACATTGAAAAAATGATGGATAGGAATAAAGTATTCTCTTAAATCTAAACAATGAAGTTTAAAGCTGGAAAACCATATCTTGTAATCCCAATCACTCTTTCAAAATTCGTGGCTGAACATCGGTTTTATACACCATTTCAAGTTTATTTGTTTCTAAAAGCATACACTCCTGGAAAAGCAAAACTATCTCGCAAAGATCTGTTTTATATTGCTGAAGCACTTGGATTCAAGACAGAAAAAACAATTAAAACCAACCTTAAAAAGCTCCAGAACAAAAACTGGATAGGTTACAATGCTAAAAGCGGTGTTTATTTTTTTCGCAGCATTGAAAATGTAATGAAAATTGAAACGATTTGTGGTAGGACATCCACTCTCATATTCACAAATCAGATAAAATATAGCAAAAGTTTTGTAATAGCATCTGTTCTAAAATACTCAACCAGGACATTGCGTAGATATTTATCACGGAAGGCCGCACTCAATAATAAGCAAAGTGCCAATCAATCTTCCAAAAAATCTACCACTCCTGGATTTATTCCCATTTCCATTAGCCTTATGGCCAAGAAGCTAAATGTAAGTAAAACTAACGCTTTAAAACTGAAAAGGAAAGCGATCAAAGAAGATATGCTGGAAGCTATTCCGCAAACAAGTGTTCTATCCGACAACGCCAAACACCTTACATACATAAGAAAAGGATTACATGAGGATGCTCAACGGATAATAAGACGAAATGGAAATGTAATTTTAGTAGAATCAGATCTGATAAAAATAAATGTTTCATTCAGAAGAAGATCAAAAAGAAAGGAAAAAAAGTGAACCATATTAATAATAAGCAATAAACATAGAAACAAGCGTTTTAAGATTCTTTAATCCACTAATTCGTCCTGCTTTCAACTAAATATTCTTAAAAAGCCTATAAATAGAATCCACCCACAAATCGTTATACTCCAATTCCCGGTACTGTCGGTTAGGCTTGCCCATATACCGGATGATACCAATACCATCAGCCTTTTTGCCCGGAGCCCAGAAAAACTTGTGTTTTGAAACCTTAGGCCTTTCATACAACACATAGCCATTAAGCATGACTACCTTGAAATAACTCAATATGGTGATTTTGCCTGACTTACGTTGCTGTATCAATAAATTATCCGGCAATCTTGCTTTTCTTTCATTATGGGTTACAATCTCCGGGGGTTGACCTTCA
>JAGYMZ010000062.1 GCA_018400295.1 Bacteroidales bacterium | reverse complement strand
CTGAAAGTAACCGGCGGTGTTGAACAGCCTTATTCCATCAATGCAAACGCTGCCCGTCGCTACCGGAAAAGCCGGTCACCCGAAATGGACCCGGACACATACATTCATGGCATCCTGCAAGGCAACCGCATGATCGTAAGCCGGGCCATCACCCTGATCGAAAGCGCCCTCCCCAAACACCATGAACTGGCCCAGGAGATCATTGCCGCAAGTCTTCCCCATTCCGGAAATTCTGTCAGGATAGGCATCACCGGGGTGCCAGGCGTCGGAAAGAGTACGTTCATCGAAGCCCTGGGCAAACAGCTCACATCCAAAGGACATAAGATTGCTGTCCTGGCCATAGACCCCAGCAGCCAGCGTTCCAAGGGAAGCATCCTGGGTGATAAAACCCGTATGGAGGAACTGGCCTCCGACCCGAATGCATACATACGGCCTTCATCAAGCACCGGTTCTCTGGGCGGGGTAGCCCGGAAGACCCGGGAAGCCATCACGGTTTGTGAAGCGGCAGGATACGATGTCATCTTTGTGGAAACGGTAGGCGTGGGCCAATCCGAAACGGCCGTACACGCCATGGTGGATTTTTTCCTGCTGCTTATGCTGGCAGGGGCCGGAGACGAACTGCAGGGCATTAAACGCGGCATCATGGAAATGGCCGACGCCATCGTGATCAATAAAGCCGACGGCGACAACAAGCGCAAAGCAGAACTGGCCAAAAATCAATACGAAAAGGCCCTGCACCTCTTCCCCCCCGCCCCCTCAGGCTGGACCCCGGTAGTCCGGGCATGTTCCTCGGTCGAAAAAACCGGCGTACACAAAGTATGGGACACCATCCTGAATTACATTGCCCTTACCAAAAACAACGGGTATTTCTATGAAAACAGAAACCGGCAGGCCATCCGCATCATGTACGAAGCCATCGACGAGGAGCTGAAAAGCATGTTCTATTCGGATCCGGCCATCCGTGACCTGAAGGAACAAATGGAAAACGCCATCCTGAAAGATAAAATCAGCGCATACGTGGCTGCCCGGAGATTGCTGGAAAAATTCCTGAAGACAATCAAAGAAAAAAAGGACTGAACCATATAACCCGGGATCAAGGGTCACCGTTTCCGTGAGAATTATGATACATTCATCCCCGCTTTCATTAATTTTTTATATGTTTGGCATCCATTTCTCAAAACAGATACTATGAACGACATGACAGCCATGAACCCAAACCCGCTTGTTCAATACCTGAACAAGCCTGCCAAAGATTTCACCCGCGACGACCTGGTAAGATATTGCGAAGATTACAACATCGAAATGGTCAATTTTCGTTACGTGGGCTGGGACGGGCGGTTAAAAACACTCAATTTCATAATAAACAACAAAGCGCACCTGGAAGAGATCCTTACCAACGGGGAACGCGTGGATGGATCCAGCTTGTTCGCCTTTGTCGAAGCAGGATCCAGCGATCTTTATGTGGTCCCAAGGTATAAAACCGCTTTCCTGAACCCTTTCAACGAAATACCCACCCTTGATATCCTCTGCTCCTATTTTGATAAAAATGGCAATCCGCTGGAAAGTGCACCGGAGTATATACTGAAAAAAGCCCACCAATCCTTCCGGGAGGTCACCGGCATGACCTTTGAAGCGATGGGGGAACTGGAATATTATGTCATTTTCCCAAAAGATCCCCTTTTTCAGGCGGCCGACCAGCGCAGCTACCATGAATCTACGCCTTTTACCAAAGGTGAACAATTGCGCAGTGAAGCTATGGAAGCCATTGCGCAGGCCGGCGGACTGATCAAGTACGGTCACTCTGAGGTTGGCAATTTCAGTCTGGAAGACACCGACTACGAACAAAACGAACTTGAATTCCTCCCCACAAATGTAGAAGATGCCGCAGACCAGCTACTTGTGGCCAAATGGATACTGCGTACACTTGCCCAGGAATATGGTGTGAACATATCCTTCGCACCCAAGATCACTGTCGGTAAAGCCGGCAGCGGACTGCATGTGCATACACGCTTAATGAAAGATGGAACAAACCAAATGGTGAAAGACGGACAGCTTAGCGATACAGCGAAGAAAGCCATTGCCGGATACCTCGACCTGGCACCTTCGCTCACGGCCTTTGGAAATATCAACCCTACCTCTTATTTCAGACTGGTGCCGCACCAGGAAGCACCCACCAACATCTGCTGGGGCGACCGCAACCGTTCTGTGCTGGTAAGGGTGCCCCTGGGCTGGTCCCTGAACAAAGATTTGATCACACAGATCAATCCGCATGAAAAACCCTTCCAGGGGGACCTTACGGAACGGCAAACCGTGGAGTTCAGATGCCCGGACGGCTCAGCCGATATATACCTGCTTATGGCCGGACTTACGGTTGCAGCACGTCATGGCTTCGAAATGAAAGATCCCCTGGAATATGCAAAGAAAACCTATGTGGATGTGAATATCTTTGATGAGGAACACAAAGATAAGCTGGCTGAACTTGACCAGCTTCCTTCATCCTGTTTTGAATCTTCCGCTAAACTGGAAAAACAGAAATATATCTATACAAAATACGGTGTGTTCCCGGAAGGTTTGCTCAACTGGATCACCGAATACCTGAAAAGCTTCAACGACCAGCATCTGCGTGAAGAGATCGGGGATAACGAAGAAGAGATCTTAAAATTGGTCCAGCGCTTTTTCCACTGCGGATAATACATCACGCCCCCCGGGAAACCAGATCGCAGAACATGGGGCCTTCATTCTTCCATTTCCTTTTTTTCGATCACCTTGTACATATCATACTCCGACCACATCTCGATGATCCGGGAGTTTTTTAGGCGGAAGATCTTCATTTCGTTGATCTTCATTTTCTTCCGGGCTTTGCGGCTCAGGTTGACCGTATCAAAAGGAGGCCGGGCGTATGTAAGGCGTACGACAACACGATCCCCTTCTGCAAATATATGCTCGATCGTATGGTTCAATCCCGGGTAATGCTTCTTCCAAAGCATCAGGGCCGCTTTCTCTTTCTCCAGTCCCCACGGGCGTTCCTCAGCACCCAGCGACCATGTTCCGTTCCTGGCAATAAGGGTATCCAACCCGGTCGTGTCGAACCTGTTCCATTTTTCTTCAATATAAAAACGGACGGTCTCTTTGTTTTTCTTCATTTCTTCATCCAGCAGATCGGTGCAGGCCGAAAAGGGAAGGATAAAAACAGTGCATGAAAAGATCAGCAGCTTGTTTAAACGTTTGCATGGGCTCATCACATCGGGTATTTATCAGGCAAATCTAACCATTTTTATGTACAAAATTTGCCTGACAGTATCATGCCCCGGCTCCTATTCAGAATTGTCCGCATTTTTATTGGATGGCAGTTCCAGTCCGTATCCGCTTTTCTTATCCTCCTTTTTCAAAAGGAATGCAAAGAACAGGCCCAGAACACCAAGTCCGGCCAGCATAAGCACAGCCCAGGTATAATTGTAGGTATAGTCCCCGCCCTTTATCACTTCTTCGGTAATGCCCGGATTGGTGACATCCAGCACAACGCCAATAAGTATCGGGAAAGCCCATAAACCCAGATTCTGAATAGAGAACATGGCACCGTATGCGGTCCCGATCCGTTTCTCTGAAACGATCTTGGCCACTGCGGGCCACATGGCTGCGGGGACCAGGGAAAAAGCCACACCAAGCAGGATCATGGGTACGACCGGGTTAACATAGGTCAGGGCCAGGATCAAATGAATGATCACCAGTAAGAGGGATCCGAAAACCATAAGCGTTCCGCTGCGACCATAGCGATCGACCAGAAAACCAAAGAGCGGCGTACAGAATAAGGTGCCCAGGGACAGGTAAGAAGCCATAACGCCGCTTTCCTGTTCACTCAGGCTGAATTTATTCAGGAAGAAATCGGCGGAAAAAGACTGAAACGGAAAAACCGCAGAATAAAAAGTAACGCATAATAAGGTAATATATATAAATGAACGGTTGGAGAGCAATTTTTTAAAATCCCCCAAACTAAAGTCGCTCCCGGCGGTGGAACCTTTGACATCCCGCTCTCTTTGCCTATCCAGCTTGATATCAAGTATTAAGTAGAACAAAAAGGCCAATAATCCCACACAAAGCAACACAGCAGCAAACCAAACCGCCAGGGTCCAGTGGGGGGCAATATCCTTTATGATGGGCGAAAAATAGAAAGCCGCCCAGGATCCCGCCCGGGCAATGCCGATCTTGGTCCCGAAAGCAAGCGCCAGTTCTTTGCCTTTGAACCACTTCACAATGATCTTGCTGATCACTACAATGCTCGTTTCTGCACCCAGGCCGAAAAAGAAACGGCCCAGCAACATCATTTTCAATTCCGGGGAATAGGAAGGAGCAAACGAACCCATGAAATCATACATGGGGCCGCCAGAGGTGTATATGAGACTGGCCCCATAGGCGGTGATAAGCCCCCCGGCAGCCATCAACCCGATAAACAGCGATCCCGTGCGGCGTATGCCGAGCTTGTCCAGAATGATCCCGCCCAGCACAGCCATCAACAAAAAAGTATTGGGTACTGAATAAAAGGAAACGAAAAGTCCGAAATCTGTGGAAGAAAATCCGAAACTTTCCTCCAGGGTGCGTTTCAACGGAGATATGGCGTCATAAAAATAATAATTGGCCGCCTGCACAAATGCTACCAGGACCAGGACGCCCCAGCGGGCCGCAGGATAATCACGGATCACTTTTCTCATTTGGTCCATAGAATGATCATCATGGATTAAATTGATGGCTAAAATAGGACTTTTCTGTCAAAAATTAGGACACCAGGTAACCAGAGCACCTGTAAGCTGACATTTTTTCATATACAAAACCAAACATATGCCATTTTGTCTCATATAAGTCAGTCGCCACAACAGAATTGGCATTGGCACAGAAGTTGACCAATGTGATGTAAGCAAATAATAAATAAAAATATAGGAGGAATTGATCATGACACTTGTAAGATGGACAAACCACCCGGTGTTAAACGAGATGCTGAGCAGGAACTATGAAGACAGCCCTCAGCGTTGTTACAGCAAACCTTCAGCAAATGTTCGTGAAAAAGAAGATGCGTTCAGCATTGAACTGGCAGTTCCGGGATTAAGCAAAAATGATTTCAATATTGACCTTGACAAAAACCTGCTGACCATTTCTGCCGGAATAGAAAAGAAAGACGAAGACAATAATTACAACAGGATGGAGTTTGACTACAGTAACTTCTGCCGTTCATTCTCACTTCCTGAAACGATCAACACGGATAACATTAAGGCAGTGTATAAGAATGGGATACTGAAGGTCAATTTGCCAAAGAAAGAAGAAGCAATACCCAAACCTGCCAGAACTATAGAAATCTCGTAACACCAGATGCGCTAATTGATGATGATTAAAACAGTTAGGTTCATAGAAAAGGGCTGCCTTCAGGCAGCCCTTTTTGCTTTATTTAAATATCTTTTTAAGCTGTCCCACCCATTTCTTTATCCGCTCATCGGTAAGGTCATCCTGATTGTCGAGGTCCAGGGGCAGGCCCACGAATTTTTTACCTTTCAGGGCATTGGAATCATCAAAGATATATCCATCCACCGGCCATTCCCCAACAAATCCGGCACCGGATTTTTTCAGGCGGGCATACAATGTACCCATACCATCTGCAAAACTTTCCGGGTAAGTATCCTGGTCCCCAACACCGAATAAGGCAATCTTCCTGCCTTTCAGATCGGCCTCTTTCAATTCTTCTGCAAAATCCTCCCAGTCATCCTGCATATCGCCAACTCCCCAGGTGGAGGTCCCGAATACCAGATAGGTGTATCTGAGGACATCATCAACCGATGCTTCATCTACATTAAGCAGGTCGGCCTTGTCTTTGCCAAATGCTTCCCGGATCTTTTCGGCAACCAGTTCGGTATTCCCCGTGGATGATCCGTAAAATATGCCAATTTTTGCCATGATCGTGTATTTTGTTACCTTGGTTAAACAACAATCCGGTATTATATTTTGTTTGAACCCGCTTGTTTTGATCCGGCGGGCACCTTGAAAAAACCGGCACTGATAAAAAGGCAATGATGTCCTTCATTCCCCCGGTTTTAAGCCAGCATTAACAAACTGAAAGCCATCACCAACATGCCTGCGATCAATCCGTAAATGGACAGGTGATGCTCCCCGTATTCCCGCGCTGCCGGCAGGAGTTCGTCAATGGAAATGAAGACCATGATGCCGGCTACGGCTGCAAAAAGCATCCCGAATACCGCCGGGCTCAAAAATGGCATCAGGATCAGGTACCCAACGACAGCACCAACGGGCTCGGCCAACCCGGAAGCAAAAGAATACCAGAAAGCCTTTTTCCTGCTCCCCGTTGCATAATATACAGGTACCGACACAGCAATGCCTTCCGGGATATTGTGTATGGCAATTGCAACGGCAATGGCAACACCAAGTTTGGGATCAGTGAGCGCAGCAGTAAACGTGGCCAGCCCTTCCGGAAAATTATGTATGGCAATGGCCAGGGCCGTAAAAAGTCCCATACGCAGCAATTTGCCGCTGTTTTCAGAAGCCGGCACCGTACGGTCAATATCTTCCACCATTCTTATCTCATGAGGGTTTTCATAGGAAGGTACAAGCTTATCGATAATGGCAATAACCAATATGCCACCGAAAAAAGCGGCGCTTGTGTACCAGAAACCTCCGGTATGCCCATAAACACCGGACAATTCATCCCGGGCCTTTGCAAAGATCTCAACAAAAGAAACATAGATCATGACTCCCGCCGAAAACCCCAGCGCCAAAGCCAGAAATTTGGTATTGGTCTGTTTGGCAAAAAAAGCGAGGCCTGAGCCAATACCTGTGGATAATCCCGCAAATATGGTCAACCCAAATGCCAGCAATACGGTTTCTGAAGTAATGTCCATCTTTTCCCTTTTAAAATGCGCCCATGTTCACACCATCATCTGATGACCTGCCAGCTCCCGCCTTTTTCAGCAATGCGACAACACCTTGACGGGCAATTCCTTTCCCTGATGCTGCCCGGTTCTGCAGTTGAACATTTCGCTGGCGAGCTTTTGAAAAACATATACATCAGCGTTGCATTATTCCTCCTTCATCGTTTCCGATTTCAGGTAATATCCGCCCTGCACAACAATTTTTGCTTCTTCAGGGATGCTGTCAAGCAGGGTGACCTGAGCATATCCATCTTCCGCAAATCCCGGTTTCACCCGGGCGGTATTGAAATAATATGCCGTATCGTTATTCCAGAAAGGCAACGAATAAAATATGTAATGCTCTTCATTGCCATCAAAAAGGAGGGCATTCTCCGGCAAAGCATCCAGATAACCCTCACGTGTATGGATTGTGGAAGAAACGAACATGCCCGGGAGCAGATCGATCCCTGAATTATCAAAACCGGCCAGCACACGCATGACTTTGGCATTTCTAACCACCGATCCGGAAATGCTTTTGATGCTGGCTTCGTATGTGTCCGAATCAAGGTTTGCCAGGCTGAATGTGACGCGCTGCCCCGGCAATACTTTCATGATATCCTTTTCAAAAACATCCAGCTCAATATACAGGGTCTGCCGGTTGATGATGCTAAAAAGCTCATCATTGCATTCCACGAACTGCCCCACATATAAATATATTTCGTCTACATAACCGTTAATGGGACTTTTCAGTACATATACACTTTTTAAATTATCCGCGGTAAGCTCGTCCACAGCAACGTTAAGCATATCCAGCCTTTTTCCGAGGGCATTGAACAGGGCCTGTGTCTGAAAAAATTCAGACCTGGCCTTCTGGTATATTTTCTCAGATACGGCTTCTTTGGTTTTCAGGGACTTCTGCCGTTCGAAGTCCAGTTCCAACAGATTCAAGCGACTTTTGGCAACCAGAAAATCCTTTTGCAATGTGATGAAATCCGGGGAATGTATAACGGCAAGAGGATCACCTTTCCCGACCCGGTTGCCCAACATCACCTTAAGCTTATGGACCGTGCCACCCACCGGTGAAGCCATGATCGCTTTGGCATTGTGTGGGACTTTGATCCGTCCTTTTGCATGGACATCCAACGACAGCAACTGTTTTTCAATACTGCCGAATTGTATGCCCGCGTTTTCAAACTGGGCAGCGGTAAGCATAAGCCGTCCATCACGCTGCTGATCCTTCACACCGGCTTCTTTTGCATCATTGGTTGAACGGTTACAGGCAGCAAATGCAAACAGTAACAATACGACGATGTGGACATTGTAATTTTTCATTTCCCCTTTGTATTAATGAAATTCAACGTACCTGTATGACCGGCAATTTCCAGGATGGTCCGGTTATAATCATGCATGGCATCCAGATATTCGAGCCGGATATCCAGGGCTTCAGAAACTAATTGGATAAATTCAAGATAACTGATCTCCCCGTTACGAAAACTCGTCATGGCATGCTGTTTTATAAATGCAGCCTGTTCCAGGGCATCTTTCTCAAAATACTCCAGAAAATTCGCCTTTTTAATCAACTCCTGCATCAAACGTTCCTTTTGGAACCTAACGCTTCGCTCCTGCAGGTAAAACTCGTTTTCGGCTATGCGCTTATCAAGTTGTGATGCCTGTATCTTGCCGGCATCACTCCAGAACCACAACGGGAAATTCAGGCCAAAGACCCAGCCTTCAAACCCGGTTTCCTTATCCAGTGTCTGGTTAAAATATCCAATCCTCAGGTCCGGGAAAAGTTTCATCGAATGGGTCGCAACC
>JAGYMZ010000061.1 GCA_018400295.1 Bacteroidales bacterium | reverse complement strand
GTACCGACTTGCATCAAATCGTTATATCGTATAGTCGCACAATCCAAATAACAGCCCTTCGGATGAGGCCAGGGCTTTCAGCCTGTCCATCATGGATGCCTCCGGACATTGCATCAAAACCGCCGGAACGCAAAAACAGGGAATGCAAAAACTTCATTCGAAGATGATCTTTCCGAAGCGGGCTGCAAATTCATACACGTATTCAAAGCAGATGTCCGGCGGCCGGCCGGTTTCCAGGTAGGCATCGCGCCAGCCTTTATGTGGACCCGGCATCCATTGACCAACGCCTAAACAAACAACACCTCCTTCAATTATCGTCCAATAATTTGTGGATTTGAAAATTTTCTTTATCTTTGCAGCCTTAAATTTTCAGGCAGAATATTAAACACGGAATCCATGGCAAATCATAAATCAGCATTAAAAAGAATACGGCAGACGGAAACCCGCAGGAAAAGAAACCGGTACCATGCTAAAACCATGCGCAATGCTTTACAAAATTTCAGGAACCTGAAAGATAAAAAAGAAGCCGAAGAAAAATTATCGGGGATCCTTTCCATGATCGACAAGCTGGCTGCAAAACAGATCATACATAAGAACAAAGCGAGTAACCTGAAGTCGAAGATCCACAAGCAATACCAAAAGATGACCTGATAAGGCTCAATCATTCAAGATAAAAAAGTCTCGGCAAAGCTGAGACTTTTTTTGTTTTTGGGGATTAATGAATAAATACCGTCCCCAATGAAAAAATACGACCCGTCCAATACGATCAAACAATGGGCTGAAGAAGACCGGCCCCGTGAAAAACTGCTCAATAACGGCAGAAAACATTTAAGCCTGACGGAACTTTTCGCCATCCTCCTCGGTACGGGAAGCAAATCGGAAACGGCCGTCGATCTTGCCAAAAAAATACTCGGTTCGAACAAAGGCAATTTGCATGAAATATCCAGACTTTCATTGCAGGATCTTATGAAATTCAAAGGGGTAGGCAAAGCCAAAGCGGTAAAGATCATTGCCGCACTTGAACTGGCCAGCCGCAAAAATTCCTGGGAAGCCCTTCAGCGAAAAAACATCATGTGCAGCAGGGATGTTTACGATATGATGAAAAGCACACTGAACGACAGGAATTACGAACAGTTCTGGACCATTCTTCTGAACCGGGCAAACAAGGTGATCCGGAAAATATACATCAGTGAAGGCGGCCTTTCCGGAACGGTTGCCGATCCCAGGAAAATATTTAAAAAAGCCCTTGAAAACCACGCAGCATCCATAATTTTGTGCCATAACCACCCCTCCGGAAATGTGAAGCCCAGCGATTCCGACATACGCCTTACAAAAAAACTGGTCAATGCAGGAAAAGTAATGGACATTGATGTACTGGATCATGTCATTGTCGCAGAAAACAGTTATTTTAGCTTCGCAGACGAAAATATATTATAATTGCAGTTCCTGATCAATTTCAGGGATCATTCTGCAGGGCATGTATACTGGATCTTACAAAAAATGCAAGGCATTTTTCTGTTAGATCCTTTATACCGATTGAAGCATACGGTCAATCATTGCAAACCTGTTCCGAATCGGTATATATTTTTTGAATTTTATGCATTACACCGGTAGATCAAAAAGGGCAAATATGTTGAAGATCCTGACAGTCATTGGCGCACGGCCACAAATCATCAAAGCGGCTGCGCTGAGCAGAGCCATCCGGACCCATTTCCACGATTCCCTCCGGGAAATCATACTCCATACAGGACAACATTATGACAACAACATGTCGGGGGTCTTCTTTCATGAACTGGGCATCCCGGAACCCGACCACAACCTGAATGTGGGCTCCGGAACGCATGGAAAACAAACGGCCGCCATGATCGCCGGCATAGAGGATGCGCTGATCCATGAAAAACCGGATTACCTCATATTATACGGCGATACCAATTCCACACTGGCCGGCGCCGTGGCGGGGGCCAAACTGCATATCCCGGTGGTACACATAGAGGCAGGATTGCGTTCTTTCAATAAATACATGCCCGAGGAGATCAACCGGATAACCTGTGACCATGCCTCCACCCTGCTCTTCTCTCCTACCATGACAGGATTTAACAACCTCAAACGTGAGGGGTTCCGGGCGGATACGGCCCCGCCCCACACCATTGACAACCCTAAGATATACCACTGCGGGGATATCATGTATGACAACAGCCTTTATTTTGCCGGCATTGCCAGGGAACGGTCCGGCATCCTGGAAAAATATGAACTGGAACCCGGAAAATTTATCCTGGGAACCATACACCGGGACAACAATACAGACAACCCTCAACGGCTGACATCTATTTTCCGGGGCATTATCCGCATCGCTGAAGAAAGCCGGCTGCCAGTCATACTGCCTCTGCACCCCCGGACATCCGGCGTCCTGACCGGTCATACAGGCAATGACACCTACGATGCATTAACGAAGCATGCATTGATCCGCATCACAGAACCCGTTCCTTTCCTGGATATGATCATGCTTGAAAAAAATGCAAAGATGATCATGACGGATTCCGGGGGCGTGCAAAAAGAAGCGTATTTTTTTCGCAAGCCGTGCATCATCCTGCGCCGGGAAACAGAATGGAAAGAGATCGTGGAACAGGAGGCCGGGATCCTCACCGATGCAGATGAAAACAAGATCATACATGCATTCCGCGAATTGTCCACCCGTTCAGAAGAAACCACATTCCCACCCATATTCGGTGACGGCCGGGCAGCGGAATTTATATGCACCGAACTGATCAGGAACAAAACATGATACCATGGCAACTTTTTACACGAAAACAAGTCCCGGAGAAAAAAAAATCGTAGATAAAATCTTCCAGCCCTTTGAGCAATTCTTTAAAGCGGAAGCCTCCAGCGGAATTTTACTTGTCGTTGCCAGCATCCTGGCCATCATACTGGCCAATTCCCCATTGTCCGATGCGTATTTTTCCTTCTGGAACACCCATATAAAAATAGGCTACAGCAAGGTCCAACTGGATAAGCCTGTCATATTGTGGATAAATGACGGACTCATGGCCATCTTTTTCTTTTTTGTCGGACTGGAAATTAAAAGGGAAATTATGGTGGGCGAGCTCAGTTCCCTGAAAACAGCTTCCTTTCCGATCATGGCAGCATTTGGCGGAATGCTTGTCCCGGCATTGCTCTATGCTTCTTTCAACCTCGGCAACCCGGCAGGCATCAGGGGATGGGGCATTCCCATGGCCACGGATATAGCTTTTGCCCTGGGGATCCTGATGCTGATCGGAAAAAGAGTGCCCCTTTCATTGAAAATATTTCTTACTGCCCTTGCCATTGCAGACGACCTCGGGGCCGTGCTCGTGATCGCCTTTTTTTATTCTTCAGACATCAACCTGATCTACCTGGCATTTGGCGCCATCATTTTCATACTCCTGATGGCAGCAAACGGGATCGGCATAAGGCATCCCCTGCCATTTATTATTCTTGGACTGGCCCTCTGGGTGGCTTTTCTCAAATTGGGCGTACATACAACGGTGGCCGGAGTCCTTTTAGCCATAACCATTCCTTCCGGCACCAAGATCAATGCCACCGAATTCATCCGGAAAATGAACTTTTTCATGCACAGATTTAAAAAATCCTGCCGGCCGGAAAACGATCTGGTGGAAAACCAGACACAACAGGAGATCTTGCAAACCATCGAAGTTACCTGTCACCAGGCTGAATCCCCAATGCAAAGAATAGAACACAATCTCAGGCCCTGGGTGATCTTTTTTATTATGCCCCTTTTTGCATTCGCCAATGCAGGCCTGAAATTTGATTTTTTCATGGGCGATCCGGTAATAAATTCCGTTTCCCTCGGCATTATCGCAGGCCTCGTCATTGGTAAGCCGCTGGGCATCCTTCTTTTTTCCTGGCTGGGTGTTAAGTTGAAAATGACCTCCCTTCCCCCGGACACTACCTGGAAACATATTACCGGTGCCGGGTTTCTCGCAGGAATCGGCTTTACGATGTCCCTCTTCATAAATTCCCTGGCATTTGCCGGCGACCCGCTTTTAAAAATTGCCAAACTGGGCATTTTTACCGCCTCTATTGTGGCAGGCATCCTGGGATGGTTCATATTGCGCCAGGCATCCGGCGCTAAAAAACCCAAAAAAGCTGAATATGAAAGTCTTTGAATAATTAAAATAAATCTCTACCTTTGCACACGCTTTTAAAAAATTAACCATTTAAATACAAAATTATTAAACGTATGACAAATCAGTATGAAACCGTTTTCATTGCAACTCCCGTCTTGTCTGAAGCCCAGATGAGGGAAACGGTTGATAAATTCAGGGGCTACCTGAAAAACAATGGTGCTGAGATAGTACACGAAGAGAATTGGGGCCTGCGAAAACTGGCATATCCCATTCAGAAAAAATCAACGGGTTTCTACCACCTGATCGAATTCAAAACCGATGGCGAATTGATAGACAAGCTCGAGGTTACAATCAGGCGCGACGAACGGATCATCCGCTTCTTAACGGTAAAGCTGGATAAACACGCCGTGGCTTACAATGAAAAAAAACGCAGAAAAGCAAAAGAAAAAAAAGAACAGGAACAGGAAGAAACCAAATAAAACATCAGCATTATGGCAAACAGTTCAGAAATAAAATATTTGACCCCGATAGCGGTCGATACCAAAAAGAAAAAATATTGCCGCTTCAGAAAAAATAAGATAAAATACATCGATTACAAGGACGCGGATTTCCTCCTCAAGTTTGTTAATGAACAGGGGAAAATCCTGCCCAGAAGGATCACCGGCACATCCACCAAGTACCAGAAGAAAGTTTCACAGGCCATTAAAAGAGCAAGACACCTTGCCTTAATGCCTTATGTAGCAGACCTGTTAAAGTAAGGAGAAACACCATGGAAATAATTTTGAAACAAGATATACCCAACCTTGGCTATAAAAATGACCTGGTAAAGGTTAAGGAAGGATACGCCAGGAATTATCTTATCCCCAAAGGCATGGCCATTCTGGCAACCGCATCCGCCAAAAAGGTCCATGAGGAAGTCAAGCGGCAAAAAGCATACAAAGAGGATAAGATCCGCAAGGAAGCAGAGACCCTGGCAAAAGCACTGGACGGCATTACACTGAAAATTGGTGCCAAAGCAGGTACTTCCGGTAAGATCTTCGGCAGTGTGAACGCGATCCAGATCTCACAGGCACTAAAAGATCAGCACCGCCTGGACATTGACAGGAAGAACATTGCTGTGGATGGCGAATCCATCAAGGAAGTGGGCACACACAAAGCCAGCATTGATCTGCATAAGGACATTAGCGTGGAAATTTCACTGGACGTGACCGCAGAATAGAAAGACGGGAACAGAACAGAACCGCAGGCCCCAGGCTGCATAATAGCATTCCGAACGCGGAATGCACAGAATGCACATACCCGGAATAGGATGGTTCATGGTTACGATGTATATTTGCACGCTGATTTAACACGGCTGCATGCTTGAATTCCTTACCAAATCGTTTTTATTGACATTCCTGAAATTCGCCGCTGTTGGGTTTTCCGGACTACTGGTGGATTACGGGTTTACATATTTATTTAAAGAGATCGTGAAGATCCAGAAATATGTAGCCAACTCCATTGGTTTCACGCTGGCCGCAAGCTCCAATTACATTCTGAACCGCATCTGGACCTTTGAAAGCGAAAATCCTGAAATAGTTTTGGAGTACACGGAGTTCATTGCGATCTCACTCATCGGACTGGTCCTTAACAATGCGATCCTGTGGCTCATTGTGAGCCGCCTGAAATGGAATTTTTACTTTTCCAAATTGATCGCCATAGGGGTTGTAACGGTATGGAACTTCCTGGCGAATTATTTTATCACATTCAACCAGGCGATATGATCCGGATAACCGGCTGAATGGGTTTTTAACAGATCCCATTTTTCATGCACACACGGCAGATCCGGAAATCAAAGCTGTACGATCAACACTTTTTTCTCACCGTCACGCAGGATGTCCACGGTAATGATCTGCCCGGGTTCGAGTTTTTTCAGCCGGTTCATGTATTCGTATATGTTGTGCACGGGCTTGCCATCCAGGGCAGTGATCAGGTCTCCTTTTTTCATCCCTCCGGCATCCGCCGGGCCATCTTCCCGGACCCCCCCTACGCCCAGTCCATCACCGGAAGAATCCGTAAAATCAGGCATGATGCCCAGGGTTACCTTCAACTGGCGGTAATTGCTTACCTTCTTCCGGGGGCCTGCCTCGGTAAAGATCAGGTTCTCTTCCCGGCTGGCGAGTTCCGCTATCAGCCGGCAGGCAAACGCTGAAACCTCTGCCTGCCCCTCATAGTTCAATAATCCGGCATCGTCATGCATCGTGTGGTAATCGGAATGGACCCCTGTATTGAAAAAAAACACAGGAATGTTCTCGCCATAAAAGACTGCATGATCGGAAGGGCCGTAACCCTCCGGGGAATAGGACAAAACGAGCGCTGTTCCTTCCTGCAACCGGTCAAGGATCCCCGCACCCTGAACGGAAGTGCCCGTGCCCCCCACCATAACGGATCTTTTTTCCGGGTCCAGCCGGCCGATCATATCAAAATTGATCATGGCCTGGATCTGTTCCAGGGGGACCGGCGGGTTTTCCACGAAATATCCGGAACCCAGCAAACCCATCTCTTCCGCCCCGAAAGCCACGAATACAATGCTCCGCTTTGGCCTGTTGTCCCTCAGGGAAAGGTTTTCAGCGATCTCTATGATCCCGCTCACCCCAGAGGCATTATCATCGGCCCCATTATGAACAACCAGGGTATCGGGGTTCCGTGAACCCGAACCCGGTCCGCCCATGCCCAAATGGTCATAATGGGCACCAACCACCAGGTATTCTTTACGGAGTTCCGGGTCACTTCCCGGAACCATGGCTATAACATTCCGGGTTGTTGCATGCACCTTATGGATATCGGTTGCTGCCGTTACCTCGCCGGGAATCGCAAATGAAAAGGGAATGTCCTGGTCCAGGATGCGCGCTTCCAACTGCGCCAGGGTATGGCCGGTTCCGGAAATGATGGTGTCCGCCACATGGCGTTTTACATGGATCACCGGGATCCCTGTATTTCCGCCTGCCTTGTCAAAATAAAGGGAAGGAAGCCGGTCGCCGGGATCCCATTGTTCACCGGAAACAACGATGACGCCTGCCGCACCCTGGTCCCTGGCTGCAATGACCTTGTCCCGGATACCGGAAATACCGGCAAAAGCACTTTGGTCCTGGTCCGGATCCGGAAATCCACTCAGAAGGATCACCCAACGGCCTTTTGCATCGATCGTTTTATAGTCATCCCATTCCAGGGTATCGTTTTGAACCTGCAGGCCGAATCCGGCAAAAACGGCAGGGGCCGTAAGCACATCCGCAGCTGAAAAAGCATAGGGGATGAAATCCTCCCCTGCTTCCCAGGCGATCCCTTCATACTGCAGACGGTTTGTTTGCCCCAGGGCTACGTCCGTTACCACGTCAAAATATTGATATCCATCGCTTTCCAAAAGCTGCAATCCGGCGTGCTCAAATTGGGAACGGATGTATCCGGCCGCAAGCGTATCGCCGCGGGTCCCGGCTTTTCTTCCCATCAACTCATCGGAAGCCAAATAACGTACATGTTCTTCAAGTTCTCCGGACGTGATTTCCACGGAGACCTGGGCTATCAGAAATACAGGCAATAGCATGAAGGCCAGAAGCGCAACCGGTAATTTTTTCATCTCGAATGTTCAAGGGGTTATCATATCAGGCAAAACTACGCAAAATCTGAAAACCGGATACCGGTCAATTCCTCGCTGAGGGACCACAAATTTTTTCGTATGCCTTTATCGTAAGAAAATGGCGAAGATCCCACAACCTTCCTGTTGGTTAAAAACGCACCGCTAACATGGGAAAAATCGGGATGCACGGCAACATGCACGGATGTTTGCGCCCCCTCTTCCACCGGAGCCCCGCTGATGCCAAATCCATTGTCTAACAACTTTGTGGAGATCACACCCGGATGCAGGCAGTTAACGGTTATGGGCTCATCCTTCAGCCGTTCCGACAGCGCATAGGTGAAAAAGACATTCGCCAGCTTGGACAGTGAATAGGCACTGTAATCCATATAAGAATTGACCTCTATCAGACTGGTGAAATCGATCTTCGGACTGTTTCCATGGGCAATTGAAGCAACATTTATGATGCGACCCTGCGGGGCGTTCCTGACAAGGTCGAGCAACAACAAGGTCAGAGCAAACACAGCCACATGGTTCACAGCAAAGGTGAGTTCAATCCCATCCCTGGAAAACCTGTGCTTCCGGTTGAAAACACCGGCATTGTTGATCAGGACATCAATCACATCAACGGATCGGTGAATTTCCTCAGAAATTTTACGGACCGACTTCAAGGAGGACAGGTCGCCAACGCAGGACAAGATGTTGCCGTTCCCCGTTAATTTCGTGATCTCCTCACGGGTAACCATTACCTTGCGCCGGTTGCGTCCATGGACAATGACCCGGTAATTTTGCTCAGCAAGTGCAATGGCAGTCTGCTTACCGATGCCATCGGTAGATCCGGTTATAAAGGCAGTTTTCATGGGATTTCCCTCCAATCATCAACCTAACAACAAGATGATTGGTTTGTTCAATCATCCATACCGGCCTCTGCATCAATAACCGTTATGACCTGTTCGAGGCGGCAGAGCACCCAAAGCGCAAGGAGGAGATC
>JAGYMZ010000060.1 GCA_018400295.1 Bacteroidales bacterium | reverse complement strand
TTCCGGAGGTACACGATCTGATCGAACTGGGCTGTATTCCGGGAGCTGCCTTCCGTAACCTGGATTTTGTTGAAAAGGAATGTGCCTGTGCTCCGGACCTCGGGTATAATTCAAAAATGTTTTTGGTGGATGCCCAGACTTCCGGAGGGATTTTGATGGTATGCCCGGGGAAATATGCGGACCTTGTGCTGGAAGAATTGAAAAACGGCAGATATCCGGAATCTTCCATGATCGGGGAAGTAATGGAACAGGGAGCCCGTCCCCTGATCGTGGAAACTTAAGATCCATTGACTTCCCGTGTTAGATGTATTTGTTGCAAAATTTTATGAAACCATGTATTTAAATAATTGTATTTTTAATTATATTTGCTGACAATCATTAAAAAAAATTGAGCACTATGAAGAAAATATTTTTTACCCTTACCCTGGCAGCAATTGCCTTGTTTACTTTTTCCCAGCAGGTGCCCCGCGAAATGGTCGTCCATGAGCAGGGTACAAGCCTTGGTTGAGGCTATTGTCCGGGCGCAGCACTAGGAGCTGACGACCTGATCGCCAATGGTCACAACGTGGCAGTAATTGCTTATCACAAAACTGACCAGTTTGCCAATGCGTATTCCTCCGCCCGTATGAGCTATTATTCCATCTCGGGCATTCCTGATGTAAGATTTGATGGTGTTATAAGTGTTCTGGGAGGAAGTTCTTCTTCCAGTATGTATCCGACATATTTGCCAAAGGTCAATCAGCGCAATGCCATCCCATGCGACTATACCATAGATATCTTCGGCGAGAATTCCTCGGGCCTGACCTACGATATTGTCCTCGACCTTGAACAGGTCAACGGCTCCCCGCTTTCAAACCTTGTAGCCCATCTCGTCATTACCGAATCTGGGTTTCCGGTTTCATGGGGCATCGTGTCTGAAGCCAACTATGTTTGCCGGGAGATGGTTCCCGATCAAAATGGTACGGCCATTAGTTTTTCCGGCAGTACTGAACTTGAGTTGAGCCTGCAGTTTACCCTGGATCCCTCCTGGGATACGGATGAGATCGAACTGGTTGCATTTATTCAGGACAACAGCTCGAAAGAGGTGCTTCAGGGGGATAAGATCGCCCTTAACGACCTGCAGCCCTTTCAGGCTACGGCATATTTCAGCTCGAGCGATACGGTTACCTGTGAAACGTATACCGTGCAATATTTTGACAATTCCATGGGCGACATTACTTCCAGGACCTGGAACTTCGAAGGGGGCGATCCGGCTACCTCCTCTGATGAGAACCCCGTAGTAACCTACAATACCCACGGGGAATATGATGCTGAACTCATCGTGAGCGACGGGACTGTTACCGATACCGCACTTTATACGGATTATGTCCTGGTCAAATCCGTGCCGGCCCAGGCAAATACCCCTGCCGGCCCTGCTGGCACATGCGAAGGAGGTGCGTTTGAGTATACGACCGATCCGGTAACCTATGCTTCCTCTTACAACTGGGTTGTTGAGCCGGACGATGCCGGTTATATGAGTGGTAGCGGAACCACCGGCACCTTCCACGCTGCGAGTGGCTGGACCGGGGCATACATTGTTAAGGTAAGGGCAGAGAACGAATGTGGGGATGGCGTGTATTCCAATGAGTTCACCGCTGAACTCAATCATACCCCGGTTGCTTATCAGATCTCCCAGGGCGGTGGATATTGCGAAGGCGATCCCGGGATCGAAGTGAAGGTATTCAACTCGGAGATGGACACGGATTATGAACTATACCTTGAAGGGGAACCGACCGGAACCATTCTTCCCGGCACAGGGGATACGTTGAATTTTGGCCATCAAACCGCGGAGGGCATTTACACCGTGATCGCTTTTACAGATGTATGCAGCAATAGCATGACTGGCAATGCATGGATCCATATGCTTGAATCTCCGGAACAGCCTGCTACACCAACCGGACCGGAAAATGCTTGTAATAATGAACCGGCTTCGTATGCCACAGAAGGTGCCGGGCATGCCGATACCTATGCCTGGTACCTGGATCCGCCGGAAGCCGGCGTGATCACCCCCAATGGCGAGGAAGCCACCGTGGAATGGGAAGACGGATATACGGGAGCATCGCTCATCACCGTGGAAGGGGAGAATGAATGCGGTACCGGACCGGTATCAGATGCTTTTCAAACCTACGTCATGGATGTTCCCTCTCCCGATATTTCAGGGCTTACGCTTGTTTGTGATGGTGAAACCGCAGATTATTCCACGGAAGAAAATACCGGAAGCTCCTATGTATGGGACGTAAGCGGGGGCATTATTATCAGCGGGGCCGGGACACATCAGGTTACCGTTGAATGGGGAGAGCCCGGTACCGGTATCCTTGCAGTTACGGAAACGGATTCAGACGGGTGTTCTGAAACGACCGGAGATTTTGAAGTGAATATCGATGATTGTACGGGAATTGAAGAATTTCTTTCCGGAAAGATCCGCGTGTACCCCAATCCGGCCCGGGATATCTTACAGGTAGAGATACGCATGGAACAGGAACAGCGTTTCTCCCTGCGTATACTGAACCAACTGGGCAAGGTGGTATATCAGGTAGAAGAGAATATCCCGTCCGGCGACAAGGTCATCCGGATAGATACCGGCGGACTGCCTGAAGGGCTTTATACCCTTAGCATGCGCGGTGAAGACGGCGCTTCGGTGCAGAAGATATTTGTGAAGATCCGGTAGGAAATACTTGTCGATGGTGCCTGCCCGCCTTCCTGAAGGCTATCGTGCAAGCAACATCCGGAATGGCCAGTAAAAAAAGGGCTGTCTCATAAGCAAAAGAAGACAGCCTTTTTTTTTATTCCGTCAGCTCCGGTTATACATTCTGATGATGGTATCCCTGAGCATGCTCCCGGCATCAGAGAGGATGAAGGCAATGGCTTCGGCGATCTTTTCCGGTGGGACCCAGGCGGTATGGTCGGCATCCGGCATGGCCTTCCGGTTGATCTGCGTGTCAATGACCGAGGGCACGACGACCGTGGCGGATATGTCCTTGCCTTTGCCTTCGGCATTGATGATGTCCGCCAGCTGGAAAATGAGCGTTTTGCTCAGGGTATAGGCCACCAGGTTTTTGCCTTCTGCCGGTTTCAGCGGGGGCCGGGCCCCGATCAGGACAAAACGGCCCCCCGCTACTCTTTCACTGAAGCGGGCCAAAAGGGGTTTGACCAGGTTAAATGCAGTATAGAAATTCAATTGGATCATTTTTTCGATCAGTGACTGGTCCGTATCCTGCATGCTCCCGGGGGCGAACCCTCCAACCAGCAATACGGCGGCCTTGAGCCCGGGTTCCCTTTTTATCAGGGAATTGGCAAACGCACTGGATTTTTTTTCATCCATAAGGTCCAGGGTCAGGTTTTCCAGTCTTTCATGGGAAGGTACCACCCGGTTGCCCTTTTTTCCAGATATGGATATGATCTTATAATGTTCTTTGAGCAGGCGCTCCACCACGGGCCTGCCCAGGTTCCCGTTGGCTCCGGTGATCAATATCGTTGACATGGCATCTTGTTTTTTAGGAATTTTTAACCTTTGGCAAAAAAAATTCCGGTGAATTAGGAAACTGCTTCTATACAACAACTAAACCCCATGTTCTTGTTCACCGGACACTCCTCCGAAGAATGGCTGCAGGTTGTGTCATGTCCCAGATGAAATGGCCGGTGCTTATGGGCACCACACCTGAAGAAAAAAAATCGCAGTTGATGTGCCGGCCTGGCCTACATTTCTATAGTTTCGCCTTCGAAATTCCCGGGTTCTTTCTTAAAGTTATTCAGCCGGTAGCTTATGGTCAGGGTTAATACCCTGGATTCCCGGTCGCGGTATTCGTAGATGTAAAGATCGCTCGTCTGCGTGTAGGATTCCCTGCTACGGCTGGCAAAGATATCCGAGATTTTCAGGGTGGCGGATAAGTTCTTGTCGAAAAGATCCTGCCGTACGGTAACATCCGTATACCAGGATCCCTCGCTCCGGCCCTGGGCAGTGACTGTCGGACTGTCATATGCCAGGTTTACCTGGAAACGTGTACTGGTCGGGAGTTTGAAGGTAGTGATCAGTCTTCCGTCCCAGTTGTTGCTGGAGCGGATCTCTCCTGCTTCCGTGCGGTCTTCGATCTGATAGTGATACCACGTGGCGGACAGGTTTATATCAAGCCACCGGGCAACATCGTATTGTGCTGCGCTCTCAAATCCCAGGGCCTGGTCGTTGTTTAAATTGTCGTAGGTACGGTAGATCAGCCCCGCAGATTCATCGAAATACTGTATGGATGTGATCTTGTTTTTTGTTAACCGGTAATAGGTTTCTAAGGATACGTTCCCTTCCGGCAGGGTTCGCAAATAACCCAGCTCGAACGAGTTGGTATATTCCGGCAGGAGCCCGGGATTGCCAATGCGGCGGGAACCTTCGTCTACGTATGTTTCAAAAGGTTCAAGGTACCATCCCCGCGGCCTGTTTATCCGCCTGCTGTAGCTGGCCATGAAATGATTTTTTTCCTTCAGGCTTCTTGAAAAATGAACGGTGGGGAAATAATCAAAGCGGTCAACCACGGCCGTTTCTCCTGTATTGCTGGTAGAAATGTCACGGTAGGTATATTCGCCGCGCAAGCCGAACTGGTACTCAAAATCCTTGATCTCATGACTGAACATGCCGTATAATGCATGGATGTTTCTGGTAAAATCGGTGTTTTTGGAATATTTTTCATCCTCTGTCCATGTGCCCTGGTCAAAATCATAGTTTTCCAGAAAATAACGTTCGTTGCGGTTATTTATTCGAAAATGATAACCTGCTTCAAATTTGCCTTTTTCAAGTATGGGCCTTACATAATCGGCCTCCATCCTGTAATGGGTTGAAGGGCCCTCTTCTGCAGATCTGAGCATGAGCGGATCGCCTTCCACAACATTCCAGTAAGGATCGGTGGGTATTTCTTTCTTGTCCTGTTCCTGGGTCCCGTCCCTTCCGGAATAAAAGGCCATGATATTGAGATTATGGCCTTCCCGGAGGAACGCATGCCTGAAATTTGCATTCAGACTGTAATAATCCCTGTTCCAGCGCATGATATTTTCATCGCGGAAAAATACAGATGATGAGGAAGGCAATGTATATTCATGCACTTTTCCGAAATTGTCCATTCCAAAACTGTAATTTCCGTATTTCCCGCCAACACTGATGGTCGAACGGTCGGTGATGGAGTAATCCATTCCTGCTTCCGCATTCCAGCCGCTTCTCATCCAGGCCCGCTCTGATTCACTGCGCCGGATCCAGGTCGTGTCTTCTCCGTACGTTTCGCGAACAGTCAACTGGTTTCCGGGATACCGTCGGTCATTCCAGCGCACGCTTCCAAAAAAAGCCATTTTTGAATTCTGGTAGTTCAGGTAAACATCTGAGGAATATTTGTCACCGGTACCCGCGGATGCTTCGGCCAATCCGCTGAAGCCCCTGAGCTTGTCTTTCTTCAGTTTAACGTTGATGATCCCCGAAGTACCGTCCGGATCGTATTTGGCCGAGGGATTGGTGATGATCTCAATGTTTTCAATGGTGTGTGCAGGAATTTGCTGAAGTGCATCACTTCCCTCCAATACACTGGGTTTTCCATCGATCAGCACGGTGAAGCTTGAACTGCCGCGGAGGGAAACATTGCCTTCTATGTCTACCCTGACGGAAGGTATTTTTTCAAGGACTTCCACGGCGGAGGACCCTGCCGAAGATATGTCCTTGTCCACGTTCACAACCTTCCGGTCCAGTTTGTATTCAATGCTCATTTTCTCAGCCACAATGCTTGCCGCATCCAGGTCAACTGCATCGGGATGCAGCCGGATGGTTCCCAGATCTATCCTGTGGTTGTCCCCGGATATCTTCAGCCCCCTGATGGATTCTTTCTTAAAGCCAATAAAATGGATGGTTATATAATATTCTCCGTGAGGGATATGCTCCAGTACAAAATTTCCTTCCGGACCGGTAATTCCCCCGGTGATCATCGTTGAGTCCTGAAGATCATAAAGGACCACGTTTGCATATTCCACAGGAACGGATTCACGGGATTCCCGGACTTCGCCCCTGATCACGCCCTTTTTTGGCAGTTCGCTTTTGGCCTTCCCGGCAAAGATGGCGGGAGATAAAAATAATATCAGGATGAATGGCTGGTATATTCGCTTGATCATAACTAACTTTGTAGAGATACAAACAGCTGCATGCGCATTATGTTCAATGGGTCGATGATATTACAAAGCTGTCTGCTTCCTTCCTTTATTTAAACCTGTTCTGAATTGCGCACATGCAATTTAAATATGGAAGCATTAATGCATTGGATGGTAAGTTTTTATTAGCTTTACGGGTTCAATGACGGCTATGGTTACGCATCCATACTTCGCAAACAATTGTCTTGATAAAGATGAAATTACGAACACTACTTTTATTACCGGTATTCACGCTTTTGGCCGATGTTGTTCTTGGGCAGGCAAATCCCTGCGAAATTGACATTACTTCCCCCAATAATGATACAATTATTTGTCTTGGCGATAGTGTTTATCTTCGTTCCGATGGATCCTGTGACTTTTTTATGAACAATGGGTTCGAGGGCGGACTGGGGGTTGGATGGAGTTCTGCCAATGCCAATCCAACGTTTCCTGAATTCAGTTGCGAATCCCCTCCCAGTGAGATCGAATACAGGCCCGGACCCGGTCCCAATGGCCCATACCTGTGGATCGGACCAAATGCGGCATCGGAAAGGAGCATCATTACAGATACTTTTGATATAACCGTAGGATACTGTTATGTGAAATTCTGGATGCGGTATGGAAGGCAACGAAACTCATCTTCCGGTGCATGTGAAGATCCGGACTTATACGGCGAAGGGGTTAACCTGCAATATTCAGTGGATGATGGTGTAAACTGGGTTAACTTCCCGGATACCGGATTGTATCCCCAGGGGCCGAATACGGCCGACCCTCCCTTTGTTACAGATGTTGAAGGCACAGGAGGTTATTGGCCCCCGATCGGCCATAATCCCCAGGGAGGGATTCATTCACCGGAGCGGTACGATACCAACAGTGTGTATTGGTGGCATCAATATTCCTGCCCCATTCCTGCCCCTGCGGAGACTGCGGCCACACGCTTTCGCTTTATACAGTTTGAAAACCAACAGAATAACGATACCTGGGGGCTGGATGAAGTGAAGATCTTTTGCTCGAATAACCAAAATGTGTACTGGGATTATGGCAACAACCCCGGCCCGAATGTACTGAATCCTGTAGACCCGGTCGCGCCGGACACTACAACCATTTATTACGTTACCATATTCGATACCCTGGGGAATTCCTATACGGATTCTGTCGTCATTACCGTGATACCCACACCGGAGGTCGAACTGGGCCCAGATACGACCGTGTGCGATAACGGGGTCAATACGGCATATTTTGATGCGGGGCCGGGATTTGAACAGTACCTGTGGAATACCGGCGACACTACCCAGGTTATCACACCCAGTCACACCGGATGGTATAGTGTTACCGTGACAAATGTGACATGCTCCGATACCGATTCGGTATACCTGACCATGGTGCCGGAGCCATACGCTTATGCGGGGTCGGATGAGTCCGCCTGTGCGGGATCTTTCTTTGATTTTTCGTTCTCCACCGATATCCCTGATGCGGCCGATTATGATTCGGTATACTGGTTTGGGGGAAGCGGCTCGTTTAATGATCCTTCCCTGGTGGTACCGGTTTATTACCCCGCCCCCGGGGAATTGGGTGATGTGCAGCTTTCCCTCATTGCATACGGGAATACCCCTTGCGGCAACGATACTTCCACCATGACCCTGAGCATCGATACCATACCTGCGGCCGATTTTACCATGGCTCCGAACGATACCAGCTGTGTGCAGGAAGAAATCACCTTCAGCGGGACCGATACCTCCGGTACCAGTATCCTGGAATGGGACTGGGATTTCGGCGACGGCAATAACGGCTTGGGCCAGGTTGTGGTCCACAGTTACGACGCCCCGGCGAATTATACCATTACCCTGGTGGTGACCAATGAGGCCGGCTGTACCGATACGGTGATCAAACAACGTGAGGTGGTGCATGTGGACGTGGATTTCACCATGAGCCCCAACCCGGCCTGCCTGACCGATTCCATTGATTTCAATGGCAATGGAGATGTGACATTTACCCCCTGGGACTGGGATTTTGGCGATGGCAATACGGCAACAGGTAAGAATGTTACCCATGCGTATGATACTTCCGGGACCTATATGGTTACCCTGACGGTTTGTACGGATACTACCTTGCATGAGCTGGTGGTCATTGAGCCTGCCACGGCTGACGCCGGATCCGATGAGGCCATTTGCGAATATTACAGCTTTGATTTCAATACATCGGCAACCCTGCCCCAGGCATCCAGCTATGATTCCCTGCGGTGGTCCGGCGGGACCGGTACATTCGATGATGCAACCCAGCTTCGTCCCGTTTATACTCCGGGAACCGGTGAACTGGGCGATATTCCTCTCACACTTGTCGCTTACGGCATCCTGCCTTGCTCCAACGATACTTCTACCATGACCCTGACCGTTTTCGACGGTCCCGAAGCGGATTTTACCATCACACCCCCGGACTCCATCTGTAAAAATGAAATCATATCCCTGGATGCTTCCTCAACGACAACGATTACTTCGTGGGACTGGAACCTGGGGGACGGGACTGCAAATACAGGGCAGAATATTACACATTTCTATGACACGGATGGTTTGTATGACATTACCCTGGTTGTTACAAACGACGATGGCTGTTCAGATACCGTGGTCTATACGGTGGAGGTACATCCCCTTCCCGATCCGGACTTTAACATTACCCCCAACGATTCCATCTGTGCCCTGGAAGAATTTACTTTTGAAG
>JAGYMZ010000006.1 GCA_018400295.1 Bacteroidales bacterium | reverse complement strand
AAGGAAGGCCAGTTAACCCTCCGCGTACCACCGGCAAAACTCAAGGATTTCCTCGAAAACCAGTTTCATGAGAACAGGCAGGGGAAACAGGAAGATTCCAGTTCAAAAGATTCATAGCCATTCATTCCTGTGGTTTATACTTCGTAATCAACCACAGCGGTCTTATCGGTATTCTCAAACAGATAATTCAGGACTTCAATATGATCCATATGTTGCCGGTAGCGGTCCAGGCCCTTCAGATCATCAAACTTGGCCGTCAAAACAAGATCGTAGGCAGAAGGCCTGTTCACGATATTCATGCCCACTTCCATGGAATGAAGGTCGGCTATCGTATCCACCAGGTGTTCCAGTTTTCCCCGCAGGTTATCGGCTACGGATTGTTTTTCTT
Organism: Bacteroidales bacterium; assembly: GCA_018400295.1. Classification (GTDB taxonomy): domain Bacteria; phylum Bacteroidota; class Bacteroidia; order Bacteroidales; family B18-G4; genus M55B132. The sequence goes on along the minus strand of JAGYMZ010000006.1, from coordinate 83,842 downwards.
CCTCGCTGTCAAACTTTTTCAGTTTGATCATTACAATATGCTTTATCATAACAAGCCATGTTTTGAATAAAAAACGTTCTTTAAAAAAAAGCCGGCATCCGGTCAATCTTCCTTGATCTTCTGATCCACGCGTGATAATATTTCCTGTTCTTTCTGCAGGGCTTTGGTTTCCAGTTCTCTCCCCCTTTCAAGCAGATCCGAGGTAAATGTTTTGTCTTCCACCCCGGAAGCATTGATCCTGACATTCAAAAAAGCCCCCATCACAGCCGTCCGGGCACACAAGGCCCCCACCCCGGCATCCGAAACGGAAGCCTGCAGTCCGGTCTCTGCCATAGCCTGCATCACCTCCATGGATTCATATGCTTTTTCCATAACCCGGAAAGGGATCTCCATGGCATACCTGGATGCTTCCTGTATGGCATCATGACGCAGGGCTTTTTCCTGGTCGTTGGATTTCGGAAGGCCGTAAGCCGACATGATCTTATTGAAGGCCCGGGTATCCTCATCCACCAGAAAGATCAGTGCATCCTTGAGTGCTTGTCCTTTTTCAGCCCAGCGGGAAAATTCTTCCCATCGTTCATCCCATCCTCTTTTATGGGATGAAAGGTTCGCAACCATGGTGCCGAGGGAAACGCCCAGGGCCCCGGCATAAGCAGAAATGGAACCGCCACCCGGAGCAGGGGATTCCGAAGCGGTCTCATCGGCAAAACCGGCCAGGGTCATGTCCACCAGTTTATCACCGGAATCGTCCCTGATCATATACTCAATTATTTTCTCCCCGGCCCTGAATGGTTTCAGGTCATCCAATCCCATGGACCGGACGGCGATCTTGATCAGCTCCTGCTCCGATACGCCGAGGGAACGTTTTTGCTTTTTCAGGAAATACCGCCCTGCATCCAGCATGGCTTTCAGCGGGATCAGCCCCACCAGCTCAGAGCCGGTCACACGCAGTCCACGTGCTTCCGCTTTTTTACAAACTTCGTCAAATGCCACATGCACAGGTGTTATGCCGATATTTGTAAGGTTCATGGATATCTGTGCAATGCCGTATTCCTCAATGAACCAGCCGATCCCTTTCACAGCTTTTAAGGAACCGGGGATCATGACCGGTTTGCCTTTTTCATCCCGGACGATCTTGCCTGTGATCGGATGGCCCTCCCGCTTGGCCCTGCCGCGCTCACGCACATCAAAAGCCACGGCATTGGCCCGGCGTGTGGAAGTAGTGTTCAGATTGATGTTGAACGCTACCAGAAAATCCCGGGCACCCACTGCCGTCACACCCGTCTTCGGATTGAATTCCGCCGGCCCGAAATCCGGCTTCCAGGCCGGATCCTTCAATTTATCCGGCATTCCTTCATATTCTCCTGCACGTATCGTGGCGAGGTTCTGCCGTTCTTTACTGAAAGCGGCATTTTCATAGCAGAAAACAGGGATGTTCAGCTGATTCCCAAGTCGCTCAGCAAGTTGACGGGCATATTCCACCGTTTCTTCCATGGTAATGCCGGCAACCGGGACCAGCGGGCATACGTCCGTGGCACCCATCCTGGGATGCTCCCCTTTATGCCTGGTCATATCGATGACCTCCCCGGCTTTCCTGACCGCCCTGAAAGCAGCCTCCATCACTGGTTCAGGTTCCCCCACGAAAGTCACGACCGTACGGTTGGTAGCCGCTCCCGGATCTACGTCCAACAATCTGACTCCTTCAACACTTTCAATTTCGGCGGTTATCTGCTTTATTACCCCCATGTCTTTTCCTTCACTGAAGTTGGGGACACATTCGATCAATTGCTTCATACGTTTACGTATTTAGGATTTATTACTTGTTGGTTGTTTCAATGCGGCCATTGAGGATCACGGTTTCTATCTTGTTGCTGCCGTATGCATAAGGCAAATAGGAATACGTCGGAATGCGTTTTGTGATCAGCACATTGGCCTTTTTGCCCCGGCTGATGGTGCCCAGGCGTTCATGCAGGTCCATGGCATAAGCACCGTTCAAGGTAACCGCATAAAGGGCTTCCTCCGGAAGCATCCGGTATAGTATGCTGCCCATGGAAAGGATCAACTGCATATTGCCCGAGGGTGAAGATCCCGGATTGAAATCGCTGGCCAAAGCAACCGGCAAACCCGCATCGATCATTTTCCGGGCCGGGGCATACGGCATGCCCAGAAAAAAGGAAGCACCCGGCAACAGGGTTGGCATGGTCTGAGATCCCAACAATGCATCGATCTCTTCCCTGCCGGTATATTCCAGGTGGTCGACGGATAGTGCATCATATTTCACACCCACTTGTATGCCCCCGGAGTAATCCAGCTCGTTGGCATGTATTTTGGGCCGGAGCCCATGCTTTAACCCGGCATTCAGGATGCGGTCCGTATCCTCCGCACTAAAAAACCCCCGGTCACAAAACACATCGATAAAATCCGCCAGGCCTTCAGCCGCAACGCGGGGGATCATCTCAGCGATGATGAGATCCACGTAAGCACGCGGATCCTTTTTGTATTCCATGGGAATGGCATGGGCCCCCAGGAATGTAGAACGTATGGATAGGGGAGAATTTTCCTTCAGTCGACGGATAACCCGCAGCATCTTCATTTCATCTTCCGTATTTAACCCGTAACCGCTTTTGATCTCCACGGCACCCGTGCCGTAAGACATGATCTCATGAAGGCGTTCCATGGCATCCCTGAAAAGCTCCTCCTCGCCGGCCTGATGCATTTTACGGGAAGAATTCAATATGCCCCCGCCCCTTTTGGCAATATCCTCGTAACTCAGTCCGCGGATCTTATCAATATATTCAGCTTCACGGCTTTCAGGAAAGACCAAATGGGTATGGGAATCACACCAGGCAGGCAACACCATTTTATCCGCAGCATCGATGGTTTCCAGGCCCGGGATACGGGCATAGCCCGGATCCATCTCCTGCATTGTGCCATAATCATCAATGGATCCATCACGAATGAATAAAAAACCATCACGTACTGCCGGCAACTGTGCCATAGCCCGCCCGCATGCTTTACCGCCCATATCCTCTCCGGCAAGCAATAATTCCCGTATGTTTTTTATGAGCAATGCCATATGGAATGATTTTGATTGGCGAAATTAATAAATTCCACAATGGGCATCAAGCCTAAGCGGCAAAAGAATGGTAAATTAAGCAACCATTGGAATGCCCAAGATGTCATCTATACGGATGGGCATGCTTCATTGCTCCGATGCCGGGATCCTGACGTATTTTTTTCAAGCATGCTGATTCAACCCAGATTATCGGAGTTAAATGTAAAAAACACAATATATGGGCATCCGTTCACCGATCTTTCATATATTTGCTCCGAATTTGAATAAACCAACAAAAGGAAAACCATGAAAACAAAATTATTTTTCACCATTCTCTCCATCATCTTATTGCTTCCGGGCAGTTTTGCAAAAGAAGTAAGGCTGGATGATGCCAGGAAAGTAGCTGTAAACCTGTATTTTGAACGCATGAACCAATATGAAGAAGGCATTGCCTATGACCAGGTGCAGATCATAAACACATTCGTGAGAAAAGAAAACGGATTGCCTGTATATTATGCTTTTGATATTTCCAACGGCGGTTTTGTCATCGTTTCAGGAGATGATGCTTATACACCGGTGATCGGTTATTCCTTTCATGAGGAATTCCCAAAAGACAATGTGGCCCATGTATATGCAAGTTTTATGCAGGGATATGCCGATATGATCGGTCACATCAGGGAAAAGGATATTCAGGCCGATGAAGCCACATCCGCCGAATGGGACCATTTGCTGACCAGCAACCCAGGCAACCTGAACACCATGAAAGACAACCGCGATGTTGATCCGCTGGCAGACCATATTACCTGGGACCAGAACAATCCGTACAATCAGTTATGCCCTCCGGACCCTGCAGGACCGGGAGGCCATTGCCTGGCAGGATGCGTTGCAACGGCCATGTCCATGATCATGTATTATTACCGGTATCCTGTCAATGGTACCAACGACCATTGCTACACCCCCGACCCGCAATACGGTGAACTTTGCGTTGATTTTGAAGAAACCTTCTACCAGTGGGATGGAATGCAAAACAGCATCGATAACTACAACCCCGTGCCCATTGCCGAACTCCAGTATCACTGCGGCGTATCCGTGAACATGAATTACGGTCCCGCCGGTTCCGGATCCCAAAGTGCAATGGTTCCCAACCGGCTTGCTTATTTCTGGCGGTACAACGATGCCCACTATAAAGAAAAAAGCAATTTTTCACAACAGGGATGGATAAACCTCCTGAAAACAGACCTGGACCAGAGCCGTCCCCTCTATTATTCAGGTTGCTCCACCTCCGGATGTCATGCATTTCTATGCGACGGATATCAGGGGGACGAGTTCCACTTTAATTTTGGATGGAGCGGGTATTCAAACGGATTCTATACACTGAACAATGTTGGTGGCTATTACATAAGCCAGGCATGCGTCCATAATTTCTATCCCAGCGACCCGGACTACCCCTATCACGCCACCGGTGCCGATACCATTTACCAACCCTCAGGATCTTTTACCGATGGCAGCGGTCCCATCGACAATTACCTTGACAATCAGAATGCCAGTTGGCTCATTGACCCGCAAACGCCAGAGGACAGCATCACGAATATCACCGTGTCGTTTACTGAATTTGATCTTGCCAGTGGGGACTATCTCAGGGCATATGATGGTGCCACAGATGCCGATCCGTTACTGGGTGAATTTACCGGCTCCACCTTGCCTTTAAACATCCTTTCTACGGGAAACCAGATGCTGATCACATTCGAAACCGATGGCAGCGGCACAGGCAAAGGTTTCTTTGCAGAATTTGAAACCACCGCACCGCAATGGTGCCTGGGCATGACAGAGCTCACCGATGTATCCGGCACCTTTGACGACGGCAGCGGCAACTTCTATTATAATAACGGGGCTACCTGCATGTGGAAAATCGAACCGGAATTTGCCAATCAGATCACCATCTATTTCAATGAGTTTGATACGGAACCCGACAAAGATAAACTCGAAATATATGACGGAACCACCTCTGTGGGTGTTTTCTCCGGACCGGACCTGCCGGACCCCATTGAAATAACCAGCGGAAGTGCTTTCCTCACCTGGAGCACCAATTCCAGCATCAACGGGCCGGGATGGGAGATCTATTATGAAATCGACAACGTAGGGGTATCTGAAAACAACCCCTTCGAGAACCTGGCGGTTTACCCGAACCCGGCAAGGGAGGAACTTAACATCAGCTTTTCCATAAACAATACACAATCCATTCATGTCAAACTGATGACCATGACAGGAAATGCGGTGTATGAAGAACATTACGATGCCTTCACCGGCATCTTCGACCACCACATCGACCTGGGCGAAATGGCCAAAGGTGTTTACATCCTCAGCTTATCCGGTGAACAGGGAATACAGACCAAAAAAGTGGTGATACAATAAATGCTCTTTGGATAATTCATCAAAAGAGGTTGCTTCTCCATTGTGAAGCAACCTCTTTTTTTTGTAATTTTATCAAAACAAACCTGCTTTAGCATGAAAATTTTCCGGCCTGCCGCACTGATCACTTCCGGGATCTTATGGACCCTGAGCCTCCATTGCCAAAACGTTTCCCGGGAAACCGCCGAAAACATTTCCGCAAATTTCTTTTACGAGCGGTGCAGCTTGAAAAAAGCGGTCGCACACAGGGACATCCATCCCCTGCTTTATAAAACCCTGTATCAGCAAGGGACACCGGTCATGTATGTGTTCAACATAAAGGGCGGAGGATTTGTGATCGTGCCGGCCACCAGGCTTTCGGCACCGGTCCTGGCTTACTCCTTCAACGGCAACATAGACCTGTCAGACCCGCCACCCGCTTTTTCCGGATGGCTGGACAGCTACGCGCGTCAAATCCATTACCAGATCCACCACCCCGTTCCGCAAACACAGGAGCGCAAGGCAGCCTGGTCCAGGCTGAAATCAAAGGGCCCTGAAGGCCTCAGCGTTTTCAGTGGCCGGGAAGTTGAACCGTTGCTCACCACTACCTGGGACCAGGGATTGTATTATAACGAAATGTGCCCGCCCGATAACGGGGGACCCGGTGGACATTGTTATGCAGGATGCGTAGCCACGGCCATGGGCGGTGTTATGAATTATTTCCGCTTTCCGCCTTCCGGTACCGGCGCTTATTCCTATTCCTGTCCACCGTATGGAACTTTATCGGCCAACTTTGGCAATTCCGTATATTCATGGGACGAGATGCCCCTGTTCCTCATAAAAAGCAATCCGCCCACCGCACAATTGCTGAACCACCTTGGCATTTCCGTGGATATGGTCTATGGCCCCAACGGATCCGGAATGTACAATCATAAGGCTGCCTTTTCCCTCAGGACATACTTCAAATATTCCCCGGAAACACAATACGTTTATCGCGACAGTACCGGCATGGATTGGGACAGCTTGCTTGTATCACATCTAAACAGGGACATTCCCTTGTATTATGCCGGATGGTCCGTGCCCAATGTCAGCGGCCACGCGTTCGTGTGCGACGGATACCAGGATCCGGACTATTATCATTTCAACTGGGGATGGAGCGGTTCATTCAACGGCTACTTCTATACAGACAACCTGAACCCCGGAGGTTCCAATTTCAATAATGCACAGGAGGTGATCATAAACGCGGTCCCGGATACCAACCTTTACACCTATCCCTATTCCTGCCAGGGATTGAAAACACTCACCTCCACTGACGGGACCATTGATGATGGCAGCGGGCCCCTGTATGATTATGCTGACAATTTATCATGCGAATGGCTCATTGATCCTGAAGATTCCGTAGAGACCATTACCCTTTCTTTCGTAAAATTCAGCACGGGCATTCAGGATATCCTGACCGTTTACGACGGGGCAGATGCCTCAGCACCCGCAATCGGTACGTTCAGCGGTAATGAAATACCCGGCAACCTCACCTCCACCGGGGGAAAACTATTTCTCACTTTTGAAACCGGCACAGCGACAAGCCACAGTGGCTGGCTGGCATCCTGGTCTTCAGAGCTTCCGGTATACTGCAGCGGCATGAACGTGTTGAACCAACCCGCCGATACCCTGTCGGACGGCAGCGGACCGGAAAACTATCATAACAATTCGGCCTGCATGTGGCGCATCGATCCCCCGGATGCAACCTCCCTGACGCTGGAATTCCTGTCTTTTCATACCGAAGACAGCGTTGATGTTGTCAAGGTCTACGACCTTGAAACACAAGAGCTGCTGGCCGCATACTCCGGGGATTACAGCGGTGGCCCCCTGCCTGGTCCGGTTACATCCCCCAGTGGAAAAATGTTTGTTACCTTCCATTCAAATTACACGGTAACCGCTCCGGGATGGAAAGCTTGCTACAGAAGCGGGAACGTCGGTTTAGAACAATCCGCCGATGCTTCCGGCATTGAGGTTTACCCGAACCCGGCAAAAAACACATGCTTCATTGAGCTTTTTTCACCGGAGCCCCGGCATGTGAACCTGCAATTGCTAAGTCTGAACGGCAGCCTGATAAGGGAACGGTTGCATACAACAACGGCAGGGAAAAATACGGTCGCCTTTCACACGGAAGGGATCACAAAGGGCCTGTATATTTTAAAAATAACCGGACAAACGACCCAATTCAAAAAAATACTTATTTATTGACAAGCCCCCGGCGCTCAAGGCAGTCCATTACTTTCTTCTTGAGTTTCCAGCAGGTCATCTGCCTTTTGTGCATGCGCTCCGATAAACGATACGAAGATATCCCGGGATTATGGCACACCTGATAAACGATCTCTAAAGCCTCGCAAATGGGGATCCTGCAATGGTGAAAAATTGTATGCGCTTTAACCGATTCCTCCTTTTTACACCGGGTACACCTTCGTGAATAAGGGGTCCTCCCCCGGCAATAATTCGTATGCCCGCAATTGCGGCAAACAAAACCATCGCGCCACTTTTCCTTTGCAAGAAAAGCATAGCACTTATCCGGATCATCAAACCGGGCATGAAAATTTTCCGGTTCAAGGGAAGATAAAAATTCCAGCATAACCTGACAAACTGTCTTTTGGAACAATAATTGCTTCAAAGATAAAAAAAAAGTGGTATTTAAGCGATTTAAAATAAATAGTTTTATATATTTGCAGATGTTAATAAGTAAAATCTTTAAAACCCGTATAATAATGAGGAACATATTTCTTTCAATGATCATTTTCTCCACAGTTTTTATGATCGGCTGCAGCAACTCCCCCGGTTCCCGGGCTCAGAAAGCAGACAACCCAGAAAAGCAGGATCTTGAAAAAAGCATGGAGGAAGGCAAGCCAATCCACCTTGATAAGGCGCTTTTCCTGGAACATGTCATGAACTATGAAAAGAATAAAGATACCTGGATATATGAGGGCGACAAACCGGCAGTGATCGACTTTTATGCCGACTGGTGTAAGCCCTGCAGGCTTATCGCACCCATCATGGAAGAACTGGCACTGGAATATGAAGGTCAATTATACATATATAAAATAGATACGCAAAAAGAAAGGGAACTTGCACAGGTGTTTGGTATAAGGAGCATCCCGGCGGTACTTTTCGTACCCATGGAAGGAAAGCCCCAGATGTCCACCGGTGCATTACCCAAAGAAACATTCAAGCAGGCGATCGATGAATTCCTGCTCAAAAACGAAAACAGATCTGAAAATCAATAATCCTGAAATAAAACAGAAAGCGATACATATTATGGAACATTTAACAAAAGAAACATTCTTAAAAAAAGTATTCAATTACGAGAAGAACAAAGACTGGAACTTCGAAGGGGAACTACCCTGCATCATAGATTTTTATGCAGACTGGTGCCAGCCATGCAAGATGGTTACGCCGATCCTTGAAGAATTATCCGAAGAATACAAAGGCAAGATCAACATATACAAAATTGACACCGAAGCCGAAAAGGAATTGGCGGCCGCATTTGGCATCAGGAGCATTCCATCACTGCTTTTCTGTCCAAAGGACGGACAGCCACAGATGGCCATGGGGGCACTGCCCAAAGATACATTCAAAAAGGTTATCGGGGATGTGCTGCTGAAAAAGGAAGAAAAAGAAGCCTGATCATTTCCATGTCCAGCACAATAAACAGCCGCAGGATACGGATCCTTGCGGCTTTTTTATTTACTTTGTGTTCCGTTAAGCCATGAATACACAGGCAAGCTATTTTTCCACGGCATATTTTCCGCCGGTTGAATATATGGCCCGGATGATGCAGGCGGATAAGATCCTGATCGAGGGACAGGAAACCTATGCCCGGCAAACTTACCGCAACCGATGCATCATACAATCTGCCAACGGGCCTTTGATGCTGACGGTACCGGTCAGGAAAATATACGGCAATCATACCCGCACATCAGACATCCGGGTATCCTATCAATACGACTGGGCCACCCTGCACATCAGGGCTCTGGAAGCCGCCTACAATGCCTCCCCCTACTTTTTATATTATAAGGATGCGCTGCAACGGACCCTTTCTGCAAACCATGAAACCCTGCTCGGATTGAATATGGCGCTGTTGAAACAAATTATGGAATGGCTGAATTGGGAAAAAGAAGCAGGCGTCACCAAAACTTTTCACCATCGCATACGGGATGGTAAAGACCTGCGTTTTGTATTCCATCCGGGGAGGACCACTGAAAATGCACCGGCATTTCCAGTGTACATTCAGGTTTTTTCTGAAAAACACGGGTTCCAGCCCAACCTGAGCATTCTGGATTTGCTTTTCAACCTGGGCAATGAAACAACAAGATACCTTGCAGCTTTGAATTCCGGATCGACGGAATTTTTATCCGGCAACACTTAAGCATTGCATGCACGGCTTTTTATATAGGATATTCAACCCGGATGTGATAGATCGTCATCAATTTGTTTTTCAGTATCTTTTTGATCCGGGTGATTTCTCTGAGGGTAATGTCTGAGTTGGCAAACTGGCCGGTTTCCAGCTGCTGGTCGATGATGCCATCCACCAATTTGCTGATCTTATCTTCATCATAACTTTTCAGGCTGCGGGAGGCCGCTTCCACAGAATCCGCCATCATGAGTATGGCGGTTTCCTTGGAAAAGGGGATCGGGCCATGATAGGTAAAATCTTTCTCATCCACTTGATCCTCAGGGGTTTCTTTCTTCTGCATGATGTAAAAATACCCCACTTTTCGTGTCCCGTGATGGGTGCGGATAAAGTCAATGATCTGTTCCGGCAATTTATATTTTTTTGCCTTTTCAATCCCTTTGATCACATGGTCAATGATGATGCGGGCACTTTCCTCATAGGTCAGTTCATCGTGCGGATTCACGCCGGTAGTTTGATTCTCCACAAAATATACAGGCATATCCATCTTGCCGATATCATGATAGAGTGCACCGGTACGCACAAGCATCGCATTACCGCCCACTTCATAAACCGCCTCTTCTGCCAGGTTCGCCACCTGCAGGGAATGCTGGAATGTACCCGGTGCTTTCAGGGAAAGTTCCCGGAGCAAGATGTTATTGGTATTGGACAGTTCGATCAGGGTCACATCCGTAATGAAACCAAACAATTTTTCAAAAACCCAGATGAATGGGTATGAAAAAAGGGTAAGCCCGGCACTGCCGGCGAAAAAAGCAAAATACACAGGGTTGATCCCCTTCCAGCTTCCCTCCTGAAGCAGGATCAATCCGGAATACAAAACCGAATAGGTAATGAATATCCAGGCGGAGGTCAGGAAGAACTGGGAACGGCGCTGCAGGTTGACCACGGTCATAATGGCTATGATGCCTGTGATCATTTGCAGGAATACAAATTCGAAACTGTTCGGGACCAGAAACCCGATGATGATCACCGTGATCAGGTGCACATATAAGGCAATCCGGGTATCAAAAAATGTCCGGATGATTATGGGCACGATGCATACCGGTACCAGGTAAAGATAGCCGGCATTATACCGGATCATCAAGCTGACCATAAAAACCAGCAGTATCATGACCATGAGTATAAGGATGATCTTTTTGTTATCCCTGAATATATCCCTTCTGAAATAGATCAGAAAAAGGACCAGGACCCCAATGGCAATGCCCACCAGTAATATCTGGCCGGCCAATATGGAATAATATGTACCGGCGGCCCCCAGCCGTTTCTCGTAACTTTTTTTCAATGAAACCAGCTTCTGATATGTTTCAGGGTCCACAACCTCACCACGGGAAACCACCTTTTCCCCGGTCAATACCATCCCCCTGGAAAAAGACATTTCATTCAGGGCGTTTTGGAGTTCTTCCTGGGTTTTCCCTTCATCATAAAAAACATTATAATCCAGAAAATCGAAAAGAATGTTGGACAACAGATCCCGGTCAATATCCTCATACCTGCCCAGGGTCTCGGCAATGTATTCATTCGCACGGTGTATGGTCAGCACCGAATCGCTGTCAATTTCATCCGCCACATTTTGCCTGATCAGAATGATCTTTTCCGGTAAGGGGCGGCCTTCTGGTGTGGGTTCCAATACGCCCCTGCCATAGATGTCATCGAGGATCTGAAGTGCAATGCTCCGGTTTTTTTCCATATATCCTGTATCCATCTGATCCCCGGAATAACGTTCCGCCCATTTTGCACTGAATTCCTTGTCAAAATGGTCAAGGATATTTTCGAAAACAGATACATCCACCGTATAGTAAGGTGCAATGCTCAGAGCCACTTCCTGCCGCTCCTCCTCCAGTTCCTTCCCTGTCTTTTCGATCGCAAAATCAAAAGGGGCATAGAGATCCTCATGCATCCAGGGCCTGCCCTTTGTAAATTCGTATTTGAATTTTCCCTGCTGGGGAAAGATCATGATCAGCAAGACCAAAGCAAAAATAAAGAGAAACCCTTTATATATCTCCTGGTAGTGATTCCTGATAAATGCATATAATTTCTTCATGGGGATCCGGTTGGAATGCGAAATTATAAATTTTAGACTTTATGCATGGATAATTCCGGTAAATTGTTCATAATATTGTACTTTCATCTTGTTTTTCAAAACACAGGCATCATGGATCAATTCGGTATCTGCACACTCAGCGTGATCCCTCAGAGATCGGGGCCATCACACACAGCCGGACAGGTATCCCAGCTTCTGTTCGGGGATGCCTTCAGGATCATTGAGAAATTCAGGGAATGGATCCATATAAAAACGCTTGCGGATGATTATACGGGATGGATACATGAAAAACAATGTACACCCGCAGAAGAGGATCTTTCGGATCTCGCCCCTGTTTACCCGGTTTCCCTGGATCTTTTATCCTGGATACGGGACCTCCATGGGAATATCCGCTTTCCCGTTTTTTGCGGCAGCGCATTCAGGGGATTGAATAACAACACCCTGAGACTGGCCGGTAAAGATTATGTAACGGAGGGGAAAACCCAGGATCCATCAACCATCAGGAACAAACGGTCATTCATTTCCTTCATGGCCCGGCCCTTTTTGAACACACCATACGCCTGGGGAGGGAAAACCCCGGCGGGCATCGATTGCTCCGGACTGACACAACTGGTCTTCAGGATCGCAGGCATACCCCTTCCCAGGGACGCACAACGGCAGGCTGAGATGGGGGAAACCATACATTTCTCAGGTAAAGCATTGCCCGGGGACCTGGCCTTTTTTGATACGAAAGGAGGCCGGATCACCCATACCGGCATCATCCTGGAAAACAACAAGATCATCCATGCCTCCGGAAAAACCCGCATCGATTCCCTTGATCACAACGGCATTTACAATGAAGAAACGGGCGAATACTCCCACAGGTTGCGGATCATTAAGCGGATCCTATGACACGGCAAAGAAATTTTTATTTTCAAATTAAGAAAAAAGATATATATTTGCCGCGTCCTTTATTCTTCGTATTTCTTCAGGGCAGGGTGACCGGTTTGGATCTTTCAGGAAACAAGCCGAAATTCCCGACCGGCGGTAAAAGTCCGCTACTCCCTTTGTAAAAGGGACTGAACCGGTGAAATTCCGGCACCGACAGTATAGTCTGGATGGAAGAAGAAAGAAAGAATGCATGATGCATGCCTTGCACAGGCCGTGTTGTATTTTTTCCTGCCCTGAAGTGATCATTTGGGGCTTTTTTTATACAAAAAAAATGGAAATGAATACACATGTAAAAATTACCGCTGCCGCCCTCTTTTTCTTTTTCATGAGCAGTTCCCTGTTTACCCAGACCATCATCCGGGGGCGCGTGATCGACGGCTTCTCGCTTCAGGGACTTCCCAACGTTAACATATCCGTACCAGCCCTGCCCACAGGCACCATCTCCGGAGAGCAGGGAATGTTTTCCCTGGAAATACCGGATACTTCACAAACATTGACCTTCTCCCGTGTAGGATACGTCCGCAGGCAGGTCCCGGTCGATCAGCTGAAGGCTGCAGGGGATGAACGCACCACCATCACCCTGGCTCCATCCGTTGTCGGGCTGGATGAGGTCAGTGTTATTTCCTCAATGGCCGTGGATCGCAGGACCCCGGTAAGCGTTTCAACCATTTCTGCGCAAACCATAGAAAATGAACTCGGTGACCAGCCACTGCCCCGCATCGCAAAAATGGTACCCGGAGTCTATCCTTCACGCACAGGTGGGGGCAGCGGGGATGCAGCCATCAACATCCGGGGGTTTAAGCAGGAAAACATTGCCCTGCTCCTGAACGGGATACCCATAAGCAGCGTTGAAAATGGCCTGGTATACTGGAACAACTGGCTCGGACTGGCCGATGCAACCAGACAAATTCAAATACAACGCGGCCTGGGTGCCTCCAAAGTGGCCCTCAACTCTGTTGGGGGGACCATCAACATCATCACCCGGACAAGCGAAGCCAACAAAGGGGGAAAGATCGGGTATTCCATCACAGATTACGGCAATTCCAGATTCACGTTCAGCTATAATACAGGGAAGCTTGATAAGGGCATGAGCATAAGCTTCCTTGGATCCAGGATATGGGGACCGGGTTATGTCGATGCCACGTACGTCAGGGCCTGGGGATATTTCCTCTCCGTTACCCAGGAATTCAATAAAAATCATAAGCTGGTTTTCGTCGGGCTGGGCAACCCGGAAAGGCACGGGCAGCGGAGCATAATGCTTTCAAGCGAGGAAACAGACCGGTATGGGTTGAAGTTCAACAAGGATTGGGGCAGCATGAACGGACAGATCAACAATGCTTCTGAGAATTTTTACCACAAACCGCACCTGAGCCTGAACCATTACTGGAATGTTTCGGAAAAAACCTTCCTGGCCACTTCTGCATATTTTTCACCCGGATACGGCGGTGGAAAATGGTCAGACAGTTTCATGGCGGATAAATCGGTTTTTGAATACAGGAATCCAAGCCAGCAAATAGACTGGGCCGGGATTTACCGGGACAATTACAACAATACCGATCCTTACGTGCTGGCCAGTGGCGATACGGTTAGAGGGTATTCCAAAAACATCCAAACCAGTTTCCTGGCCGGTCATATCTGGACCGGACTTATTTCTACCCTGGAGCATGACCTTAACGAAAACTTCAACTTCATGGCCGGCATACATTACCGGTACTTCAGGTCCACCCTCCGTCAAAAAGTACGGGACCTGCTGGGGGGCGATTTTTTCATCGACAATTATGCCTGGGCAGTGGACGGCCCGGCCGGAAGAAATGAAATAAAACATGTGGGCGACATCATTAAAATAGACAACGGCGCCATCATTCATTTCGCCAATCTGTTCGGTCAGCTGGAATATGCTTCCCCCCCATTTTCTGCTTTCGTATCCGGCAGCTATTCTTATAACTGGTATCAGCGGGAAGACCGGTATAACTATGTGGAAGATATACGAAGCGAGGTGGTGGAACGGGGCGGATACAACCTGAAAGCCGGAGTGAACCACAACATCAATCAATGGCATAATATTTATCTCAATGGCGGCTATTTTTCCAGGGTACCATATTATAAATTCATCTTTGCAAATTTTACCAACGAACCCTCAACAGATATTGAGAACGAACAGATCACTTCCTTTGAAATAGGTTACGGACTGAACAGCAAAAGCACCCGCATCCGGTTGAACGTTTACCATACCTACTGGAAAGACAAATCCATCCTGGCAAATGAATACAACCAGTTCCTTGATCCGGTGATGATCTCCGGGCTTGATGCATTGCACAGGGGTGTGGAGCTGGAGATCTCCCACACATTAACAGATAATATTTCCCTTGGGGGATTGATCTCGCTGGGCGATTGGAAATGGAAAAATAACGTTACGGCAGAAGTCTTTGACCAGGATAATGTATTAAAAGACACCGTTGAAATTTATGCCAACGGATTGTATGTCGGAGATGCACCACAAAATCAATACGGCCTGTTCGCCAGCATGAATTTTCTGAAAAACTTTAACCTGAAAGCCAACTGGATCTGGTATGATAAGCTTTTTGCGGATTTTGACCCCGTATCACGGAACGATCCGCAGGATGATGCACAATCCTATGAAATCCCTGCCTATGGATTGCTCGATGTGCACCTGGGCTTTTCTTTTAAGGTCGCGGATTGCCCTGCCCATGCCACGTTCAGTTGTTATAATGTCACGGACAAAGAACACATACTCCGTGGGCTCGACGGAAAAGACCATTCACCGGAATCCTTCAGGGGTTACTGGGGTTTTGGCCGAACGTTCAACCTCGGGATCAGCCTCTCGTTCTAATCTGAAGTTGATCTCAATAAATATTGACAATTATTATTCCGGCTTATTCTGTTTTCGATGTCCATATCGGATATACACTTCCCACAGGCAACAAGTACAGGACAGCGTTGTTCGCTCATGTGTTCAATTTATTCAATAGGTTATATATTCAGGATGCCGTTGATAACAGTCAGTATAACGCTTACATGGACCCTGGCAACATCAACAGCCACAACGCTTCTGCAGCCGAAGTATATTTTGGTCTGCCAAGATGGTATAATGCAGGAATTCAGATATCTTTCTAAATCTAATGAATGATCGGTGATTAAATCCCCGGTGCTGGTACTCCGGGGATTTTCTATATTTTTGTGATGTCCTGCATGCATCCAAAGTCAACCCTCCAAAAATGAAACATACATATTGGTTATCCGTACTTTCTATCGCAATCCTGTCCATTTCCGCCTGTCACAGGATCGGGGAAAAGGACAAACCCTACGTAGTGGTCATCTCCCTCGACGGCTTCCGCTGGGATTATGCGGACCGTGCGAAGACCCCGGTACTGGCCAGGGATTACCGCATCCGCGACAGGAAGGCAAGGGAAGACAGTGCCTTTTATGGGGGCGAGCCCATTTGGGTTACGGCTGAAAAACAAGGGATCAATACGGCTTCTTTCTTTTGGGTGGGGTCAGAGGCCGCGGTAAAGGGAGTCCGCCCAACTTACTGGAAAAGGTACAACCACGGGATCACTTTCGAGCAACGGATCGAACCGGCGCCCGTCGATGGGGACCCGGACAGCATCAGGCATCTGTTAAAGTAGCGGCTTACAATTTTTTTACGGTCTCCCGGGCATCTTTTTTCACTTGCTCGGACTGCTTTCTTGCCTTTTCCATGATGGCAGCGGCCTGTTCATCAGCTTCGGATATCACTTGGTCCGCTTTTTTATCGGCTTCCTTTTTCAGCTCACCGGCCGTTTTCTTTGCCGCAATTTCAGCCAGGGGCCCTTTCTTTTTGGCTTCCTCTATCAGCTTATCGGCATTATTTTCCGCTTCCTGCCTTGTTTTTTGGGCGGCTTCCCGGGCGGCCTTTTTAATTCCGTCGGCCTTTTTCTGAGCTTCGGCCAGTATTTGCTGTGCCTTCCGGCCGGCATCCTGCAATATCTTTTGCGCTTTATCCCTGGCCTGTCCCTCCAGTTCTTCCTTTTTTTGCCGGATCTCTTCCTTCACATTCTCTTTCAGTTCCCCGGCCATATTCTTGCCTGCACCGGCAAGACCGGTTGTGACCTTTGGGTCAGACAAGGTGCCTCCGACCGATACATCCATATTCACTGTATTGCCAACACTGAAGCTCGTCCCACCTGCATTCAGGCCTGCCACCATATCATCAATCATCTGGTTGGTCTCCCGGCCCATCATTTCCCTGGGGAAGGCCATGTCCATCGTATAATCGATGGATTGATCCAGCGATGTGGTGCCGCTCACGGTGGCTTTAAGTTCCCCCTGTCGTATGTCAAAAGGCTTGACCTTTAATTTTCCCTCATCAATTTCATAAGACAGGTCAACGGCATTCAGGTCCAGCTTTCTGAACCGGTCCGTTTTCAGTGCATCCGATAAGCGTTCAAGCACATTCACATTCTCCAGGCTTATCCGGCTGGTCTTCAATGACCCTTTTCCGGACATTGCGGACCATTCGGGCATCATGTCATGCTCCAGTCTGGTCTGGAAATCAATATTCGATGAAAAAGTACCCGAAGCATGTTCAGCTATGGGTGCAAACTTTCTCAAAAGACCGAAGAGATGATATGCCTTTCCAATATGCAGGTTGTCCAATGCGATTTGAAATTCGACCCCTGGTTTACCGGGCTGACGGGTACTATAACTACCGTTGACAGATATCCTGCCCTCAAGCACATCCCCCTGCAGATCGCTCAGGATTATTTTTTCCTCCCGGACCATGATCTTTCCCTGCACATCTTTCATACGAATGCTGTCATACAGCAGTTCACCGAAACCAGCTTCAAACGTAACATCTATGTTGTCCGGCACACGAAAAGCCGTAAGTTCAACCGTATCTTCCGGTTGCGGACCTGAGGCCGGGGCCGTCCCGGCCTCCGTCATAAAATCATTCACATTAAAATACGCGGAATTTGCATGCAGCGACCCTTCCAAAGGTCCCTCCCCAAAAATGAACGGAAGGTAATTCTCTACGTTGCCACGGAGTCTGAGGTCGCTTTCAAAATACCTGAACTCAAAATCAATCAGGTCGAGGTATGAAGGAGAAAAGTTCAGCTGTGCATGCCTGATGCGAAAAGGATGGGCGTAACCGGCGTCGGAATATTCCAGGTTTTTAACCAGTATGGAACCCATGGAAGTGAAGTTTGAATAATCCTCCTTTTCCAGTGTCGAAAGCCTGCCCTGCAAGGTGATATTCGCATCAATGATGCCCGTCAGCCTTTCATGTGCATCCAGGGGATAGACCTTTTCCACCTGAGAAAGGTCCAGAAATCCCCGAACATTACCGTCAATAAAGGGGTCAGAAACCGGATTTTTAATAAGCATCCGGATATCCACGGGATTATTGACCATCTCCAGGTGAAAACCGGAGATATCCACGATCGTATTATCGATGCTGCCTCCGCTGTTCTCCACGGAAGCCGAGAGTTTTATGTCGTGAACCGATGAGGGAAGTCCCGGATATGAAAAGCTGGCTTCGTCTATCAGGATATTCAACCCAAAAGCGGGCAGGGTGGATTCATTGTAGATGCCTTTCACATAGCCATCCAAAACCAGGGTGCCTTCGGTTTCAACATCCTCGAAATCCTTTGAGTAAATGGCCGGGACCATGGAAAGAATATTCCGGAAGCTGTTTTTGGGTGCATTGAACGACAGCAGAAAATTGACATCGTCTTCCGCCATGGCCACCGATCCGTCGAATTCCAGGATCAGCGCATTCAGCCGCACCGTATTTTTATCAAATCTGTAAATGGAGTTTTTCAGGTCTGCCTCAAAGCGGGCATCCACATCCAATCGTGTTTCGTTCAGATAGCGTATGCCGTTGTGATATACCGTCAGGGAGCCGGCTGTGGTCGTTGTTTTCAGGGTGCTCCGGTCTGCGGACAGATCCCCGGAAAGCCTGTGGTGCAGGTTATGGACCCGAACGCTGGTCCCGGTCGCCTCATCCACATAATCCAGCCGGCCACCGGTAATCTCAAATGATTTGAGTTTCACCCGGAAAGGTTCCGTTTCCGTTTCCGGGGTTTCCTGTGCAAGGTCGGCTCCGCTTTCAGATCTTACAATATCCCAGTTCATTTGTTCATCCTGCCGCACCTGGAGAAAAACACCGGGTTTATCCACGGCAATCCTTTTAATTTCATACACCTCTCCTTTAAACACACTGATCAGGTCGATCACCGCATAGAAAGAACGGATGCGGGCAAGGGTATCCCCTTCAAAATCATTTATTCCAACCACAGACACCTCATCCAGGCGCAAGCTCAGGTTCGGAAAATGACGGATCAGCCCGATATGGAAATCCCGGAAATCCACCCGTGCTTCCACCTGGGTATTGATTTCCCGTTTCACGCGGCTCATGATGTCATCCTTAAAAATAAAAGGGATGGCAACAAGGGCGATCAATACTATAACGATGAGGGCTATAAATACCCGGATAACCCGCCAGGTCCGTTTTGATCTTTTTTTCATGGCTATGGAAGTTTAATGCTTTACATAATAAACAAAACTGGGAATCTAATGTTTACGGGCGTTGAATCTCAGCACATGATCGGCCAGTGTCAGGGCCGCCATCGACTCGACAACGACAGCCGCCCTGGGAACAATGCATACATCATGCCGTCCGGATATCTGTATTTCCACCGGCTTGCCCCTGAGATCAACCGTTCTTTGCTTTTTCCCATGAGAGGGTACCGGTTTGAAGGCCACACGAAAGCAAAGCACATTACCGGTGGATATGCCCCCCTGTATGCCTCCGTCGTTATTGGAACGTGTATGGATGTTCCCATTTTCGGAAAAAAGCGCATCGTTATGCTCAGAGCCTTTTTTCACAGCGGCACCAAAGCCCGAGCCGTATTCGAACCCTTTGACGGAGGGGATGCTAAGCATGGCCTTTGCCAGGTCCGCCTGCAGCTTATCAAACACCGGTTCGCCAAGTCCCGTCGGTACATTGCGAATAACGCAGCTTACGGTGCCCCCCAGCGTATCCCGTTCCGCTGATGTCTTTTGGATCAGGGCATGCATTTTTTCAGCAGCATCAGGATCGGGGCATCCCAACAGGGCATTCTGTATTGATCCGGAAGTAAGGGATCGCTGGTCCACCCGGGCACATATCCCGCCAATGCCGGAAACATAAGCGAGAAAATCCACACGATATTTTTTTAGCAGGGTTTTGGCAACGGTTCCGGCAACAACCCGGGCAACTGTTTCCCGCCCGGAGGCTCTGCCCCCTCCGGGCATTGGATACACCCCGTATTTCAAATACACCGCATAATCCGCATGCGAGGGACGAAAGATGTCTTTAAGCAGGGCATAGTCCTGTGGCCGGAAATCTTTATTTTCAACGATAAAGCCAAGAGGTGCACCGGTGGTCTTGTTGTTTAGCAACCCTGAAAGCCACTGCACCTTATCCGGTTCGTCCCGGCTGGTGGACCCGGGAAGTTTTTCGGGGTTGCGCCTGCGAAGCTGGGAACGAATAAAAGCATCATCGATGAACAGTCCGGACGGCAACCCATCAATTACCCCGCCCGTCGCAGGTCCGTGCGACTCCCCAAAGGTGGTCAGGGAAAGCATTTGTCCTATGGTGTTTCCAGGCATTGCCTAATCATCTGCCTCTTTGAGCAATTTCAGCTTCGCTTCCATAACCGCCACATCCTTTTTCGCTTTCCCGATCTTCTTTTCGAACGCTTCCCGCAGCACGTTGGCCTTTTTGGATTCTGCAAGGAACCCGATATTGTTTTCCCATAGCTGAATATCCTCTTTAAGCTGGCTTATATTTTTACTCAGGGTGCCCTTTTCCTTACGCATCAAGCGATCACCTCCCGGAGCATCGCGGAAGCTTTCAATTTTATTCCTGAAGCTATCCTTGCTGAGCTCAACAGCACTGATCTTTAGCTTTTCCAACTGTTCATCCACGGCATTACGGAATTCATTATTGATCGCATCCTTTTCCTTGATGGGAACAAAACCGATATCCATGAACTGCCGCTGAAACTCCTTTATAATTTCAAGATTCTGATTTTTATCTTCCCCGTAATCGTGGTTAAGCACTTTGTCGATCAGTTCCTTTTTCTTTTTCAGGTTTTCTTCTTCATTTTTACGCTGATGCTTAAAATATTCCGATTTCCGGTTGAAGAAAACGTCACAGGCCGCCCGGAAACGTTTCCATATCCTGTCGGAATGTTTTTTGGGTACCGGGCCGATCTTTTTCCATTCTTTCTGCAGGTTGATGAGGTCACGTGTGGTATTTTTCCAGTCGGAGCTGTCTTTCATTCTTTCAGCCTGCACACAGAGATCCAGCTTGAGGTTGTAATTATTGACCTGCTCCTCCTTTATCCGGCTCAGGTATTCCTTGCGGTTGTTAAAAAAGGTATTCAGGTAACTTTTAAACCGCTTCCATACATCGTCATTATGCTTTTTCGGGGCCCGGCCGATGGTACGCCAGAGCTTGAACAACTCATTGATCTGACCGGTCAGCTCCTGCCATTCCTTCATGCTTGAGGGATCGCTGGCCACGATCTGCTCAGCTTTATCACAGAGGCCCTGCTTGGCCAGCAGGTTTTTTTCCTGTTCCTCATGCAGTGTATCATAATATTCACGCCGGCGCTCATTGATCTTATCCGTCGCTGCCTTGAAGCGGCCCCATATTTCCTCCCTTTTATCGGCAGGCACCGGGCCTATGTCCTTCCATTCTTCATGATGTTTCTGCAACTGGCGGAAAGATCTAATAATGGAAGTCTCCAGCAAAAGTTCCTCCGTCTTTTCACAAAGTTCCATTTTGGCTTCCAGGTTCTTCTTCAGGTCGAGGTCCCTCAGCTCCTTATTGATCTTAACCTTGTCGAAAAACTTCTCTACCAGAAAATGATAGGATTGCCAAAGATCCGCCACCTTTCCGGCCGGAACAAGTCCCGTTTTTTTCCACTGATCCTGTAATTCCTTAAACTCATCATAGGTTTTCTTAAGCGTTTCTTCAGAATTGATCAGTGCCCTTAATTTTTCCAGGATCTCTTCCTTTTTGGAAAGATTTTCCTTCTTTCGCTTTTCCAGTTCTTCCAGGTACTTCTTTTTATTGGATTTATATTTCTGGAAAGCATCATCGAACCGTTTTTTCAATGCATCGTGGGCGGGTGTATATTCCTCTTTCTTCCCTCCCCGGCTCAGGAATTCATCCAGCATTTTTTGCTGATGTTCCTTGTTTTTTTTCAGGAAAGCCACTTTGATAAGGGCGACCCTTGTTTTAATCGTCGATATATCTTCTTCATCCACAAGCACTTCCAATTTCGACACCAGTTCATCGCGGCTGTATTGGTCATACTTATCTTCCGCCTCTTCTCCTTTTTCCTCTTCTCCTCCGGCCTCGCCGCCATCCTCATCCGGCTCATCCTCCTGTTCATCTTCATATTCCTTCAGGGAAGCCGTCAGGCCATCGTTTCCCTCTGCATCCTGTTGCTTTCCTCCAGGGGCATCCTGACCGGCATCCGGTAAAAGATGGTCCGGATCAGAAGCCGGGGCCGTGAATTCCGGAAGCGCCCTTTCAGGGTTAATTTCATTCATTCCGTTATCTGTCATGAAATCCCCGGCATCCTTCCCGGCCGTGTCCTTTTCAGGTTGTTCCTTTTCCTTCGAATGATCTTCTGCCCCTGCAGCAGATTGAGAATTCTCCTCCCGGGTTCTTTCTTCCGCATTGCCGGGATTCTGATTGCGTTGTTCGTTGCTGTTCATCGCGTATGTTTAATGTAATATTTTTATGCTGAGCGACTTAACCCTTATCCCAAAAAGCGGGTAAGGAGTGCAAAAATAGCAAATATTTGCGATCCCTGAAACAAATTGCGGCAAAGTACCCGCAAAAGTAAAGGGCGGCCTTTCTTTGTCATCCTGAGGGAAAAAGCTAATAATGGGATGAGCGGTTGAAAAGGATATAACCGATATTGAAAAAGAAGGTAAACTGATCATTGCTGCGGTCGTAATGATTCAGGCTGACGCTCACCGGACCGATCGGACTATGCCATACCAGGGCGGCTGTGCCGATATAGGACCGGTTTGAAAACTCCTTGCCATATTCCACGGTTTGGTCGGGCATTTGCTTAATCTCCCTGTAGGGCTGAAAAAGATATGCTTCCAACCGGAAATCCACCTTCTTAAGTACATTCGTGACCACTTTCAGCCCGGCTCCTGCATAGTTATGAGCCCGGTACTTGGGTAAAAAAAGCACCTTGCTTTCCGGAACAGGCGCAAATGCAGGTGATGCCAGTATGGTAGAAGTATAATTATTGAACAAGGGCTGGTTGGACAGCAGTACCTCACCATAAAAACCCAGTCTGACGGGACCAAAACGTTCAAAATAATTATCCCATACCATTTTCAATTGGAACCAGTCATGATTTTCAGAAAACGCTTCCTTATTTATGGATGTTGAGCCCGGTATATTGTCTTCGCTCCCGTTGATATAATTTGCACCCACCGAAAAATACGCACCCTGGTTCGCATATTGTTTATAATTCAATGAATTCAATTCCAGTAATATACGTGGGGAGAAAAAATCGAAGTACGTTATATCATTTGTGTCCAGCCTGCTAAAAGCGTTGGTCTGGTAATACTTTTCTTTTATCCTGGAAATGGACATCCCGCCCACCAGCTTTCCGGAGTTTTTAACGGGGATTACTGCTTCAGCCCAGACAAAGTTTTCATTTTCGATCAGAAAAGAAGGGTCGGGGTCTTCAAAAAAACGCGTGGTACTCTTAAAATAGTTGCGGTGATTATACGTATACCCCACATTAAAGTAAAAGGGCAGGCGACTGGGAAAATCCACCCGGAAATTACCCTGGAAAGAACTGTAGAAACGACCAAAATACGCATTCACGGAAGTCATGAAAGCCTGGCGGCCCAAATACACATGATCCAGTCCGAGAAAGGCCTCGTTTGCAGATCCTGAACTGATGTTTCCCCCAAAGCGGACCTGAAAATTATCAACCGGTTTCATGTTCAGCAACAGTTTATAAAACCCCGAGGAAGCATCATAATCCAGTTGCGGGAAAATATAGCTGATCTTGTTATCGGCGATGAGCTCAAAATATTTATTTTTAAGATCCTCCAGGCTTACGATCTCATCTTTATGTTTCAGGATATTCTCTACATAGCGGGACTGTGCCTTATTCATTCCTTTTATTTCTATGGCATCGATGAGGTAGGGACGCTTCCGGCTGTTAAACAAGGCCCGGCGGAGCTCGACCTGCTCCGCGTCCACCCTCCGTGTGACAAACCGCCCGATGCTGTCAATCATACGGTTTGTCTTCCGGTAACCACTGTCAATGAAGGCCTTCGTTTGGGAAAAGTCTAAAATATTTATCTTGCCCAGCTCATGTTCGATCAGAACGGCACTATCGATCACCATATCGTATTGTGTTTTGGCAGCGAGCATATTTTGTATCAGCAACATGATATCTCCTTCTTCGGGCGGGTTAAAATTACCGGCCGCCTTGCTCCCGATGATCACATTGGGTTGAAATTCCCGGACCGCAACATCGGCCGGAAAATTATTATACATGCCTCCGTCAAACATTAAAATGCCATCGATCTCTATGGGTTTAAAGTAAAAAGGAATGGTCATGGATGCGCGGACGGCCGCACTAAGATGCCCTTTTTTCATCACTACCGCCACATTATTCTCAATATCTGACGCCACGCAACGAAAGGGAATAAAAAGACTATCGAAAGTATTTCCGGCAACCGCATTGGCCTTGCTAAAAATGTCCATGATCTGGAAGTCCATCTGATAGGGGGAAATGATGTTGAAAGGCAATTTGGATCTCAGCCTGTTCTCTTTAAGATTGTAGTCAAAGCGGACCTTGATCCAGGAAGCATCCGGCGGGGCTTCCTTAAAATAATACGAATATTGTTCGTCAAGTTCCCCCACGGACCAGCGAAGGAACTCCTCGGATGTGACCAGCGCTTCCATTTGCTCCGGACTGTATCCGGCCGCATAGAGACCTCCCACAATAGCCCCCATGGAAGTTCCGGCAATATAATCTATAGGTATGCCCTTTTCTTCAAGGGCTTTAATGACACCAATATGCACAACGCCTTTCGCTCCCCCGCCGCTCAGGACAAGTGCGGTTTTTTGTCCCTGAACATGGCAAAACAGAACAAAAGCAAAGAAAAACAATGCAGCGCTGCGTTTCGTAGCGGAAACCGGAATCATAAATTAAGCATATACTCCCCGATAAAACACTTCACCGGGTTTTAAATAACATAACGAACAGAACCGGGTTAAATTTTCCCTTCACCTGAAAGGATCCCGGACCATAACATAAGCCCGGGCACCTGGTCATGCCTTATCCAGAGCCTGCTCCAGGTCTCCCAGCAAATCGTTCAGATCTTCAATGCCAACGGACAATCTGACCAAACCATCGCTTATTCCGGCTTTGCGTTTGTTTTCATGGCTGATCCTGGAGTGGGTCATCGACGCCGGATGCTGGATGAGCGTCTCAATCCCCCCCAGTGAAACGGCAAGCAATGCCAGCGCAACGTTATCCATCAAACGCTCCCCTGCTTCATAGCCACCTTTAAGCTCAAAGCTGATCATGGCCCCGGGGCCTTTCATCTGCTCACAGGCCAATGCATACTGGGGATGGGACTTCAGGCCGGGGTACTTGACCCATGCCACTTTGGGATGTTTTTCCAGGAATTCTGCAATCCTAATGGCATTTTCCTGGGCCCGGTCGATGCGTATACCCAGCGTTTTCAGCCCTCTCCGTACCATATAGGCCTGATGGGGATCCATATTGCAGCCCATATTGGCCATGACCGAACGCAAAATTTTATCATCCGCTTCTTTTTTGGCCACGATCATTCCGGCCACAATGTCCGCATGTCCGTTAATGAATTTTGTCATGGAATGCAAAACGATGTCGGCACCCAGATCCAGTGGTTTTTGCAGGTACGGGCTGCAAAAAGTATTGTCCACGCACAAAGGAATATTGTGCGCATGGGCCAGCTCAGCCAATGCACGGAGATCGGTGATCCCAATCGTCGGGTTGGCAGGTGTTTCAGTGTATATGAGACGGGTATTTGGCCTGATGGCATTCTTTACATTTTCAATACGGGTGGTATCGACATACGTATATTCAACGCCAAAACGGGAAAACAGATTTTCCATCACACCCCGTGCCGGTCCGTAAACAGCATCATGGCTGACCATATGTTGGCCCTGTCCCAAAAAGGCCATATAAACGGAAGTCACCGCCCCCATACCGGATGAAGTGGCGATCCCGGCAAAACCATTTTCAAGTTCCGCTACCGAATTTTCCAGATCTTCAATGGTCGGATTGCCCAGGCGTGTATAGATATACCCCTTGGATTCCCCTGTAAAACAGCGGGCCCCGTGTCGGGCATTTTTGAATTTAAATGTTGAGGTCTGATAGATCGGGGTAGTTGCACTGCCCATGTTGTCTTCAAATCCACCGGCATGAATAAGCCTGGAATTGATCCCGGAATTTTTCTTGCTCGTCATTGCATCGTATGTTTTAAGTTTCTACAAAAATAACTATTTATCAGTGATCACAAAGGTTTTGTCCGGCAACCAGGCGCCCATCCAGTAATTCCTGCGCCAGGATGCGTGCATCCTTTAGTTCCGCGCCCGCATATACGTTGATCTTGTTTTCGTTAAACAAATTAATGGCACGCTGGCCCATCCCCCCGGCAATAACATCGGTAACATCATGACCGGCCAGCCACCTGGGCAATATACCGGGGGCATGGGGCGGAGGGATCAATTGTTTCTCACCAACGATGGTGTTCTCATACACATCAAAGACAACATAAGCAGAAGCATGGCCAAAATGAGCGGTCAGGATGTTGTCGTTTACCGGAATGGCTATTTTTTGCATTTTTCAGGTTTTTAGATATTTCTTACTGATTTCATGTACGGTCAATCCTGCATCATGCTCCAGGATCATTTTCACACCAAGACGGTCCAGCATGTCCTTTGCCTTCGGGCCGAATTCCATGGCCACGATCAGTCCGACCCCCTGATTCACAAGCCACTCTACCACATAGGTTCCCGCACCCTGTGGCTGGTCCACAGCCGGATTCTTATCAATCCGCAACAATTCACCGCTTGCGGAAAGAAAAGCAAAATAAGCGCTCCTGCCAAACCTTTCGTTCATCACCGGATCACCGCTTGATCCCTGTACGGGAATGGCAACCAGCTGATCCCGGCTGATGGACGCCTGACCGGGACGTGCTTTGCTTTCCATTATCTTCCGGTACTGTGGGGTATCTTCCCTGACCAGACCGATATGGCAATCCGGACAAAGAAAATTGCGGCACGGGATGCCCTGGGTATGCAGGATCTTGTTTCCGCACCCGGGACATACACAGTATTCTTCAAAGCATCCCTCCTTTCCACGCTGCCGCCATCTGTTCCGGTGCTCATGCGCATCCTGATGGATAATGGCCCGGATGAGATCCGAACCGCATACCGGACACTGCGGCTCCCGTTCCGGCTTATCCAACCTGAAAACCGAATCACAATCACTGCACATCATCCACGCTGCATCAAACTCAGAATTGCCCTTCAGGAAAATGATGGGGCGCATTTCCCACAAAGCGGTAGCCACCTTCCTTCTTGCCGCTTCATATATTCTGGTGAACGTTGGCCGGGAAACATTCATGGCCTGTGCAGCCTGCATATGCGTTAGACCATCATAATCAGCCAGCTTCAGCGACTCATACTCCTCATATTCCAGGACCACTTCCTGTGTGTCCTCATACAACTTGCCAAGGGGGGTAAAGCCGCTGTAAAACGGAGGACGTCCGATGGTCCGTTTTTTCCGGGGACGGGGCGTCATGTAATTTTTTTTGCAAAGTTAATGAACATATGTTCAAAATACAAGCGCCATTCAAAAAATCAGCGTCAGTCCGGAAAAACCAATCTGTACGCTTTCTGGCATGCAATGATGTTTTGAAGAAAGTTCGGCGAATATAAAAAACCTGGCCATGTTTTCCTAACTTTGTGATGATGGAAGATACAAATGCGATCAGGAACCTTGTGGAAACCTTTTACAGGGAACACACAGGAAAGGCCCCGGAGGAAATCACAGCCACGGGCTCTTCAGCTTCCCATCGCCGGTATTTCCGGATTACATCCGGTAACACCAGCATGATCGGCGTGTTTAATGAAGACACGGCAGAAAACGAGGCATTTTTTTATCTGACCGGGCATTTTCATCGCCACGGACTTTCCGTCCCGGAAATCAAAGGCATTCACAGATCACGGCGAATCTACCTGCTCGAAGACCTTGGGGATACAAGCTTGTATTCCCTGGTAAGCCAGGGTAAGCCGGGCAAGGGATTCGACAGCATGCTGACAACCATGTACGGCCGGGTAATTGATCAATTGCCCAGATTCCAGATTTTGGCAGGCCGGGATCTGGATTACAGCCGGTGCCATCCGGTGGCAAATTTTGATGTACGTTCCATGAAATGGGACATGAATTATTTCAAATACTACTTTATCAAACTCAATGCATTGCGCTTCAACGAGCACAAGCTGGAAAACGATTTCCATACCCTGGGCAGCCATTTATCCGAGGCACCTGCGGATTTTTTCATGTACCGCGATTTCCAGTCGCGAAACATCATGATCCACAACAATAAACCGCATTTCATCGATTATCAGGGAGGACGCAAAGGCCCGCTTCAATACGATATTGTTTCCCTGCTTTACCAGGTGAAAGCCGGCATACCGGAAAACATACGGCAGGATCTGCTGCGCTACTACCTGAAACAGCTCAGGAGCTACGGATATGAAAGGGAGGACGAATTCATGCATTATTTTCCGGGTTTCCTTCTGCTCAGGGTAATGCAGGTTTTCGGCACCTATGGTTTTCGGGGTTTGTATGAGAAGAAACCATATTTTTTGGAAAGCATCCCCCTGGCCATTGCTTCGCTCAGGGACATTTTACAGAAATGGGATATGAAACCGGAATTGCCGGAACTCGGTTCTGTCTTCGATCAAATCCTGGAAAAAAAGGAGGCGCCAGGGCCACGGCAAAGCTGTCTTCACGTCCAAATTGAAAGCTTTTCATACAAAAAGGGCCTGCCGGAAGATACCAGCGGCCATGGCGGCGGCTTTGTTTTTGATTGCCGCCCCCTGCCAAACCCCGGGAGATATCAGCAGTACGCCGGGTTCGACGGAAGGGACCGCAGGGTAATTGACCATCTCCAGTCGCGCAGTGAAACGGGCCGCTTCCTGCAAAACGTTTATGATCTTGCTGAGCAAGCCACACGCAACTATATTTCCCGGGGTTTTGAACACCTTTCGATCAGTTTTGGCTGCACAGGCGGACAGCACCGGTCGGTTTACTGCGCTGAAAAAACTGCCCTTTTTCTAAAACAAAACTTCCCGGTTTCTGTATCTGTCAGGCACAGGGAAATGGAAAAAGGATAATACAACCGGCCATGCCGGAAAAATTATACAAAGGAGCAACACCGGAAGGAAAAAGGCCAGGGAAAACAAACCCGTTCATGAATGCCGGCCCTGCCGCCCCGGTGCTCCGAAAGAAAAACATTTCTGCAAACCAAAAACGATCCGATGCCTGTAAAAGCCATGATCCTTGCTGCCGGAACAGGAACACGCCTGCGCCCGATCACAGAAAACCGGCCCAAAGCCCTGGTTGAAATAAACGGAAAACCGCTTTTGGAATGGGTGATCCGCAGGCTTCGAAAAGCGGGTATCAGGGATATGATCGTCAATGTGCATCACTTTCCGAACCAGATCAGGGATTTCCTGGAACGCAAAGAATTTTTCAACCTGAATATCCGGATCTCCGATGAATCCAGCCAATTAATGGATACAGGGGGCGCCCTTCAGAAAGCCCGCGCCTGTCTGGACGACGGGAAACCATTCCTGGTGCATAACGTAGACATCCTTACAGACCTGGATATTCCCGCATTCATTGCCCACCATGTTGAGCACCGGAATGCCGTTAGCCTGGCCGTCCGTGCCAGGAACACGTCGCGGTATTTGCTTTTTGACAGCCGCAATACATTATGCGGGTGGGAAAACAACAAAAGCGGAGCACGAATACTTGTTGGATCACGGCCGGCTCCGGTGAAAAAGCTTGCTTTCAGCGGCATCCATATAGCGGGGCCGGAATTGTTCGAATACATTCCCGGCAAGACACCCTGCCCGGTGATCCGGGCCTACCTGCAAATGGCAGAAGACCATGACATAAAGGGCGTTGAACATAATGAAGGGACATGGACAGATGTGGGAAAAATACGGGATCTGAAAAAGGGAGCGGAATTTGTTTGCAATCATCCTGAATTATTCGGAATTTAGTCCGCATGATAAAACCCTTTTTGGAAATGTTAGCGGAAGAGGTCCTTGACAAACATCAGGACCGCCTGGATAAATTGTGCATCGTATTACCGAACAAACGTTCCGGCCTGTTCCTCAAAGAAAACCTGGCCAGACTGATCAGCACCCCCATCTTTTCCCCCGAATACCTGTCGATCGAAGACTTCATCGAGCGGATCAGCGGAAACCGCATCATCGACAACATACACCAAACCTTTATTTTATATGAGGTACACCGGCAATTGGAAGGTGACAAAGCAGACAGTCTGCAAGACTTCCTTTCCTGGTCGCCCGTCTTGTTATCAGACCTCAACGACATCGATGCCTATATGGTCCCGGCCGGTGAACTGTTTGGTTTTCTCACCGAAGCCAAGGCCATCAATGTCTGGAATCCGGGAGGAGAGCCCCTGAGCGAATTCCAGAAAAAATATCTTGCCTTTTTCCGTTCCCTTATCCGGTATTATCATGCGTTCCGGGAAATGTTGAAAAAAGACCACCTTGCCTACCAGGGCATGGCCCGCCGCGAGGCAGCGGAAAACATCCATAAGCTGACAAAAAACCTGGCCTGGGAAAAGGTTGTTTTTGCAGGCTTCAATGCGCTGACACCGTCCGAAAAAATCATCACAGATCATCTCAGCGCTGAATCCATCGCTGAAATTTTTTGGGATGCTGATGCGTATTATCTCAACGATACGGCACAGGAAGCCGGTCTTTTCATGCGGCAGTTCAGGAAACAGTCAAAACAGGGAGCATTCAAATGGGCTTTTGATCACCTGACCGCAAACCCCAAGGATATTCGCATCATCGGCACGCCCAGCAAATCCAACCAGGCCAAGGTCGCAGGAAAGGTATTGCAGGAATGGGGAGAAACCCACAAGCAGGGGGCAGGAAAAATGGATGCCGTGATCCTGCCTGACGAACAACTGTTGATCCCGGTGCTGAATTCCATACCCGGCAATGTTGGAAACTTCAACGTCACCATGGGTTATCCCTTCCGCTTCACCCCCGCTTTCTCTTTTTTCGATGCCTGGATAAACATGATCGAAAGGGCAGGGTATTTTATGGTTCAGGCCCAACAGGAAAACCCCGTGTATCACAAAAACGATGTACTGATCCTGCTGCAGCACACGTATTCCCATGCGCTGTCAAACGGAGGGCAGGCCAGGAAAATATCGGAAGAATTGCTGACAGGCAACCGTTTTTATTTTACACCTCCCGAATTAAAAAGCCTGGCGGGCCCGGAAAATGAAAACAATTCCTGGTTGGACATGCTCTTTGACCTCCCGGGGAGCTTCCCGGAACTGGCCGCAAAGATCAAAGCCATGGTAGAAAGCCTCAGGGACCGGCTCATCCTTCAGAACCGGGACAACCCCGATGCACCAAAGGACCTCGATATTGAATACCTGTTCCATTTGAACAAGTACATCAATAAGATCTGGCCCTACTTAAATGATGAGGAATTTAACCTCAAGACTTTTCACTCCCTGTTCTATAAGGTGATCGGTTTTTCCACCATTCCGTTTTATGGGGAGCCCCTCAGGGGTTTACAGGTTATGGGCATGCTGGAATCCCGGACCCTGGATTTCGAGAGGGTTGTCGTACTATCCGCAAACGAAGGCATTCTTCCGGAAGGCAAAAGCCAGCATTCCTTTATCCCTTATGACATCAGGTCGCGGTTCCACCTACCTGCCCGCAAAGAAAAAAATGCCCTGTTCGCCCATCATTTTTACCACCTGCTTCAGCGTACGAAAGAAGCAGTTTTTATTTATCACACCGAGCCGGATGAAGCCGGCAGTGGCGAAAAAAGCCGTTTCCTGACGCAACTGGAAACCGAATTGCCGAACGCAAACCCCCGGATAAACATCAGGCATGAACTGGCTGTATTTCCGGTAACCGGAAGATCCACTTACGGTCAGATAGAGATCGCCAAAACACCCCAAATTCTCAAAACCCTTGCGAATGTACTGGAAAATGGATTATCACCCAGCTCATTGGCCACATACATTCATTGCAGCCTGCAGTTTTATTTCACATACATCCTTGGCATAAAAGAAAGGGAAGAAGTCACGGAAAGCATGGATGCCGCCCTGCTGGGAAGCCTGGTACACAAATCCCTGAACACATTGTATGCCCCGTATCTGGGCCGTTCCCCGGAGTCCCGCATCCCGGAACAACGCATTAAACAGGCGCTCGACCAGGCTTTGCATGATATTTACCCCGGAGGGGACGTCCGGTACGGAAAAAACCTGCTCATATATCATGTGGCCCTGAACCTTATCAAAAACGCCCTCCGTTTTGAATCAAGCCTTACGAAAGAACCGGGAATGGAGAAACGCCAGATTTATGCCCTTGAAAAATTTTACCGCCGCCGCATGCACATCAATGGCAAAGAGGTCCTTTTCAAGGGAGGCATAGACCGGATCGACAAAATCGGTGATTCCTACCGGATCATTGATTATAAAACCGGGAATGTGGTCCCCCGGACCCTCAACGTCAAGGATACTGATGCCCTCTTCGAAGACCCCCGGAAATCCAAAGCCTTACAGTTGTTGTTGTATGCATGGATCTTCCGGGGCACGGAGCCCCGGCATCCGGTCACGGCCTGCAACCTGTCCCTGCGAAAGATCAGCCAGGGATTGGTGCCACTGGTCGTGGAAGGCAGCCGGGACATAGGTCAGCAGCTGACAGACCGAACCGGAGAAGGCCTGGCCGGGACCGTTCGTGACATGCTGGATCCGTCGGGGACATTTTTTCAAACCAGTGATGTTGCCCGGTGTGCGTGGTGTAATTTTAAAGATATTTGCAACAGGTAAAAACAAGCCCATGCCATATTTAAAAACCAGGGAGGCTACCATTTATTATGATGTCCGGGGCGAGGGGCCCTGGCTGGCCATGATCGCCGGACTGGGCAGCGACCATCAGAGCTGGCAGTTCATACTAAAAGACATCCAAAAGCATTTCCGGGTACTGATCTGGGATAACCGTGGCTCAGGACGGACCAAAGCCAAAAGCGCCTCCTTTGGGATGGCCGATCTTAGCCGGGATTGCATCGCCTTGCTGGATGAAATGAATATTGAAAAATGCTTTCTGATCGGTCATTCCATGGGCGGCGGTGTGTCACAGCTTTTAGCCCTGCACCATCCTTTACGGATACAGAAAATGATCCTGGCCAGTGCTACCACGCATATGTCGGACCGCAACAAATCCCTGTTTGATTTTCTGATCACTTCCTGGAAAGACGGATTATCGCAGGAACAATGGCTGCGCAACCTGTTTTACTGGCTTTTCAGTCCCAAAGCCTTCAGCAATCCCCGTTTTTTGGATGCAGCCATCATTTCCACCGTATGTTATCCATATACGCAGAGTCCGGAAAATTTCAAAGCCCAGATAGATGCATTGGTCAGCTTTGATTCCGGTGATCTCATTAAAGACATTCACACACCAACCAAGCTCATCTCCGGCAGCCGCGACATACTGGTATACCCGGATGAAACTGAAAAACTGAAAGAAATGCCCGGGGTTGAAGAAATGGCGATCATTCCCGGAGCGGGGCACTCCATTCATGCCGAATATCCCGGCGAATTTGTCAGGGAAGTGCTGGATTATTTCCTTTAGCAAAGATCACTCCGGGGTTTCATCCTCCGAAAATATGATGGCTTCATAAACGAACACATCGGCATCTTTCCAGCCATCCCAACCTATCCGGGCCTTATCTTCAGCGCAATGGCCCAGGAATTCTTCGCGCGACCAACCGGTTTTTTGGGCAACCTGGGGCAAAAAAGTACCGGAAGCCGTGCCCTTTTTTATATAGATCCCGTGCCTGCCCATTTCGATCTCCTCAATATCTTGGATCTTGCGCAAAGGGGTTAAAACGGATATCTCGATGTCAAGTTCGCCAACCTCCTCCGGTGTAACACGCGGGAAGCGATAATCCTGTGTTGAAGCGGAAACCGTCATATCCCTGACAACAAGATACAAGGGTTTGTCAACCTGGAAGCGTCCGATGCATCCCCGCAAATTCCCTTCCTTTTCCAGGGTCACAAAAGCGCCGCATTCTCTGAGCAATTCCGGAGCAAGTTTTTTCTCGTCAAAATCAGGGAGGGTTCCTTTGTGGATAAATTCACCGAGCGTTTTTCTGGCTATGTGCATCAATTGCGCTTTCCCTTTTTCCGAGAGCCGGAAGTCATTTTTTTTTTGCGTTCCTTCCCCGGTGACCACAAGTCCGTAATAACCCACCACCCTGCTTTTATCCCCGTAGAAGCGGGCATCACCGGAATTCATGTATTTGACCTTTTGAACGGAATACCCGGGGCTATCGTTGATCATATACAGCAAACTGTAAACGGAACTCCATCCACAGAGGCTGGTTGCGAGGTTTGAAATGCCTTTCCGGTCATTCTCCTGCAGGACCTTCTGCAATGCTTCCGGCGACATGGAAACGATGGCATTGGCAGTGGCTTCATCAATCATTTTCGCATCTTCATAAGCCGGATAATGAGAAAAATCCGTGCTGACCACAAAAAGATCATCTCCGCCCAGGTAAGGCTGCAGCGCTTCGGCGATCTTTTTGCAATCGCCGGTATTGCGGGTACCCACCAATACCGGAACAAGCTTAAAAGGATGTTCCAGTATGTACTGCAGGAAAGGGAGCTGCACTTCCAGACTGTGCTCATGTGTATGGGCATCCCTGCGGAAGGTGAAGATGTCATGTTCTTCCGTAAGCTTTTTTGCCAGGTCCAGGTCCACCGGGACTTCACCCAGGGGTGTAATATAATTCCCGGCACTGTATATGGATGCCCCACTGAAAGACATGCTGTGACTGGATGCCAGGATAAATATGCGGTCATACTGCTTTTCTTTATCCAACTGGTTAAACACCGAGGCGGCCACTTCACCGGAGAACGGATATCCGGCATGGGGGGAAATCACGGCTGCAACCTTATCGAACTTTTTAGATTCCGCCTTTTCGAACAGGGATCTCAGGTTTTCTTTCAGGGCCCCGGGGTCATCTTCATAGAACCTCCCTGCCGCATAAGGTTGCCTGTCAATGGTACCCTGGGCACCATCCTCCTGTGAAAAAGCGTTTCCTGAAAACATGATCAGTGAAATCAACATATGGACCGGATATTTTGTAATGTTCATAAATGCTTATATTCGTGTGAAAGATATTATTAACAAAGATAATAAATGACAGACACAAATAAAAGGGCAATTTTTACCGCTTGCATAACCCTCGGATTTACGGGCCTGACCACCCAACTGATCCTGCTGCGCGAATTTTTGTCGGTATTGAACGGCAATGAACTTGTCGTTGGGGTCATCCTTACCAACTGGATGTTGCTTACCGGTGCCGGCGCCATCGCCAGCCGGCTTTTCCATTTGCGGGACCGCGGGCCAAGCAGGGCATCCTTCCTGATCGCTTTGTTGGCCATATTTCCCATAGCAGCCATTGTCAGCGTCTATGTGATCCGCCAGCAATATTTCCCTCCCGGATTGATGCTCAGCCCGCTGCAGATATGGGTATTTTCCCTGGTGGTCCTGGCCCCGTTTTGCATCAGCTCAGGATTATTATTTCCCTTTTTGTCCGAGAATGCCAGGCACACCGGAATGTCCAATGCAGCGGGAAAAATGTACGGCATCGAAGGAGCAGGCAGTCTGGCCGGAGGCCTGCTGACCAGTTTCCTGTTCGTGTTTTACCTGAGTTCTGTTCAGACGGCACTCATCCTTTTTCTTGCCAACATACTGATCATCTCCTACATCCTGTCCTTAACGCACAAAAAATGGAAAGCCGTTCTGTTCAGCATACCCGGACTGATCCTGTTTTCCTGGTTCTTCTTTTCCGGAGGTCAAATGCAATTGCGTCAACGCATTTTCCCCGCACAGGACTTGTTGCAATCGTCAGAGACCCCTTACGGGAAAATTGATATTACCAGTACTGCGGGGCAAATCAACTTTTACGAAAATGCCAACTTATTGTTCAGCGAAAGCGAAAAGCAAGGGGCCGAAGAACTGGTCCATTTCACGTTGTCTCAACATACCGATCCACAGCAGATATTGTTGATCTCGGGGGGAATATCCGGGACCGTGGCAGAAATTTTGAAATATCCGGATGCGGAAAGAATTGATTATGTGGAGATAAACCCGGTGCTGATCACAGAAGCACTGAAATATAAAAAAGAATTGCAGGATCCCCGCGTTCATATTTTCCGGGAAGACGGCAGGTTATTTCTGAGGCAGGGCAACAGGGCATATGATATCATCATTGCAGACCTGCCCGATCCACTGAATGCCCAGCTCAACCGGTTTTACACCCGGGAGTTTTTCACCGGCATAAAAGAGCGGCTCACGGCAGATGGGGTATTCTCCTTCCATCTTTCTTCATCCGGAAATTACATGAGCGAAAAAACCCAGCTTCTTCACGGGACCATATACAACACACTGGATAATACTTTCGAGCATCTTCTGATCCTTCCCGGGCAGCAGGATTATTACCTTGCATCCCAAAGCTCCCTGCATGTTGCCATCACTGATTCATTGATTTCCCGGGGAATACAAACGGTGTATGTCAACGCCGGTTATATTGATGACGCACTCCTTGACATGAGAAGTTCCCTGTTACGGGAAACCCTGGAAAGCGGGAACGTTTCAGGGATCAACACAGATTTCAGGCCCATTGCTTATTATTTACAGATCGCAATATGGCTCAGTCATTTCCGCACAGGGCCGTATGCCTTTATCCTTATCCCGGTCATTCTCAGTTTGCTGGCACTGTTCATCAGCAACCGTGTAAACAGGGCTTTGTTTGTCACCGGCTTTACAGGTGCATCTTTGGAGTTCATGATCATTATTGCTTTTCAGGTGATTTTTGGTTTCATCTATTACTTCTCCGCCATTCTCATCACCTTTTTCATGGCAGGCATTGCCCTGGGTGCCACGATCTTATCCCCCCGGATCACAGTCAGCAAAAGCAACTACCTCCGGTATCAGTCGGCCCTGGTGGTACTCAGCCTGCTGCTGCCGGTCACGCTCTATCTCGTCAATCGTTGGAATGCAGGCATTACCCTTTCAAGTATTCTTTTTGTCCTTCTGGCCATCGCAGCGGGCATTCTGACAGGAATACAATTTTCCAACGCCTCCGGGCTGGCAAAGATCCCCGGGATCAGGTCGGTTTCCAGCGCATACAGCATTGACCTGCTGGGATCCGCAGCCGGGTCCCTCATTTCCGCCATGATACTGGTACCGATGCTTGGCATCTGGTGGTCCTGCATGCTGTTGGCCGGCCTTAACATCCTGGCCATTTTGCATGTTTGGCTATCCCGGAAAGAATTTGTACTTTTAGGCTAACCCTCAGGAACAACATATGGATAAAAGGACATTTCTAAAATACAGCATTTGTGCAGCTTGCGGATTTGCCGTGGGCATCGGCCGGACCGCCCCGGCCGCAACCCGGTTTTTGTCATCTCTTGCTGAAAACAACAATGAACCCTACACCAGGAAAGCCATGCATTACATCACCACACCGAGGGGAGTGAAATGCAAGCTTTGCCCTCAGGCATGCGAACTGGACAACGGTGAAACCGGGGATTGCCGCACACGGATAAACAAGGACGGGGAATTGTATACTTTGGCTTACGGCAACCCCTGTGCCCTCCATATCGACCCCATAGAAAAGAAACCCCTGTACCATTTCCTCCCCGCCAGCAAAACTTATTCACTGGCCATCGCCGGTTGCAACCTGGCCTGCCTGAATTGCCAGAACTGGACCATTTCCCAGGCCAGCCCAACAGAAACAAGGAACTACGACCTTATGCCCGCCAGGGCCGTAAAGGAATGTATAAAGCACGGGTGCGATTCCATTGCATACACGTACGCCGAACCCATTGCCTTTTATGATTACACTTACGACACAGCAACCATAGCACATAAAGAAGGGGTACGGAACATTTTCATCTCTGCAGGGTATATCAATGAAAAGCCCCTCAGGGAAATTTGCCCGAAACTCGATGCTGCCAACATCGACCTGAAAAGTTTCAGCAACGAGGTTTACGAAATGCTCAACGCCGGGACGCTTGACCCGGTACTGCGGACCCTTAAAATATTGAAAGAAGAAGGGGTATGGCTGGAGATCACAAACCTGATCGTCCCTTCCTGGACCGATGATATGGATTTGATCAAAAAAATGTGCGACTGGCTTGTTGACAATGGCTTTCAGGACACCCCGCTGCATTTTAGCAGGTTTCAACCCATGTACAAACTCAAAAACCTGCCCCCCACACCCACCGACACCTTGTTAAAAGCCCATGAAACAGCCCGGAAAGCAGGGCTTCATTATGCATATATTGGCAATGCCCCCGGAGCGGGCCATGAAAATACCATTTGCCCGTCCTGCAACAAAATGCTGATCAAAAGAATGGGATACCGGCTTGCGGAAAACAACATAAAGAACGGTGCCTGTGCTTTCTGCAACGAACCCATTGCCGGGGTTTGGGAATGACCCGGAGCATTGCATCACATACCTTGCCGCTCCCTGCTTCCGGAAGCAGCAGGGGAATGAAAAAATACACATGAGCACATGAAGATCGATACGTCAAGCATCGTATTTCTCGGGGACAGCCTCACGGAATGGTTCGACCTGGACAAGCATTTCCCCGACCGGGATCTCATCAACGAGGGGGTTGCCGGAGATACAACCCATGGGGTCCTTTACCGTTTAAGGGATGTGACATCCGGACATCCGGCCAAAATCCTGCTTATGATCGGTTTGAACGACCTGTTCCAGGGCATGAAACCAAAAGAGATCACATTGAACCACGAAGATATTCTCGTGACCATCCGTGACCGTTCTCCCGGCACAACCCTGGTCGTGCAAAGCATCCTCCCGGTAAACGAAGACATGATCATGGGCTCGGGGATCAACAAAAAGATACGAAAGCTGAACCGTTCGTTAAAAAAAATGTGCCGCCATTATAAGCATACCTATGTTGATCTGTTTGTATCTTTTCTTGATGGAAAACAGTTAAGAAAGGAATATACTTACGACGGCGGACACCTGACTGAAAAAGGATACAGCCACTGGGCTTCCCTCATCAGGGATTATTTATAAAAAAAGCCCCCCTCAAAACGAAGGGAGCTATAAATAAAGCAGCATGCATCGTGTATCAGATCACACCGTGATCCAGCATGGCATTTGCAACCTTCAGGAATCCGGCAATATTAGCACCTTTCACGTAGTTAATGTAACCATCTTCTTCTTTTCCGTGTTTTAAGCATTGTTCGTGTATGCTTTGCATAATGTGATGCAGCCTGTTATCAACTTCCTCTTCAGGCCAGTTTAGCTTCATAGAATTCTGAGACATTTCGAGTCCTGAGGTTGCAACACCTCCGGCGTTCACTGCTTTACCAGGTCCGAATAAAATCTTGTTTTCCAGAAAGATTTCCACGGCCTCCGGTGTGCTCGGCATATTGGCACCTTCAGCCACACACTTGCAGCCGTTTTTCACCAGTAATTCGGCATCTTCCCGGTTCAGCTCATTTTGCGTTGCACAGGGCATTGCCACGTCACAGGGCACTTCCCACGGCCGTTTGCCCTGATGGAACTGAGCACTGGGAAATTCATAGGAAAAGGGCTTGACAATATCCTGATTGGAAGCCCTCAGCTCCAGCATATATTCGATCTTTTCACCGGAAATACCTTCAGGGTCATGCACATAACCATCCGGGCCGGAAAGTGTGATCACTTTACCACCCAGCTGATTGATCTTTCTTACAGCACCCCAGGCAACGTTGCCGAACCCGGATATGGCAAATACCTTGCCTTTAATATCCTCGTCCTGATTTGCAAGCATTTCCTTGGCAAAATACACGGCACCAAATCCTGTCGCCT
This sequence comes from Bacteroidales bacterium, assembly GCA_018400295.1. Lineage (GTDB taxonomy): Bacteria > Bacteroidota > Bacteroidia > Bacteroidales > B18-G4 > M55B132. The sequence goes on along the minus strand of JAGYMZ010000006.1, from coordinate 43,667 downwards.
CCGGGCGGATAAGGCTGCCACCCCAGTTTACCCCTTTGCCTGTTAGGACTCCGGTATTTTCGCGGGCCAGTTTTTTATAGGTACCGTAAAGATATCCGATCTCCCGGCCACCGACGCCGATATCCCCCGCCGGAACATCTGTTTGCGGGCCTATGACATTCCAGAGTTCCATCATGAAAGACTGGCAGAAACGCATAATTTCACCGTCCGATTTCCCTTTGGGATCGAAATCCGAACCTCCTTTTGCACCACCCATGGGGAGTGTGGTCAGACTGTTCTTAAATACCTGTTCAAATCCCAGGAATTTCAGGATGCTCAAATTGACGCTGGGATGGAAGCGTAACCCGCCTTTGTATGGGCCGATCGCGTTGTTATATTGCACACGGTACCCGATGTTCACATGTACGCCACCTTCGTCATCCACCCACGGCACTTTGAATGTGAAGATCCTGTCCGGTTCAATGATCCTGTCAAGAATCCCCGCAGATTCAAACTGTGGATTTTCATTGACTACTTCTTCAAGAGATTCCAGCACTTCTCTCACAGCCTGAAGATATTCGCTCTCACCAGGATGCTTCTTCTCCAGGTCATTCATAATTTTTTCAAGATTCATAGCGCAACGTTTTATAATCAAAAAATGTTAAAAAAATAACAGTGTTAAAAAGTTAACAGTGCAAAGATATAGGTATTCATTTGAATACACCAAACTATTTTCAATATTTTTTCATTTCCATGCATCCCCCAGATGCCGCGATTCATTCAAGTACTTCAACAAGCGCTCCGTGATCATAAACATTGATCCTGATCACGTTACCCCGGTCATTATAGACATATTCCCTGCCATGCTTTTCATTCCGGTCATAGGAAACTTTCCGGAGCAGGTATCCTTCCGCACTCCAGCCCTTCTGGATCCCTTTGCCACCGGAATAAGTGCCCTCGCCCACAATATTGCCATAGGTATCCCAGTAAAGCCACTTACCCTCATACAATCCATGCTCGTAACGGCCTTTGATCTGCATCTGCCGGTTATCAAACCAGCGCCGGTAGGCACCATGCAAGGTATCGTTCCGGTATGTCTTCTTTTCGATCAGCCTGCCCTGGGGGCTCCATTCCCGGGCAACCCCGTTGAGCATATCGTCCGTATAGGTTTCTTCGGTATGTTTCCATCCGGTAATATAATACCGGATCGCTTTCCCCTGGAGCCTGCCATTTTCATATGTTGCTTCATATTTTTTTTCACCATTGGGGTGATACCAGATGGCGTTGCCATGGATACGGTCGCCTTTGTATGAAATCTCTGATTTTTTATTCCCGTTCTCGAAATATTCGGTTTCCGTCCGGGTGCATGCGACCAAAAAAGCCAGCAAGAGCAATGAAAGCAAATATATTTTCTTATGCATCATATCGTTGTGTTTTATTACCATGCCTCATTCAGGATCACGGGCTTGTAATCAATATAGGTGTATATATTCCAGTGCTGATTTTCAAAACCGGAAGAAGGAATATGCTTATATATATATGTATTCTGCATCATATCTTTTTGGTAATAGGGTATGCAATTTTCAAAATTTCTTCCGTAGGTCAGCAGGGCATTCAGGAAATAATAGCCGATATCAAACCCATCGTAAGCGTATTCGCCAGGCTCCGTCCTGTATTTCTTTCTGAAACGGCAGATGAAATTTTTCACTCCGGGGTCACGGTAATCAATAAAAGAATCTGAAAACAGGTGTACATTAAGGTTCAGCAAATGCTCAATTTCCATATCCGGATACCTCGCCCATTCCGGCAATCCGATCAGCGTCAGGTTGAATGTATCTTTGTATTCATTCAGATTCGTCAGCAGTTCCAGGGCAAACACCTTGTTCTCGGAATACGCCACGATAACATTCGGCCGGACGATGGATGCCTTGCGGGCGATCCCTTCAATACCTTCTTCGCTGAATACAACCTCCTCAATACGGTTGACAAAAGTGGTACTGTCTCCCAGGTCGTTTTGCAAAAACTCCCGGTAGATCAAAATGTTTTCCACATCAATGCTTTCGAGCAGTTCTCCCTCCGGCAACGTAGTATCCGCCATGGAATAATCATAAATGATCTCATCCAGTAGCGAATTTGCTATGTTCACTTTATCGTTCAGATCCAACTCCAGGTTTGTCCTGAGCTGGCTTAGCAATTCCGGCTGGCTGTATTTATTGTTTCTCACCAGGATAATGCGGGCATCCCGGTGATTTTTCTTAATGATGTTCTCCACTGGTTTCAATTGTGCCTGACGGGATGGTGTGACCTTGAAAACGAAATCATGGTCCAGCACTTCTTCCCTCTGCGTAAGGGGATTGACGATCTTAATATGAAAGATCTTGGCGAAATTCGAAACCAGCTTAAAATTTCTCTTAAACAGCGGTCCCACGATCAGGTCCATATCCTGAAGCTCCTCACGCTGAAGGACCTGTATGGTTTTGGATATGGTCTCATCCACATCATACACATGCAGTTCAACATTCAGGCCTTTTTTCTGCAGGGAATCCATGGCAATAAGGAATCCCTCATAGAACTGAACGAACCGGAAGGGCTTATGGGATCCACGGACTTTGAAATCTTCCGGTTTGTCAACCTTCATGCTGTCAACTTCTTCCAGGTAAAGGGGGAGCATCATGGCCACCTTAAATATTTTACCGGTATGCAGATAATCGCCGTGGCAACGTATGCTATCGAGGGTTACCAACCGGCCGAGCTTATCAGGGATCTCCCGTATACCGGGCTCATCTTCCCGGGCTGGTTTTTCCGTATCATCAACAGGCAAGGGTTCGACCGGGATCTTCAACACTTCCCCCCTGCTGACTTTCCGGTCGGCAAAGGGGTTGATCCCTTTCAGTTCCCGGAATCTCATATCGTAAAGACCGGCGATCTTACGAAGCCTGGTCCTTTTTTGAACAGTATGAATGATATACTCCTTCCCCTGCACAGGATCCGGAATATTCAGCACCTGCCCTGCATAAATATCCTCCACCAGTCCCGGGTTTACTTTCCGGATGCTATCGATGCTCACCTTATACTGCAATGCGATGCCGTATAAGGTCTCTTCTCTTTCCACCGTGTGTTTCCGGTATTGAACGGTATCCTCTTCCCGGGCCTCTGCCTCTTCTTCATAGGGTATATAAATGATCCGGCCAACATCAATATCCGGGGTAAGCCCGGGATTGACCTCCCGGAGTTCTTCCGTATCCACCCCATATTGTTTTGATATGGAATACAGGGTTTCACCGGCTTTAACTTCATGCGCCAGAAATTTATCCGGCCGTCCAAGAAAATCCGGCGATTTATACCTTACCGGGACCTTAAGATACTGCCCGGTTTTTAGTCCCCGGGATGCTTCCGGGTTCAGTTCTTTCAGATCATCCATATTCACATCGTAGATCTGTGAAATACCATACAGGGTCTCCCCTTTTTTTACCACGTGGAATATAAAATCAAAATCCTTTTCATTGACCTCCCGGAGTACATCCTCATCGCGGCTGACCACGGGAAGCCTCAGGGTTTGCCCAACCTTCAACCCTTCACGTGTCTCCGGATTTTCAAAGTATATCTCTTCTACGGGAAGGTCGTAAACTTTTGAAATGGAGTACAGGGTATTGCCTTCCCGTACTTCGTGAATATAATATTCGCGGCCATCGATGGATTTGACAAGTGTCGACTTTTCGACGCTGTATTTCTCCTGACCGGATGCCCATAAACCCGCCAGCAAAAGAAGAAGTAAAAAATGTACCCTGATAAGCTTCATCCGATATTGATTTTGATTTTGAAAGCGCCGTGTCCTGTCATCCGGAGATTGCATTGATCCAAACAGACATCATGCGTCCTCCACAGCAACGAAGCACCCCCGGCCCTGGCCGGAGATCACTCCCATTCAATGGTAGAGGGCGGCTTGGAGCTGATATCATACACTACCCGGTTCACCCCGGGGATCTTATTGATGATCTCGTTTGATATCCCGGCCAGAAATTCCTGGGGCAGCCTCGACCAATCTGCAGTCATTCCATCCGTGGAGCCGACAGCCCTGAGCGCAACCACATTTTCATAGGTCCTTTCATCGCCCATAACCCCCACCGACTGAACAGGGAGCAGCACTGCCAAAGCCTGCCAAACTTCATCATACAGGTTATGTTCTTTCAAACGTTCAATGAACAGGTGATCGACTTCCTGAAGGATACGGACCTTTTCCGGGGTAACTTCCCCCAGGATGCGGATCCCCAAACCGGGGCCGGGAAACGGATGGCGTGTCAATATATTGGGAGGCATTCCCAGCTCCCTGCCGATCTTCCTCACTTCGTCCTTGAACAACGAATGAAGGGGTTCTATTATTTTAAGGTTCATAAGATCCGGCAACCCTCCCACATTATGATGCGATTTGATCGTGGCGGAAGGGCCCTTCACCGACACGGACTCAATAACATCCGGGTATATGGTGCCCTGCGCCAGCCACGTCACGTCACGGATCTCATGGGCAGCCTCATCGAAAACCTCAATAAAGGTCCTGCCAATGGCTTTTCTTTTGTCCTCAGGATCAGAGATCCCTTTTAACGCATCGTAAAAACGGTCTTTGGCATCCACGCCCCGAACATTAAGTCCGAGGTGCTTATAGGAATCGAGCACGGTTTCGAACTCGAATTTTCTCAACAACCCATTGTCCACAAAAATACAATGCAGATTTTTATGGATGGCCTTGTGAAGCAAGAGGGCAGACACGGAAGAATCCACTCCCCCGGAAAGGCCCAGAACGACCCTTTCCCCGCCAATCCTTTCACGCAATTCGCCAATGGTGGTCTCAATGAAAGATGAAGGAGTCCAGGTTTGTTGGCAACCACATATATTGACAACATAATTATGGAGCAGCACCATCCCTTCCGTGGAATGATAGACTTCGGGGTGGAACTGAATGCCATAGACCGGCTTATTCCCGACCTTAAACCCGGCAACATGAACATCGGCCGTACTGGTGATCACCTCAAACCCGGCAGGTAGTTTTTCAATGGTATCGCCGTGAGACATCCACACCTGGCAACCCCGGGTCATGCCGGTAAGGAGTTCATCGTTGTCCATGATATAAGACAAATTCGCCCGGCCATATTCACGGGAAACAGAAGGTTCCACTTCCCCTCCGTGCTTCAGGGCAATGTATTGGGCGCCATAGCAGACACCCAGCATGGGATACCTTTCCCCGATCCCGGACAGGTCCGGCACGGGCGCATCATGATCCCTCACGGAATGCGGGCTTCCCGAAAGTATCACACCTTTGATGGAATCATCCAAGGTTGGGATCTTATCATAAGGATGTATTTCACAATACACATTAAGCTCTCGTATACGCCTGGCGATCAATTGGGTATATTGAGAGCCAAAATCCAGGATCAATATCATTTCTTGCATTGGACAAAGATAGGAAAAATGGCCTTTTCAAACCGGAAGATTATCCAGGGCACGCTGAAAACGGGCAAGCAATGGTCAAAAAGCTATCCTTCAAGGTATTAACGCAGTACAGACATGGTGTTCGGATCAGATATTAAAAAAACCAATGCTCTGGGGTTTCTTTTTATCTTTGTTTGATCAATACCATAAACCATGGCCCGTAACGCAAGAAAAAAACAAAAAAAGTCCAAAAAGGAAAACCGGAAATCCATTGCCCGGAAAAGATTTCTTATCATTCTACTCATTCTGGCCGGCATCGTGTTGGCATGCGGTGCGATCAGCTATTTCAGCTGGAAATCCAGGGCGACACGAAATGCCATGGAAAGTGCCTACATCATTGAAACTTCTGCCGGCAAGGTGCAATATGCATCGATGGGGAAAGGGCCGGTCATATTGATCTCCCATGGCGCCGGATTCGGTTGGGATGCCATCCGGCTTTACGAAGATCTCGCCCGGGAAGGATACCGGTTGATCTGTCCTTCCAGACCCGGATACCTTTCAACACCTTTGTCTTCAGGTAAAACCATAAACGCCCAGGCAAGCATGATGGCGGCCTTGCTGGATGCCCTGGAAATACATCAGCCGGTATTTGTACTGGCCACTTCCCTGGGCGGTCCCGCAGGCATCGCATTTTGCCTGGATCATCCCGGTCGTTGCAGGGGCCTGATCTTAATGGATGCCATAACACAACCATACAATCCCGAACCATCAGAAAAACACGGTGCCCTGCCCGGGGTTTATGATCAGAAGGGGGGTTCAGACTTCACCAACTGGATCATGCATCTGGCTTCCAGATATAAACCAAAAAATTTGCTCACAAGGTTATTGAAGGCACATACGCTTTACAACCGGGATCAGTGCAGCGAAATGCGCCGGTCCGTCCTGCAAAATCCCTCAGGCGCAAAAAAGCTCAGGACCATGGTTGATATCGTCTCTCCCATGAGCCTGCGAAAGAAGGGATTGGAAAACGACAGGGCACAGGTTCATGATCTCCGTTTGTCCATAGAAAACCTTAATATTCCCATACTCCTGTGCCACAGCAGACAAGACAGGCAGGTCCCGTACGAACATGCCGAACATGTAATGCAGAAGGTTCCGGAAGCGGAATTGTATGCATTCAACGGATGCGGACATTTGTTCTGGATTGGAAAGGAATGGGACGGGATCAGCGACAGGACCCTGCAATTCCTCACCCTGCACACGCATCACAAACAAACCAAATCACACCGGCTGGAAGGAACATGGGTGAGTGAAACAGACGGGGCCATGCTCTCGGTCAGCGCGGCCGGGAATTTCACCATCGACCTTCCCTCCGTTGAAGAAACCCTCATGTGGCATGGATCCCTGAAAATTGACGGGCAAACCGTAACCATTCATCTGGACGGGGAAAAAGACAGCCTCTGCAAAAACCGGGCTGGGAAATACGCTTTTCGTCTGCAGAATGACATTTTGCAATTCAATGTTCACAGCGATCCCTGCAAGATCCGGAGAAAGAGATTCCGGCAGCTCTGGCGGAGGCTTTAGCAGCGGATAAGAACAGGGATGAAACCATAAAACCCCTCCCAATTTTCCGGAAAAACAGAATAAATGTTGACATGGCAACTATTTATGTTACCTTTGAGATGTTCCGGCAACATTTATGCAATACCCTGGGTATTGCAGGAACGGGTCTGATGGTTTAAACGAACAATATACCCTTGCATCGCAGGGCAGTGATGTTGTTGTGAGATTTATCCCCGGCAGAATTTTTAATTCAGGCATTCCCTTCCTTACGGGCCGGCAATAAAAAGATGAACCCAATTAATAACCAAATGAAATAATATCATGCATTCGGTGCTCAAGAATAAAGTGATATTAATCGCTGAAGACGAACAGACCAACTACATGTACCTTGAGGAGGTCCTTACCCGCGAAGGCGCTACGGTCCTTCATGCCAGGAATGGCATTGAAGCCGTTGAAATGGCAAAAGACCATGATGTCAACCTGATCCTGATGGACATAAAGATGCCGGTATCCAACGGTTTTGAAGCCACCAAAAAGATCAGAAAATTTAAACCGGATCTGCCCATCATAGCGCAAACTGCCTATGCCCTGGTCGGTGATGAAGAAAAAGCCATTGACGCCGGATGCGATGATTACCTGCCAAAACCCATCAAAAAAGAAGTGATCCTGGAAAAGATCAGGGAATTTTTGCGGTAAGCACTGAGCGTTTCAGCAGGTAACATGGATCATTGCAATTACACCGGAATGTTCTGTTTGATTATACCGTGCAACCGCTTTTCTGGAATTTAATACTTCCACATCACAGCGCATTTCAGAGAAATACTTTTTCGCCTCTCCGGACAACTCAAGTTCACCGTAATGGCCGTTACCGATAATGATCAGTTCTGCTCCCTCACGATGGATGTGTGCGGCCTCTTTTTCCGATACTTTATGTGAATCCCCGAAAATCATCCTGGATAGTTTCTTGTTCCTTTTCTCCACTGTGCCATCCGGCAAGATGATCACATCATGCGCATACTCCCGACCAGCGATCGTGATCGCGCCAAAACTTATACCATCAATCGTAGGTTTCATACAGCCATTGAATTCCCAGGTTCCTGAAAATGCTTGCACCCTCAAAGTTACGACATTTATGGAACAAATTCAAGGACATACAATACTTATAGCATGGGAACCGGCCAGGGGATGTCCCCAACGGTCATTCAAAGAAAGAATTGGAAATACAGTGAATAATTCGTATTTTGACAAATCAAACAAAGACCAAAAAATGGATTATTTTATTGAAAGAGAATCGTTTACAACATATTCCAAAGAACCGGTCGCGGTCCTTAACATCCGCCACAACGTATTTGACCTTGTCACCAACCTGCAGGAAAGCGAATTGCTTGTGGAATTCATTAAAAAGACCGAATACGATCCCAACATCATGGCGCTGATGATCATCAATGATCCGGGCTGTCTGGGAGAGGATGAATACGACCGGTTCATTCACGACATCATCGACCATCAAACGGAAAGCGATAAAGATAACCTGCCGGGCTTCACCCAAAAGAACATCCGTTTTCGCGAGATCAACATATTGAACAAAATCATAAAAGCCATTGCGGAATATCAAAAGCTCTGTTTTTCAGCCATCCGGGGAGATATTGTGACCCCTTTCATCGGGGCCTCCCTGGCAGCAGATTTCAGGTATATAACTGAAAACAGCCGTTTGATCATGGCCCACAACAAATTTGGGCTGCATCCTTCCGGGGCCATGCCATTTTTCCTGGGACATTACCTGGGCCATTCCCGGGCCATGAAAATACAGCTCACGGCCAGCATAACGGCCGAAAATGCCCTGGAACTGGGTCTGGTCGATGAACTGCTTTCCGACACAGACTTTGAAGAAAGCTGCCTGGACAAAATACACGGGTATCTGCATTGCCGCACCTGCACCATACGCAGGACAAAACAACTGACATCATTTATCATGCGTGATCTGCACGATTATTTCCAATTTGAGGCTTCCCTGCTGAATTTATGAGGGCATTACCACATACAAACCGGGCATTTTTTTGATCCTTTCTAAATCAGTTCCCGCTGCACCGTTGCCGGATCCTCCAGGTCGAAACTGATCAGGCTCAATTCCGGGCCTTCCCAGGCAGCATTGACGGCCAGTGTTTTCCCGATATATTGGTGCCAGTCCCCTGTGATCCTGGACGCCTCATGAATATGGCCGTGCAGGGTCATCAAGGGCTGTCGTTCTTCGATGAATCGCTGGATAGCGATACTGCCCACATGCACATCCAGGGGCACGTGATCGATCATCCTGCCGTCCAGTGCAGCGCGGTCGAGATGCGTACCATACGGAGGGGAATGAAAAAGGAAAACCGACCCGGACAGGTCCCTGCCTCCAGTCATTTCTGCAAGGTGCTTTTGTATGGTTGAAAACTCAATATCTTCTTCAGGCTCCATGGAAAAATACCCCTCTGCCGGGTGGATGCACCCGGGATCCACGTACCTCGAAACATCATACCGCTCCCAGTCCTTAAGCCGGAAAGGTGTTGGCGGCACATGGGCATACCCATAAAAAGCAAAACCATCCGTATCATACTTTTTCTTGTGCATATAGCGCCATAAACCGGATTTCTGGGCCTCAACAAAACGGATTTCATTCACTTTCGGATCATCGTTGCCGAGAATGAGGAGTATTTCAGGATAATCTTCCTGCATTTCCTCCTTCATCCGGATGAAACTCCGGAACAAGAATTCACTGAAAAAATCCGAAAATTCCGATCCAACCCCAAACCCGTGGGGAAGCAGGTCGCCCCCCATCAGCACAATGGCAGGCCGGTCCGTTATGATCCTTTCTGTGAGCTTTTCATAGCGCGACACCACCCCATGCAGATCGCTGACAAAAAAACATTTCAACATTGGCGCGGATTCAATGATTCAACATACATACAGGAAGTTTTTGGTTTCCCTTCCCGATTGACCAGGCACAGGTGTATACGCGGGCAATCCGCATGCATTCAAAAAAACTCACACATTTAACCTGAGGGGCCTGGCCCGGTCCGTAACGGCCGTAAGCATGGATGCAAAACTGTCCTTGTTCTTTATATCCTCGTCGGTAATGATGTGCAGGTCTATCAGGCTGCCGGAGCACCGGTAACCGGATTTCATGAAATTCATTTCCGTGAGGCATAAACCCCAGCCTTCCATCCAAAGCGAAAGCTTCTCCTTCTGATGATCCGTACCGTCTACATGGGCGATCAGATCAATATCCGAACCGGGGCCTGCACTGGCATTCTTGGTGCTTCCGATAAGATAGAGGCCCCTGATCCCAAATTTGTCCACAGGAACACATGCGGCGATCTTTTGCGCAATCTCATGCCTCCATTTCCAATGTTCATCGGATTCCGGAGTCAGGATCAGTTTCTCATCAATCCGGACTTTTTTATCCTCCCGGGTACTTTTCAGATAATCCATCGTGGATTTCAGCTTCCTTCTGAACACATACCGGCCAACCGACAGGGCGATGGTATTCAGCAATCTTTGTTCTTCGGGGAGGAAAGCCTCCCCTTTATGTAGGCGGATCACCTGGGTATATGCAACATCGATCTTCCCGGCAACATGTTCATCCACGACAATTGCCGAGGACAGCATCCATTCGGTCTCTTCAAAATCCTCGGTCTTATATTCCTTGTCTTCAAAGGTGATCCTGGATTCGCACACGGTGGAATACTGAAAGCCTGGAGGTATGACATGCACCAATTCCTTGAATACCTTTTCGGTTGACGCCTGTTTGTTGCCAAGTATCTTTTCAACATCATACAGGCAATTCAGTTCCTTTTCCCGCTCTACAAGTTTTTCAAGCCGTATGTTCCGGATGGCATTTTTCATTCTTTCACGAATTTATTCATACATGTTTTCAGCCCGCGGCCAGGAAAACTGTACAAGAATTAATAATACAATACTTTTTCCATGACCGCGGAATTATTTTTATTGTCTGTGACCTCAAGCAAAAAAAAGTTCCTGCCCGCACGGGCTTTCCCCTGCACATCACATATCAGCAATTTATTTTTAAGGTCATATTCCGTTAAGATCCAATCCCCGTTAAGCATGCTGCGGTATGTCGCCACACCGGAGAGATCGTCATCAATACGGATCAACAACCGGCCGGGGGCCCGCTTTACCGTCCCATCTGCAATATTGACCGGATGGATCTCCGGGGGAACGGTGTCCATGGCAATCGCATAGCGGCCGAATTTTCTAAGGCGTGAAACGACCCGGTCCTTCACCCATTCCCCTCCGGCAGACGAAAGTTTACCTCCGGACCCTATCTCAGCGATCAGCAGTTTGTCCTCCCTGCCCTGCGGAACGGAATCCGGCCTGATGGACAGGCTGAAGTACCGGTGCACGGGTATGGTGCTGTCATGCAGATCATAGATCATAGACAGGAGGCCGGGTTCCGGGGCAGTGGTTTCAATTTTTATAAAGGCATTATCATACAATGCATAGGGCGGTATTTTAACCTCCAGTCCCTGATGTGAGAGCCTTGTCGCATCCCTCCACGACAGGAAAACAAATGAAGAATCATCCTCGATAAAAGCCGCCATGCCGGCTTCATCAGAAGCTTTGACCTGTAGATCGACCCGGGAATAATTACCGGCGATATCCCCAACCACACACCGGAGGATATGCGGAAGGGTATCTTCCAGATGGATGACGCCTCCGTTATCCAGGGACCTGTAAATATTTAAACGGTTGTTGGGATCAAGCCGGCTCCGGACAAACCTTCTTTTGTTCAAAAGGAACTCCCGGTAATCAATACTGCTGTTGATATACCGTGTTTCGCTGAATGCAAACCGGTCCATCCGGTGCTCGTAAACCAGCAGGGTATCCAGGTAAACCTTCATAGAATAGACGCCGTTCCGGGTCCAGGATCCGTTGTGCTGGTCGAAGGCCATCACACCAACATAGAAATCGGTGGGTACATCAAAGATCCCTTCACGCACGGGAAAATGACGGGTCCCTTTGCGCGCTATCCTTATTTCACGCGGCACATTGAAAGGGCCGGGATGGTAGGCAGCGATATCCGGATAGATCATAACGCTTTCTATGGTGGGCCGCACCTGATCTTCCACATCAAAACCAAAATGCAGCGGATTAACCGGCTCCTGGGTGGCATTCTCACGGATCTCAAAGTGCAGGTGGGGACCGAAAGAATATCCGGAGTTACCGGAAAATGCAATGACATCACCCTGGTCCACACGAAAGCGGCCCTTATCCGGGAACAGGTTCACCTCGAATTCTTCCCTGAGATATTGAGCCTCCAGGACATACGCTTCCAAATCGCTCCGAAACCTGTCAAGGTGCGCATACACCGACATATATCCATTGGGGTGTGAAATATAAACCGTTTTTCCAAAACCTCCGGCCGCCACCCTGACCCTGGAGACATAGCCATCGGCCACAGCCCGGATCGCATAGCCCTTGGAACCGTTGGTGCGGATATCCATTCCCGAATGAAAATGACCGTTACGCAATTCACCAAAGGTTCCTGATAAACGCAACGGCATATCCACAGGGGATATAAAATCCCCTGCAGGATAAGATTCATTTTCCTGGGCACCCACCATCGCCTGGATTAAAAGAAAACAAAAAAACATCACAACATTCTTCATAGGCTCAACGGGACATCATCTGGTTATTCATCCATATTGAATGAACAAAATTAGGGGTTCTTTATCATATAACCATAATATTTGATCCATGCACACCCTATTTTGCTAATTTTGTTGCCCGTTGCAGTTGACCATTAAAAGCAAGCGGTGACCGGTCACCGGTTCAACCGATGGCGCCAGCAGAGAAAATGAAGTTTTGATGAAAGATTTAAGCAAAGGGAAAGAAAGCCGCCTGATCCTGCGTTTCGCCACCCCCATGGTGCTTGGGAATGTTTTCCACCAACTATACAACGTTGTGGACAGCATCATCGTTGGGAATTACATAGGCAAAGAAGCGCTGGCAGCGGTGGGCGCATCCTTCCCCATCCTGTTCACCCTGATATCCTTCATCATTGGCATTACCATTGGCTCCACGGTCATCATCGCCCAGTACTTTGGCGCAAAAGACATGGATAATGTGCGAAAAGCCATCGACACACTGTATATCTTCCTGTTCTTTGCCTCCATTTTCATCAGCATCGTCGGGATACTAGCCAGCGATCATATTTTCAGACTGATCCGGATGCCGGAGGAGGTCATCCCCCAGGCCAGCCTGTATTTGAAGATCTACCTGGGAGGTCTGCTCCTGTTTTTCGGGTTTAACGGGACCAGCGCCATATTGAGGGGATTGGGAGATTCCAGGACCCCCCTGTATTTTATGATCATCGCCACCATCACGAACATACTGTTTGACCTTTTATTCGTGGTTGTTTTTAAATGGGGCATTGCAGGGGCAGCCACCGCCACGGTGGCCGCCCAGGGAGGTGCTTTTCTGACCGCCATCATATACCTGAACCGGACACACCCCGTCATCAATTTGTCCTGGAGAAAACTTTACTTTATCCGTTCGGTTTTTTACAAAAACTTACGCATTGGCCTGCCGGTCGGACTGCAGCAGGCTTTTGTCGCCCTCGGCATGCTGGCCATGTTCTGGCTCGTCAACCCTTTTGGAACAGAAACGGTTGCCGCATACGCGGTTGTGTTCCGGATAGATTCCTTCGCAGCCATGCCGGCCATGAATTTTGCCAATGCACTCGCGACTTTTGTCGGACAAAACCTGGGGGCTAACAAACCATACAGGGTGCGATCGGGACTGTGGGCCACTTTTCGCATGACATCCCTGATCGCTATTGTAATGTCGGCCATTACCCTTCTGTTTTCCACACCCATCATGAGCTTGTTTACGAACGACGCGGAAGTGATCCGCATCGGTGCCCAATACATTAAGATCGTCAGCCCTTTCTACATCATTTTCACCACCATGTTCGTGGTAGGCGGGGTCATGCGGGGGGCAGGAGACACCCTGGTCCCTATGATCATTACCTTCTTTGCCCTGTGGATCATCCGCATCCCCGTTTGTTATTTTCTTTCCCTGGAATACGGAGCAACGGGCATATGGTGGGGTATACCCCTGGCCTGGATATCCGGAATGATCCTATCCTACCTCTATTACCTCACAGGCAAATGGAAAACCAAAACGGTGATAACGCAAGACACATAATCAAAAACACCCGGATGTGGTGTTCGTTTGGATTTATTGGCTAATTTTACATCCAAAATCACTCAACATCATTAATTCCATTATTAAACGCCGGTAACCATGAAAAAGATTTTTTATTTAACAATTGTTGTATCCATGATGATCACAAGCGGATGTCAGGAGGGTTCGAAAAAGATCGAATACCCCGTCACCAAAAAAGCCGATTCGGTAAATGTATATTATGGCATTGAGGTCAAAGACCCTTACCGCTGGCTGGAAGACGATGACTCGGAAGAGACCATGGCATGGGTCCGTGCCCAGAATGCGGTCACAAACGAATACCTGGGCCAGATCCCATACCGGGACCAAATAAAAGAAAGACTGACCAGCATCTGGGATTACCCCAAATACGGCCTGCCCCGCAGGGAAGGGAACCATTACATCTTTTCCAAAAACGACGGGCTCCAGGATCAAAGCGTCATGTATATCCAGGAAGGCCTGGAAGGCGAACCGGAAGTATTGCTGGATCCCAATAAACTGTCTGAAGACGGCACCGTCGCACTCACAGGATCCTCTGTATCGCACAACGGGGAATACCTGGCATACCAGATCTCCCGCGGGGGATCCGACTGGAATGAGATTTATATCAAAGACATTGAAACCGGCAAGGACCTGGAAGACCACCTGAAATGGATCAAATTCTCCGGGATATCATGGAAGGACCATGGCTTTTATTACAGTCGCTACGACGAGCCGGAACAGGGAGAAGCGCTGAGCGATGTGAATGAATACCATAAGGTATATTACCACAAGGCAGGTACGCCGCAGTCGGACGACAGGCTGGTGTATAAAAACGATGCGCATCCCTTGCGCAATTATTATGTGCAAACCACCGAAGACGAACGGTTCTTGATCCTGTATGAATCGGAATCCACCAGTGGAAATGCATTGTATTTCAAGGACCTGGAAAAGAAAGGGAGTGATTTTATCCCGGTCGTTCAGGACTTTGAACATGATTTTTCCGTCATAGACAACAGCGGGGATCATCTGTTGGTGCTTACCAACGATGAGGCACCCAAAAAGAAGGTCATTTCCATCAATACAAACAAGCCCGGCAAAGAAAACTGGGAAACCCTGATACCTGAAAAAGAAGAAGTATTGCAATCGGTTTCCCTGGCCGGAGGCCGGATCGTGGCAAATTACATGAAAGACGCCAACAGCAGGGTCTGTATCTACACATTGGACGGCAAGTACCTGCACGACCTTGAGCTGCCCACCCTGGGCACCCTTGCAGGTTTCAGCAGCAAGATGGAAGACGATGTCGCTTTTTACGGGTTTACTTCTTTCATTTATCCAACGACCATTTTCCAGTATCATGTAAAGGAAAACCGCGCTTCCATATTCCGCAAGCCGGAGATCAGTTTCGATGCCGAGGAATATGAAGTGAACCAGATCTTTTATGAAAGCAAAGACGGCACGGAAGTCCCCATGTTCATCGTACACAAGAAGGGCCTTCCCATGGACGGGAACAATCCTGCCCTGCTTTATGGCTACGGGGGGTTTAACATCAGCATCACCCCCTCGTTCAGCATCAACCGGCTTATCTTCCTTGAAAACGGAGGGATTTACGTTACCGTGAACCTCCGTGGCGGAGGGGAATATGGTGAAGAATGGCATGAGGCCGGCACCAAGCTGCAAAAGCAAAATGTCTTCGATGATTTTATTTCCGCAGCCGAATATCTGGTTGAAAACAACTATACCTCACCAGACAAGCTGGCCATCATGGGCGGATCCAATGGCGGTTTGCTGGTAGGGGCGTGTATGACCCAGCGTCCCGACCTTTTCAAAGTCGCCCTGCCCTTTGTAGGGGTCATGGATATGCTGAGGTACCATAAATTCACCATCGGCTGGGCCTGGGCCACAGATTACGGGACCAGTGAGGACGACAGCACCATGTTCCGTTATCTCCTGGGGTATTCACCGCTGCATAACATAGAAGAAGGCGTAAGCTACCCGGCCACCCTGGCTTTCACGGCCGATCACGACGACCGTGTGGTGCCGGCGCATACCTTTAAATTTATGGCCACCCTCCAGGAACGGAACGATGGCCCCAACCCCATCCTGCTGCGCATCGACACCAAGGCAGGCCATGGGGCAGGCAAGCCCACTTCCAAGATCATTGAAGAATATACGGACATGTGGGCCTTTACGTTCTATAACCTGGGAATGGAGATGGAATAAAACTTCAGGGGAAGAAGCTTTCAGCCCCCCTGTCCATTACTCCTTCCCGTCCGGGAACGTCCCGGGTTTAGAATACTCCGGGTTGTTCAGGAAAGTTTCGTCGCGCAGGGTGCGGATAAAGGCCGCCAGGTCGGCTTTTTCCGTGGCGGTAAGTTGCGTGCCCCCGTTATTGATGTGATGCATCAGGGGATCCACCTGTGGCGACCATACCAGGTGATGGGAATAAAAATCAATCACTTCTTCCAGGCTTTCAAACCGTCCATCGTGCATATACGGACCGGTCAACTCTATGTTCCTCAGGGTTGTGGCCTTATATGCCCCTTTATCGTTCGGGTCTCCCGTCACTGCATAACGATCGCGCGGATCATTGAAAACAGAATCTTTCCCGTTGTTATAAAACAGGTTGGTCGTAAACAAGGGGTTCCCAAAGCCCCCGTGGCAATGAAAGCAATCGGCACCCTCTTCGGTGGTGAACAGGACATACCCGTTCAATTCGGAGGGGCTTAGCTGCAGTTCCCCCCGCATATACTTATCGAACTTTGCGTCGGCGGAAACAAAGGTGCGGATAAACTGCGCTATGGCTTTACCCATGCGGTCGACAGTCACGTTGTCAGATCCAAAAGCCTTTTCAAACAGCTCCGGGTATCCGGGGGTTTGCTGGATCAACGCTTTGGCGCGGTTGGTATCACTGTTCATCTCATGAGGGGCCACGATGCCCATCCATACCAGGTCTTCAATATTCCTGCGGCTCCCGTCCGGGTTGCCGGGGCGCACGGAGCCATTCCACAAAAATCCCGACGTATTCCAAACCAGGTTTATCAAGGGAAGCATCATATGGGGTGTATGTATTCCGGTAACGCCAAAGGGATGGCCCCCTTCATAGACCGGGTGGTTTATGCCACATTCAAAAGAATTCTCCTGTATATGGCAGGTGGCACAACTCATCATCGAATCCGGATGCGTACGGCCCGATATACGGCCGTCATAAAAAAGGTAACGCCCCAGTTCAATGCCTTCTACGGTCATCGGATTATCATCCGGAACATTCAACCGGGTAGGAAAACCAAAGGGTATCTCTAATTCATACGGAGTAGGCTGAAAACCAGTACCCGTGGATGGATCTGTATCCTTATCCTTTTCACAGGCAACAAAGAAAAAAAGTATAAGCAGTGGCATCAGCGCCACAGCTAACGATATCCGCGTATCCCGCATCATGAATGTAGACATATTCCTTTGTTTTCTGCAGCGTTATTGAAAGCTCACTGAGAACACATCATGCCCGTTCTCACATCCCAGCAGCATTGCTTCCTGCTTTTGCATAATGTCCCCGCCCCATTCATCATGGTCGTATGTGTTGGGGTTGCGGAACCAATTTTCCACGTTCATCGTGAGCTGTATATGCTGGGTTTCGTTTTCCGCCAGTGTAAATGCCGCTCCCGGAAAACTTATCTCAAAAGCATTATGAATAAATCCCGTAATATTACCTGCCGTATCATATATCTGGCCAATGCCAAGGTGGAAATCGAAAGGGGATATCCGGCCGTCTTTGTCCAGCCATTTACCGTTCAGTTTCATATAATGGTATCCCCCTCCCAGATATTCAGGCCAGAACATATACGATTCCGGCGGGTTGACAAACATCAGCGAACTATTTTTCTCCTCCCGGATGCCAAATGTAAAGGAGATCTTTTCGTATGCACCAACAGGAAGCTTGTCCGGAATATCCCAGCCATGGGTTCCGGGTATGTCCGTATCCACATAATGCATGTCTTTCCAGTCATCGATCAGCACCCGGCCCCCACCCGCACGGTGCAGGGTCAGGTCGGAGATAAAATACTGGATCTCATTGACCAGGTATGGATTGCCTGCCTCATTCACATACATCATCGTGTCGGTCACCAGGGGGCTTCCATCCGCATAATGCAGGAATTCCATTGTTATGTGTCCATAGGACGGCTCCTGCCCGCCCTCTTCATCCTTATGACAGGAATAGATCAGAACGGGCATGGCCAGCAGAAACAATATGGTTGTTTTAAGATTCATATCATACAGATTGGCCCGCGTTATTCAAGCTGTGGCAATCAGGCAAATGAAACAGGAGTCCCCCTTTGCATCATTCGTAAGGGACCACACCCGAGACCGTAACGTATTTTACCGTATCATACTTGCTGTACCCTTGTTTATAAACCTTGCCATCGATCAATATTTCCACCTTGATCTCGCCGGTGATATCTTTGTAAATGGCCGAAACGAAAACAATATCGCCTTCCCCGGCCATGAAAGCATAGGTCCATACATCCTCCCCGCTGGCAACGCTGACCGCAGAAGCATGCAATGCACCCTCAGGGCCCCGGTAATTCACGGAATATCCGCTTGCATTATCCGATATCCGGTACACGACCTTTTTGTCCGTTTCTTTTTCACAGCCTGCAACAAGCAGGGTTAATGACAACGACAGAAACACGATAATATGATGTGTTTTCATGATCAAACAGAAAATATCAGGTTCACATAAAAGATCCTGCCCGGTTCGTAGAGATTCCCGCCACCCCCGACGATCCTCCGGTTCAGATGTTCGTAATATGCTTTATCAAAAATATTGTTCACCCCGCCGGTTGCCGTAAAATAACGGTTGAACCTCCATGAAAGGCCGGCACTGGCGGTAATAAACCCGGGGGTTTCCGGTTCGTTGAATGCCTCCGATGCCCGGTCCTGCCTGCCCACAGCCCTTACGGAAACCTTGGGTATCACCGCATTGTCCAGGAAGGTGTAGCGAAAGGTCAGGTTGGCCTCCAGCGGGGGTATTTCAGACAAAGGATCGTTTTCCAGGCTGGTCACGCCAACCAGGTTGCCCTCATCGAAGACATACTTTTTGGCTCCGGGATTGACCCCGCAGGTGCGGGCTGCATGAAAACGCACCCCCCAGCGGTACATGGCGGGCGAGCGGTATGACACCTCCCAGCCCCACAGGAAAACCCGGTCCTCGTTATAAAACTCCTTAACCCCCAAAACCCCTTTGGTCTGAGGTTTTACAACAGACGGGGGCAGGTAACGTCCGGTTATATAATCTTCCACATAGGAAAAAAAACCGTTCAGGTTCAAAACACCGGAATTTTCCCTGTTGATCTGAGCCCCGAGGTCCGCTTCATAATTGATCTCCGGTTTCAGTTGGGGATTCCCAAGATAATCGTAATTATCATACCCGATGGGCAACAAAATAATGAAGCGTTCAACCATATCTGCACTTCTCATCCCCCTTCCGAAACTCAGGCTCAAGTCTATATCACCGGTGAGGTGGCAGGTGCCTCCCAGACTGGCACTGAAGTTCGTAAAATCCGAACCGGTTTCGCCGTCAAAAAATACCAGGTTTCCCATTTTTTCCAGCCGCAGGTCATCCGATCGCGCGGCATTCAGGTCAACCCTGGCCGCAGCGACCAATTCCAATGCATTGAACGTCCGCCTGAATTCAGTAAAAAACCCATAATCCCGTATGTGTGCATTGGCCCACAGGTTCTCCTTCATAACCGGCATGGTAGGCTCCAGTATGCGTGTTTTGACCCGCGCTCCATCCTTGCGGATATCCTCCAGGTCCGTTCCCACCCACAGGTGTCCCCGGCCAAGTGAAAACCGTCCTTCCAACCGGTAACCCATATTTATGGCATCAATTTCCGAAACAGCAACCACCGTATCGGAGAAAGGCCTTTCTTTATTGTCCATCGCATGGCTCACCGCAGAATGATAGCATTTCAGGTTCAGTTCCCGGAAGGTACCGGAAAGGTCATCGATCGTATAATCCAGGGACATCAGCCGGGTATCGTCGGTCCTTTCATCCATGGGCAGTGAAGGATACATAACATTGCGGCCATGGGAATCCTCAAAGCTCAGGATCAGCTCATGTCCTTTCCATGGGACAGCGCCAAAGGCGGCAGAATAATTATAGCGGGTAAAATGCGAACTGACGGTATTTCCGTTCCCATCCTCATAGTCGCCGTACTTCTTATAATTACCCATGAGCCGGAAAAAGATATCCCCGTTCCCGCCATACAGGGCAAGATGCTGCTTACTTCCATTCCAGTTGCTTTCAAAGCCCTGCATGGCCTTTACATGAAAAGAGAGTTTATCTGCCGGTGCGGGCCTTACCGTGAGCACGTTGATCACTCCGCCAAAATTCGGTCCGTAGCGCAAGGCAAAAGGACCTTTAATCACTTCCATGGCCGCAATATCATCGACATCGATATGGGACATGGCCGGGTCCATCCGGTTGGGGCATCCGCCCTCGATCTTATGCCCGTTGTTCAACTGAACGTTCAACTGGCTGTACTTGAACCCGCGTACAACAGGGTCAAGCCCTATCCCCCCTTTCCTGATCCCTGAAACATTGGGTACTTTGCGAAGAATATCCCCGGCATCCCGGACAGCGGTCTCATAGATCTCACGCTTTTTCAGAATGTCCACCTGAAAAGGTTCCGGACGCTTTTCGACCTCTCTGACCTCCACCCCTTCAAGGTCGATCAGTGTATCCGCTTCCTGGGAAAATCCCGGAGTGGGCATTAAAAACAAAAAGACTGGCAGAACCCAAAAACTTTTCATCGTCAATTTGGTTGATCATACAAAGATAACCATTAAACAAGGACACATCTAATGCAATCATATAATTTAGAGAGTTTTCTAAATTAGGTATGGTTGTGTGATTTCATTATACCTTTGCTAAAAATTCGGGACATGAAATTCAATGTAGGCGACAAGGTCAAATTCCTGAACGAACCCGGCGGAGGCATCATAACAAAAATCATCAGTCCGGGCCTGGTGAACGTAGCCATTGAGGAAGGCTTTGATATTCCAACCCTGACCAGCAATTTATTAAAAATGGAAGACAGCGGGTATTCAGGGAAGATGTTCGATCAGGACTTTGATGTGGATGTGGAAGCAGAGCGGCCGGCAGAAAAAGAAAGCCAGGCATCTGCACGCGGGTCCCGGATAACCCGGAAACGAAGCGGTCAAAAACAGGCGGAAGGTGTGTATCTGGCTTTTATCCCGCGGGACCAGAAATGGCTTGTAACGGGCGACATAGATCTGCAGGTCCTGAACCATTCCGGCTACGACATATTATACAACCTGTATCTGAAAAAGGACGATGGCAGGTATGCCGGGATCGATTACGGTTCACTGGGCCCGGAGTCCGCGATGAGCATTGAGATTATTCCCCGGGATGCCCTGGACCAATGGCTGACGGGACACATTCAGATCCTGTTCCATAGCGAAGACAAACCCGGAGCCATCCTTCCCGTGCACCGAGAATTTAATCTGAAAGCATCGCGCTTCATGCATGAAGGCAGCTATACAGAGACCGGCCTCCTGGATGAAAAGGCCATCCTCCTCCCGGCAGGCCTGATCAGCGAAACCCAAAAATTAACACAGGACCCGGTCCGGAAAAAATTTGATCAGGGCGGCAGCAAGCTTCCAAAAGCGACCGCGAAAAAGCCGCCATCACTGATCAGCAAACACCGGACATCCGAACGGGAAGCGGTGGTGGATCTTCACATTGCGGAACTCACCGGCAACATAGCCGGTATGAGCAGCAGCGATATGCTAAACCTGCAAACACAGTATTTTGAACGCACCCTGGAGAGCGCCATACTTGAAAAATACAGAAAAGTCACCTACATACACGGCGTGGGTAACGGTACATTGAAAAATGCCATTATGGAAAAGATCAAAGACTACGAAGGACTGGAAAATTATGATGCCTCGCTGGCAAAATTTGGTGTCGGGGCGGTAGACATAATCATCAGGTACAATGCATAGCATTGCTTTGAGAACCGGCATGCAGTGACAAAAAGATCAGAATATTCGTATACCTTTATTGTTTCATAACCAAAACCCCAGAACATGAAAAAAGCATTTCTTTTCAGCATTCTGTTACTTTCCGGGGCACTGGCAGCCCAGGAAAGTCCCGACACTACAAAATTCTGGAAAACAGGGGGAGACCTTTCGCTCACCTTTTCCCAGGTAAGCCTGACAAACTGGGCCGCAGGCGGTGAAAGTTCCTTTTCGGGGAATGGCCTGCTGAACGTTTCCGCGGATTATAAAAAAGACAAAAACATTTGGGACAACGACCTGATCATGGGTTATGGCCTCATGAAACAGGGGGAGGGTGAATGGATCAAAACCGATGACCGGATCGAAATGAACTCCAAATATGGTTACCGGGCCAAAAACAATTGGTATTATTCGGCCATGCTGGGATTCAAATCTCAGTTCACCCCGGGGTATAAGGACAATCACCCGGATTCTGCCAAAACATCCGGATTTCTGTCACCGGCATACATAACCGCCGGCGTGGGTATGTCCTATGAACCCAATGAAAACTTATCCATTTACATTTCACCGCTCACAGACCGAGTGACCATCATATCCGATACGCTTTTGTCGGAGCGGTACGGACTAGATGCCGGAGAAAAGGTCAGGAATCAGATCGGCGGACTTTTCCGGGGCATGTTCAAATGCACGATCATCGAAAATGTAGATTTCCAGACCAACCTGGAATTGTTCTCAGATTACCAAAACAAACCGCAAAATATAGATGTCACATGGGATGTGCTCATCAACATGAAGGTAAACAAGTACCTGTCTGCCAACCTATCCACTTCCCTCATTTACGACCACGACATCAATTTTGCGGCAGGAAATGATCCGGTGCACCGGCCAAGGACTCAGTTTAAGGAGGTTTTTGGGGCCGGACTGGCGTTGAAATTTTAACAGATTTATGTGCAATAAAGAACGCTTATTTGGCAAAACCATCGATGAACTCCGGGATATAGCGAACAAGGAAGGTCTCCCCGCTTATACGGCAACACAAATGGCCGGATGGTTGTATGCCCAAAACGCATCGTCCATAGACGAAATGACCAACCTGTCCACCAGGGCCCGGGACCACATGAAGGAACATTATGAATTCGGGCTGGCCAGCCCCGCAACGGTCAGGGAATCCCGCGACGGCACCAGAAAATACCTCTTTCCATGCCGCTCAGGAAAATTTGTCGAGGCAGCTTACATCCCAGAAAGCAACCGGAACACCTTATGCCTTTCCTCCCAGGCAGGCTGTAAAATGGGATGTCTGTTTTGCATGACCGGCAAGCAGGGCTTCCATGGCAACCTCAGCGCCGGAGAGATCCTCAACCAGATCCGCAGCCTGCCCGAACGGGAACAGATCACCAACCTTGTATACATGGGCATGGGCGAGCCACTGGACAACCTTGGCGAGGTACTGAAGAGTTTGGAGATACTCACAGCGCCCTGGGGTTTTGCCATGAGCCCCAGGCGGATCACCGTCTCCACCATAGGGATCATCCCGGCAATGCGCCGTTTTATCGAAACCAGCCAGGCGCACCTTGCCGTAAGTCTGCATACCCCTTTCAGTGAAGAGCGCCGCAAACTCATGCCTGTTGAACATATTCACCCCGTCAGGGAGGTACTCAAGGTACTGAGGGAATATGAGCCGGGGAAGCAGCGCCGGATTTCCTTTGAGTACATCATGTTTAAGGGGCTCAACGACACCCCCCGGCATGTCAGGGAGCTGGTACGGACCCTCCATGGATTGAAGTGCCGCATCAACCTGATACGTTTCCACCCCATTCCCGGAACGTCCCTGGAAAGCAGCAATGACCACAGCATTGAAATTTTCCGCCAGATGTTGAATGAAAAAGGCATCATCACAACGCTGCGGGCTTCCCGCGGCCAGGATATTCAAGCCGCATGCGGCTTGCTTTCGACCACAGGATTGGCAAACCCCGGGGAATAAGCAAAAGATACCATGACGCGAAAAAGGAAAGGAAAAAAAACAATCGAAGCAGCGGGGCAAAATGTTTAAAGGAAGTGGCATTGCCGGCTTAAGTGCATTCAGGGACCTGAAATATCCAAAGTTGTCAAGGTTGGGAATTCAAATATCTTTATCTTGCATTTTTTCATCAATTGTGTCAACATGAAAAAATCGGCCATCTTTTTCATGACCGCCGCCCTTTTCATGGGCACTGTGGAAAGCTTCAGCCAGGAAGAAGCACCGGTCATTATTCAAAACATCTTTGCATCCCGGCATCCCCAGGACCCCGGGGAGCCTGCATTTTTTCTGCTGCCAGGCAAAAAAAACGCACAGCTCGGCATTGGCGGATATGTCCGGTTGATCGGTATTTACGACCTCAACGGCCTGCAAAACCTGAAAGATTTCATTACCTACCAGATCCCGGTAGGGAGCGAAAATACTTCGCAGGACCGGTTTCAACTGGATGCAGGACAATCCCGGATATTTACGGAATTCCGTGCCCGGACCCGGAGGTACGGGCCGTTAAAGATCTATATAGAAGCCGATTTTTACGGTTCCAATAACAACCTGCGCCTGAGGCATGCCTATGGTTCCTTTGCAGGGTTCCTGGTTGGCCAGACCTGGAGCACCTTCATGGATCTGGAAGCATCGCCCAATACCATTGATTTTGAAGGGCCCAACAGTGAGATCGCCCTGCGGAGCCCCATGGTGCGGTACAGCGGAAAAATTGGTCCTGCTTTCCGCTTCGCAATAGCTGCAGAAACTCCGGAAACATCCATTACCAATACCCTGAGTACGAAAAACATTCCCCAGTTCATGCCAGATTTTACGGGAAGAGCTTCCGTATATGGCAAACCCGGCCACCTGCAACTGGCAGGGGTATACAGGGACATAGCCTATGAGGACACCAGCAGCGGAACGACCAGGACGGCCGCCGGCTGGGGATTGGCACTGAGCGGCAGGTTGCATATTTCCAAAAACGATGTTTTCATGTTCCAGGGAACATACGGCAAAGGGATCGCAAGGTATATCCAGGACATCAGCGGTGCAGGCCTGGACCTGGTCCCGGAAAACATGAACGCCACCGCCCTGGAAGCCCTTCCGGTATGGGGCGCTTACGGAGCCTGGGAACACAACTGGACCACCGCCATCAGCAATACCCTGATATATGGCTTCACCCAGGCAGATGACCTCGGGAACAAGCCAGCCACATCCTATGCACTTGGGCAATATGTTGCTGCGAATGTTTTCTGGAAAATACTGCCCATGGTCACCACAGCCATAGAATACCTGTGGGGGCAAAGGGTAAATAAGAACGGGCG
This sequence comes from Bacteroidales bacterium, assembly GCA_018400295.1. Classification (GTDB taxonomy): domain Bacteria; phylum Bacteroidota; class Bacteroidia; order Bacteroidales; family B18-G4; genus M55B132. The sequence goes on along the minus strand of JAGYMZ010000006.1, from coordinate 18,131 downwards.
GAAAGGTGCGGCCAACCGGATCAATTTTATGGTCCAGTTTGACCTGTGATGGATCATTTAACGGACGTTAACACCGTATAACCGGATAACTTCCCTTTTTCATAGGATTCGCTGCGGACCATGCCGGTCCCTGAAAGCATGGCAAAAAACCATACAACTGCTGATGCAATGTGTTTTTTCATTTTTTTAGGTTTGTTTATGGCTGGCAATTTAGACAGAAAACGAATGGAATATACATACAGCCAAAAATAATTTTTAATTCATGGAACAATGCCTTTCCCGGCCGGAGTGCAAGTGCGGGCGCAGATTGCTCCGGTGGCCCGGTCAATTCACAAAACGGATATTATCAACCGGATAAACCGTTCCGTTCACGATGCGGAAAACGTTCCAGGTATTCCCGTCCTTTTTGGGCTCGATCTGAAACGTTTCCAACAACCGGCCCTCCCCGTACACTTTCACGCGGGCTTTGGATCTGGATAATTTATTGGATCCTTTCCGTTTCTGGTTCGTGTAATCGTAAACATAGTATTCATATTCGCCATGATCGTCAACATCCTCAATGGTAATGGTCTCCGGTCCGTACCCGTCGCGGTCGTCCCGGTCGAGGCGCGTTTTGCCGTCCCGTGTGGAAAGCATGTGCCGGTATGAAATATGGTACGCATCCCCTTTAACCAGGTGCGCATCCAGGTCTTCCGGCTTTTTGTCCCATTCCAGCACAATGCGGTACGTCCCGAGGTTGATCTTTGGCGACATACTGAAGCGGTAGTAAAAAATGGTGTTGGCGATGATCTCGAAAACATCTTCCTCGGTAATATATCCTTCTTTGGTAAAACGAAAAGGATACCGGCCGTCTTCTCCGGGATTTTCAAAGCGCACCTTGCCTTCCATGTCGGTAGTAAACTCCCCGATATCCTGAATATAAATACCGGCCTCAGGAATGGGCTCCCCATCCACGGCATTATAAAAGCGCAGGGTAAGCAGGCCCTCTTCCGCTGCTGCAACATCATCCAACTGGGCACGCATTTTGTCGATCTGGCCGTAGCCCAGACAAACGATACCCATAAAAAATAAAAGACTGATCCAGGTTTTCATGATTTTAAATTTTTAAACCAACAAAATGTTCATCCTTCAGGAAAAAAGGTAATGACAGCATAAGCGATCATCCGGCATCAAAAACGCCACTTAAATGTACAAAAATAATTCAATACCATCACATCACCGTATGGAGGCACTGAAAATTCCCGTATTTTTGTTGCATTCAGGTTCCCTGATAAAACTGTGAGGGAGGAACCTGCTGAGCACATAAACGGTCAGCCATCAAACATTCATATCGCCAAAACATTTACAGGCGCTGGTTGACCCAAATAAAAACAGCTTCCTATGAAAAAGTCATTGATCTTCATTTTGATGCCCGTCATCCTCTCATTCTGCGGAACATCCAGCCATATATCCGGCTCCTGGCATGATCCGGAAGCAGAAGACATTCACTTCAGCAACCTGGCCATCGTGGCCATTGCCAGCCACCTGGATGTCCGAAAAGCCACCGAAGAGGCTTTTGAGCAACAGCTCCTGAAGAAAGGTGTCAATGCCGTTGCAGGGTTGGAATTTTTGCCCCCCCACGCAACCAAAAAGGATCTTACCAAAGAGATCCTGACCGAGTTTTTAGCCCTCAACAAAATGGACGGCGTCATCACCATTTCCCTTCTTGATAAAGAGGATGACCGCCGGCATGTTCCAGGGAGATATTATTATGTGCCGACCGATGATGTCCCTTTAACGGATTATTACGGGCAAATGGCGAATTACATCTATGCGCCGGGATATACATACGGATCGGAATCCTTTTTCCTGGAATGCAATTTGTATTCATTTCCCGCCGGGAAATTGCTTTGGTCGGTCCAGACAAAGACACGCCAGCTCGGTTCCATGGAGGATGCCATCCAGGACTTTGCCAAAACTGCGGTCAGGGATCTTTTGCAAAGCGATGTGGTCGCCCGGCCTTAGGAAATTTTCACCGGCGGCCCCATACCGGGCATTTTTCATTTCCCGGATCAAAATTCCGGATTTTTGTTACTTCGTGCAATGGCCGACCTGCTCCAGGAGCCGGGTGGACTTATGCCAGAGCTCCCGGCCGTGGGCAGGGTCGGCAGCTTTTTCATCTGCATCCTTCCGGCCCATCATGAACAGGTATTCAAAAGCCCGCCCTTCCATGTCGGGGGAAGCCGCCAGGTACACCACCGGTTCGCAGGCCTTTTGCGGAGACTTGAAGAACAGGGAAAAGATGAGTGTCAGCAGGGGTTGGAAAACGGCCGGGGCTTCCCGTGCGATGTTGGAATTCACCGGGCCCGGGCAAAGGGCAAAAACGGAATACTCCGGTTGTTTATTGGGGTTGAGCCTGCGGGACAGTTCCACGGCCAGGGTGGTCAGCAGCATTTTATAATACCCGTATTTTTCCATGGCCTTTCCGATACCGAACACCCGGTATTCGCCAAACCCCTTCAGGTCAAACGCCTTCGGGTTGCGATGGCTCTCGGAGGATACAAATATGATCCGGGGCAATGCCCCGTTTCCCTGCCGGATAAGCTTATGCTTCAGCAGCCGGTCCAGCAGCACGAATTTGGCGAAATAGTTCACCACAAACATTTGCTCCAGGCCCTGAGGGGTCTTCCGGCTTTTTTTCGGGACAATGGCGGCATTGCAGACCAGGACATCCAGGCGGACCTTCATTTTCCCGAGCCCGTCCACCAGCCGCTGAATGGAGACCATATCCGAGAGGTCCACATAAACCATCTCCACCGCATCCGATCCGCTTTTCCGCTTTACCTCCTCCCCTTTCGAGGGTATCCCGCTGCGGCAGGCCATGATCACCCGTGCCCCCCGTTTGGCCAGCGCAATGGAAGTGGCCAGGCCCAGGCCCGAGCTGGCGCCGGTCACCATTACGGTTTTCCCGTCCAGCCGGTCATCCGGCCTCAACTCCCCAACCCGCTCCCGTTCCCGGAACAAGTCGCGGATCCCCTTTAACGTAGCCTTCACTGGGTTTTGATATTGCTGATTTTTCGCCGATCCCGGTTTCATGGTGTATGTTTTATATTTGTAACAGAACAGGGCAAAAACCCCAAGGTTCAGACGCATCTCAGCGCCCGGTGCCTGTCTTCCCTGCAAGCTGCATCCCCAGGTCATCGCTGACAAACTTCTCATAGCCTGCGGTATACCTCTCAATATCCCCAGGGGTCAAACGGAAATCCGCAAGGTCATATTGGTGAGTGCCGTATTTGGCAGGAGGGTTCATTTTTTCTGCCTCAGCGAATTTATCAGCCAATTGAGGAAGCATCCCTCCTTCTTTTTCATATATTTTTTGCATTACTGAAGAAGCATCCCGGACCAGTCCCGTGTATTTTATATCGGCAAACAATCCCTCCCGGTGGTCTGACCTGCGGAATCGCAATCCCTTGTCGAGCATGTACCCGGATTTCCGCACCCAGTGTTCCGCGACCCTTTCCAGGGTCACTGCATCGCTGAATATTTTTTGGCTGTGTGCCATCATGCTCAGGAAAGAGGGAATGGATTCCAATACATTGCGGTGTGTCCAAAGGATCCGTACATCCCCGAAGTGTTTGATGATCAAATCCAGAAATTCCAGGTGGTGGGGGGACTTTAGCACCCATCGCCGGGCAGGTTTTTGCCATTGCAGGAATTTCAGAAGCTTCACGACGTATTCGTAGGCCAACGACTGGTCCGTTCTTTCCAGCCAGGAAGCATAGGAAGGCACATGCATGGTAGCTTCCGGGGTTGTGCTCAGGAAGGTCGTATCAAGCAGCAGGATGTCTTCTTCCGGGGCCATGTGCTCCACCGGATGTATGGCAAAGAAACCGGGGGCCATGATCCGTAGCGACTGCTCACTGATCCTGGCCATGCGGATCCGTTTATCCCTTGCAGGGAAATGATGGTTCAGCGGTGCCGGGTTGATGGCCTCCCAACTGCTCAGTACCCGGTTTCCGGGATCGGCAGCCAGCAAGCGTTGCAACTTGGTCGTCCCGGTGCGCTGCAATCCGGTGATCAGCCATACGGGATACAGTGGCCTGTCCAGGATCTCCGGATGCTTCCTGAACCAATACTCTGCCCTGAGGCGAATGTTCAGCAATCCCACGATGCGTTGTTTCGAAATAAAACGCCCGGCCGGATGCAGGTCGGCCTCATGGTTGATGGACCAGAGCATGCGTTCCAGCGGTTCGTCCCAGAAATCCCCGCCCAGGTCTTGCAAACCGGTGCTTTCCCGGGCCGCCCGGATCAGACGGTCCTTATCCAGCACGATCTCTGCCCCCAGGGGATATAAGGCCTTCCAGGCCCGGTTCAGCCCCTTGAACCACCACGGCTGCCTGTCAAAATCCGTGGGCTTGATCACATTTCCTGCATGTTGCATGGTATAATCTCTTAACATCAAAACAATTTCCAAATACCGGAACACCCCCTTCGCTCAATCTCCTTCCTGTTCCCCGACCCATTCCTAAACCTTCACCACCCTGCACTCCGGCTCCACGGCTTCCGCCCCAGCGGCCAGCCGGTACCAGCGCCAGCACATGGTACCTTCCCGGTGCCCGGCGGTTTCCAGCCAGTTGGGCATTCCGGGGTCGCGGTGTGCAACCACAACGCGTACCCTGCCATCCTTCTCATACACGGCGCTTGCTTTGTTGATGGAAACGTTGAAATACCGGTAGTCCAGAGATTCCATCCAGTAATTGTTGAGCTGGAAATTCCAGGAATCGCACGCCGGCGGAAGCACATCGATGACCAGGGCCTCGTTTTCCTCCAGCTTCCAGTAGCTGTGGTAATATATGATACCGGCATCCCCGCCGGCGGCATTGGAAACGGCCGGGTCGAACAGGGGCAGGCGATTGGCATGTTTCCGGAAACCGTTGGCCCAGCGGGCAAAGAGCAGGGATGCCCCGGCCACGAACATGGAAGCCGTTTTCAAGCCTTCGTCCACCCTTGCCGTGGTAACCGGACATGGCGCCCGGCGGCCATCCAGGTTCTCGATCATGATTTCCGCAGGCTTTTCGTTCACGGGGTCCAGGAACGTCTGCCTGGCCATTACCATGCTTGTTTCCCCTTCGGTCTTCAGCCAGTTCCTGCCTTTTTTTTCCCTGCTCAGGATAATTTCAAACGTACCGTCGGGTTCCACGTGCATATCCTGGTGTTCCAGCACCCCGCAAGGTGCCAGTCCCCCGGTCGTGCCATAATTCCCGTTCTGTGTAAAAAAGCCCAGGTAATGGATACTGTTGCGCCGGCCGGTGATCCGGTATTCATATTCACCGCTTATCTGTGCGTTAAAATAATGGTTATCGGGATTGTCCCCACCCATTTTCACCGTCTCATGCACCATCCGCCGGAAAACCGGAAAAGCCGGATCATTGTATTCCACGAAAGCCTCCAGGCCGCCCCGTGTCAGGCGTGTGAGGTACCGCATCCCTTCGGCTTGCTGAAATGCATCCCGGGGAGCCCCGGGATAATGCAGCACGGAACCGGCCAGCTTAAGCTGGTCGCAAAATTCTTCCCATGCCTTGCCCGAAACGACCCGCTCATCGCTGATATCCTGTTCGGTCTTCCCACGGATCTTCAATGCCAGCTTCCGCCAGCTTCCGGATATTTTTAAAAAAGCAAACAGCAATTTTCTCATACAGGGCAGAATTGATTAATATTGTTGTCCGGCTTTGATGCAGTAAAAATATACAAAACCGGGATGGTAAATATATAAAAATATGAAGGATCTCAGAAGTCATTATGGGCCATGGGCCGCAATTGCAGGCTCAGCATCGGGACTGGGCGAAGCTTTTGCCCGAAATCTGGCTGCGCAGGGACTGAACCTGGTCATGATCGACAAGGATGCTGATACGCTTACCCGGTTATCAGACATCCTGGAAAAAAAACATTTCATAGAAACACGGACCGTGGTCCTGGACCTTTCCGAAGAAAACGCAAGCCGGCAGGTCTTATCTCAAACCGGTGCTACAGGTTGCCATTTGCTCATATACAATGCCGCTTACAGCCATATTCTGCCTTTCCTGGAATATGAGCCAGGAGCACTGAACCGTTTTATCGACACAAATTGCCGCACACCCCTGCGGCTGGCTTACGGGTTTTCACGGCAGATCAGGGACGCAGGGCGCGGGGGCATTGTTCTGATGTCATCCCTGGCCGGATTGTTCGGTACACACCTGGTTGCTCCCTATAGTGCCAGCAAGGCCTTTAACCTGACCCTGGCCGAAGCCTTGCATTATGAGCTAAGACCATACGGCATTGATGTCATGTCCTGCCTGGCCGGTGCCACAGCCACACCGGCATTTTTAAAGACCAACCCGCGCAGGAACTTTCCGGCGGCTTCTGTCATGGACCCGCAACATGTCGCTGACGCGGCCCTAAAACAGCTGGGCCGCAAAACGCTTTACATTCCGGGGTACAGCAACCGGTTGACTTATTTTCTCCTGCAAAGGCTCATGCCCCGGCGAATGGCGGCCGGTATCGTGAACCGGGTGATGGGAAGGATGTATAAACAATTGAACGATTAGGCGATTCAGCGATGGGGCGATGGGAAAAAGAGAAGCCGCACCGGGAATCCCCGGTACGGCTTCTCTTTTTTTCTTTTCCGTTGCCGGATCAATCCAGGACGATCATTTTCCGGATCCGGGAAAAATTGCGGGTCTTCAGGGAATACAGGTAAATGCCGGCGGGGACCGGGTTGCCGTGTTGATCTTTCCCGTTCCAGAGCATTTCGTGGGCGCCGGAAGGACTTAAGCCTTCGAACAGGGTCCGGACCTTCTGGCCCATGTTGTTGAATATCTCCAGGGTGACCTTTTGTGGTTCTTTCATCCGGAAGGGGATCAGGGTTTCAGAAACAACCGGGTTCGGGTAATTCTGGCCCAGTTGAACAACGGATGCGGCTGCTTCCGGGTTTTCTTCCATATCCACCATGAAATAGACGCAGATGTTATCCAGCCAGAATTCCTGTCCGCCGACCAATAGGGTATCCACGGGACCCATCAGGGAAACCAGGCCCTTTTCCCCGCCGGAAAAAGAAGTGGTGGTCACCGACATGGTGATCCCCGGCGGACTGGGGGCGGCGGTGAGTTCCCCGACATAGACCGGGCCACCGTTCACGGAAAAGTTCTCGTGACCTCCCTGGTCGGCATATTCAAAGGTTACTTCCGAGACCTGGAAACCCAGCTGGGTGAAATCAAACTTGAGGTTGATGTTGTTCATACCCATGATCTGGCCGTCCCCGAAATCGGGCATGGCATTGTAGATCTCACAAACGCCGAAGGTGCCACCGGTGTTCCAGTAGAAATATTCCACCGCCACGGGGATCCCGGACTCGGCAAAGACCACCTCACCAACCGCATTGAACCCGTCGCCGTATTCCTTGCCCAGGGTCTGGGACTCGAAATCCACACAATCGGAGCCCACCTCAAAAGTGCAAATATCATCCAGTTCAAATTCCTGTCCCCCGACGATGAGCTCATCCACCGGCCCGTAAATGGTGACCATTCCCCCGTTGGCCGTACCGGCATGGCTGATGCTCACGTCCGGGAAAGCGGGGATGTTTTCCAGCTCGCCGACGTAGATCGGATGCCCGTTCACCGAAAAATTCTCAAAGCCGCCGTAATCCGCGTAAATGAATGTAACCTTGGTGACCGGATAGGACAGCTGCGTAAAATCGAAGCGCAAATTGATGTTGCTGGTCCACATGACATTCCCGGAACCAAAACCCGAAGGGTTGTTGACGGTGGCCGTTCCGAATGTGCCCCCGGTATTCCATTCAAAATACTCAACGGAAACCGGGATGTCGCTCTCGGTGAAGATCACTTCGCCCACGGCATTGATCCCGTCCCCGTACTGGTCGCCCGGGTTCAGGGAATTAAAGTCCACACAATGCTGGCCAAACCCGGCAAAGGAAAAAACCATAAACGCCAGTCCTGATAGTAAAATTCTTTTTTTCATATGTCCTCCATTTATATTAATTAATTAATTATTGAAGTTGTCGCATTCCGTCATTGATGATGTCCTGTTCGCACCGGGTCAGATGTTGTTCTGTGGTTTTGTTGAGGAAGCAGAGCGCATGAGCATGGATCCATCTTTTCAGTTGGATCTATGATCATATCCAAATATAATATATTTTTTATGGAAATGCAAGAAAACAAATGATGGATCACCGCATCATATTGGGGATTTTTTTTTATATTTAAGCACTGATCGATCCAATTCCGCTGTTGCGGCAATCGGGCCCGGGATATTTCAATCCCCTCCCGATCCTGCCCATTCCGATGACTGCCCATTGACGGGGATCCTGAACATATTCAAAATACCAATAATCTCTACTTAACACATTATGAACCAATAATCCGGAAAAATGAAAAAAACCGTTTTTTTGCTGCTGATGGCCTGCATCAGCAGCAGTGTCTGGTCCCAGGTCACCCTGGGCGGAAAAGCAAGCCCCTTTGGTTATGCCTACCAGTTCGGCAAAGGCATGGACGGGATCAATATGATCTATTCCTATCATGTGGGCGGTATGGCTCAGTTTCAACTAACAAAATGGTTTGCCCTGCAAACGGAATTGAATTTTGAACGCAAGGGGAGGCATCTGAGCGATGATGACTTTTCATTCACCTTTGGCAAGGACGTTTTCGACATGCGCTATTTGACCATTCCGCTTCTGTTTCATTTTAACACCCCCGGTGTGGTTAAGTTCTACGGACAATTCGGGCCCTACGTCGGGTTTTTGGTTTACGCACATCGAAAATACGAAAGACATTCCCCAGGAAATAATTATTTTGAGATCGATGAAGATGTAAAAGACCATTACAAATCGGTCAATGCAGGCGTTGCCGCGGGGCTTGGAATATCGTTCCCCCTGGCACCCGGCCTTGTCGCCTTCCTGGAATCCAGAAGCAGCATCAGTTTTATCAATGCTTACGATACACCTGAGATATACGTGCCTGGCTCTGGCTATTACGCAAACGACCACAGTGTTTATAATACAGCATGGCACCTGATGTTCGGGATCGGGTACCGGTTTCCGGGGAAGTAAGCTGTGGCCGGCATTTGACCTGCCGCGCCCATGCTATCCGGGCAGGATGATCTCCACCCGGGTGCCGGGATATTCTGCCCCCGGGTAGAGATCTTCGATCCGGTAATGGATCTTTGTATTTTCCATGGCCTGGTACAGGGAGAGCATATCATCTATGATCTCCAGCCCCTTCCCGGTGCTTTGGCCTTTGTGTTCAGCCGCTTTCCCCCGTCCGATGCCATTGTCTTCAATCCGTATGCGGAAATTACCCTTCTCCGGACCCAGGGTAAGGGATATACGCCCGGCTTTTCCCTCAAGCGAACGGATGCCATACTTGACCGCATTTTCCACAAAAGTGAACACCAGGGTTTTCGGGATGTATCTTTGCAGGTCTGCATCCGGTCCGGTGGACACCTCAAAATCAAATATCCCATCCATATAGATCTCTTCACATCCGTCCCTGTCGCGGTCGCCGAAACACAAAAAATCCCCTGGTGACAGCTGGCCCCTGATCCGCCACTGGTACAGGATCTTCCCCCTGCTTAACACCATTACCGTATAATACTCCTTTTCCTCCTGTGTGACCAGGATCTCTTCACTGACCGAATCATTGTCCAGATCACGATAGACCACACACGTTGTTTCCGGCACATTCCTCTTTCCCATAAGCCTTAGCTTGTATTCCGGCAGGAAATCCGGGATCACACAAACCAGCACAATGAAAAATATCCCCGCCTGGAGGAAGGGATTTGAGAGCAGCTGGATCCATCGGTATTTTTTCACAGGCTTACATTCTAATCAATCCGGGACCTGTTGTTCCACATGTTTGAAACATGCGGAAAACGCCCTGCAAAGTTATTCGACAGACGGTTGATCAGGGGTGTTATGAGTGGTGGGAGCAGTGGAAGCGTATGGATTTACAACATCGAGGGGCCTTTGCCTGTCTTCCTGGCATCGTATACCTTTTTTGCACCGTAACCCAGTCCAAGGGCAAGGAAAAAGGCCATGCCGCTGCCAATGGGCGCGCCTCCTCCGACCGGTCCGTTCCCGCCGGAGGATGGATCATCCGGCGGCGGCGGCGGCGTCCCGTTCTGGGCAAAAATTCCTGCGGATGCAAAGATCATGAACATGGTAATGAACAACGTGCGAAGGCTTATCTTTATCATTTTCATCGTATTTTTTTATTCTATTGAAATGCTCAGTTATACAATATTTTTTTCACAGTGATCCAACCGTCACCGGTACAGCGCACCACATACATTCCCGGGCTCATGCCGTGCAACGGCAGGGAAGAGCTTCCCGGCTGAACACAGGTGCTGAACACCCCCCGGCCCGCTGGATCGAAGACATCGATCCGGGACAGGCCGCTGAACTTTTCAGGGATCGTCACATGAAGCTGCCGGTTGCTGTAGAAGACCGACACGGGTGATCTTTGAAGTCCGCCCACGGATGCAGGGCTGTTCAGTTGCAACTCAAAACGCAAAGGATCGTTTACGGGGTCATGCATAAAATCATACCGGGAAGAGGCTTCCAGATCGATGATATCTCCCGTCAGGTTGTCAATCAGCTTTATGGGTATCTGCGGCTCGAACATCTCCGGGGAAGAAAATACCAACGAAACCTGGGCGATCGTGTCAAGCTCAAATCCCACCGGGATTGAAACAACTTCCGGTGTAAAGGGCAGGCTGTTGACGGAAAGGTTGTGATCATCATCCGACACGCTGTATAATTGGGGAGCGCCATCCATGCCATACATTTTGGCCGCATCATACGCCCCGTCAAAATAACGGGTCGCCCCTGTCTTGAACCGTACCACCAGCTCATCGCGGTAGTTATTAGCGGAAGCGGTGATCCGGAGCGCATTGCTTTCTTGTTCCGTTTCCCTGAAAAAGTCCTGCGAATTGTGAACACGGACATCATTGTTCATCGCGAGTTCCGGGCCTCCATCGCTGGCCTGGACGAAAAAAGCCTGCCCTGCCGGAATGTATTGCGAACCGCCGTTGGTTCCGGATCCATTTATGTAAGAAGCATAATTATTCGACGAAGGGTCCCATATCCATATCGCATCGTTTAGATTTGTTTTTGTCCATCCTGAAGCTGCGTCCCAATCCACAGCAGAGGGATAAGGGTTGGGCACCAGGTTATAGTATTCGGCGGCGGTGTATTCAACGGCTGCAGTGAATTCCCCGTTGTTCATGTACCCGGTCATAGAATAGGTTATGTCCGCACCCGGGTAATATATCAGGTATCCCTGGTCAACAGAAAGCGGGGTTGTAGTGGAAGTACCCAATGGATCCCATTGCTGAGTGGAGGCATCATAACCGTACAGGTAGGAGCCCAGAAACAAGCCCGATAGCGGACCGGAACCAGCGGTCAACGGAACCGAGACCGTATGGTATTTCATATCCGTCAGCGTTGCGCTTCCCGTTATGTAGCGCTCGATCGTTACGGGTATGTCGCGGTTGTCGTGGATTAGCGAGCCGGTCCCCGTGCTTCCGGATTTAAGGACGATGCCACCCGTGGTGTCGTTGAGCAGAAGATCGCTGATGGTCAGGGCCCCGTCGGGATCAATGGTCACCGAGGCATTTTCAGCAATGGACAATCCCTTGGGCAGGCATGTGGTCACGGTGGATACTACCGGATAATTTGTTAATCCGGCAGGAATGTATGCAATATCCGTAGAACCGGGCAGATCATCATTCTCCCAGTTACCGGATATACCCCAATCCGTTGAATTGCTGCCCGTCCAGGTCACATAGGTGGTTGCAGGTATGACCCGCAAAAAAGGATATCCGTCGTTCGTTGTACCGTCAATGCCCCAAATATTGGTAAAATCAAACCCAACGAAGTTAGCTGCCACCTTCATCTGGGAAGTGGTAAGCCCGGTCCCTCCGGCTGAAGAAGATTGACCGGATGTTCCCGTATCCCAGTATGAATATTCAACCACACCGGCATTACCACCGGACCCCACATTACCCAGGAGCCCACCGACATCATCAACGCCGCCGCTGGTACTCACGCCCGCGGTTGAATAGCTCCTTTCCAGGACCCCCCTGTACAGGATGCACCCAGCGATTCCTCCCACCTTCCGCACAGCCCAACTGGAACCGGATGGTTTATCCACCGTTACCGACCCTTTGGCATAGGAATTGATGATGGTACCTTTCTGGCTGCATCCCACCAATCCGCCAAATTTCTCTGCATCGTTATCCCCACCCGGATCCGCTCCCGAATATTCAACATCAATATACGCCCAGCATTCAGAAACAATGGGGTTGTTGGTCCCGCCGGGTGTTTGCTGCACACTGTTGTTTGAACCGACCAGTCCCCCGGTCGCCGCATCTCCCGTAACGCTACGGTTGGAAGATTCGCCGCTGGCCGAGCAATATTCTATGAGCGTGTATATATTCCCGGTAACCCGTCCGGCGAGGCTGCCCGTACCACGGGCGCCGGTAACATTTACATTGAGAAGTTCAACATTCCGGATAACGGCAGGTTTGGATGCGGACCCCTCCCCCAGGTGGCCGAACAATCCAACATTGTTTGTATCCGGGCGATCGATCGAAAGATTGCTGATCGTATAGTCCTGGCCGTCATAATTGCCGGTAAACACATCGTCCGTTCCACCCCCGGCAATGGGGACCCAGTTTGGGTAATCTGCATCCAGGTCAATATCCTCAGTCTGTTTAAAACAGGATGTCAGATAGTTCCGGACATTGTTCAGGTGCTCAGCAGTTTCAACCTGGTAGGGATCTTCCGGAGTGCCAGTTCCGCCGGCAAAATCCTGGCCGGAAAGATGAAGGCTTAAAAAAACAAACAATACGGCCGCCGTCAGATCAAGGGTATATTTTTTCATATTTTTGATGTGTTGCCATTCTCGGCAAAGATACAAAAACCCAGTTTATACAACCCTGCATAAAAAATTAAAGCCGGCCATACGGTATGCGATAGCCTTGCCATGTACTTCCCCGGCATGTATGCAATACACCTGATGAATGAAAAGAGTAGCCCGGCGGGGGGGGTAAAGATATGTATTAAAAATGAAGATCCCATAACCCGATAATGCTCCCGTCCGGCTTTTTCTCCGCTGCCAGGAATTATAAGTGCCAACAAAAAATGCCATGCAGGAAAAGGGATACCGATCTGCCCTATACCTGTATCAGATCCCACTGAATCCGATGCCAAGGAAGCTAAAACATGTCCTCCTCAAACCCTGGTTTCTGGCTTTGCCGGTTACTTTGCTGGTGATTTTTTTAATGCCGGATATCTTTAGCAAGTACAAGATAGAGCTGGTAGAAAAAGTTCCTCAGGATGGACAGAGAAAGTTAAGAACGCATTTGTACGACATTGATCATGACGGCTACAGCGAAAAGGTAAGCTCCCTGCTTGATCAGGATGGTTTTCTGGCCCTGCAGATATTTCAGGAAGATGGAGGGTATATTGACCAATGGAATGTTGAAGGCACACTGCTGGAAGGAGACAGGTTTATTTTCGGGGATCATGATAAAGACAGCCTGCCTGAAATCTATGTGTTTCATCAACTAAATGATAGGGTTTTCCTGGATTGTATTGAACCCCTGGATAAGTTTTCACCATTCACTTTTCAAAATAGATTTATTTGTGAACTCAACCGGGAATATGCTGAACCTGATCCGGCAATCACTGCATTGCAATTTGCCGACATAAATCAGGATGGCCACAGGGATTTACTCTTTACAATCCATGCCGGCACGTCAAAATTTCCCAGAAGGCTTATATGGTATGATATTTTTCATGATTCGCTGCACAGCACAAAAGACATGGGAAATTTTATCTGCCCACATGCAGTTGATCTTACCGGGGATGAAAAACTTGAAATCATTGGTCGTTGCGGTTCGGCGGGCAATATACACGACAGCCTGAGATATCCCTTCCACGATTACAGCGCCTGGCTGATGGCTTTTGATCATAAGCTTGATTTTTTGTTTGAACCCATTGAGTTCCCGGGGTTCCGGTCTACCATTTGGGTTTATCCTTATCAATTGAAAAATGAAACCGCTTTGCTGGTTTTTCACAACCATATCGGACCATTGAAAAATTTTCCCAAATTAATGCTGTTTGATAAGCAAGGTAAGGTCATTCAAAAGACTGTTTTTCCCGAATCGGATAAAACCCATCGTAGCTTGATTTCATTACCGGATAATCAGGCGCATCCTTTTGTAATACTTCATGAAACGGGAATGCTTGTGTTGCTCAATAAGAAGCTCAAAGTAACAGACAGCATTCAAACAAACCAGCGTTTATTTAACAGGCAGCTCGTACAGCTTGAAAAGAAAAACCGCATCCGGAATGAAATCGTTCAGTTGCAACTGAAAAATATGAAAAACCAGATGAACCCACATTTTACATTTAATGTGTTTAATGCCATTGCTTCAAAGATCAGGAAGGAAAGCCCCAAAACCTATCCCGATTTCATACAGTTCTCAAAACTGATCCGCAATATACTGGAATCCTCGGATAAGATCACCCGTTCATTATCGGAAGAGATCAGCTACCTGGAGAGCTACCTGGAACTGGAAAAGTTGCGCTTCCCTGATAAGTTTGATTATGTGATCGAAATGGATGATGGAATCGACACAAGTACAAAAGTCCCCAAGATGATCCTGCAAACCTATGTGGAAAACGCCATCAAGCATGGCATCCGGCATAAGGAAAGAAAAGGGCATATCGAAGTTTCCATAACATCCGATAACAAAAACATCACCATCAGCATAAAAGATGACGGGGTCGGCAGGGCAAAGGCCAAAGAGCTATCCACGGATTCAACCGGTTTTGGTCTGCAGATCATGGAAAACTATTACAGGCTTTTCAATGAGTACAATGAAGCGAGGATTGCCCATGAGATCATTGATCTTTATGATAATACAGGCAAGCCATCGGGTACAAAAGTGGTGGTTAGCATTCCTTTAAAGTTTAGTTACCGGATTTGAAAATTGAGTAGAAGTAAGTTCTTCATACCTATCTTCAAAAAAATATATAGCCACTAAGGCGCCAAGGCACGAAGGATTCACAAAAAACATAAGGCGTAAGCTTGTAACGCTTAGTGTATTTGTGTTTTAGAGCCTTTGTGGCCTTTTATAAAAACCATTTTGGCATCTTCGAATTTCAAGCTTTGCAAATCCCGCTAAAATTCATTAAGTTTACCACAAATCAATCTATTAATATGAAACCAAAGCAACTAACAGCCATCATCGTTGACGACGAAGCAGAAGCCATCAGCAATTTGGAAACATTGTTGCAACCGCATCAACAAGTGGAAATTATTGGCACTTATCAGGACCCGGAAGAAGCCATTCGTGAAATTCAAAACAATGAACCCGACCTGCTTTTTTTGGATGTACAAATGCCCTGTAAATCAGGTTTTGATGTATTGAAGGAGGTTTCAGGAGGACTATACCAACCCATTGTGATCTTTACAACAGCCTATGAAAAATATGCCATCGAGGCTATACGGCATGCGGCTTTCGATTTTCTGCTGAAACCTATCAGTGAAACTGAACTGACAAAAGCGCTGCAGCGAATTGGGGAAAAACAAAAGCAACCCGATTACAGTGAAAAGCTGCAAAGCCTGTTCCGGGCCATCGGCAAACCAAAACAATTAAAATTCAACACCAGCACAGGCTTCATCCTGATCGACCCCAAAGATATCCTGTACTGCCAGGCCAGTCGCAACTATTGCGAATTGTTCCTGACCAACGGAGAACGGGAGTTGGTGACCTGCAATATGAACCGGGTCGGGCAAATGCTGCCGGATGATGATTTTTTCAGGATCAGCCGCTTCAACATCATTAACCTGGGATATCTGAAAAAAGTGGAACGCAAAGACCATTCATGCACCCTGCTGGCCGACGGGGAAAAAATTGTTGTGAAAGGAACGTTAAAAAACCTGAAGATTCTTGAAGAGAAGTGGAGTTCCTCCTGACATCAGCCCGAATAATTCATAAACTTAAATGTTGTAGGTAGGTTAGATTTTCTTCCAGTGAAAATCCGGTTCTAATCTGGTTTTGCAAATGGGACAGGGATGGTTTGAAAGGGAAACGTAGCCGCAGTGGCTGCACTTGAAAAACTTGGTACAGCATAAAGGAACCTCTTTCATCATATTCCGGCTTTTATTTTCCTTTGATTTTTCCATATGCGGTTTTTCTTTCAGCATCGAAATGTAGTCATATTCATTCTTATATAGCACAAGAATACTGTCGATTACCCGTAAAAAGGCTTTGGTGTGATGAATTGATTTTTTGAGGGTATGAAGCTTATTTTTCCCTTCACTTCGAATATCGTTCAATCGGGCAATCGTAACACCACTGCACTACTTTGTGTTCCTTTGTGCCCTGGCGCCTTGGTGGCATTATATTTTAGTTTAAAATAAATAGCGATTGCAATTTTCAGATTTCCAGTATTTGGGCATTATCGATGTCGGTTTTTCCGATGTTGTTTTCCCGGGCTTTTTCGAAGGTGATGATATCCCCGGGATAAAACCCGATCAAATCGGCGGCATACACATCCATCAGCAGCGGATCTGTTCCGGCCATCAGTTGGTTGGGTTTAACGGTGGAGCTGGGTCCCCGGGGTCCGTTGTCGAGCGAACATTCAATAGCATCGAACAGGCAAAGATCAGGCTTGCGCACCAGAGCCAGGTCGGCAATGCACTCGGCCAGGTAAACAGGCTTGTCGTAAGTGTACTTGCCGTCGGGGGAATGCATGTGGCGGTTGGTGGTGGAGGAAGAAACGCCCATCAGCCCTTTCAGCATGCCGCTGAAAATGGTTCCGTTGTGATGTTTGGCTACCGGGATATTCACAAAAACATCGGTATCAAGAAATGCCTTGAACACCTCTGCCTTCTTCAGTTGTTTGCCTTCGGGGATTTCTATTTCAACACGTTCATCTCCATAACTGATCTCGTCCACCAGTTTTTGATTGGCCTGGTAATAACTGCTCCTTTCCCAGTAACCATCCGGAACGGGCTTATAAACCACTATTTTTCCTGCGCCTGCATCTTTAAACATTTTTATGGCAGCCAGCGCCACATCGGGATGGGTGAAGTTGCCCGCGGTTTTCCAGGGCGAATTTAACAGAAAGCCCACCGATTGACCCGGCGAGACAAACTTTTTAAATCCTCCCATGGCCTTTACCAGATTTTCAACGGTAAGCATGGGATCATCGGCTGTTGCTGTAATGATATCGGGATTGCTGAAGGCAGATCCCAGCACGCGGGTGAGCAATGATCCGCTCAACATGGCGGTGCCGCTGATCAGGGCAGTGGATTTGATGAAACTGCGACGGTTGATTCTCATTTGGATCTCAGGTTTAAATTTATCATAAATATAAAATTTATTTTGTAAACCAAAAATCACAGTCGGGGAGTGGTTGCCCTGAAACAAGAAACCTGACGGGTTTCGGAAACCCGTCAGGTTTGAGCAATGGAATATTATGTTATGATATCAGCTATAGAACAATTAGTTTTTCCAAACGAACCTCATCCGTAGTTTGAATTTTCAGCAGATAACTGCCGGATCTCAGATCATCTGTGTTTACCATAAAAATTTGGTTGCCGTGAAAAGCCCTGTCGGCAATTCGTTTAAGGGTTTTACCTGAAAGATCCAGCAACTCAACATTTGTTTTCCTGATCTTTGAGTTTTCAACCTTAACCGATAGTTCCTGGTCTGTTACAGGATTGGGATAAATATTTACAGACAATTTGTTCGAAAAATCATATTCTTCCATTCCCACACTCTGCGGTTCAAAATTCAGGATGATACGATGATAGGCCTTGAAATCGCCCATGTCATCAATGTCATAATATCCGCTAATACCCCCGAACATATAGTTCATATAAAACTCATCATTTTCGTTGTAACCGTCACACACGAAAAAATGGCCCTGCCAGGAACCCGGTTCCCATGGCGGCGGGCTGTCTTCTGTACGGCCGTCAATAAATATAGGACGACCGTTATCGAGCTCATTCCTGAAAATAGCTATCCATTCTTCTTTGGTGTAATCCCATCGATTAACCACTTCCATTTCGTTGCTATAA
>JAGYMZ010000059.1 GCA_018400295.1 Bacteroidales bacterium | reverse complement strand
ATTTCTTTTTGCCACCTGGGCTGGTTTGAATGATCTTTGACAAGATCATTTCTGTATTTCTTTTTGCCACCTGGGCTGGTTTGAATGATCTTTGACAGGATCATTTCTGTATTTCTTTTCCCTGCCAGGATTGCCCGGTCGGTTTTGTTTTTTGAGTCTGGCTGATGTGGTCCGGGTGGGCCTGCATGAATGCTTCGGCCATCCCTTCATCACAACCAGGAACCTTGTATGTGAATGAACTTTTCTTGCCGGTTTTGCTGATCATGGTTTCCCCTGAAAGGGATGTGCAAAAGTAGTAAAAATACTTTTGACCGGGCAAAAAAATAACAGATATTTTAGCGGTTATCTGTTGATGATCATCAGTAATTTCTATTTTTGTTGAAAATTATTGTTCCATGGAATTTCGACGCACGGATCTTGAACAATTTGAACAAAAGGGGATCAACAAATCTACCGTAGAAAAGCAAATCCGCAATTTTATCCACGGGTTTCCCTTTGCCAATCTTGAAGGGGCGGCCACGCCGGAACGTGGAATTCTGGTGTGTGCTCCGGAACAGGTTGATAAATTTGTGCGTTTGTATGAAAAAAGGGCGCCCGGAATGCGGTTGGAAAAATTTGTTCCGGCGTCCGGGGCGGCATCCAGAATGTTCAGGCATCTTTTTTCGGTATTGCAGGATTATGAAGAGGACAAGGTGATGATCGACCGCATACTGAGCGACGATGCTTTTCATTCAGCGGGGTATTTTTTAAACAACCTGGAAAAATTTGCTTTTTACCTGATCCTGCGTGAAACGGTCACAGGAAAAGGTCATGATTTTGACAAGCTCATTGAGCATAAGGAATACCGGCCCATCCTGGAAGCATTGCTTACTGAAGAGGGAATGAATTACGGCTCTTTGCCCAAGGGCCTGCTTTATTTCCATATGTATGAGGACGGACCGCGGCATGCCCTGGAGGAGCATTTGGTGGAAGGCGCTTTTTACTGCCGGGAAAGGTCCGGGAAAGTATCTGTACATTTTACGGTTTCCCCGGAGCATATGGAGCGTTTCCGCCGGGTGGCAAACCGTGAGAAAGGAAAGCATGAAAATGCTTTCGGCGTTGTATATGACATCAGCTATTCGGTCCAAAAGCCTACCACCGATACGGTGGCTGTGGATATGGATAATGAGCCTTTCCGACTGGAAGATGGCAGCATATTGTTCCGTCCCGGCGGGCACGGCGCCCTTATTGAGAACCTGAACGATCTGCATGCCGATCTGATCTTTATAAAGAACATTGACAATGTGGTCCCTGACCGGCTCAAGACGGATACTTACAAGTATAAAAAGCTTCTGGGCGGTATCCTGCTGGATGTGCAGGAAACGGTTTTTGATTACCTGGAAAAAATTGAGAACGGCCGTTTCAACGAAAACGACCTCCTGTCCATTAAGGAATTTATGCAGGACCGTCTGCTTATCCGTTTTCCGGATGATTTCAACGACCTGGACCTGGAAAAACAGTTCGGCTGGATCGAATATAAGCTAAACCGCCCCATTCGTGTTTGCGGGATGGTGAAAAATGAAGGGGAGCCGGGCGGCGGGCCCTTCTGGGTCATTAACGACCGGGGTGAAATAAGCCTGCAGATCGTGGAAAAATCTCAGATCGACCCGGATGATCCCCGCCAGGTGGAAATAATGAACCGGTCTACCCATTTTAACCCCGTTGATCTGGTGTGCGCTACCAAAAACTACAAAGGTGAGAAGTTCAATCTTAAATCCTTTGTCGATCCGGAGACCGGTTTTATTTCACAGAAGTCAAGGGATGGCCGCGACCTGAAGGCACTGGAATTGCCGGGTTTGTGGAACGGGGCTATGGCCGGGTGGAATACCATTTTCGTGGAAGTGCCCATCATTACCTTTAACCCGGTAAAATCGGTGAACGATTTGCTCAGGGAGCAGCATCAGTAGAATATCCCGGCACGCATGTGGTTTCTCATTTCCAGATCATTTGACCACTACCAGTTTTGTACAACCCGTCATTCGTTTGCAATACACGGCCCGAATTGCAAACCACCAGGCCTTGTATGTCGCTCATGAAGCATACATCCCAAATCCTTTCCCGGGAAGAGGTTTCCGGCAGTTCCCAGTCTTGCCCGGGGTCATCTGAATACAGGATGGCCCCGAAATTCCCCACGGCAACGTGCTACAGAGGAGGTTCATTGAAGGCCGCCATTCCCAAATTTCCGCCGGGTGTGTAAGTGTTTTCTCAAATGCTGCAGGAGAGAAGGAGATAATATCAGGTATTTTTATCACGGAACCTCTTGTTTCCGGGCACTGTGCTTGATAGGCGATAAATTTTAAACACTTTGGCATGAAGTTGCTTCCTGTTTCAGGCGAATGACTAAAATCCTGTTATTATGAGAAATTCCAAGCAAAAAACCCAAGCGATCATCCGTTTTTCCATCCCCCTGGTATTGGTGGCTGCAGCCCTTATTCTGTATGGCTATGCCCAAGAAAAGCCAACTCAGCAGGTCACCCCTGAGGCCGAACCGGAGGCATTCCTGAATCATATCATGGAAGCGAACCCATATACCGAATGGGACTTCTGGCCGGGCTATGAAGGTATGTATGAAGGGCAAAGCCCCCATGGAGACTATCTGAAACTTTATGTCAATGAGATCGCCACCCTGGCCCTTGTCGATGAAAAAGACAAAATGCCCTTGAGTTCCATTATTATCAAGGAAAATTATAATAAAAACAAGGAGGTGGTCGCCATCACCGCCATGTATAAAGTGGACGGCTACAACCCCGAAGCCGGCGACTGGTGGTGGGTGAAGTACGGAAAGGATAATGAAACGGTGGCTTCCGGCAAAGTCCAGAGCTGTATAGACTGCCATAATGAAGCCGAAAAGAATGACTTTCTCTTTTCCATATCGCCCTGAGTCATTGCTTAATTCCGTATCTTGGCCCGGTAATCCTATACCGGGTCCATGAAGCAAACGCTTGACAAATCTACTTTCGAGTCCCTGTTCCGCAAAGAGTTCCAGGGACTTGTCATATTTTCCATGAAATATGTCAAGGATCACGATACCGCAAGGGAGATCGTACAGGAAGCTTTCCTGGCTTTATGGGAAAAGCGCCGGGACATTGACCTGTCCCAGGCATTCAGGACCTATCTTTCCACCGCGGTCAGGAACCGCTCGTTGAATTACCTCAGAGATAACCATAAATTCAACCGTGGCATCTTGTCGCTGGAGGGCCTGTACCCGCCGGAAAAAGCCATGCCCACAGATGCTGTGCTCGGAGAAGAACTGAAGGAAAGGATCAGGGCGGCCATCGCGGAATTGCCGGAGAAATGCCGGGAGGCTTTTTTGCTGAACCGGAACGAGGGATTGAAATATAAGGAGATCGCCCGGGAAATGGGTGTTTCCGTTAAAACGGTGGAATCCCATTTGACCAAGGCGCTGAAGCATCTCCGGGACCGGCTTAAGGATTACCTGGTTTTGGCCCTGATTTTTTGCAAGTTCCTGTCAGGGTAAACCCAATGTTGTGTGTATAATTACAACTGCAATGGATAAAAAAGATGAAACATATTTTACCCGCCTGGTAGCCCGGTACCTTTCGGGGGAGGCTACTGGGCTGCAGATCCAGGAGCTGGCTCGTTGGCTGGAGGGGGACCCGCAACGCAGGAAATGGTTCCAGAAAATTGTCCGGGCCTGGCAAGTGGCCGGGGATTCCCATATCCGCAAAAAACTCGATCCCGACAAGGAATGGGTGGCGCTGGAAGCCCGTATCCGGGAAAAAGCTCCGAAACATGCCTCCGGTAATGGACTAACCATGGATTTTACCCGGTGGACCTCCCGTTTCATGGTGCGGGCAGCCGCGGCATTGATCTTAATTGCCATCCCCGCCTATTTGCTTTTCCATTATCTCAACGATCCCGAAATGATCACCGCCCGTGCAGAAGGAAAGCTTTGCGAAGTGTGTTTGCCGGATGGGTCCGTTGTCACCCTGAACCGGCATGCGATACTGGAATATCCGGAAGAATTCGATGCGGAAAAACGCGTGGTAAGTTTGCAGGGTGAGGGCTTCTTTTCTGTGGAACGCCATTCCCGTAAGCCTTTTCTCATTCGTTCCGGTGAGGTGCGGGTCCGGGTTTTGGGTACTTCCTTTAACCTGAACACCCGTACATCAAATAACATTATGGAACTGATGTTGGTGGAAGGCAGGGTGGAAATATACTTTAAAGGACAGTCCCAGGAAACCCGGCAGATAACTCCGGGGGAACGTGCGGCCATAGATCAGACCGGACAGCATATAGAGATCTCCCGTAATACGGACCCGAATTTCCTTTCCTGGAAAACCCGTTTGTTCATTTTTAAGGACGATCCTTTATCGGAGGTGATCCGTGTTTTGGACCGGGCTTACCCGGCAGGCATCCGGATCATCAGTAAGGGATCGGGAAATGACCCGGGAAGTTGCCGGCTTACAGCCACTTTCGATAATCAACCCCTGGAGTCTGTATTGGAGATCATCGCCACCACGCTGGACCTGGAAGTAAATAATAAAGAGGGAGGCTTTGTCCTTTCCGGACCGGGGTGTTATTGATTTTTTCTTATCCTTGCAAATATGCGAACGTGCCGAGCGCTGACCATATTTATATTGTTTATTGCAGCCATGTCCCTGTCATTTCCGGTGGCCTCCCAGGACCTTGGCCGGCGGATCCGTCTTGATATCCAAAACCAGCCCCTGGAAGAAGTCATTCGCCAATTGTCGGATATGAGCGGGGTGCGTTTTTCCTATAGTCCCCAGATCATCGATGTCCAACAGAAAATTACTGTCTGTTTCAAGGACCTGATCTTGCCGGAAGCCCTAAACCTTGTCCTGCAAGGGACGGGCATTTCCTGGAAAGTGGTTAAGGGGCAGGTGGTACTGAAAGCCTGCAGAAGTGGGGAAGGCCTTACTGGTGAGGAAAACGGGCCGCCTTGCTCCATGCAGGGTTTCGTGGTGGATAAAGTCAGTGGCGAGGCCCTGATCGGTGCCAATGTGTATGTCCCCGGTACCCCTTATGGGGTGGCTACGAATGCATACGGCTTTTTTTCCCTGTCTGTGCCTGCGGGTCCTACAGCCTTAACCTATTCATATATGGGGTACGTGGAGAAAACCGATACCCTTCTTCTGACGGGCGATACTACCTTAAGTACCGGCCTGGAAGAAAGCAGCCTGGGTATGGGGGAGGTCGTCATCACCGCAAGTCGTACTTCCGGTATTCCTGGCATCGACCGCTTGTCTGACTTCAGCTTATCGGGAAGGACCCTGTCGCGGCTTCCCGGTTTTGCCGGGGATGAGGACGTGATCAAGGCATTGCACGTATTGCCCGGGATACGGGCTTTCGGCGATGGCTCTTCCCTGTATTATGTCCGGGGGGGCAATTATGACCAGAACCTGCTCATGATCGACGGGGCGCCCATTTATAACCCTTCCCATCTATTCGGTTTTTTTTCGGCCATCAGCCCCGATGCTGTTAACGATATGAAAATTTACAAAGGGGATTTTCCGGCCCGGTATGGTGGCCGGGCTTCCTCGGTGATTGACATTACCGCCCGCGAAGGGAACATGAAGAAACTGAGTATTGGCGGCAACCTGGGACCCTATGCCTCTTCCCTGACCCTTGAAGGGCCGCTTGCCCGTGACCGTTCTTCTTTTTTGCTTTCCGGAAGACTTTCCACCCTCAATTGGCTGAATGGATTTGTGGATGATGAATCCCGTTTCAAAATCTATTTTTACGACATCAATGCCAAGATAAATGCCCGGGTATCATCCAAAGACCGCTTATTTTTAACTTTTTATTATGGCCAGGATGATTTTGAACGCACCATCAATTCGGTTTACCGCAGCTACGGCATCCGCTGGGATAACCTTGCCGGCACCTTCCGCTGGAACCATTTGTTCAGTTCCAGGGTATTTTCCAACCTGAACATCAGTTATAGCGATTACCGCTATTATCTCTTTTTGTCTTCCAACCGGAAGGACTACTGGAATTCCGGTATTTCCGGGTTGTCCGGACGGTATAGCCTTTCCTGGTTCCTGAATAACCGGAATACGGTGCGTACCGGCATCCATGTGTCCCAACACCATTCCAACCCGGGGAACATACGTCTGGGACCGGGCTCCGAAAGTTCAAATCCCAGGGAGGTTTCCCCTTACCAGTCGATGGAATATGCATATTATCTCAGCAACGAACAAAAGGTCGGTTCCCGGTTGTTCCTGAATTACGGGCTGAGGATCTCGGCCTGGCAGGATCTGGGGCCAACCACCGTGTATTATTTCGATGTCAACCACGAGGTGATCGATACACTCCAGGTGTCCAAAAATAAATACTATGCCCTGTTCATACATCCGGAGCCCAGGATGTCGGTCAGTTACCGGACCGGGGAAAGGTCAACCGTAAAAGCCGGATACAGCCGCTCTGTGCAATATATGCAGATTTTATCCAATGGTACCGGGCCTTTTACTTCCCTGGAAGTATGGGCGCCTGCCGGACCGAACATCAAGCCCCTGCAGGCGGATCAGTATTCGGCCGGATATTTCCTGGATTTCGGTCCGGAATGGAGCATTTCTGCAGAAGGGTATTTTAAAAAGTACAGCGACCACCTGGATTATGCCCGGCATGCCGATCTTTTGTATAACCCGTTGCTTGAGGGTGAGCTGCGATTCGGAAAGGCCCGGGCCTACGGGTTGGAATGCATGGTGCAAAAACGGCATGGAAACCTGACCGGCTGGCTGGGATATACCTATTCGCGTGCCCTGACGGAAACGCCCGGAGTGAATGGGGGGAAGGAATACCCTGCCTCTTTCGACAGCCCCCACAACATCAGTCTGTTTCTGCATTATACAACAGGGAAAAGATGGTCCTTTTCGGCGAACTGGCAATACATGACGGGAACGCCGTTTACCATGCCCCGGGGTTTTTATTATTATGACGGATATTCCGTTCCCTATTACGGGGAGAAGAACGACGAACGCCTGCCGGATTATCACCGGCTGGACCTGTCGGTTTCATACCGCTTGAACCGTCCGGAAAACCGCTACAGCCACAGGCTGATCCTGAGCCTTTACAATGCTTATGGAAGGTCTAACCCATTTTCCATAAGTTTTAATAAATTCAGGGATTCCGATGGGAATTATGTGGTTCCCTCCAACCTGGAAGGAGAATATGAACGTGTTCCGACAAAAATTTCGGTGGCCGGGATCATCCCTTCCATCAATTACCAATTCAGGTTTAAATGAAATGCTTGAGAGAACATACCATCTTTTTTTTGATTCTGCCTGTCCTTGCAGGTTGCGTCAAGGAAAGCGAATGGGAAACACCTGGTGACGGGGAGCCGGAACTGGTGGTGGAAGCCATATTGACAAATGAGCGAAAGCAGCATGAAGTATATCTTAACCATTCTGTGGATGGTCTGAACGAAGAGCCCTGCCCGGTGACCGGCGCCACAGTGATCGTGGGGAACGAATCCACCGACTGGATCCTGGAGGAGGATACCGCTGAGGCCGGAACCTACCGAAGCGATTCAACCTTTATGGCAGTGACCTTCAGCAATTACAATCTGCAGGTGTTTTTCGGGGGAATGTTGTATTCCGCCCGGTCGACAATGGTTGAAGGGCAATATTTCAGTGAGTTGAAATATCAAAGGAATGCAGAGGATGACCTTTACCATATTGATTATGTTGCCTCTGCATTCAACGCTACATCCCCGGCCATGTGGGAAGTGTTGATCGACTGGTCGGGGGTTACGGGCTATGGGGATAAGGACCCGTCCGATTGCCGCGCTCGCTTGCTTTTTTATTCCCTGCCGACCTTGGATGTAAGCGAGATCTTTGCTCCCGCTGTTGAACAGGTATCTTTTCCCGGGGGAAGCCTTATCGTTCAACGAAGGTATTCCCTGGCACCGGCACATGCGGATTATATTCGCAGCCTCCTGCTGGAGACTACCTGGCAGGGCAGCCTTTTCCCTTCTGCCAATGCCAATGTGCACAGTAACCTGAGCGGCGGGGCCATCGGATTTTTCGGAATTTGTGCCGTAACGGAGCTGTCCCTGATCGTCGATTGATGAAACTCAATCCTTGTTTTTCATGATTTTCAAAATAAATTCGCTTCCGGTCAGGGTGTTTCCTTTTTTGTGTGTATAAAAAGCAAAACAATGTATTCATCAAAACGCGACAACCATGAAAACAAAAAGCCAGATTTTTTTCATCCTGATGCTGATCGCATCCCTAAGCCTGTTTTTTATTGCATGTGAAAAAGAAGAGAAAGACTCGGAACCAAATGTCAACGAGGGTTCTACGACCGTACAGGAAGTGTCGGCCGACGATAATTTCCAGCAGAAAGTATCGGATGATATCATGCTGGATGTGGAAATGATCCTTAGCGGCGGGAACCAGCGCAGCTTCGATTGGTTGCCCTGCAACGCCACCATCGATTCCACAAACGTGATCAACGATACCATTACCTACCACATTTCCTACCATGGGCTGAACTGTCCGGAAAACCTTTACCGCACCGGGCAGGTCGAGATCATGAAAGACGTGAACACCCATTGGTACATGGCTGGGGCTTCGGTGATCGTGAAGATCATGAACCTGGAGGTAACCCGGGTGGCTACCGGGCAGTCTATTACTATCAACGGGACCAAGACCCACACCAATGTGACCGGTGGCCTGCTGATACAGTTGGGGTATGGTGTCAACCAGGTGATCCACCGCACGGCCGGGTTCATGACCATTGAATTCGATGACAATACAAACAGGACCTGGAACATTGCGCGCAGACTTGTGTATACAGGTACCCTGGGAGCCTTTGAAGTGGCCATGGACGGACTGGGAGAAGCGGGTGTTTACGGAAACCTGGTTACCTGGGGTGTCAGCCGCAGCGGGGACCAGTTCTATATTTCCATCCCCCAGACGGTGACAGTGAAACAGGAATGCCTGTGGAATCCCGTATCCGGGCAGCAAGATATTGAGATCCCTTCTGAAAATACCGGCGCCACCATCACCTATGGTTACGACAGCAATAACCAGGTCGTGCCCCCGGGTGAATGCCCGGTCAAATACAAGGTTGACTGGTACGTGAACGGGGCCAGCGGGACGATATTTCTGTGGCTCTGAGGATTTATATGAAAATAAAAAGAGGCTGTCTTTCCCTCAAGGAGGACAGCCTCTTTTTATTTTCATCCTGTTTTCTTCAGATAGAGGGTCAATCCCTGCATAAAAAACCGAAAGATCCCCCACGGATATTCCCATCGAAAATACCAGCCTGCC
>JAGYMZ010000058.1 GCA_018400295.1 Bacteroidales bacterium | reverse complement strand
ATCGGAAAAATGGGTCCAGGGTTCTACCCTGGGGTTAAATACCGGTTATTCAAAATTTTTCCGTTCTTTGCACAATAAATCCCCCGGGCCATGTTATTCAATTCCATAGCCTATCTGATCTTCTTTCCTGCCGTGGTCGGCCTGTATTTTGCGATCAACCCGAAATGGCGCTGGGTGCTGCTGCTGCTGGCCAGCTATTTCTTCTATATGTTCTGGAAGGTTGAATACGTAATACTGATCATGGCCTCAACCCTGGTGGATTATTATGCCGGTCTGAAGATGAGCAGGCTCAGAAAAAAGTCGCAACGAAAGAAATACCTCATCCTGAGCATCCTGGTCAATCTGGGCATACTCGCAGGCTTCAAGTATTTCAATTTTTTCGGCGAAAACCTGAACCTCCTCCTCGGGGAAATGAACATATTTTACCAAATGCCGGAGCTTCAGGTGCTGCTGCCGGTGGGGATCTCCTTTTATACCTTCCAGACCCTGAGCTATTCCATCGATGTGTACCGCGGGGTGACCAAACCCGAAGCACATCTGGGCCGCTTTGCGCTCTATGTTTCCTTTTTCCCCCAGCTGGTAGCCGGGCCCATCGAGCGATCCAACCATCTGCTGCCGCAGATCCGGCAAAATAAAACCTTCAGTACCCCCATGGTCGTCAGCGGACTGAAGCTGATGCTCTGGGGCTTTTTTAAAAAGATCGTCATTGCCGACCGTATCGGGATCTATGTTCATTCGGTGTATGAAAATCCCGCAGAACACAACGGCATCCCTGTCATCCTGGCTACTATTCTATTTGTTTTCCAGTTGTACTGTGACTTTTCAGGATATACGGACATCGCCCGGGGATCTGCACGGGTCATGGGCTACGATTTGATGAAAAACTTCCGCCGGCCCCTGGTGGCCAAATCCATCGCGGACTTCTGGGAGCGCTGGCATATTTCCCTGACCACCTGGTTCCGGGATTACCTGTATTTTTCCCTCCCGGCCAAATTCAAAAACCGGGTGGTGATGTGGCGCCTGCAACTGAACATCCTCATCACGTTCATACTCATGGGTCTGTGGCATGGAGCCAACTGGACCTTTTTGTTCTTCGGCTTGCTGAACGGGGTTTACCTGGTGGCAGAAGACATTACAAGACCAACCAGGCAACGCTTTTTTCGCTTCAGCGGTCTTGATAAATTACCTGGGTTGCTGAACACGGCGGGTATGTTCATTACCATCACACTCCTGACCGTTTCCGCCCTGTTCTTCCGCGCCAATACCATTTCAAACGGGTTTGCCCTGCTGGGCAACGCATTTTGCTTCGAAGACATGACCCGGTCGCTGATGGACATACTAAAAAACAACGAGATCATGTTTGCCATACTGCAGATCATCTTTTTGATGGTGGTGGAATGGTACCATGAAAAGAAAGACCTGGTCAGGCAGATCGCCTCCAGACCCCTATGGATACGATGGTCCCTGTACCTGGCTTTTTTCTTTTATGTGGTAATGTTCGGGATCATGGACAAACCACAGGAATTTATATATTTTCAATTTTGATGCACAAAAAGTTTCTCATACGGCTGTTGGTCTTCCTGGCGCTGCTGGTAAGCATCAATATATTGCTGGACCAGCTGTACAAACGCTGCGTTGTACACAATATACT
This sequence comes from Bacteroidales bacterium, assembly GCA_018400295.1. Taxonomy (GTDB): domain Bacteria; phylum Bacteroidota; class Bacteroidia; order Bacteroidales; family B18-G4; genus M55B132. The sequence goes on along the minus strand of JAGYMZ010000058.1, from coordinate 7,653 downwards.
GAACAATGCAAAGGATCGCGATTTCAGGCAATACAACGATACACTGAGGTACCTTTCACTGGGAAATTCGCACAATACGGTGGACACCTATGTCCTGGAAAATGCATTCAACTACAACTCCCCGGCCGAAAATTATGTGCAGTCCTATTATAAGCTCAAATACATCGTAGAGGAACAAAAGAAGATCCCCGAAAACCTGATCCTGTATATTGATGTTTCCTCCTTCAGCGCCATGGCCGCGGGTTATTTCGAACACAACTCTTACTGGATCAAATACGTCGATTATTTTGAAGTGGCACGGGTCATGGGTGACCGGCATATATTGAACAAATGGCTGGAAGGGAATTTTTTCTCCTATGCGGGAAATTACCGGAATATCAAACTCTCACTGATATACCTGGTCAAGATCGGACACCTGAACCTGCACCATGGCTACAGGGCCCCCAGGAATTTTAAGAATTTTGCCTATTACCGCCCCGAAGATATCGACATTTTGTCGGATGAATCGCAATACGACTGGACGGGTGCCCGGGAGACGGACCGAAAGGAAAAAGTACGCAGGGCCAAAAGAAAAGCTGATATATATCTGACCCGGAAGGGATATTTCGACCATACCATGGCAACCTATTTTGAAAAAATTCTTCATCTGTGCCTTGACCATGACATACAGGTCATCCTGTTGCGCGCACCGCTGACCAGGGAGTACTGGGAAGAGGTCAACCGCATCGTACCGGCAGGCAAACTCTACGAAAAAGTACGGAATATATACACCCGGTACCCCAATGTGACAATGGTCCTGGATTACCACGACCTCTTCTTCGACCATCCGGAATATTTTTTCGATCCGGACCATCTGAACCCCCTCGGGGCAAGGCTGTTTACACAACAGCTGCAACAGGATTTGAAAAAGTCAGCGAAAACACAGAAATAAAACCAAATCCCGATCCTACCCCCGGAACTTCCTGAATCCTTTGGCCAGCGCCAGGGGGCCCTTATTCAATATGGCCGCCCTCATCTTATACGGAAACCGGTCCACGATCCCGGTGATAATGTAAAGCATGCGGGCGTATAAAGTCCCCGGCAAACAACGAAGCCAGGTAACTGCCCCCGCTTTTCGGTACTTTCTGCGATACCCGGCCCGCTCCGCGTATTCACCGGCCACGTGGTCAGCCATGCGAACTTCCTTTTCATCCAGATGCTTTTTCCACAAGCCGATACGCTGTGTATGCACCGGGTCCATCAGACTTTTATGGTGCTGCCGGATGCGCTCGGTCTTCATCATTTCCAGGGTCTCTTCCTTTTTGCGATGAAAATCAAACACCTCAGGATGCCAGGGCAACCCCAGGAAGATACAAAGCGCCCTGAATTCCCGGTGCGGGTCCCCGGCCAGATCTTCGTATTTCAGAATGCGTACATCATCGGGATATCTTCGCTTTGCGCGAAGGGCCTTCTGATAAAAATGTTTCCATTTGTATACTACAACGGGTACCACCGGCAACTCAAAGTCCACATTGCGGATGGAATAAAAATTATCCCGGTAATCGCGGTTGATGAAAATAAATTTTGCATCCGGGAAGATCTTTTTCAGCAGGTCCGTATAAATGGTATACCCGGGGTTTTTATCCCCGATCATACGGATCCCTTCTTTGGGGTAGAGGGAAGAGTAGTTCAGATGCACCCTCCTGCATACATCCGCGTATGTGTTTTCCCCTTTGCAGGACAATAGTTCCGATCTCAGCTTTTCATGGTCCACCAGCCAGAATTTAAACTGCCAGGTATCCAGCAGGTCCCGGTAAAAAGCCATCAGGTCCTCCTCGCTCCAGCAGGTGATCTTACCGTATCGCGGATATAAGTTGACAATATACTGGCATTCCCAGGGAATGGCCACGTTGGGGTGGGCGTCAAAAAGTCTGAGCAGCAAGGTGGTTCCGGTACGCGGCCGGCCAATTATAAAAAAGAAAGGTATGTTATCCGGGGTCCCCATCCAGCGCCATTGTTTCCTCAAAACTACTTTTTAAATGTATGCTATCCCCCTTCTTTTACATAAAATTTTTCCGCAATTCCGTCAGGCACCATTTCCGGATCAAAGCCCATGATGGCCGCTATTTCCCGGAAGCTTCCGGCAACAGCATGACCGGGCCGGTTTTCCATCAGCTGCCGGGCCATCCGGTTGCGTATCCTGAAAAGTTCCGTCCGCTCCTCCAGGGAAAACATGCTTAGGTTAAAAAAATTGCTCTCATCATAATAATGGTAGGGAAGGTCCGGAACATTACTGTATATGTTGTACGCAAAATCCATGGCCTGATCCGAATCCATGGTCGCATGTTTCCATTTACCCGCAGAACCCCTCAGTTGCCATTTCTCCCTGAATTCCGGATCGCCGAGCTCACTCAGCGGGAATAGGTACAAGGGGTACATATGATAACTGGTAATGGCCTGCTGCAGCTCCAGGCTATTCAAAAAACGAATGGTATTATGAATGGTTTCCCGGGTTTCACCAGGAAAACCGACAACGAAGGACATCAACACAGAAATGCCATGGGCATCCAGCAGCTCAATCCCTTTCTTCTGGACCCTGATATCCATATGCTTCCGCATACGCCGGAGCTGGTTCTCATCTCCCGATTCAACACCAAGGATAGACATCAGCAGCCCGGATCTTTTCACCAGATCAATATTCCCCTCATTTACCGAGGAGGCACGCATAAAAGCGATCCAGCCGGAAACGCCACACCGTTCAAACACACCACATACCTCCTGCAATCGTTTTGGGTTGATGAAAACATTGTCGTCCGAAACATGAATCACCGACACACGATTTTTCAGTCGCTGGTTGATCATGGAAAGTTCCCTGGACAGACTTTCAGCCGAACGCATATGCATTTTGGGATACAGGGTGCAGAAATCGCAGAAACTGCAACGGAACGGACACCCCACAGAAGTGCGCAAAGGTATCCGGGAGGGCATTTCATCAATGAATTCCCATTGGGTAATGTCTTCGTTGTAATCCACCGGCTCCTCTTTCCGGGCTGTTTGCATGTATCCTTTGCCGGGAACAGGCAGTATGAGGTTGGATATGTACGCAAGATCCCTTCTCCGGCCCTTTTCCAATTCTTTCAGGATGGCCAGTAAAGCTTCAGCACCATGCGGGGCAGCCACAAAAGCATCAATGGAGAGCTCCCGGCCTTTCTGGTTGAAAAGGCCGTAATCATAAATATCCTTTGTGTTTTGTGAATACCGGGTAAGGGACGAAAGATGGTTTTTCCAGACAAAAACGCCACCGGCAATGATAAATACGCCGGGCATATAACGCCGGATGCCGTCAACGACCTTCCGGAGGGCCCCGATGGAAACCAGCATGGTGGTGGACAGGCAAATAACATCCGGTGAAAAATCCGCCATTTTCTGCAGTGAGGCCTCATCGTAATGTGAACCCAGGGTCACATCGTACCCTTTACTCTTCAACAAGCTGGCCAGATAAAATCCCGCAGCAGGGATGTCATCTTCATGTTTCAATTCCCAGGGCATGGATACCTCATCGAAGTGATTCAGAAGGAATTGATACATCGCTTCCAGGGTCATCCCGCATATTGCTTTTAAGCTTTACAGTATAGTCGGCCTGATATTGAGCCTCCTGCAGCATGGGTGCAAGCACAGCGATCCGTAAAGTCATAAGAATCCTAAAAGACTCGTGAACACGAATGGTTATTTTAATAAACTCCCTAAACATACAAAATAAATCTATAAAAAACAACCAGGGGTAAAAACCATAAGGGTTTACAGGGCAAGGAAAATGAACCTTTTATTTATTTTCATTACTTTTGTATGAACATACGTGTACAATTCCGCCTATGGCCAAAAAACGGTACAAACTCCTGTTGATAAACCCACTGAATACGCGCAGGATCGGACTTATCCGCGATATTGAGTCCATCTACCCGCCCATGTCGCTGGGACTGCTGGCTGCCCTGACCCCGGACAACTGGGACGTGGAGATCCTGGATGAGAACTTTGAACGGTTTGCCTACAGAGAAGCGGACCTGGTCGGGTTTACAGCCCTGACTTCTTCGGTCCATCGTTCCTATGAACTTGCTGAGATATACAGAAAAAACAAGATACCCAGCGTGATCGGGGGGATACACGCCTCCATGATGCCACAGGAAGCCCTCACTTATGTGGATACGGTCGTAAAAGGGGAAGCCGAAAATATATGGCCGCAGGTGATTAAGGATTTCGAAACCGGGAAAATGCAAAAGATCTATGAGGGGAAATTATTACCCATGGTTGACTCACCAAAACCAAGGATCGACCTGTACCATCCCGGCTATACCTTCGGCAGCATACAGACAACACGGGGATGCCCCATGCGGTGCGAATTTTGTTCCGTACACACCTTTAACGGAACCAAATACAGGCCCCGCCCGGTAGAGGAAGTAGTAGAGGAATACGCCCTCATACCCAAGAAGAAAGTGTATTTTATCGATGATAACCTTGTGGGTTATTCCAAAACATCGGCCGAACGGATCAAGAAGATCTGCCGCCTGATCATTAAATCCGGCATAAAAAAAGACTGGTTCTGTTCGGCTTCTATGAACATCGGCCAGGATGAGGAACTAATTGAACTTATGTCCGGTGCAGGATGCAGGATGATATTCCTGGGAATAGAATCGGAAGAGGTAGAACAATTGCAATCGGTGCATAAAGATATGAACCTGAAGATCGGCGTGGATAATTTCAGTAAGATATACGATACCCTTCACAAATACCGGATCGCTGTCCTGGGCGCATTCATCTTTGGGCTCGATACGGATACGGCCGATTCCATCAGGCGAAGAACCGATTATATCCTGAACTCATCCATCGATGCTATTCAAACCACCATCCTGACCCCTCTTCCTGGGACCCTGCTTTATAAAAGATTTGAAAAGGAAAAAAGGCTCCTGTATACGGATTATCCTGCCGACTGGGAAAGATACTCTTTCTCGGAAGTCGTATACAAACCCAAATTAATGGAAGTAAGGGAATTTGAGGACGTGGTCAGGGAATCATGGGAAAGAATTTATAATGAAAAAGCCATTGGGAAACGCTTTATCAAATCCCTGAAAACAACCAGGGATTCGGAAACCGCCCGCTGGGCTTATGGCTCTAATGTCCAGTACCACAACCTTTTCTTCGAAGGGAAATACGAGCACCTGGATGCCGGAAAGCTTTTCCGGTAATGCAATCCCGTTGGCCTGGCAAAAAGTATCCTGTCAAAAAACCACAACAAATCAACCAGCCTGTTCACAATTTATTGTAATTTTATGGTATATTCGATCCCTCGAAAGGGATCCCATAAGCATAACGTGGTTTGAACGTAGGAACCTTGCAATAATTAATAAATGCTCCGTAATTCAGGTTATGGACTTGTTATTCACTTATTTCTTTTGCCTGTAGCTTTTTATCCGTTGTACATGAAAAGAATCTATAGAAATTTACTTGTTTTACTCATCCTGCTTCCCTTCAATCCAAACCGGACCCATGCGGAAGGTTCCAATGAGATCTATGTTGACAAACCCAACGCCAACACCATGCTTTATCTCTGCAACGATTTTGACGGACAATGCGGGGGGACCAGTGGGATCCGGACACAGTTTGCGATCTATGACTGTAATGAAACCGACCGGTTGTATTTTGCCGTACAGGATCCCGATGAACTCGTTTACATGGGTTTTAACGGAAATCCAAATGGATCCTGGTGGAACGATTATAAAATAGTTTACCGGATCAGGAATATGGCTGGCGATATCGTCCAGGATGAAATGGACCTTCCAACCAGTGGTGCCGGCTTTATAAATGATATTTCAGAAGCCAGGGAAGGGCCTGAACAACTGGTTGGTAGCGCAGGATACGATGCCCATATATTCACACCGCCGGAACCGGGCACCTATTACCTTGAATTTGACCGCATTGATAACGAAACGGGAGAAAGGGCCGAAGGTGATTTTTATATTGAACTGTTTGATGTTACCATTGCCAACGCCATAACCAGCGTGATTGAAACGGGAAGACTTTATTCCAAGGGCTGGCAGTTCAGGGAAGAAAGTGATTTCGGGGGATTCAAGAGAAACTCATCAACTTTCTATATTTATTCCAACGACAGCATCATCACATCGGTGGAATTTGACGATATGGAAGGCCGGGCCTGGATCATGTTCTGTAACCAAACAGGGTGCGGAAATACAGGGGACTTTGTTGAAGACAGGAAATCACTGGATAACGAACAGGCTTATGTCCCGGAATATCCCATCTTCGTCAACCCACCCGATCCCGATCTGTTTCCCGCGGCTACAACCCTGGGTGAAATTATCGAACCCGATCCCTGGGGAGAAACTTCATGCAGCAACGGTTCCATCACCTTCCACGTCAATGTGGATAAAGCAGGAAATGTGGACATCCTGCTGGATTTTGATGATCCGTATGTGGACCGGACCCTTTCAGCGATCGTAAATACCGGTGAGAATCTGATCGTCTGGGATGGGAACGACGGCGCAGGAACCCCGGTCCCCAACAATACGAATATCGATTTCTCGGTCACATACATCAATGGGTTAACCAACCTGCCGCTATACGACATCGAAGGAAATGAAAATGGCTTCAGGATCCTGCTTATCAGTCCTACAGGACCCACACCCCTCGTTTACTGGGATGACTCGAATATTTTAAGCAATTCGGGAGTCCCTATAGGCACAACAAATTTTACAGGATGCCTGAGCACGCCACCGGAACCGGGATGCCATAGCTGGACAACAGCAAACAACAGCGAATACGGCGACCTGAACACGATCAATACCTGGTGGTACACGGCCTCCACAAGCACGGCCCCGGTTCAGATCATCGAAGAACGCGGAGCGGATTCACTCATTTTTGATCAAACCCCACCGCAAAATCATTGCGCCGGAACCACCGGTCTTCCTTTTTCAGTGGAGCCGGACCCCAACACAGATGAATACCACTGGTCATACACAGGCAACGATGCTACGATCAACCATGCAGACCCTTCGGATAATTTCATCACCATCAGTTTTGGCCCCAATGCCACGTCCGGGAACATTGAAGTGTATGGTACAAATACAAATTGCCCGGATCCGGGACCGGTATCGCCACTGGCAATTACCATAGAACCTTTGCCCGAACCTGCCATTTCAGTGAGTCCCAACGATACGGTATGTACGAATGAAACGGTATCTTTCACAGGAATTGAAAATTCAGGGCTCACCATAAGCAGCTGGGAATGGGACTTCGGTGACGGAACAACAGCCAGTACACAAAACGCAACACATACCTATACGGCTCCCATGGCCGATACAGTCAGATTGATCGTTGTATCCGACCAGGGATGCACAGATACCGCCTTTATGCCCATATGGGTCGTGGATGTTTCCATCGACTTTACCATGAGCCCCTCGCCCAGCTGTGCGGGCTACGAGGTGACCTTCACGGGCATTGGGGATGCGGATTTTACCACGTGGGACTGGGACTTTGGCGACGGGAGTACAGGCACGGGCCAAATCCTCACCCATACCTATGCCGTGGCCGATACATACAACATCCAGCTTTCGGTGTGCTCGGAGCAGGCCACCCACCAGCTCACCGTGCACCCGCCCCCCACGG
>JAGYMZ010000057.1 GCA_018400295.1 Bacteroidales bacterium | reverse complement strand
GATGGAGAGATCTGGGAAGGTATGGACGATGGCCATGGGAAGAAGCGGCGCTCGGGGACCGTCACGCTGATCCGGTGAAGATTAAGTACCGTACAAAAATCTTTTGTTATTATGCCGTAAATACGGACCTTTGCCGAAGGATGTACCGATGGTGTATTATTAAACAGGCATTATGGGAATTGAAATCATTGAAGCAGGATCTAAAAGTCAACTAAAGCAGTTTGTAAAGTTTCCATACGAATTGTACAAGGGAAATAAGTACTGGGTACCACCCCTTATAAAAGAAGAGCGGGCCTTACTGGATCCGGGAAAGAACCCGGCGTTTGAATTTTGTGATGTGAAGACCTGGTTAGCCCGGAAGAACAATAAAATTGCAGGAAGGATCGCCGCCATTGTTAACAATGAATATATTGAAAAAACCGGGAAAAAATATGGTCGCTTCAGCCGGCTTGAATTTATCGATGACCCGGAAGTTTCCGGTGCCTTGATCCGGACAGCAAGCGAATGGTTGAAAAGCCAGGGCATGGAAAAAATTCATGGTCCACTGGGTTTTGTCAATCTGGATCACCAGGGCATGTTGGTGGAAGGATTTGATTGGCTGCCTTCCGTCGTTTCAGATTACCATATGCCTTATTACAAAGAACATATGGAGGCGCTCGGTTACAAAAAGCAAATTGATTGGATTGAATTCCGGCTGACCATCGGTCAGATTCCTGAAAAAGCCCTTAAATTGAACGAGCTCATCAAGAAAAGATATAAACTGAAAGTAAAGCACCTTAAAAGCACCAGGGAGGTAAGGGCATATTCGGATAAGGTTTTTCAACTGTTGAATGAATCGTTCAGCGAATTGCCTTTTATGATCCCTTACAACGATAAAATGATCCGTTTTTATACGGACAAATTTTTTAATGTATTACAGCCCAAATACTTGAAGATCATTACAAATGAAGATGATGAATTAATGAGTTTCATCATTTGCATTCCTTCCTTATCCAAAGCCATGCAAAAGGCCGGAGGGAAACTATTTCCTTTCGGGTTTTTTCATGTATTGAAAGCTCTGAAAAAGAACGATGTTGCGGATCTGGTGCTGACCGGGGTCAATCCGCGCTATCAAAAGATGGGGTTGGCGGCCATCCTGATCACCGAACAGCAGAAAACATTGATAGAGAATGGCATTAAGTATGTGGAAACAACGGGGATGTTTGAAACCAATCATGTGGCTATTCAACACTGGAAAAACTATCCGCATGTCCAACATAAACGTAAGCGATGCTATATTAAAGATATATAAGTGATTACAAAAAGACCCAGGATTGCTTTTATTACTTCTTTTGACCCGGATGGAAGACATTCCTGGTCAGGCACGAGCCGCTCTATGGCCAGGGCCCTGGAAAAAAATCTTGGGGAAATCACTTTTTTGGGTCCTGTGCGCCATGATTTATCGCTGCTCCGGTTGGCTAACCGCATGGTAAAAAAGCTTACAGGGAAAGCCTACAACATATCTCACAGCATCCTTGCGTCGAAAAAATATGCCAGCATCGTAGACAAACGGCTCCAGGAGGATCATTACGACATCATCATTTCACCAGCTTCCGGCCCGGTGCTGAGCGAACTTAAGACTTCACTCCCGGTGGTTTATTTTACCGATACCACATTCAAAAGTTTGTACAATTATTACGAATGGTTCTCCGGTTTTACTGCATTTTCTGTATGGGAAGGGAACCGTACCGAAAAAAAAGCCCTGAGAAATTCCGATGTTGTTGTTGTGGCTTCTCAATGGGCTTATAACAGCGTTCTCCAGGATTATGGCATTGATCCTGAAAAGATTTTTATCGCTCCCATGGGTGCGAATATAGATCATGTACCCCCACTGGAGAAAACAGGAAAAAGGGAACGCGGCGATGCCTGCCGCTTGTTGTTTATTGGGATGGAATGGAAGAGGAAAGGTGGGGATATTGCCGTGGAGACGCTGGAAAGATTAAGATCCATGGGGCTGAACACGGAACTTACCGTTTGTGGCTGTGAACTTCCGGATGAGTATATGCATCTGGGTATTCGAAATATCCCATTTATTGATAAAAGAAAACCGGAAGATCTTGAATTGTTTTATTCCCTGCTTGAAAACCATCATTTTTTACTGTTGCCCACACGCGCGGAATGCTTCGGGATCGTTTTTTGCGAGGCCAGCGCTTTTGGGATGCCCTCCATAACGACAGATACAGGAGGCATCGCGTCTGCTGTTGAAAACGGGGTGAATGGATACCGTTTGCCATGGAAAGCGGGCGGTGAAAAGTATGCCCAGAAGATCGCTGATATATATACCAGCTATGAACATAAATATCTGCCGCTTTCACGGTCTTCCAGGATAAAGTTTGATGAAACGCTTAACTGGGACTCCTGGAGCGCCGTCATTAAAAATATATTGATGGATAAAGGAATCCTGAATGCATGTTTTTCCGGGGCCGGCGGGGATCGTTGAGGTTTTCCGTTGGTCCATTTTAAGGCGGCAGCCCGAATTTTTTTATTGGTTGACTTTGCCCATGCGTTTGACAGGCTTGTTCCGGTCAAACATATAACGGTATGTTTGATGGATCTTATTGATCTTGCCCCCGATCTGTTCCACCGTCTTCATCATAATGGGGTTGAAATCTCCTATCCAGTTCATTTCAAGGTCGGAATATGGAAAATTTGGGTTAAAGGCGTGCCTGGCAAAAGCCATAACCAATCCCGATTCAACCCCTTTTCCATGAAATTGCGGTACGACACCAAAGATCCTGCCCATTACCCGGTTCACTTTTTTGCGTACTTTCAGCAGGTATAGAAAACGGATCTTATTGAAAAGGTTGAAGTTCCCGTTAAACTTCTTAAAGATCTGTGAAATATCCGGCATCATGATAAAAAATGCCACCGGTTGTCCTTTATGATATCCGAAATAGATCAGGCGGGGATCAGCAATGGGCTTGATCTCCTTCATAAGTGCCATGGCCTGGATTTTTCGCATTTTCGGGACTCCGGGAAATCGTGCCCATGCTTTATTGAATATTTCCATGAAATCAAGGGCATATTTTTCTGCCTGGTCCATTCGTATCATCTCAAACGAATAATCCGGATTGTTCAAAACACGCATGCCTTTTTCGGCCACCACATCCTGGAGCTCTGATCTTATAAATTTCATGTGGTATGTATACTGGTTAAAGTATAACCCGAAACCATAATTCAGGAATAAGTCCTTGTAATAAGGGAAATTATACGGCATATTATAAAGCGGTTCTGTGTACCCCTCCACAAGACATCCCCAAAAGCTATCCCTTTCGCCAAAATTAACGGGCCCGTCCATGGCTTCCATTCCCTGTAATTGCAACCATTCCTTACTTTTATCGAACAGCAGGTTTGCCGCTTCCTGGTTGTTGATGCAGTCGAAAAAGCCAATGCCACCTGTGGGTTGCTCGTTTTTAGCGGAACCATCGTCATAAAATGCGGCTATTTTTCCGATGACCCGGCCTTCCGCGTTCTGCAATAAATAACGTATGGCATTGCCCTGCCGGAACTTTTTGTTCTGCTTCGGATCAAATACTTTTTCTATGTCTTCGTTTAGTGGCCTGGACCAGTTTTTATCCTTTTTGTATAGTCTGGCAGGAAAATCAAGAAATTCCTTCCTGGTCTTTTTATCATTTACTTCTCTAATAATGAATGGCTTACTTACTTCCATGCAACTAGGTGAGATTTCAATTTCTGTAAATATATAAAATACTACAACCCTTTATGCAGATATGCAAAAAAAATAACAACCAATTATTTACCCGGATTATTTTTCTGGCTATTTGCAGCCGGCAATTTGTGCTTATTTCCGGCAAAAAAATGATCGAAGCGGATTTATTTCTTCCGGTGGGCTATTATTGATACCTTTGTCGTAATGGCCATGCTCTTGACCCTTTTGCCAAACCGTCATGCTAAGCCGGTTTCGAAGAACAAGTTGCGGACAAATCATCAATAAACACAAAAACCACCCATACAGATGAAAAAGAGATTAACATTCGCAATAGCCGGTATGGTTGCGGTTATTGCCATTGCTTTCTTTTTGGTTGATGCCATGCGCCTTTCAGAGCGAGAGAAATATGAAAAGTTCCTGCTTGCATCCTATGCGCAAATGCCGGAAATATCGCAGGAGGATATGGAGAATACGTCCAAAATGGACCGTCCGGACCTGGCGGCCATGCAAAATTATTACATGATCATGGACCCGGAATTGAAAAGGGTTCCCACCGGCAGACTGAAAGAAGCCTATTTAAAAAAGGAAAAGATCCTGCAGGAATATTCATCCCATCGATCATCCATCCAGTGGGACCCTAAAGGGGCCAATATGGGCGGACGGACGCGGGCCATTATGTACGACCCCAACGATCCGGATCATGAGAAGATATGGGCAGGTGCCGTAACCGGAGGACTCTGGTATAATAACGACATTACCGATCCGCTGAATGCATGGGTTCCCGTCGGTGATTTCTGGGATAACCTTAGCATCAGTTGTATTGTCTATGATCCCAACGATCCTCTGACCTTTTATGCCGGGACCGGGGAAGCCGAAACCGCCGTTACCATTTACCGTGAATCTTCCGGTGTGGGGATGGGGATCATGAAATCAGACGATGGCGGCCAAACATGGGACCTGATGCCATCAACAGAGGATTTTAAGTATGTCACGGATATTGCGATCAGGGACGAAAACGGAACCACCGTGATCTATGCCGCTGTTGTATCCGGCATTTATCATGGTGTCGTCCATCAAAGCGGTCCGTCCGACGGTTTATTCCGTTCTGAGGATCATGGACAATCATGGGAACAGGTGTTGCCGGATATCCCCGGAACGGATACCCCCTACCCGGTGTCGGATATTGAGATTTCTTCCGGCGGGAACATTTTCGTAGGCACCATGCAAAATGTGAACCTCGACGGCGGCGGAGTTATCTTCTATTCCGGTCAGGGAACACCGGGAACATGGACCAAATATGACGATGTATATAATACCATAACAGGGAATTCCTATTATAACATCCCAGGAAGGGTTGTTCTTGCTTCTGCACCTTCGGATCCGGATAGGGTGTACGCCCTTTTTTCGGTGGGATATGATAATGGATTTATCTATTATAACGGGAAGTATATTGTTCGTACGGATGACGGCGGACAATCATGGATCGATTTGCCCTTGCCTGCCGACGATTACGCTACCCTGTCGTGGCATGCCCTCACCGCAGGGGTTGATCCCAATGACCCGGACCATGTGTATGTTGGTGGATTGGATGTCTGGAAATCGGAAAATGCGGGGATGAGCTGGAACCATTTGAGTGACTGGGCCATGATGTATTATGGTGGCGGACCGGATTATATACATGCAGACCAGCATATAGGCATGTTCAGGGACGGGTCCTCCGATGAAATGGTTTTTACAACCGACGGCGGTGTGTTTTATACGGAAGAAGGTTCTTCTCTGGATCCGGATTTTGAGGAAAAGAACCACGGTTTCAATACCCTGCAATTTTACACCTGTGCCATGCACCCGGGAGAAGGTGAGGATAAATACATCGGTGGCTTGCAGGACAACGGGACCTTATATTATAACGGGGCACCCCTGGATATTAACGATATGATCGATGGGGGGGACGGGGCCTATTGTTTCTGGGATAAAGACCAACCCTTTTATTTCATTACCTCGGTGTATTATAACCGCTATACCATCTTTTCAAACGGAAGTCCGGTAAATGATGCCGGAACATACAGCGGTACGTTCATTTGCCCTGCGGATTATGATTGGAAAGAAAACACCATTTATGCCAATGCATGCAGCTTTTTCGGAAGCAACGCCGACAGGATCTTACGGATCAGCAATTTACCGTACAATCCGAATGAAGCTTTCATTCCGCTGAACACCGGTACATTTGTGCCGTTCTCCCATATTAAGTATTCGGAATATTCTGCCCAGGGGCAGGCCACTGTATTTGTGGGGAGCCAGTCGGGAAGGCTTTTCCGGGTGGATAATGCACAGGCCAATCCCAGTGTGGAGGATATTACGGGAAGCAATTTCCCGGTTGGGAATATTTCATGTATAGCCATCGGGGATTCAGAGGATGAACTGCTGGTCACTTTTTCTAATTACGGGGTCATGCAGGTATTCCAATCTGCCGACGGAGGACAAACCTGGCTTGAGAAGCAGGGAAACCTGCCCGACATGCCTGTACGGTGGGCCATTTATCACCCGGAGAATTCGCAGCAGGCTATGCTCGCGACGGAAATAGGCGTTTGGTCAACGAATTCCCTGCATCTGGAAGAGCCTTCCTGGGAGCCGGCGGTGGATGGACTTGCCAATGTGCGTACCGATATGCTTAAACTGCGGGAATCCGACAACACCGTCTTGGCCGCAACACATGGCCGGGGACTTTTTACTGCCGTATTTGAATACGACCCCTATGTGGGCATGAGCGAAGTGAGCCGGGAAGATTTCAAGATCTATCCCAACCCCGGCAAAGGGGTCTATACGCTGCACTACGAAAATTCAGGTAGCAGGGATATGGTGATGGAAATGTATGATGCATCCGGCAAACTGATCCGGCAGGAAACCATTGACAAGGGCGAGGTTTATGACAGGATGATCGACATTTCATCGCGGCCCAAAGGCATCTACTTTGTGAAGATCGGAAATGCAGAAATGACGATGACCCGGAAAGTCATATTCGAATAAAAAAAAGAGGCTGACTCCTTTTGAGACAGCCCTTTTTTGGTATATGCTGTAAGCGGTTGGTTATTCCTCTGAAGCTTTTTCTTCAGACATTGCCTCTGAGGTAACCTCTGGTTCTGCTTTGACAGGTTTTTTATCCACAATGGTCAGTTCTTCCATGAGATTTTGAGCATTGGCAAACTTGTCGATAATAAAGAGTACATAGCGGATATCCACATTAATGGTGCGTTGCAGGTCGGGTTCAAAGGCAATATCACCGCTCATTGCTTCCCAGTTACCGTCGAAGGCAATTCCGATCAGTTCCCCGTTGCCATTGATGACCGGGCTTCCCGAGTTACCCCCGGTAATATCATGTGTGGTCAGGAAACAGGTGATCAGGCGTTCCATGCCGTCGATCGTTTCACCGTATCTTCCGAATTCCTTATTCTTGTATAATTCCTTCAACTTATCTTCCACGATGAACTCATCGTTATCGGGGTCTTCTTTTTCCATAACCCCGGCAAGTGTGGTGTAATAGTTATAGTATACGGCATCGGCCGGATAATAGTCCTGCACCGTACCATAGGATAAGCGCATGGTTGAATTGGCATTGGGATAGAAGACCTTGTCGGGATGCATCTCACGCAATCCTGCGATGAAGAGGCGGTTATTCTTTTTCAGGTCCTGTTGCAATTGACCATAGGTTTGCTGGGCTTCCATCAGCTTGGATGTAAATGCCTTTGCAAGCTGGTAGGCCGGATCCTTTTTGATCTTTCTTGCTTTGGGTTTTTCCAGGAAATCATTCACTTTCTCCTGCGTGCTGAAATTGGATTCATCAAAGATATCCCTGGCCATTGCATCAAAATCACCCTTAAAATCGTCTACCATATCGGTAAACACCTCCGGAAGGAAGTCTTCGGGGATTTCATTATAATAGAGCTCCAGCATGGCGGCCGTGACTTTTTCATCGGTGGCTGTGTTATAATCCTTGAAGAAGTCCTCCGAAGATTCCCTGAGCTCTGCAATGGTCTCTTCAATGATGGATTCTTCTGCTTTTTTGTCCAGAAGGTTGTAAAGCTGTCCAAAGCCCTGGGCAAATCCTAACAGCTCAGGTCCACCACTGGCTGCAACGGCGGTATAGATCATTTTGGTGAAGTCCTTCCCCATTCCCTCATAGATATTTTTCAAATTATCCAGGACATCCCCGTATTTTTTCTTTCTTTCCGGGTCAGACCGGACCCATTCCAGGAACTTTTCCTCTTGTTCCTTTTTCTTCAGGTACACATTCAGTTTTCGGAGTCCGCGTTCCTGACCGATCATGTATTTATGGTAATTCGAAATGCCTGCATATTTGGAAGCATATTGTATTTTTACGGTTTGGTCTGTGTCCATATCCTCTTTCCAGACGTTCAGTTTTTCACCAAAAATTTTCACCAGGTTGGGATAGTAAAAATCAAGATTGAACTTGATCCCGTAAGAAGTGAGATAACGGTCCGTGCTTCCGGGATATCCCCAGATCATGGAAAAGTCTCCTTCTTCGTATCCTGCAACGGAAACCGGGAGATGGTGTTTTGGTTTCAAGGGAATATTATCCTCCGCATATTTTGCTGGCGAGCCGTCGGGAGCACTATAGATCCTGAAGATTGAGAAATCGCCGGTGTGACGGGGCCACATCCAGTTGTCGGTATCCCCTCCGAATTTACCGATGGATGAGGGTGGTGCACCGACCAGTCTTACATCTGTGAAAACTTCATACACGAAAAGATAATATTCATTACCCCCAAAAAAACCTTTGACAACCACATGATGATTGTTTTCACCGGAGGCACGGTCTTTCAGGTTGTTTGACAATTCCCTTACTTTCGCCGCCCTTTCCCCTTCGGTCATGGTATCGCTCAGGAAGGGGATGATGCTGTCGGTAACGTCTTCCATTCTTTTGAAGAACGTAACCGAAAGTCCCGGATTGGCAAGTTCTTCTTCCTTGCTCATGGCCCAGAAGCCATCGGCCAGGTAATCCTGTTCGACCGTACTGTGCTTTTGAATGTAGTTGTATCCACAGTGATGGTTGGTGAAGATCAGGCCCTCATCCGACACTACTTCTGCTGTGCAGAAGAAACCGGAGGGTGTGCTTCCCCTGGACAATCCCACAACCGCGTCCTTTATGCTTGAATTGTTGATGTTGTAGATGTCTTCAGCGGACAACCTGAGGCCCATCTCTTTCATTTCCTCATAGTTCAGCTCTTCCACGAAGATGGGCAACCACATCCCTTCGTCCGGTGGTGCGGCCGGATAAGCTCTGAATCCAACGGCCAGAATGGCAAATAGAAATACGATCAGTTTTTTCATTTTCATAATATTAGATTAATGTTGTTTTATAATCCAACCACTTGAACACCCTGGTCGAAAACAATATCTACCGGGATATCCGATTGATTAAGGCGGTCGAGGTCTTCCCGGAGGACCGGGTCTACATTCGCTTTTGACCTGACCCATGCTTTGGCTCCTTCATAGTCTCCGTCGCCTTGCATATACAGTATTTTTTGCATGAGGCTGACCATTGTTTCTTTCATGGCATCGAAATGGATGGTATACGTACCGTTTTCATTTCTTGTGAAGGCTTCTTTTTCCCTGAAGTAATTAAAGCGCATCATATTGGCTTTTCCATGGGCGCTGGCTGTACCAAAACGGCTGGACCGGAAGATTCCTGCAAAGAATGTTACGTAATTATCCATTACTTCTCCCTGGGTCAGTTCCCCCATTTCATATAATTTCGTAACGAGGTACAGTCCCATGATATCGGCCTTCCCTTCCTCAATGGCTGAATATTGCTCCTTAAGCGCTTCCCTTGCCGTACCTTTCCCGGTGATCGTATTCTTGATCCCCATGGCGTGGCCGACTTCATGGAACATCGTGTTTTCAAAAAAAGCAGTGAAGGTGATGTGTTTTCGTTGATCCGGATCGATAAGGACATCAGAAATGGGGACCAGTATTTGATCAAATTTTGCCTTCATGGCATTTTTGAGTTGAAGCTTGCGCGACCCTATACTCATGTGGATCTCTTCATCATTGGGCAGGTTGATGGCAATGGTCTTGCTGCCGGAGTTGCAATCCCCGGCATAATAAATGACATCATAGGCATTGATATCGGCTTTGGAACCCGGAATATCCTTTTTATATGCTTCTTTCACCGGAAGCCCTTTTTGCAGGTCCGGGAGCATGGCGGAGAATTTGTCAAGTTTTTTGCTCCATTCGGTATCTTTTAACAGTATGAAGGCTTCGTAGGCAGCTTTATAACCAAACAACTGATCTTCATAATTCTCGATGGGGCCTGTTACAAAATCAATGTCGGATGTGGTCATTTCCATCCAGGCATAGTCGCTGGCCTGGAATTTATCCGTTACCAGTGCCTTCGCCCTCATCTCAAGATACTTTCTCAGGGAAGTGTCTTCGGCCAGGCGGGACGCTTCTTTGATCAGGGCAGATGCTTCTTTCAGCTCGCTGGCATACGCCTCGTGGTACCATACGGATTTGAGCGATCCATTTTCATCACGGCGGATGAGCGTATACAAGCTATTTTTATCCGGGTCGTCAAATGCCTCAAATTCCTCAACCGTCATGTCCACGGGGTAGAAATTCGCCCCTTTTGGTTTTTCCCCTATTTCCTGGATGAAAGGTGTGTTATTGTCCAGACGGTCCCACGGACCATAATTGATCCTTGCAAACTTCAGGGTTGGCTCATCGGTTATCCGTTTAAGAAACGATGCTTTATTTCCGATGGCCTGTTTCCAGAAAAGCTTGTCCATGATATCAGCCGCACCGAAAAGCTTGATGAGAAGCTGCTTTTGTTTTTCGGTGAGGTGGGAAATGTCGGCGGTGAGCTTAACCGGTGCATAAATGCCGAGCCGGTCCTGAACCTCCTGCTGCGAAATAGGCCTCAGGGGTATATCCTGGGGTATGATGCCCGGCCGTTCATTTTCTTTTTGTTCTGCTGTTTTTTGCCTGGGTCCGCATCCGGAAACGAATGCAAACAGGACGATCATTGCAATGAATGGAATACTATTGTTAGCCATGGTTTCTGATTTTAATGTTCGTATCCTGCGAAATTAAGAATATTATTTCACATGTCATGCTAATTTTAAGGACAGTAGCCCATTTCCCAATGCAGATGGCCGGTTTGGATTTACCGTTTGCGTGTTGAAGGTTTAATCCGCCTTCGCGTTCGCTGCGGCGGACGAGAAAATATGGTTTAATTCCCCGATGCTC
>JAGYMZ010000056.1 GCA_018400295.1 Bacteroidales bacterium | reverse complement strand
GCCGAAGTCCCACTGCCACTGCACCAGGAAATAGCCCGGGGGTGCACTTGAGAGGTCCACGAACTGCATCGTATCGCAGGAGATCACATAATGGTCGAAGTCGGCCGTGGGTGATGGGGCAACAAACAGGGAATCGACCGACTGCTCAGAGCACCCGTTGATATCGGTAACCGTCAGGGTAACGGTATAATTACCCGGTGATCCGTATGCATACGTTACATACTGACCGGTTCCGCTGTTCCCGTCACCGAAATCCCATGCCCACAACGCAATGCCGGAACTGCTAATGCCGGAAAAGCCAACGCGGGTATTTCCACAGGCATAATCCACATCCATTTCAAAATCAACATCCGGCAATTCAAATACATAGATCAGCCGGGAAGTTGAATCGGAACATCCCAGGTCATCGGTATAATAAAACCAAACTTCGTACTGTCCGGCAGCGGTGTATTCATGGCTGGGATTGGCCTGGGCCGAAGTTGTACCGTCACCCAGGTCCCAGAACCAACTTGTCAGTGCGGCTGTACCGGTCTGGGTAAAATCCGCCACTTCCCCGAGGCAGACCGAATCCCCTGTGTTTATGATAAAACTTTTATCTATTTCCGGGTATACGGTCAGTTCAGTAACGATCGCACTGTCACAGCCGTATATGGTAGACAGGGTATCGTAAAAGATGCCACTGGAATACCTCCACGCCCCTTCCAGGAACATGGAATCGCCATAGCAAATGGCATAATCCCGGGGAACGGTATAAGCCGGGCGGATATTCAGCAACATATAATCTATGGAATCGCAGTTCAAGACATTCGAAGCGACCATAGTCATGTTCACGGGGCCCAGCTCGCCCGGAGCGGGATTGTATACAGGCACTTCAACCTGGTTATCTGTAAAGCTGCCCGCACCATCGGTAGACCATTCCAGAAACACATAGTTGGTGGCAAAGGGTATCTGGGAGCAGACGGCGAAATCGAACGGTTCATCGATGCAGGAATTTTCGTCCGATCCGGCAAAAGCATAAGCCCCGGGTATGACATCCAGGTTCATCCAGGAAGTGTCGTTATCGCAGGATCCTCTTCCATAAGCGATCATACGGAGGGTAACCGGACCGAGTTCGTCCGGTCCGGGGGTATACACCGGCGTCACCAGCGTAGGATCATTAAAGGTCCCGTCCCCTCCGCTCCACAGTATAGAGCTGTAGCCTGAAGCTGTCGGGGGGACGGCCGACTGCGACAGGTCGAAAAATACATCCTCACAGGTAGCCTCATTACTTCCGGCATCAGCAAGGGCCGTAGGATGTATGATCAGTTGCCGGGTCACCTGCTCCGAGCAAACAGTAAGGGTAACGGTTAGCGTATCGGCCACCACATAAGTATGCGTCACATTCTTGCCCTGCCCTGCGTTGCCGTCCCCGAAATCCCAGTTCCAATCGGCAAACCCCACATCACCCAGTCCGTCGAACTGGACCGAATACCCCCAGCACGACGGGTCGGGGTTGACGGTAAAGTCCACATCCGGATCTACCACTACCCGCAATTTGGTGACTGTATCCAGGCAGCCGTTGACGTTGGTGACGATCATCCTGACCGTATAGGTTCCCGGGGAAGCATAGGTGTGGGAAACCGTTTGTCCGGTGTCTGCATTCCCATCGCCGAAGTCCCAATCCCAGCTAACGATATGCGGGCTGCCGCTTCCCTGGAAGCTGACTGTTTCACCCACGCAACTGGTGTCGTTTGGGAAAATGATAAAATCTGCCGTAGGCAGCTCATGGATGTATACCTGTCGTACCGTATCCGAACTGCAGCTGTATTCATCGTTCACCGCAAGGACCACATTGAATGCACCTGACTGGGTATATGCATGGCTGACATTCTGGCCGGTATCCGAATGGCCGTCACCAAAATCCCAATTCCATTCCGTTACGCTGGTCGTGGCTGAACCACTGAAGTTCAGGGGAAGATCTTTACATATGGAATCTCCGGGACTGATACTGAAATCCACCACCGGAAGTTCATGAACCGTAAGGGTGTGCAGCACAGAATCCATACAACCGAGGTTATTTGTAAGGATCAGCAGTACATCGTAGTTACCCGGGGCATGATAGGAATGGACCACCGATTGTCCACTGCCCGTGTTTCCGTCCCCGAAAATCCAATCGTATGAAGCAACGCCCGTACCATTGGCATTCCACCCTTCAAATGCAATATTCTCCCCCACACACAAGGAATCTTCGGGCAGCAGGGCCATGGTAGGATCCGGCAGGGTATCCAGGGTAAGGATCATATGGGTGGTGTCGTGACTACACGGAGACTTGCTGTATGCGACCAGCGACATGGTCAGCGGCCCAACCTCCCCGGGAGCGGGAAAATATACCGGAAGCAGGGTTGTATCATTACTAAAACTGCCCGTCCCGCCCATCCACCGGATCGAATCCGCATGGGTAACGGCAGGCAAGCTTGCTGAATTCCCGAAAAAGTATTCATGCGTTTCACAAATGTGCTCATCTGAGCCTGCGTATGAAGTGGCTGGTTCCAGAACCGGAAGCATGCGGGCGACTTGTTTTGAGCATACCGACAGGTTTACCATAAAAGTATCGGCGGCATTGTATGCATGGGATATTATTTTACCTGTATCGCTTATGCCATCGCCAAAATCCCAGACCCACGCGGCAAACCCGGCATCGCCAATGCCGGTAAAATATACCGTATCGCCCACACAGGCAGGCTCCGGATCCATGGAAAAATCGATGTCCGGGTCCAGTACCCGGATATATTTCACCGCCGTATCGGAGCATCCGCTTGCATTGGTCAAAATAAGCAACACCGTATCCAGGCCGGTATTTGAATATGTATGTTGCGCACTCTGGCCGCTTCCCTGCTGTCCGTCGCCGAACAACCAATCCCAGCTTATGATGTTTGTCCCGGAAGTATCTGTCCCGGAAAAAATGACCATTTCATTAACACAGACCGTATCGTTGGGTGATACGGTAAAATCCGGTGCAGGGATCCCGTTCACCTGTATGTACATGGAAGCACTGTCGTGAACACAAGGCCCTGTTCCGTATGCGATAAGGGTCAGCTCCACCGGCCCGGATTCCCCAGGTCCGGGGAAATACACCGGAAGCAAGATCCCGGGATCATTGAAATACCCTGTACCCCCTTTCCACTGGAGGGAATCGTAAGCAGAGGCGGCAGGCAATTGCTGTGAAAAAGCAAAATCATAGGGTTCATTGTTGCAGACGGATCCATCGGAACCTGCAAATGCATATGGCTCCGGATATACAAGAACGACAGTAGTATCCCGGCTGACGCAGGCGCCCGGCCGGGTTGTCATCAGTATGTAGGACAGGGTATCCGGCTGGGAAAGGCTTCCGTTATAATAGAATACCGGGTTGGAAACCGTATCGGAGCTTAAAAAATTCGAGGGGGACCAAACATATTCCTGTCCTGCAACCGGGCCGCTCCCGATCCCGGCACTGTCCGTCCGGCATATTGCCGTATCGTTTCCTGCATTGAACAGGTGAATGGACGACAAGGGAGCCACGGCGTCACTGCAAATGCATGTATCTTCGCTGAGCCGCACAGCAGCGATCATATTACAAACCTTATTTTCCGGCACACTGAACTCTGCCATGGAGCTCACGCTGTCGCCGGGTGCCAGGTTCAGAACATCCAGGCGCTTATGAAACAAAACATCGGATCCGGGCTCATCGGGGAGCCCATTTCCGTTGACATCATGAACAAAGACCACATCCAGGCTGTCGCTGGCAAAGGGGTGCAAGCCGGCATTGATCAACGAAAAACCAACATTCAATCTTTCGGCAGTATCGCCATCGGGAACACTGCTGGCTGAGATGGACCCGAAGCCGACATTGTCCTTTCGGACCTCAAAAGCAGTATTGATGGAAGTGGTTATGGACTGGATCAGGCAGGAACCTCCCGGGGCAGTGGCACAGGGGACCTGTGCAACGAGCATGGCACTGGTTTCCATCAGGATGGTATCGCAG
This sequence comes from Bacteroidales bacterium, assembly GCA_018400295.1. Lineage (GTDB taxonomy): Bacteria > Bacteroidota > Bacteroidia > Bacteroidales > B18-G4 > M55B132. The sequence continues at coordinate 7,235 of JAGYMZ010000056.1, read as the reverse complement.
CTCAGACTGCGCGGATCCACATCGATCAGGTCGAACGTAAAAACAATGGAATCGTTCACCGCCAGGTTGGGGGTAATGGCAAACTGCACGTAGCGTACACCGCCGATCACCTGATTGGCAGAAACTCCGGAAGGCCCATTGTGAAGATTCACAAGGGAACCGTTCACATAATCAAAGGCATCGTCAAGGGAAACGCTCAGTTTTTCAATATCGGAAACCGAATTCGGCCCCAGGTTGATAACCTTTATCTTTATTGTAGATGCACCGTTGCAGGTAGGCAACCAGGGGTCATTTTGCGTACTCAGGACATACAGGTTCACATTGGTTGGCAACCCGGAGATCAATATGGGGGAGGTAAAGGAAGCCCGGGTTTTCACACCCCCGCATGCATTGGAAGCCGATGCGATCATTTTTATGGATTTTCCGGAGATAAGGTCGCAATCCGTCATCACCCGGAAGCCCAGTTTATATCCGTTTTGGGGCAGGCTGTCCACGCCTTCCAGCATATTCACCCCATTCGGGTCACCGGATATATCGTAGATCCAGCGGTTACTCCCCGCGGGCCAGTTCACCGGGTCGCCAATCACAGCCGTGTCTCCGGAAGAATAGGGATAGATGAAACAGGATGTTCCCGGCAATATGCCCGCCCCGGGCGGCAGGATCACCGTCAGCGAGAGATTGTAGGCAGAAGAGAGCTGAATATTCGTCACCCCGGCTTCGTAAGCCAGGGTGTCGCATAATTCCACCGGGTTTTCCGGGGAGGCAAGGGATAAATTGAGGCTGACGTCTTTGGGGTCCAGGTAAACCCTGGTCTGGTTTTCCAGACAGGAATACGCTGTGGGAGGATAACCCATGTCAGGGCTCAGGGGATAACCGGAACAATTGAAAGAATGGCGTATCAACAGCGAATCAAAAGAACAGCTGGCATAAATGGCCCTGACCAGGTAGGTACGGCATTCGTCCCCGGCGATGGTCCCGGCCTGCCCCCATACCTTACCGGGATCATACGGGCTGACCGGGATGGATACCGGTGCAGATAGATCGGTAACATCCACAAGTTCCACCACTTCAATACCGGCGTTTTCACTTTCAAAAGCCAGCCAATTGTATGCTGCATCGATCCCGGTGGTGTTGCACAGGCGTATTTCCCAGGACACGGTATCCACCGTACCTTCGGCTGTAGTGATCAAAGGGGTAACCACGATCTCGGCCGGTGTGTAATCTTCATTTTGGTTGTCCCATCCTGAATGGCCAACACCTTGTCCATCCATATAAACCTGGTACCTTCCATAGGTTTCCATTTGATAAGAAAAACCCGTGGCAGCCTGGCAGGAGGGCGAAGCGTCAAAATCAATACGATCCTGGTCCCGGCTGCAATCATAATATGCCGAATAGCTCCAGCTGGAATCCCTGACATAGATAAGCTGTGTTTCAGAGGGATTAACCACGATCATGGGATCTATGATGGGCTCCCAGGTCAGGCTGCCGCCGGCTGTCCGGTAACGGTGAACCGATGAGCCCGGCTGGTACTCAAATCCCTGGGGCAGGCTCACCACCATGGAATCCAGTGCAGCATAAGGCCTCACTTCATTGGGAAAAGCAATTTCCCCGCCACAGGGATCCAGCCACCGGTAGATCTGCCCGTAATAATCAAAATTCATGCATCCCTGCAGGTTGGACGGACCCACGTTTGTAGTAGAAATAAAGGGATAATTACTCCCCAGGACATGGAAATTCACGCCCCGGTCGTTGCAATACGCTTCCTGATGGTTTTCAAAATCATAAAACCGGGCCCTGAAAGAGGGAACGATCTCCCACCCGGTCCGGGCCACATTCCTGACCTGTCCGCTGATCACATAGACCATGGAATCCCCGTCGTTGAGTTCCCGTCCGTACAGGCAACTGCCCATGGAGGTCAAATCGCCAATGTCAAGCTGGAGGGAAGACACAGGACCATGGGTGATCTGAGGGTTCAAATTGAAGCAGGTATCCCATGCATTCGTTTCATGATCATGGAAATACAAGGTATCGGTCAAATACTCAAAGAAGAGGGAATCGCTCCAGTTCCCAGGGAGGTTGTTATGTTCCAGCACAAAGAACAGCAGATCCGATTCCCCGTTCAGCACCCCGGCCGCTTTGATCCTGAGGGAATCCCTGGCAAGGGCATAATTCAGGTTGATCCCGGGAGATGTTGGGTCCACGCGGCTGGTCAGGGCATTGTCTTCCCATCCCATAGTGGTGCGTTCTACCGAAAAAAGTGAAATATACGGATCTGCACACTGTCCCGGGGGACATTGCAGCCCGAAGACCGGTGATTCAGAGCACCAGTAGGTAAAAAAACGTGCCGGGTAATCTGTCTTGTCACACCAAAACTTCAACCGGGTAGTGACCGTTTCCGTTGGCATATGCGAAACGCTGCAGTCCAGCATAAGCGGGACCCGGAACCACCCACCGCTTTTCACCCGGTTTTTGTTCAGGAAATACGTCACAGTGTTCCCATCAATATGGGGCGATCCCATGCTGGAACCCTTGAAGGTGGCATCTCCCGGAGCCAGTATGATCCCTCCGGGCAAACTGAGCTGGTAGATCACGGAATCGTTCGGACAGCCATCATCATCCACCCGGGTCGCAGTAACTACTTGCTGTTCCATAACCACCGGGGTCCCCTCATAAACATCCGGTGGCATAACATGCTGCTGCGTATTCGTGTTGTAGGTCATAAATGGGGTAATGTTGCTGTTTTGCGGGAATTGGGGTCCATTCTGGGTCATACACTGGTCGGTATAATCATACCCATAACGGAATCCCTGCCAATAATTGTTGGTCCACCCCCGGCCACAACTATTTCCTGTAGGAATGGAGGAAACCGCATCATCCCAGTCATAATAGATATGGGCCCGGTAAGTGACGGTATGCCCAATGGGAAGGTCATCAAAGAAACCATCACCATCCAAATCCTCCAGGCCTGTCCCGGGCCCGTCCGGGTCCGCATCGAAAGGATTGCCGGTGTAATAAGCATACTGTCCATTGGGGGCTCCGGCGGCATAATTGTACTGTGCCCCCACGAAATGCCCGTTCACTGAGAACGAATCGACCTTATTCAGCCAGCCGCTGTTGGGATAATAGGTACCGCCGCCGGATGAAAAACCCCCCAGTACCACCAGGTCGAAAACCGACCCTGCCCCTGTACCGTTATTACTAATGGTAAACTCAATAAAGCCGGAATTATCGATAAAACCCCATCCCTTGCGTACGGGGGTAAAAGACATGTCTATGTCTGGGACACCGGAAGCCGGCGATACCGAAGGATAAGCTGAATAATAATCGCAATACTCTTCGTAACAGCCCCAGGCAGCCTTGACAGTGCTCTGGCCATTGCCGCAGCCCAGAAGTCTGACAGTTTCCGCAACTACAAGGACTTCGCCGTGATCAAACAGCCCGTTCCCCCCGGGCAGGTCATCCCCGGTCAGGATAATGGTATCCACGAGATCAGGGCCCGGACCCTGGTCCTTGATCAGGGTACCAGTGCTTACGGAAACAATTTCAATATCCGTGGTGTGTTCATCCAGGATTATCAGGGTATCCAGGGAAGCATTCAATCCCTGCTGTTCAACGGTAATCTCCCGGGTTATGGTCTGGTTCACAGGAATGGAAGCAGAACTGTTTGTTATGCTGGTAATGACCAGGGAGGGGAAATAATAATTTTGCAGGGGATCATCGGTGGCAGTATGCGTAATTCCATTATGGATCACCTGGTAAGTGAAATCCTGGGTATTGGTATAATTGCAAACGATCTCCGCATTGTATTCCACGCTGAGCGAAGTATTGTTCAGGATATCATCCAGGATAAACCAAGGTTGGTTCCGGTTGGATACATCAATTTCCGTTGCCCCGGTCACGGAGCCGTTCATGTAAAGACATCCCGGCGGCAAATCCAGCAACAGGGAATCCCCGCTCATAACAGAACCCGTGGTATTGGCCACCAACAGGGAAAATGTGCTGTCCCCCTCACAAACAACCATGGAAGACGGCTGTCCGGAAGGCGACACCATGACCTGAGAATATGCAATCTCTGCGGAAAGGAGCATAAGAATACTAAGGATGCACCGGATCAGAAACCGGAAGGAAAAGGAAAAGAGATCCAGGCTTGTGGCAGAAAGTGTAAACACGCTATGTCTTGGTTATCCTTTTGATGTATAAAATACTTCCCCGAACAATAAAAGTCATGCAAGATATACCCTTCAAATATACCATATATATATGGAAATTCGCAATTATATAACGAATATCCGCTGGCAAAAAGGGATATGCTGTTCGAAAGCAGGGATCAGGTGCCGCCGGTCACAAGACAACGCAACATCATTTGGAAATACGTGACAGCGCCGCCATCTTATCCAAAAACAGGTCCTTCTTGCCCCGGGAGACCGGGACGGTAGAATCGTCCTTCATCTGGATATATCCTCCCTCCTGCCGGATGAATTTCCGGACATAATTCAGGTTGATCAGATGGGAATTGTGCGTACGAAAAAAATTCCGGTCGCTGAGCAACTCCTGGTACTCTTTCAGGTTCCTGGAAACCAGCAACTTCCGCTTATCATTCAGATAAAACCAGGAATAGGACCGGTCGGCTTCAATACGGATGATGTCATCCGTGTTCAGATACTCCATTCCGTCGGAAGCGGGAATTGCCAAACGGGAGGGGATACGGGTTTTAAGATTCTCCAGCAATGCATCAAAATTAAAATTCCTTTCCCGGTTTTTCTTTCTGGACAACGCTACTTTTTTCACAGCTTCTATAAATTCATTTATATTAATCGGTTTCAGGATATAATCCACCGCACTGAATTTAATGGCCTGGATGGCATAATGGTTGAAAGCCGTAACAAAAATAACATCAAAGTTCTTATCAGGGAAATGGCTCAGAAGCTCGAAGCCCGAACCATGCGGCATTTCAACATCCAGAAAGATCAGATCAGGCTTCAACGCATTGATCAACTGAACCCCGTCTGCAGCCGAGTGAGCATAACCCAGCACTTTGATGCCTTTGCAATATTCCGTAATGATGGATTCAATAAACTTGACGGCATCTATTTCATCATCCACTATAATGGTTCCCAGCATAACATATGTTTATTCAACCGACAACAGGGATGGTCACCTCGACCCTGGTTCCCCTTGCATTCCCCTTTTCATCCTGCAGATCGGTATAATGTACTTTCATTTCTTTTCCATACAATGAATTCACCAGTTTAAGCCTGGAAGCGGTAATTTTCGTCCCCAGTGAATTGTGCCCGGCTTTTCTTGCAGCTTTGATCTCCATAGCTCTACGGCGTCCTATGCCATTGTCCTGGATGCTGCATAAAATATGGTCATTTTTTAACTTCAGATCAACGCGGACATGCCCGCGCCCCTCTTCCTTGTTCATCAGGCCATGAACAATGGAATTTTCCACAAAGGGCTGTATCAGCATCGTAGGTATCTTATATAGCAGGGTATCGATCTCTTCATCCACACGGATATCCCAGTCGAATTTCCCCTTGAACCTCAACGATTCAAGCTGAAGGTACAGTTCCAAAGCCTCCAGTTCATCCTTGATCGGAATGGAAGTAGAACGGGAATTTTCCAGGGTCATTCGCATCAACCGGGCAAATTTGCTCATATAATCGTTGGCTGCTATCTTATTGTTTTCAAAAACGAAGTACTGTATGGAATTAAGCGTATTAAATATAAAATGCGGGTTCATTTGCTGGCGCAGGTTCCGTTGAGTCAGCTCAGACAGCTTTTGTTTCATTACAGAGATCCGCTGACGGTCCAGCAAGGTGTTCTGATAAAACATAAGGCCCCCGATCACCAGCAGCAACACGATACCTCCACCCAGCCCGTAAGCAATGTACCGGTTTTGCCTGAGTTTCATTTTTAAAACTTCGAATTCGGTCGTCTTTTTATCGGCTTCATATTCCGCCCTGGCCTCGTATAAGCTTCGCCGGTAACGACTTGACAACAACGAATCGGAATAACGGGAATGCAGGATATACCCTTCATAAGCCTGTTTATAGTTTCCCAATGTAGCATGCATTTTGCTGATATCCTCATAGAGCCAGGAAAGATTATAAAAATCGCGTATTTTTTCAGCAACCTCAATGCTTTTTTGATAATATTCAATTGCCCGGTCATAATTTTTAAGGTCCCTGTATATATTGCCGATATTGCCGTAACAATTGCACAAAAAATTCTGTTTATCATACTTCCTGGCAAGGGAAATATTCACCCTGTATAATTGCAGGGAGGAGTCGTAGTTTTTCATCAGATAATGGTTCCATGCCAAATAGTTCAAGGCACTTATGATCATCATGGTATCGCTGGTCTGTTTCCCAAGCTGCAACGCCATATTTTGATAATTGAGCGCTTCCCGGTACTCATGCTCATCTGAAGCGATGTTCCCCAACCTCAGATAAATCTGGCCAATAACATCGGATTTCTCCTCTATGCCGGCATTTCCCAGGTAACGACGATAATACTCCTTTTCCTTTTTATCGTCGCCAAGCCGTTCAAAAGTCCTGGCCATATCGAAATAAGTTTTCAGCAACTTATCATGATACCCATTCTTCTCCGCAATTTTCATTGCTTCCCGGAAATTATCCAAGGCTTTTGTATAGTCTGCCTTCCGGAAATGTAAATACCCTTCCGAACGGAGGATCATAAGCCGGTCGAGTTCATTCTCCGGCGGATACAGAAATTTTATCTTTCGCTCCAGATATTTTATGGAAGTATTGTATTCTCCTGCTTTGTCATTCAGATAAATGATAAAATCCATAAACCCTATATCATGGGGGATCCCTGTGCTGTCAGCCAGTTCATATGCCTGATCCGCACACCCAAGCGCCAGACCCGGGTCTTTGGAACCGATCTCCCGCGCCAGCTTTTTCAATACAGTATAGCGGGTGGTGTTCCCCAGAGTGTCCTTTTCCAACAAGGCCTTCAGACTATCAACCTTCTGCCCCGCAGCGGAAAGGGAAATTATTCCTGCAATACAGATTATTACTGTTTTTCTAAGCATTTCTGATTCTCCGGTCCATAAACATAATGATTTTCTCCGCTTAAGCAATTGCAAAGGTAAGGTTCCTTCAGGAAAGCATCCCGGTCAATTTTCAAACACTGGGTTTCATCATTCCTTTGGCCCGTTTCACCCAATATTCAATCCCGGGGCATCAGATAAAAAATTTGACTGAACGGTA
>JAGYMZ010000055.1 GCA_018400295.1 Bacteroidales bacterium | reverse complement strand
GCTGTAGACCCAGTAAAAGGCCTTATTTATTTGGCCCCTGTCCAGGTATGCAATGCAATTGCGGGTAAATTTTTCCAGATGCACGCGGTTGGTATTGGGGACGTCATAAAGCATATACGCTCCGATGGCAAGTATTTTGCCTTTTCCCACCGAATATTCGAACATCAGTTTTGTGCGCTCCCTCAGAAAGATGTAATCCCAGTCCACGGCAACTACATGGCCTTTTCCGGGTACTTCATCACCGAAATAACCGGTCTGGTATACTTCAATATCCTCACGGGGCTTTAGTATGTATGCTCCACCATGCAATCCGTCAAACACCGGATGTTCGCGGAAGGCATGCAGGCCAAGCATGCGACCGTAGCCATTGTCGCTGGCTTCTTTGGAACGGGTTGCAAGCGCATTTTTCTCTACTCCAGTGAGGTTAAGGTATTTAGCTGCTCCCATGCAAAGGATTACTTTTCCTCCGGATTCCACATATTCCAACATACCCCGTACCCATCTGTGTTCTTTTTCCATGTCCGTAAAATCCGGGTTACCAGGCCGGTGTATCCATACGATGTCATAATTTTTTAAACCGGAAGGATCCTCCGCCAATTTTCTCAACCGGAGTTTATCCGTTTCGTAGCCCAGGCCTTTCAATCCATGGTATGCAGCGCGTAACTCTTGTTTATGATTTTCATCCGGGTCCAGTCCGAGAAAACCGATTACCGGGGTATCCGCCATGGATGATGTGCCGTTCATGGCAAGAAGGTATAGGAAACAGATGAGAAGGACATGGGCGCAAGATGCTTTTGTCATAATGTTGTGGAATGTACCTGCTAAGTTATGAATAAGTGGTGAAAAACAGGATATAAGGCCGGGATTTGTGAATAAGATCTTGCAGGCATTACAACCAGATCACGGACTGAGGTCCTTCACGCAACGGAAGCCAACCGTGGCATTCCGGTTCAGCCCGGGATTTGCCAGAAGTAGCATTTGTTGCCTTGTGACCGGCTGGGGGCCACCCTGAACATACCATCCGCTGGAGACGGGTTCATAAAAGCTTCCGCCCTTCATGATCACGAAGGTATAGGAATCGTTTGCATACCTGTCGGATGTGAGCTGCCAAACATTCCCTACAAGGTCGTATACTCCGTAACGGCTTTTCCCACCGGGAAAGGCATCTTTTGGCGTTGTCCTGCCGGAGGCATTATTGCAGTGCGTGCTGTCAAACACCGGTCCCCAGGGCCATTCCCACCCCGTATTGCCCTGTGCGGCATATTGCCATTCGGCTTCTGTAGGGAGCCGTTTGCCGTGCCATTTCGCATATGCAACGGCATCTTCCGGACTTATCCAAACCACCGGATGATCGCGGAGCGAATCCGGGCAGGCGCCGTTTTCCCAGTGCCGCAGATAATGGCTGGTATCTGCCGGGACGTAGCCGCTTGCGCGGATGAATGCATGATAATCCCCGTTGCTGACCGGGTACTTATCCATCAGGAAGGGGCGGATGGTGACCCGGACCGTATCGTTCCCACGGGGGTATGGGATGAACTGGTCATCATTGGTGCTGATGAGATCGTATTCACCTCCGCGGATCGTCACCATTTCCCGGGGTGCCGGAATGCTGTGTCCGGTGAAATCCGGGCCGGGGATCAGCACGGGTGTACCATGGCTTAGGGTGAGGATGATCTCATCAGCCAGCTCCTTATTGTCAAACAATTGCACCACAAAATCCCCGCGGTAATTTCCGAAGGTTTCCGGAAGATTGATGGTATGGTCGCCGCTGTTGCGCATTGCATATTCTTTCCGGCAGGATGGGGTTCCCGGCCAGATGCGCAGTTCATCCCCTGCATCGCACGAAAGGTGCATCGTATTCCCCCGGATCTCCCCGTTTATCAATGAAGGGAACCGGGCTATGCAGTCGATCCTGCCTTCCTGTCTGGTGCCCAGCCATTCCCGGTTAAAAGCAGCGCAAGTAGCCGGGACACGGTATGTTCCATTCTTTTCAGAAAGGGACAGCTCTTTATGGTGCCAGAGACTCACATAATGGTGATCCTTGTCTTTGCCGGCCTCAAAAAGGGGTCCGTCAAAACCCTCCGGAATGAGACTGTAGACGGTTAGGATCTCTTTTGATCCCAGAGGCCAGCGATTGACCCATATGCTGTCGTGCAGCACCGGAATGAGTGGTGTCCAGTCCGGTGACTGGAAGCAGGATGTGTTTTCCCGCAGGATCCGGGTGGTGCGTGCCAGGTAATGAAAGTCTTCCATGGTGGATTCCGGGCGCCCTGGGGCGAAATGATTGATCTCGGTACCGTATCCGTTGAAAAGGGCAATGCCGATCTCGCGGTCCAGATGGGGATCTTTTCTCTCCAGCACGCGGAAAATGGCAAAGTCCGGTTTGATCAGCTTGTTGAGGTTCAGCAGGGGCGACATGTAAATGGCGTTGTGCACCCTCCCTGAAACGATGCCCGGCATGTCCCGGATCACCGCCATGCCTTCGCTGAACATCACGACCCCTTCTTTGATGCTGTCGGCTGCTTTCTGGTAATGTTCACCGGACCATCCGTGGCAGTCCAAAACCACCCCGTTGGCATCTGTAGCTTCGATCAGCCGGGCCATGCCCCGACAGGGTGATTCCTTCCGGGTGCTTTCGTCCCAGGGATTGTAGCATATAAAAAATGCCGTTCCCTCTTCCTGCATGTTCGTGGATATTTCCCTTATGCGGTCCAAGCCTCCCGGCAGACTGGAGAACATGTCCCACTGGTTCCTGTCATCAACGCCCAGCCGCGGCCAGGTGGGCCAAAGGCCGTAGATGTCATATCCTCCGAAGATATTTTTGCCTTCCTGCAGAAACGTTTCCACGGTGTATTCCTTTGTATGCCAGTCGTAAAAAGACCGGTCCCAGGCAAACTGCATGACCAGGAGATATTTATGCCGTATCCATTCCAGGTCGGGCCTTTCGTACAGGGTATGATCAAAAGCATCGAACTCGAACAGGTACTTTTCGCGGAACATCTTCCGCAGTCCGTTTTGCCAGTTTCCTTCATACGGACAGGCCCACATGGCATAGTCCATGCTGCCGCCCGGATAGAGCTGCGTTTTGTACCGCTGCTTTTTGCCCCCCCTCAGTTCTTTTCTGCGGGCAATGGCGCTCAGCGATGTATGGTCATCCACGGGGACGGCACCATACCCCATCTCCCAGGCATTGTCGGGCAGGATAACCGGTACCGCAGCTTTATTTGGCCGGAACAAAGCGGCCCGGGCCAGGGACCAGGGACCTGTTCCGGTTATGTAGACATGTCCCGGATCATCCCCAAAAGGAACCATATTTTCCAGGATGAGGGTATCGCCTGAAATGTTGATAAAAGTGAGGATGCCTTTCCAGCATCCTTTTTCGGGTGCTTCTGTGCTAAGCTCCCCCAGGAGTCCCCCGCCAAAATCCAGAAAGAAGGTCCCGTCTTTTTCCACGGTCACAACATCCCCTGAACTGATCAGTGAATCATCAACAGATACAGAGAACAGGGGCACGGGAAGGCCTGTTGCAGATGCTGTGTTATTGTAAGAAAATCCTGTAACGGCAAGGCCCCGGGATGTTTCCAACCGCAGGTCCTGTCCCGTCAAAACCCCGGCCAGGCAACAGAATGCCAGGAAAGATAGCAGCTGTTTCATTATTCCGTATATTTAAGGTGTGCTTAGACAAATTTACGATATTTGACGTGTCCATGATCAATAAGCATGAAATATACGGGGTCATAGATTCCCTGGATGAAGGCAAATACCTGGCTGAACTGGAGCCGTTGCGGTCCTGCACCATATGTCCGAGGAAATGCGGTGTTAACCGCCTGGCAGGAGAGACGGGTTATTGCCGCGCGGATGCTTCCTTTACGGTTTCATCCATATGCAGGCACATGGGAGAGGAGCCTGTGATATCCGGACCGCGGGGAATATGCAATGTATTTTTTACCCAGTGCAACCTGCAGTGCCTGTATTGCCAGAATTATCAGATCAGCCGGAACGATGGCGATTACCGGGACTGCCGGATGGAATTGAAGGATGTGCTGAGAAACATCGTGGACATCATGGCTGCCGGGACCAATATGGTCGGTTTTGTTTCCCCCACCCATTATGTCCCCCAGGTTAAGGCCATTATGGCTGCTTTGAAGGATGTGGGCCTGGATCCTGTTTTCGTATACAATACCAACGGCTATGATACGGTGGAAACGCTGAGGTCGCTGGAAGGACATATCCAGGTGTATATGCCGGATTTCAAGTACAGCTCCCCGGAGCTGGCACGCCACTGTTCCGGGGCTGAGGATTACCCGGAAGCGGCTCTGAGGGCCCACAAAGAAATGTACCAGCAGATCGGCTCCGCTTTTATAACCATGGGGGGCTACCTGATACGGGGCATCCTGATCCGCCACCTGGTCCTGCCCGGGCACACCGGGAACAGCATCGGGGTGTTGCGTATGATCGCCCGGGAGATCTCCACCAACCTGCACATTTCCCTGATGTCGCAATACTACCCCAACCCCCGCGTGATGGATGATCCCCGCCTTGGCAAAACCTTGCATCCCGGGGATTACTACCGAGTGGTGGAGGCTATGGAAGCGCTGGGATTTACCAAAGGCTGGGTCCAGGAAATGAGCAGTGCCCGGACCTATAATCCGGATTTTCGCCGGCAGCATCCGTTTGAATCTATGTAAATTTGTGTGTATGTATTATCCTATAGATTACGATGAACCCGTGTTCCGCCCCCCGAGTGAAGCCAATTCCGTGATCCTGCAGGTTACCCTGGGTTGCTCCTGGAACCGCTGTGCCTTTTGCGAGATGTACCGCTCCAAGAAGTTTTCCATCAAAAAACCCGAACAGGTTAAAGAGGAGATCATCCGCGTTTCCAGGGAATTTCCGGATGTACGGAAAATTTTCCTGGCCGACGGCAATGCGCTGGTCCTTCCGTTTGATCAGCTCAGTGACATCCTGGACTGGATCCGCCGGTATTTCCCCCGGGTACGGAGGGTTTCGGCATATGCCCTGCCGGGAGACCTGCTCAGGAAAAGTCCGGAAGCGCTGAAGAAATTAAAGGAAAAAGGGCTGAGCCTGGTTTATGTGGGCATTGAAACCGGGGATGAAGAACTGTTGCGCCTTATCAATAAAAACGAAACGTTTGCCACCACGGCAGAAGGATTGTTAAAGGCACAGGATGCGGGCATCAAAAGCTCGGTCATGATCCTCAACGGTCTGGGCGGTGAGCGGTATTCCCGGCAGCATTCGATGCAATCGGCACGCCTGGTGAACCTTGTGCAGCCTGCGTTCCTTTCTACACTGGTGCTGAGTTTCCCATATGGGGAGGAACATTACCGGACCCGCTTCCGCGGGGAGTTTAATCCCCTGGATACCGATGGATTGCTTCAGGAGCTGTATGATTTCATAGATTCCACCGAATTGGAGAACACGGTATTCCGGAGCGATCATGCATCGAATTACCTTCCGCTGAAAGGCATGTTGGGCAGGGATAAACAAAGGCTACTGAAATTGATCCATACGGCGATTCATCATCCGGAAGCGGTCCGGTTGCGCCCCGAATGGTTGCGGGGCTTATGATCGATGTTTGTCCAGGGGCCTTTTAGCGTTTCATACTTCAGGGCTTTCCGCAACATGCCCAGGAATTCTCTCCGGGGTACCGGAAGGGCTCCAACCCTGCGCAGATGTTCAGTTTCCTGCTGGGCATCGATGAAGTGGAAGTTCCACTTTCTGAGCCTTTGTGCCAGATGATACAGGGCCACCTTGGAGGCGTCCCGTTCCCGGTAGAACATTGATTCCCCGAAAAAAGCCTTCCCCAGGGAAAGGCCGTACAGTCCGCCGGATAGCCGGCCGTCGCGGTAACATTCCACCGAGTGTGCATAGCCTTCCCGGTGCAGGTTTTCATAGGCGGCGATCATTTCTTCATTAATCCATGTCCCGTCCTGTCCCTTGCGCTCTGCGCGTGCACAGTGGCGGATCACATCCCCGAAGCGGGTATCGAAGTGGACCTCGAAGGGATCCCGGTTCAGCAATTGCCGCAAGGATTTGCTGACGTTTATTGCATGGGGGTAGAGGATCATCCGGGGGTCGGGCGACCACCAGAGGATCGGGGAACCCTCAGCGTACCAGGGAAAAATACCGCTGCGGTAGGCCAGCAGCAGCCGTTCGCGCTTCAGGTCCCCGCCCAGCGCCAGCAGTCCGTCTTCCAGGGCATCCCCCGGATCGGGGAAATACAACTCGTTGGTCAGGAAATAAACCGGCATGTTCTTGGGTTTTGCTGTTACAAATATAACCGTATCCTGCCGTCATTCATATTCTGTCCAGGCATTTCCAAACCAGGGCGGCAGCCTCCCCGGTTTCTTCCTGTGTAATGGTCAGCGGTGGGGCTATGCGGAAAGTGGCGGGGTTGAACAGGAACTGGTCTGCGATCAGGCCATGTTCGGGGAGCAGTTGGTTCAGGGCCGACATCTTCCCGGGGCATTCCAGTTCCAGTCCCAGCATTAGTCCTGTGCGGCGTATTTCCTTCAGCATGGGATGGGCATGCAGTGACTCATAGAACAGATGTCCTGCCTTTTCCGCATTTTCCATCAGGTTCTCTTTCAGGATAATGTTGAGCGAGGCCAGGGAAGCTGCGCAACTGACCGGGTGGCCCCCAAAGGTCGTGATGTGTCCCAGGGACGGGTCGTAGGTCAGGGCATCCATGATATCCCTGCCGGCGATAAAAGCCCCCAGGGGCATGCCGCCACCCATGGCCTTGGCCAGGCATAAGATGTCGGGGACAAACCCGTAATGCTCAAAGCTGAACAGGCGTCCTGTGCGGCCGAAACCCATTTGTATGTCGTCGGTGACCAACAACGTGCCGGTCTCGTTGCACCGCAGGCGCAGTTTTTTAAAATAATCTTCCTGCGGCAGGATGATGCCTGCTTCGGCCTGTATGGTCTCGGCCACCACACAGGCGGTCCGGGTGGTGATCTGTTCCAGGTCAGCCGGTTCGTTGAAGCGCAGCTGCCGGATATCGGGCAGTAGGGGACGGAATGCGTTTTTCAGCCGTTCGTGGCCCAAAATGCTCAGGGCCCCGTGGGTGCCGCCGTGGTATGCATTCCGGAAGGAAACGACCTCTGTCCTTCCGGTATACCGTTTGGCCAGCTTGAGCGCCCCTTCGATGGCTTCGCTGCCCGAATTGACAAAATATACCGAATCCAGGCAGGAGGGCAGGAGGGAAGTGAGTTTTTCGGCCAGGTGTACCTGTGGCGACTGTATGATCTCCCCGTACACCATCAGGTGCATATAGCGATCCAGTTGCTTGCGGACGGCCCGGAGTACATCCGGGTGTCCGTGGCCGGTGTTGCTCACGGAAACTCCCGAAACCAGATCGATATAGCGTTTTCCGCCCGGGCCGTAAAGATAGATCCCCTTTGCCCGTTCAACGCTTATGTCCATGGGCGTGCGGGAGGGAAGGCCCAAATGATGCTGAAAAGTGCTGCGTTTGTTTTGCATGCTGTCCGCGGTATTGAAATTTCAGGTAAAAATATTGATTTATCCCGGTTTTTTAGGTGGATTGTATCTGAAAACTTCCAAAATAATGAATCGGGTTCAATGTAAAATGATTATTATTGCAGCCATGAAAAAGGAAACATTGAAAGGAAAAGTGGTGATCATTACCGGGGCCTCTTCCGGCATTGGCAGGGCCCTGACCCTGGAAATGCACCGGCGGGGTGCTCATGTGGTGATCGGTGCAAGGAGTGCGGATAAGATACGGGAATTGGAAGACCAATACACTGAGGAAACGCGGCGGATCGTTTCCCTGAAGACCGATGTGTCGGTTCCCGCTGAATGCCAGGCTCTTGTGTCAAAGGCCAGGGATGTATTCGGACGTGTTGATGTGCTGGTCAATAATGCCGGAATATCCATGCGGAGCTTGTTCCGGGATACGGAGTTGGGGGTGATCCGTAAGCTGATGGAGACGAATTTCTGGGGAACGGTAAATTGCACAAAATTTGCCTTGCCATATTTGCTGGAAAGCAAGGGCATTGTAGCCGGGGTCTCTTCCATCGGAGGTTTCAAGGGACTGCCGGGCAGAACTGGTTATTCTGCTTCCAAGTTTGCGATCCATGGATTCCTGGAAACCCTGCGGATAGAGAACCTCAAAAACGGTTTACATGTTCTGATCGCATGTCCCGGCTTTACGGCTTCCAACATACGGAATACTGCCCTGGACGGGAAAGGCCGTATGCAAGGGGAGTCTCCGCGGGACGAAGCCGGCATGATGCCGGCCGAAGAAGTAGCCCGCCATATCAGTGATGCCATCGAAAAAAGGAAGCGATCGCTGGTTCTGACCACACAGGGGAAAATGACCGTGCTGATGAACAGGTTTTTCCCGGCATGGTTGGATAAGATCGTGTATAAGCATTTTGCGAAAGAAGAGGATTCACCGCTTAAATAAGTAGCGGTTGCCGGTCATCGCTTATCAACGCAACACCCCCTGTTGGTAAAGCGGGAAAATTTTCCCTTGTTTTTGAAATAAAAATTGAGATATTTACCCGTTGATTCTTAACTGGTATATTAATTTTATGAACGATTAGTTATGCGTGATCTTACCTTAGAAATCAAGCCTTTAGAGGGATTTGGTGAAATCCTTTTCGGGTTTACCACGGAGCGGGTTACCACCCTCCTGGGTGAAGCAGAAGACGTGGACAATATTGAAGACGACGATGTATTCAATACGGTGATCCTGAATTACTGGGAGAAGGGCATTGCCGTCTTTTTTGAAGGCATGGAAAAATCCGTGGTTTCCTGTTTTGAGACCGATAATCCTGAAGCCACCTTATATGGGCGGAAGGTTTTTGACATGTCCGAAGGAGAAGTGATCGAACTGATGGCAGGGAAAGGGTTTAAAATAGCCGAAACCGAAATTGACAAAGAGACCGGTGAAAAGCGCATTTCCTATGACGATGCCATGATCGATTTCTTTTATGAGGATGGAGCCCTGATCGCCGTCAACTGGGGTGTGCTGGTGAACGAAAAGGGCGAAATAGAAGAAATGCCTTCCGCTTAGGGCCGGGGATGAAATTGCAGGAGGGTATCTTTCAGGTAGCTCCGGTCCAGGTGCGTATATATTTCCGTAGTGGTGATGGATTCATGGCCCAGCATTTCCTGTACTGCACGCAGATCTGCGCCTCCCTCGACAAGGTGTGTTGCAAAGGAATGCCGAAAGGTATGCGGTCCTGTTTTCTTTTTAATGCCTGCCCTGGCGGTCAGGTCCCGTATGATGACAAAGATCATGACGCGTGTAAGCCTTCGTCCGCGCCGGTTTAAAAATACAATGTCTTCCTCCCCTTTTTGAATGGCTTGCCGGCTCCGGTATTCATCGAGATAAATGCGGATATATTTCTCTGCACTTCCTCCCATCGGCACCAGCCGTTCCCGGTTGCCTTTTCCTATGATGCGCAAATGCCCTTCCCGGAAATTTATTCCGGAGATCCTGAGATTGATCAGTTCGGACACGCGGAGTCCGCATCCGTACAAGGTTTCCAGGATGGCTTTGTTACGGTGGCCTTCCGTTTTGCTCAGGTCTATGGCGCTTATGATCTGGTCAACTTCTTCAACAGAAAGGGTGTCCGGCAATTTCCTCCCGGTCCTGGGGGTGTCGATCAGGTCCATGGGGTTCTTTTTCATCATATCCTCCATGATCAGGTATTTGTAAAAAGCCCTGATCCCTGATAGTATCCTTGCCTGAGAACGGTCGCTGAGGCCGATCCCTGTGATGTATTTCAGGAAAGCCCTGAGATGTTCGGGTTCTGTTTGGGTGGGCGAAAGTTCCCTTTGTTCCGATTCATAGAACCGGACAAGCTTAAGTATGTCGTTCACGTATGCCATAACGGAATTATCCGAAAGGGACTTTTCCAGTTTCAGGTACGCTTTGAACCCCCGGATATATGGATCCCAGTTCACGGGGGTAAAGATACAATTATTATGGGGTTGTTTTCCGGTTCCCCTGTGTGCATATCACAGCTCCATGACATAAAATATCTGGTCCGTTCCGCTTCCGTAAAAATTTTCGACGGCTTCCTTTCCGTGATGAACCGTGAGTACCTGTCCGTTTCCCCTGAACTTTTCCGACCGGATGGTGAACCCGAGCTTTTCGAAAAGCCGCTGTGAGCCAATGTTGGTGGTTTCCACGGTAGCCATGACCGCGTGGCAGTCACGCGTTTTCCGGGCATACTCCACGGTATGCTTTAACAGTCCCGACCCCACCTTCTTACCCTGGGATTTATGGGAAACGGCGATCTGCCAGACGAAAAGGTGGCCCTTGAATTTCTGTGATACGAATCCCAGCATGAATCCCAGGACCACCGAAGGACCATTCTGCTTTTTCTCGTGGGCGATGAAAAAAGAGTCTCCGAAATGGTCGGCCATGATCTTATATACATGCCCGGCATGCTGCACAATGCCGTCAATCTCACCAGCGAGTCTGTGGACGGCCTTATAATCTTCACCACGAACGGTATCAATAGCAAGCATAATTCAGTCCAGGGTATATTTTTCCAGCAATTCCTCTGTTCCGATGTCCTTTCGGTGCCAGATGTTTTCACCTTTTATGTTTTCTTTCAGCAGCTTTTCGCATAACTGGTATGCTTCTTCCAGGGTATCCCCTTTGGCGGTGACTGCCACGCCCCTGGGACTGGGCTTGAAAACATTCCGGTCCACCGCGAAACAGGAATAAAACAGGTCACCTCCGGCCTCCTTTATGGCTTCTTCATCGATCTCCATAAACATATCCCCTTTGGGATGGGGGAAGCCTTTTCCGACAACATATTTGCATACGGTGGCCTTTTCCTCAAACGCAATGTCCAGCGTGCTTAATCTGTCATCGATCATTGCCTCGCAAATCTCTACGAAATCTGTTTTCAGGATGGGTACGATGTTCAGTATTTCGGAATCCCCGGGGCGTACGTTGAATTCGATCACCTTGATGCCGTCACGGGTTTTGATAAATTGGCCGGAAAGGAAACCGACGAAGACCTCGTTGTATTTATCGATCAGGTGTTTGACCACCTTTTGCATGATGGCCAGGGATCCTTTGAATTCTTCCCGGCTCAAAAAGGGCAGGTGGTGATCCGGGAAGCTGATGGATCCCATACCCGGTGTGTTGAGGCCCTTATCGCCTTCATAGAGCAGCTTGTAGTCGCGCGTGGCCGGCATCCCAACGGCCGTCTCGCCATTGATAAAGGCCTGTATGGTAT
>JAGYMZ010000054.1 GCA_018400295.1 Bacteroidales bacterium | reverse complement strand
ATTAACACCTTTGGGTGAATGGGATTGCTATGCCTATGATATAAAATCGAGCATCTATTAACCTATAAAAGCGAATAATAAGAAATTTAAAATGGCCGGAAAACAAGAAAACCAGACATTTCATTTTTATTAATATCCAACAATCTCTCAAACTTTTATCATAAATCCAACATCATTCCCCATATTTAGCCCGGTTTCGTCAACACCGCATCTAGCCTTTGTTTTGCAAACAGGCCAGATGCTTAGTTATTGTGGTTTATGTTTAACAATGATCAGCTTAACAACAAGCATTCGTCCCATCCAGGCTCATTGTCAGTGAGGATATGCAGGAGAGAGAGGCCAATGCCGGCGGCCCCCTCCAGCAATCCAGGTTCATTGGTATGGGATGGTTTGCCCGGGATCGCTTTTTTGAACCCGGCAATGCCATCACTGAACCGGCTAAACTTCAATGTTTCATTCAACCAATAATCGGATGCATTTTGGAAAAGTGTGTGTCCGGTAAGAAGGCAGACTTTTCTGAATATATAAGATAATCCGGCTGATCCGTGGCATAAACATGCATCAGCCACTCCGTTGGTTTCTGGGTTTCTCCTTAACGCAGCACGTTGCAGGATCTCAATAGCATTAGACAGCCACCGTTCGTTTTGGGTTGCATGGGCAGCATACAATAATGCCCAACCTATGCCGGGATCTCCGTAGCACCAGGCCATGCGACTGATTTCCCGCTTGCCGGGCGTATAAAAGGAGGGGAATACCGATCCGGTATTCCCGGTTTGTTGCTGAATGGACAGGAAAAAGTTGACGGAGCCTTCCATTAGTTTCATGGTTTTGGGCAGGTAAAAATTGCTTTTGTAACATTTTGCCAGATAAACCAGAATGCTGGCCTGTCCGTGCGATAATCCCATATCAATCCTGTTCCTGTTTTCCTGTTGGGCTCCTGCAAGCCAGTAGCGCCCGTTGCTGCCCGTGATCTCAGATTGCTCCTCAAGCCAGTGAACAATTGCTTCAACAGTCCGGACATCTTTTCTTTTAAGAAAGTACAATCCCATCCCCAGCAACCCGTGAAGAAAATCATACCTGTTGTTTGCCATGCAGTTCCTGGCCTGGCCGGCAAGAAAAGCATCCATATTCCGGAAGGAACCGTTTAGGTCCATTTCAATGAGTTCGTTTTCCTTAATATGCATGAGACCCCAGGCAATCCCGGCCAGTCCTTCGGCAAAAGCAGGGAAGGAAAATCCTTTATTGATCTCCCGGATAATTTCCCCGACATATTCACATGCCCGGTCATGCTTTTCCTGGTCAGCGGCGTACCGGGCATAATGCAGCAGGAATATTGCCATACCCATTTTACCGTTCATGAGCCCGGGAGGGATGACATCTTTTATATCCGGCCTGCAAATTGCCCCGGCAATTTCATTAACTTTGTCTTCGGTTTGCTGGCGATCCATTTTATGCATATATGCCGTACTTCTTGCGCGCTACACAGTGCCTTTTATGGTTATATGGTTGCAGTATGAACCAATGAACACATTTGCGATTAAAGTTAGAAAAAAAAACTGACCAATGCCAACCCTGGAATACAGTGCGATCCTGGGAGAATTAGAAAAAAAGATATACCGCCCCGTATATTTCCTGACGGGGGAGGAGCCTTATTTTATTGATGAAATAGAAGATTATGTTGAAGAGCATGTCCTGGATGACAGCGGGAAGGAGTTCAACCAGACGGTTCTTTATGGTAAGGAAACCGATGTCCATACGGTCATTGAATACGCGAAAAGGTACCCGATGATGTCCAATTACCAGGTAGTGATCATCCGGGAAGCCCAGGATATGAAGGACATCAAAGGACTGGAGGCTTATGTGAAAGCGCCCCTCCGTTCCACCATCCTGGTGATGAGCTACAAGTATAAAAAGATGGACAAACGGACAGGCTTTGTGCGTGCCATAATGAAAAACGGTGTGTTTTTCGAATCCCGGAGGATATATGATCATAAAGTCCCTTCCTGGGTGTCGGGTGAGGTGAAAAGGCGGGGCTATGAGATAACGCCCAAGGCAAGCTTGTTGTTGTCCGAGCATGTAGGCGCCGATCTGAGCAGGATGAAAAATGAGATAGAAAAGGCGCTCATTAACCTGAGATCGGGTTCCATCATAGATGACCGCGTGATCGAAGAGAATATTGGCATCAGTAAAGATTACAATATATTCGAATTTCAGAAAGCGATCGGTTCAAAAGACGTGTTAAAGGCGAACCGTATTGCCGGGTATTTTGCTGCCAATGAAAAAGAACATCCGGTTTTTCTGATCATAGGCAGCTTGAACGCATTCTTTATGCGGGTGCTGAAGTGTCTTTATCTGAGGGGAAAGCGTGATCAAAAAGAAATTGCTTCCATTTTGGGTGTGCATTCATTTTTTGTCCGGGAGTACCAATTGGCTGCGCGGAATTATAACTATGCCAAACTTAAAAAAATCTTTGACCTGCTGTATGAATACGATCTGAGGTCCAAGGGCGTGAACAATGCCTCCACAACCTACGGGGAATTGTTAAAGGAATTGGTATACAAAATACTGCATTAAGCTCCTCAGGCCATTGCTTTCTGCAGCTTTTTCGCCGGTTTCTTATTGGACTCAAAAAGACTGTCAATCTGCCGGCTGTATTTTTCCATAATGTGTTTTCTCCTCAGTTTGAGGCTGGCGGTAAGTTCGCCATTTTCAACCGACCATTCCCTGTCCATAATAAAATATTTCATGATCTTTTCCGTATTGCCGAAAAAGGTATTGTAATGGTCAATTTCTTTTTTAATGCGTTTTCGGATGGTTTCATGCGCAACCATTTCTTCATCCGTAGTGTAAGGGATCCCTTTAACGGTGCACCAGGACCTGAGGTGACTGAAATCCGGCACGATCAGGGCCGCGGCAAATTTTTGGTGTTCTCCGGCCACGATGAGGGAATCGATGAAAGGGGATTCTTTGAATTTATTTTCAATGAGTCCCGGACTTATATATTTGCCAAGGGAAGTTTTGAAAATCTCTTTTTTCCTTCCCGTTATCCGGAGATGCCCTTCTTTTTCCAGTGTCCCCATATCACCAGTATGGAACCACCCATCGGAGGCAACGGTCTCTGAAGTCATGTCCGGTTCTTTGTAATACCCTTTCATCACATTTTCCCCCTTACACATGATCTCGCCATCATCCGCGATCCTGACCCGGACATTATGCAGGGGTTTTCCAACGGTGCCGAATTTGGTCCCGTTTGGGTCGAATGTGTTCACTGCGATCACCGGGGAAGTCTCTGTGAGCCCGTATCCTTCCAGGACGGGAATACCGGCTGCCGTAAATATCCTGGAAAGTCTCGGCTGCAATGCGGCCCCACCGGAAACGATCACGCGCATGTTGTTTCCGAGGGCTGCCCTCCATTTGGCAAACACCAGCTTGTTGGCAATGGCCAACTGCAGCTTATACCATGGGCTTTTACCGCTGAGTTCGTAATTCTCCGCCAGGCTTACGGACCAGAAAAAGATGCGGCGGGATATCCCTTTCAGTTTTCTGCCCCTGGCCATGATCTTGTCGTATACCTTTTCAAGCAGGCGGGGTACCGTCGTGAGGATTTCCGGGCTTATTTCACGTATGTTGTCGGCAATGGTCCCCATATTCTCTGCGTAATAAATGGACACACCAAGGTACAGGTATGTGTATATGTTCATCCGTTCGTAAACATGGGAAAGGGGCAGGTAACTGAGTCCTATGCAATGCTCATCCAATGGGAATATCCTGTAAACACCTTCCACATTGCTCAGCAGGTTCGTATGGCTCAGCATAACCCCTTTGGGAACGCCGGTTGTACCGGAAGTGTATATCAGGGTTGCGATA
The DNA here is from genome assembly GCA_018400295.1 of Bacteroidales bacterium. GTDB lineage: Bacteria > Bacteroidota > Bacteroidia > Bacteroidales > B18-G4 > M55B132. The sequence continues at coordinate 8,028 of JAGYMZ010000054.1, read as the reverse complement.
TCGTCCCCTTTGATGCCGGCTTTGATCTGCTTGAGCTTTGCATCATCCTGATGTTGTTTGCCGAGTTCGATGAGCTCGTTCAGGTGCGGCACCTCATCAATGGGTTTAAATGTGTAGATCCCTTTGAGCGAAGGAACCTCCGGAAGGATATGCTTTATTTTATCCAAGAGTTCAATCCCGGTTACAAAGACATATTTTACCTCTGCGTGTGTGAGGATGTATTTGTAATCGGATTCGCTGATGGTTGGATAAACAGGTACGTGGACAGCACCGATTTGCAGGATGCCCATATCCAGGAAATTCCATTCAGGCCTGTTATTGGAGATCGTAGCGATATTATCTCCGGGACGCACACCCAATTTCAAAAGTCCGTAACTGATGTGATCGGCCGCCTCAATAAATTGGTCGATGCTGTATTTAACCCATGCTCCGCTTTCCTTTCCTGCCAGGGCATCTTCCTTTGGTTTGAACTTATCTTTATATCTGGGCAGCAAATCGAATAGTCGAATTACTTCCATAAGCACAGAATTGATCCGTATCCGGATTCGTGGAACGCACAAAGATAAAAAAAAATTAAATGAATGCTATTTTCTGATCCAGTTCCTGGCATTCACAAAGGCTTCAATCCACGGTGTGACCTCATCGTCCGGTCTCTTTTCCGGATAATATGCCCATTGCCAGGGCAGGAAAGACCTTTCCAGGTGAGGCATCATTGCTACGTGCCTGCCGTTGTTGGAAGAGATGGCAGCAGCGGAAAAATCAGAACCGTTAGGATTACCGGGATAATCCTGATAGGTGTACTTCATGGGGATGTTGTAATTATTTTCATAATACGGGAATTTAAATTTGCCTTCCCCATGAGCCACCCAGATCCCAAGTCTTGAACCCGAAAGGGAACGGAACAAAACTGTGTCGTTTTCTCCGATATTTACGTTCAGGAAAGCGGATTCAAATTTTCCGGAGTCATTTACACCCATCTTTGGTCTTTCCGGATGTTCCGGATAGATAAGGCCCAGTTCCATCATGAGCTGGCAGCCATTGCATACGCCCAGGCTGAGGGTATCCTCACGTTTGTAATAATTATCCAGTGCTTCTTTCGCTTTTTCGTTATACAGGAAGGCACCGGCCCACCCTCTGGCGGATCCCAGTACATCGGAATTCGAGAAGCCACCGGTGAAAACGATAAAATGAATGTCTTTAAGGGTTTCTCTTCCGCTGACCAGATCGGTCATGTGTACGTCTTTAACATCGAAACCAGCCAGATAGAGCATGTATGCCATTTCCCGGTCTCCATTAATGCCTTTTTCACGGACGATGGCAGCGCGTATCCCTGAGGGCTTCCGTCGTCCGGGGTCGATGCCATGATCTTTGAATCTGCCGGTAAAAGCCTTGTTGAAGTTAAACCTGAGGTCCTGTTTTTTATAATTTTTGAACCTTGTCAGGGCATGGGTTTCACCGGATTGCCTTTTGTCGAAAAGATAGGATGTTTTAAACCAGATATCCCGGTACTGGTCGATATCAAGGCCCCAGGAATGTCCTTCTTTTTCGATAAGCAACCGTTTATCTTTGCTTGTTTTACCAATCCTGAAGAAGGATATGTGATTCATTTCCAGAACTTTTTCGACAAATTCCGGATCATTGACCTGTATGATCACCCCCGGTTTTTCACTGAAAAACAACCGGATGATATCTTTTTCGGGGATCTTATCCAGATTGATGTCCATCCCGATATCGTTGACCGGGAATAACATTTCCAGCAGGACCGTGATCAGTCCGCCGGCTGAAATATCATGGCCTGCCTGGACTTTCTTCTCTTCGATAAGTTGTTGCAGTGTATTGAAGGCCCGTTTAAAATATTGCGGGTCTTTTATTTCCGGGACTTTGGTGCCGATCTGCCCCTGTAACTGGGCGAAGGAACTGCCGCCCAGCTCAAAGCCGGAGCCTGAAAAGTCCAGATAATAAATGGCGGAATGGAAATCATAAGCCAGGAAGGGGCTGACCGTTTTCCGGATGTCTGTGACTTCGGCAGCGGCGGAAACGATGACCGTCCCGGGAGAATACACTTTTTTCCCGTCCGGGTATTTCTGTGTCATGGAAAGGGAGTCTTTGCCGGTTGGTATGTTGATACCCAGGTCGATGGCAAATTTGCTGACGGCCTCCACCGCTTCATACAACCTGGCGTTTTCCCCTTCATTGCGTGCGGGCCACATCCAGTTTGCACTGAGGGACACGCCCCGGAGCCCGTCTTTTACCGGGGCCCAGACCAGATTTGTGAGCGCCTCGGCTACGGAGAGCAAGGGCCCGTATTCGGGATCTGTAAGTCCGCCGGCCGGCGCATGGCCAATGGCTGTGGCCATTCCTTTTTCCCCTTTATAATCAAGCGCCGATACACCTGTATTGTTCAGGGGCAGCTGTATCGTTCCGGTGCATTGCTGTTTGGCGGATCTGCCTGTTACGGAACGGTCGACTTTATTGGTAAGCCAGTCTTTGCACGCCACCGCTTCCAGTTGCAGGAGGTCTTGCAGGTATTCCAGGAATTTTCCCGGGTCGTATGTGATCTCCCGATGGTTATAACGGCGGGTATGATCTTCCAGTATCGTTTTCGGAGGTTTCCCAAAGAGGTGTTCCAGTCTGAGATCGATGGGTTTGTTTTTCCGGTTGTCGCGGAAGATCAGCTTGTTGTTGCCCGTGACCCTGCCTGCAACGAAAAGAGGGGCCCTTTCCCGCTCTGCAATGGCTTTTAGCTTTTTGATATCCTTCTTGTTCAGGATGAGTCCCATTCTTTCCTGGGATTCATTTCCGATGATCTCCTTGGCGGAGAGGGTGGGGTCGCCAACCGGCAGCTTATCCAGGTCTATGGTCCCGCCGGATTCCTCCACCAGTTCGGAGAGTGAATTCAGGTGTCCCCCGGCACCGTGATCGTGTATGGCAACGATGGGGTTTTGGTCTGATTCGGCAAGGGCACGAAGGGCATTGGCCACCCGCTTTTGCATTTCCGGGTTGGCCCGTTGCACTGCATTGAGCTCGATGGTATTGTTATATTCACCGGTGGCTACCGATGAAACTGCACCGCCACCCATGCCAATGCGGTAATTGTCGCCTCCCATGACCAGGATGGCATCGTCTTTGGCGGGTTTGTCCTTGTGGCTGTCTTCTTTGCGGGCATATCCAATGCCTCCGGCCAGCATGATCACCTTGTCGTAGCCGTATGTTTTCTCACCCTCATGCTCGAAGGTAAGCAGGCTTCCGCAGATAAGGGGCTGACCGAACTTATTCCCGAAATCACTGGCCCCGTTGGAAGCCTTGATGAGGATCTCATCCGGGGAATGGTAAAGCCACTTTCGGGGTTTGGTGTGTTTTTCCCATGCCCTTCCCTTTTCCAGTCTGGGATAAGAGGTCATATACACGGCTGTGCCGGACAGGGGCAGGCTGCCTTTGCCCCCCGCCATGCGGTCGCGGATCTCTCCCCCGCTGCCGGTGGAGGCACCGTAGAAGGGTTCTACGGTGGTTGGGAAATTGTGGGTTTCTGCCTTCAGCGACAGCACGGTGTGTATGTCTTTGATCGCAAAATAATCGGGTCTGTCCTGCCGTTCCGGTGCAAACTGTTCAATCCGGGGCCCTTCTATAAAGGCGACGTTGTCTTTATATGCGGAGACAAGTTTGTTTTTATTTTTATGGGATGTTTCTTTAATGAGCTGGAATAAGGTGTGGGACTTCTTTTTCCCGTCGATGACAAATGTTCCGTTAAATATTTTGTGGCGGCAGTGTTCGCTGTTTACCTGGGCAAAGCCGTATACCTCGCTGTCGGTAAGCTTGCGCCCGATCTTATCACTGATGTTTTCCAGGTATGAGATCTCGTCCGGACTCAGGGCCAGCCCTTCCTGCCGGTTGTATTCGGCGATGTTATCAATGAAAAGGATGCTTTCCGGCTGCCGGTCTATGAGAAAAACATCCTGGGTCAGTTCTTTATACAGGGCCTTGAGCATGGGATCGAAGGCGGGTTTGCTTTCCGCGGTGAGGATGAACGCTTCCACCCGTGTAATGCCCCGGATACCCATGTTTTGGGTGATCTCCACCGCGTTGGTGCTCCAGGGGGTGACCATTTCTTTGCGGGGTCCAATGAAATTACCGGTGATGACTTCCTCGGCCACCACGCTTCCGGAATTGAAAAGCCACGACAGCTTATCATAATCCTCCGTGGTAAGCGCTTTCTTAGCCTCTACTAAATAATACCGTGTGCCGTCTATCCTGTAAAAAATGACCATTATCCGATTGTATTGGTTTTCCCTGACAAAAGTATAAATATGTTTGCATATGGACAGAGGTCCGTGCTTAGTTTATCACAGTGACCCGGTTATTTCCCTGACCTGATATTTTTGCTGGAAGCCCCGAATTTTTCGTCATCTTCTACATTGCCGTATGGTTCAACATGTACCAGGATGTCGTATACGTTTTGTATTGAGTTTTTGATTTTCTGCTCGACTTCCCTGGCCATCTCATGGGCCTCCCGCACAGTTTTGGATCCGTCTACCTCTATATCGATGGCGATGACATACCGGTTTCCTACCTTGCGTATCCTGGCCCGGTGCGGATTGTATACTCCTTTGATGGAAGAAATGGTGCGGAATACATCTTCATAAATGGAAGCATCCTGAACCCCGTCCAGGAGTTCCGGAGTTGTTTTCATGAATATTTTTACAGCTGAATACATGATCCATCCGCTGACCAAGAGCGCTGTCAGCGAGTCGATCAATGGCATATCCAGGAAAAATGTAAAGAACAATCCGGTCAGTACTCCTCCTGAGATAATGACATCGTTCTGCATGTTTTTAGCATTGGCCATCAGCATCGGGCTGGCTACCTTTTGTCCTTTCTTATGCAGGTATAGGGCAAGCAACAGCTTGCTCAGGATAGAGAACACCGTGACCCAGATGGCGATCATTGAGGGGATTTCTCTTTCTGTCCCCTGGATCAGTCCGGTTGTTGTGGCTATAGCCAGTTGGGCGCCGGCGAAGAAAATAATGAACGAAAGGACCTTGGAGGCAATGGCATCGGCTTTTTCATAACCGTAGGGAAATTTGACATTGGGCGGCCTCGACATCAGCCGGGCTGTGAGCAGGGTTATTACGGAGGCGATAATGTCGGCTCCCGAATCGATGCCGTCGCCGATGACGGCCAGACTGCCGGCGATGATGCCCACGGTGATCTTTAATACGGCCAACGCGGCATTCCCTCCGATCCCAACCCAGGAGGCACGTATGATCACTTGGTTGCGGTCACCCATGCTTGTTGTTTTAAGGCAAAGATAAAAATTATTTCCACCTGCTTCGCAATCCTTTCCCTGAAGGCAATGGCGGGGAACCCGCCAGGCAACAGCGCTCCGAAGCCGGAATGACTTTTTTCAGGATGAAAGGTACCGTTCTGCTTCTATGGCGGCCATACAGCCTGTCCCGGCTGCAGTCACAGCCTGGCGGAACACATGGTCCTGCACATCGCCGCAGGCGAAAACGCCTTCTATGTTGGTCCTGGTTGAGTTGGGCGCCGTTTGGATGTATCCCTGCTCATCGGTTTCAAGTTGGCCCCTGAAAATATCCGTATTGGGTTTGTGTCCGATGGCCACGAAAAAGCCATCGATGTCGATCTTCTTTTCCTCCCCGGTCTTCACATTTTCCAGGATGGCACCGGTAACGGCCTTGCTGAAGCCTGCCTCTTTCCCAACGATCTCCCTGGTCACGTGGTCCCAGATGATCTCGATGTTGGGGGTGTTGAAGACCTTTTTCTGCATGGCCTTGGAAGCGCGGAGCTCGTCCCTGCGGTGCACCAGGTAAACTTTTTTACACAGCTTGGCCAGGTAGGTGGCTTCTTCGGCAGCGGTGTCCCCGCCGCCGATGATGGCCACGTCCTTTCCTTTGTAAAAGAACCCGTCGCAGGTGGCGCAGGCGGATACGCCGTACCCGTTATACCTGGCTTCGGATTCCAGTCCCAGCCATTTGGCCGTGGCCCCGGTGGCAATGATGACCGAGTCGGCCTCCAGGGTTTTACCGTCGTCTGCTTTGGCTGTGAAGGGATGTTTGGACAGGTCGATCTCGTTGATCATGCCCATGCGGACGTCCGCATCGAAGCGCTGGGCCTGCTTCTTCATATCTTCCATCATTTCGGGGCCGGTGATGCCGTCCGGATACCCGGGGAAATTGTCCACGTCGGTGGTGGTGGTTAGCTGGCCGCCGGGTTGCAAACCTTCATAGACGATGGGTTTCAGATCCGCACGTGCGGCGTAAATGGCAGCGGTGTAACCGGCCGGCCCGGAGCCGATGATCAGGCATTTGGTCTTTTCTGTTTCGCTCATTTTCCAGGCATTTTTTGCAAATATCGTTAAACTAATTGGATCTTCGATCCGCTGCGGTCTAAAAGCATGCCAAATTGCAGATGCATGCCGGGAAAACCTGCCTTTTCCGGGAAGGCCGGTGTATTCGGTCAGTGTGGTCAGGCGCTTGCCGTTGATGTCGTATACAAAAATACTGTGGCGGCCTTTTTCCCGGCTTTGGTATTGTATGGTTGTTTCGTGATGGAAAGGGTTGGGCCGTGCAAACAAAGGCAAAGCTTCTGGTTTTTGCAGGTATGGGTTTATTCCAACCCATGGCCCGTACTCATAGGCTCCCATATCGATCTGCCCGTTGTACAGGCGGGGATTGCCTGCCAGATCGGTATCCGGCAAATGGATATGGGCAGGCAGCTCCAGGGTGCCGGCATTGATGCAGGGTGATGCGGCCGTCAGCATATACGGGAAAATACCGGCTGTGTGCCAGAGCGGGTCGTCATCTATATTGGAATCGTCATAGTGTATGTGGTTGCCGGGGGAATACACCTTTATTCCGAACATGCCGTCCTGTACAAGAGAATGGTAGATGTTCAGGTCCGATTCCATACCGGCAAGATCATTGATCATAAAGAACTGAGCCGGCTGATTGCCGAAAATGATTGAATTGTAGATATTCAACTCGGAATTATTCGACACACCAACGCTTGCCCCAAGCTCACCGGTTTTCGTATTGTTTCCTATGGTTGAATTAGAAACAAAAACTTTGGCTCCTTTATAAACCCCCAATGCTGAACTGCCGGGTCCATCCTCATAATTCATAACATTTTCAGAGAACTCGCAATTGAGAATATAGGTAGTCAGGGAATCAGGGTAGAAGTCCAATCCTGAAACTATCAATCCGCTTCCCGATCCGGAGGTAGTATCGTAATCAGGAAGGTTATTATGAAACCTGCAATTCTCAAAATATACCGTATCCGCACTATATAAGATAAGAGCAGAATCCGGTCCAATTGCAGACATACCTGAAGCCCCACCTGTGTTTTCCACAATATCAATGCAGGTAAAACGGGCATTGTTCGACTTGCTAACGCCAAATGCACTACGAAACAAGCCCTTATTATGTTTTAAAAGCAAATTATGATAGTGGATATTGTTGTTATCATACAGGGTGAATGCCCCAACGTTATGAACATCATTACTGTTGGCATTAATCATGGATAGATCCTGAATCATGTAGTTGTTGGTGGAATGAAATCCAGTGAAGAAACATACAGTTTGACCATATCCCCATAATGTATCATTCCGTCGCCTTTGGAACAGGCACAGAGCCAATAAGGAAGGCCTTCATCATAATGTTTATGGCAGCTCCAGTATTGGCCTTCAATTTGGTACAGATGAATGAGTGCTTCAGCAGGTATGGCTTGCATGGGATGCTGAGGTTCTGTGAGCCAGTAACCTGCCCAGGTTTCATATTGATCATCAAGCAGGACCTGGGCTCCCCCGGGTTCAAGCCGGCTTCCCCGCAGGTGCAGCCAAATGGGAGTATTGACACCAAAAGGGGAATATTCCAGATCAAGAATATAGCCGTTGCTGGTTTTTACATTTTCTAATAAACCCTGGCTTCCATCCCAGTTTTCATTTATATATTCACTATAATAATTGTTTCCAATATTATAATATTTAAGATTGCTTTCATCAGAATATTGAGG
>JAGYMZ010000053.1 GCA_018400295.1 Bacteroidales bacterium | reverse complement strand
TTTATACCTGGCTTGCCGGCAGCGCCCTGGTGTTGTTTTCGTTGCCCTTTCTGCACTGGTTGGGTGAGGTGAATGAAATGATACGGCTGCCTGAGTTCCTGGCCGGAGTGGAACGGTGGATGCAGCAATCGGAAGTGCGGGCGCGCGAGCTCACCGAAGCCTTTGTTGATGTGGATACGTTTGGAGGCTTGATGGTCAACGTGGTTATGATCGCTTTATTACCGGCAGTGGGAGAAGAGCTGCTTTTCCGGGGGGCGCTGCTCAGGATTTTCCGCGACTGGTCCAACAGTGCCCATTTCGCCGTGGTGATCACTGCGGTTTTATTCTCTGCACTCCACATGCAGTTTTACGGTTTCCTGCCCCGGATGGTGCTGGGTGTTTTCCTGGGATATATGTTCGTCTGGTCCGGATCCCTGTGGGTTCCCATTATCGTGCACTTTGTCAATAACGTGGTGGCCGTGATGATCATCTTTTTTATGAACCGTGCCGGTAAGGAAATGGAAGTGGAGGATATCGGGGTTTCTTCCAGCATGTTCGTGATCATCCTGAGCCTTTTGCTGGTTATTTCGCTGATCCTTTTTATATACGCCAATGAACGAAGGAAGTGATTGAATTATAAATCAATACCCGCCTGCCTGAAAACGGCCGGACAGGCAGCATTCAGAATAGACGATCAAAAAAAGGGCTGGTGGGTTAAAATTCCGCCAGCCCCTTTTTAATATGACTATGAAAAGCCTTGCTTACATTACATCTTTTTCGGTTACCTTCCTGGATGAATAATTGATCTTGAAGGCTCCTATTTTTCGCAATTCCTGTTTAATGTCTGTAATGACCCCCATCCGGGTATTTTCGTCGGCTTTGATGGAAGTGGTCAGGAATTTTCTTTCGGATTCATCCCGTTCTTCCCTTTCCTGAATGATAAAATCCTGAATATCATCAACATTGGCAAAAGAATCGTTCAGCTGTATGCGGGATTCCGTACCATATTTTTGTTTTTTCAGCGGTACCCCAACGTATATATAACTTACGAGGGATTTTTTTTCGAGTTTCTGAACGGCAACCGCTTCCGGTGGCGAAACTTTCACGATAAGTGTCACTTCCCTCATAACGGTCGTAACCATGAAGAAGAAAAGCAGCATGAAGATGATGTCCGGTAATGAGGAAGTATTAATCCTTTGCTGACCTTCTTCTTTTTTCTTTTTAAATCGTGCCATATTAATTATCTCCTACATTTTCTGGTTCGGCTTCGGAAATTGCCATGGGGATCGCATCCTGAATAGCATTCCGTTTATCCTCATTCACAAGGTTGTCATATTTCACCCCGAAATGTTGTACTGAAAGTTCATTTCTCAGTTCCTGGAATACTTTGGTCAGCTCATCCTGAACGGCAATGTACATCTCATAAGAGGTGCCCCTGTCGTTTTTCAGGGAGATAACCCCTTTGGATATTTCGACCTCGCCCAGATAATCGATCGTTTCCAATCGTTTTTCAGGAAGGTCTTCGGAATTTGTCGGATTCGTGATGAATTCCTTGGCTTGTGATTTCAGGGTCCGGATATCACCCGGCTTATCTTCTACCAATAACCTGTCGGCACTGTTTACCAGCACTTTAAACACGTTTCTTTGCTTAATGTCTATGTCTGTATCGTCCTCAACGGGCGGTGGCAGTTTCCTGGTGATACCGGTGTCAATGTCCATTGTTGTTGTCACAAGGAAGAAGATCAACAGCAGAAAAGCGATGTCTGCCATTGAGCCTGCATTGATTTCCGGTGTGCTTCTACTTGCCATAATGTGAATTCTTATTTAAATAATCTTGATATACTTGAATAGACAATGGATAAGATGGTCAGGCCGGCCAAAATATACGTGAAGATCAACCCTGCACCTACCCATTTGGATGTATCAGCAGAGATCTCCATTTCCTCAAGTTTGAGCGCTGAGAACTCATTTCCGGATATGGAATAGGCAATAATGCCCAAAACCACAAGAATGCCCAGCATGATCAAAAATTTAAGGGCATTGCGGATGTTGAAAAGGAAATAGATAATGGGGGCGATGATGGTGATGGCTGTGGTCAGCAGTACAAGGATGTACCCCCAGTACATGAACAGGTCATTTGTAATGACATTGGCATAGAACAATGCTCCAAGAATGGCAGAAATTGCCAGGAGCAAGCCTAAGATCCATCGTAATATGTTTCCTGATTTATCAGTCATGACAATATTGTTTTTTTATTTTTTAGACTTGGCCAGAATGTCGATGAAAGAAATGGTGCTGTCTTCCATTGCGTTGACAAGGCTGTCAACCTTCGATACAATGTAATTGTAGAAGATCTGCAGGATAATGGCCACGATAAGTCCGAATACGGTGGTCAGCAAGGCAACTTTAATACCCCCGGCAACAATGGACGGGGAAATGTCGCCCATGGCTTCAATGTTGTCAAATGCCGTGATCATACCGATGACCGTACCCATGAATCCAAGCATCGGTGCAATGGCGATGAAGAGGGAGATCCATGATAAACCGCTTTCAAGCCGTCCCATGAGAACACTTCCATAGGAAACAATCGATTTTTCAACGATCTCCAGACCTTCGTTGTAGCGGGAAAGTCCCTGATAGAAAATACTGGCAACCGGCCCCCTGGTATTTTTACAAACCTCTTTTGCTGCATCAATACCTCCGGTTTCCATGGCAGACTCAACCTTGTTGAGAAGCTTGGAAGTATTGGTTGTGGCAAGGTTCAAGTAAATGATCCGCTCAATACAAATGGCAAGGCCAAAAATGAGGGTCAACAGGACAATGCCCATGAAGCCGGCACCCCCGGCGATAAACTGTTCTTTGAGGATCTGGTGGAACCCCACGGCTTCTTCTGCTTCTTCGTCAAGGGTTGTTTCCCCGGAAGCTTCTTCCATGACCGCAGCCGTAGTGTCCGCTTCTGTCGTATCTGCCGTCATTTCTGTTCCTTCTTCGGCAGTAGCGGTATCATCCTGTGCAAAGGCATGTTGCGTTACTCCGAAAACTAGCATTAATGCTATGGTCAAAAGGGCAACTAATTTTTTCATAGTCAATGAATATTAAAATTTTACGTTAACTTAAACTGAATAACTTACTGTTTATTGTATGAACTTTGCGGAGAGAGAGGGATTCGAACCCTCGATCCGCTTGCGGCGGATACACACTTTCCAGGCGTGCGCCTTCGACCACTCGGCCACCTCTCCTGTTGAGTTTGTAAAGAACCGCAATGTTTCCCAGGCTGCTAAAGTAATAAAAAAATAATTCTTAAAACAAATCCATCCAGAATTTTTACGTTCGTTATTAATTCAATTTCTCTTGATAATTAGAGGATTAGCAATTGATGTACGATATTGCCCGGGCCAATCAGGATCTCATAAAGCAATCCACCCACAACCGTGCCGGAGGGTACTGTGCACCAAAACGGAATCATCCATCCCGGGGATATGTCTGACGAAAACGGCCAGGACCCGGTATGGGAACCGGATATTTGAATAAAGACCCTGCCGGTGATCCTTCCGTTCCGCATGTGTCCCGGTTTTTCTTATGCATGCTGTTCATTCGCTTCTAATTTAAAAAGAGCCATGGCATTTTCTGTGGTGACCTGCGCAATGGTGGCAACATCCACGCCTTTTATCTCTGCCAGCTTATCCGCTATCAACGGGATATAGGAGCTTTCATTGCGTTTTCCCCGGTAAGGTGCCGGGGCAAGAAAAGGGCTGTCGGTTTCCAAAAGAATGTGTTCCAGGCTTATATTTTTCACGACCCTGTCAAGCCCCGAATTCTTAAAGGTAAGTACGCCGCCGATGCCCACCAGGAAACCCAGTTGGGATATTTTTTCTGCCTGGGATGTATTTCCGGTGAAACAATGAAATACGCCCCGCAGCCCGGGCGCGTATTCCTCTTCCACGATGTGAAATATTTCATCAAAAGCGTTCCGTGTATGGATCACAACGGGCAGGCCTTTTTCTTTAGCCAGCTTTATCTGCAAGCGAAAAGCGTCTTTCTGTTCACGGATATGGGTGCTGTCCCAATACAGGTCTATCCCCACCTCCCCGACGGCATAAAAACGTTTTGTTTCCAGCATACTGCTTACATGATCGAGCTCCTTTCGGTAGTTCTTGTCGACCGAGGTGGGATGCAACCCCATCATGGGAAAACAATGACGCGGGTGACGCTCGCACAGGTCAAGCATCCGGTCTGTACTCGAGCGGTCAATGTTTGGCAACAACATATATCTTACCGACCGGTCAATGGCCCTCCGGACAGCCGCATCACGATCCTCATCGAATTGTTTCAGGTAAAGATGCGTATGTGTATCGGTGAAGATCATCATGCAAATGTAGAATTATTCATGCAAATATTATTATGGCTTCCGGAACGGATCAATTTCTTATTTTTGCCTTAATTCGCGAACGGTATTGGAAAAAAGAAAAAAAATACTCTTCATCCGTTTCAGCTCTATTGGCGACATTGTGCTGACAACACCTGTGATCCGTTGCCTTAAGAAACAAACCGGGGCAGAGGTCCATTATCTTACCAAAGAACAGTTTGAACCGGTACTCCGGGCTAACCCGTTCATTGATAAGATACACACGATCACCAGGGGCCTTTCCGGGGAAATCAAAGAACTCAGATCCCTTGATGTTGACCACATCGTCGACCTCCATAAGAACCTCAGGTCAATGCGGGTGAAAGCCTCACTGCACAAACCATCCACTTCCTTCAATAAGATCAATCCTGAGAAATGGCTTCTGGTCAATTTCAAGATCGATCGCTTGCCGGATGTTCATATTGTAGAACGGTATTTCCGGGCGGTTGAAACCCTGGGGGTGAAAAATGACGGGGAAGGCCTTGATTATTTTATTCCCGGTGAAGATATGGTCATGGTTTCGGAATTACCCGAAACACACAGGGAAGGATATGTGGCTTTTGTGATCGGAGGCAAGCACAAAACAAAAATATTCCCTGAAGAAAAGGTTATCAGTGTGATCCGTAAGCTAAGATCCCCGGTCGTTTTGCTGGGCGGGTCCGGAGACAGACCCATGGGTGATCGCATTGCCCGCCATGCCGGGACGTTGGTCTACAATGCCTGCGGGAAATATAACATCAACCAGTCCGCTTCATTGATGATCCATGCTTCTGTTGTGATCACCAACGACACCGGACTGATGCATATTGCCGCGGCATTACGGAAACCGGTGGTGTCCGTCTGGGGCAATACGGTCCCGGATTTTGGCATGTATCCTTATTTTCCCGGTGACCTGACCCGATATTCCATGATTGCCCAGGTCGAAGGACTTTCCTGTCGCCCATGCAGTAAAATAGGATATCAGAAATGCCCGAGAAAACATTTCAAATGCATGCTTGAGATTGATGAGGATCAGATCGTTGGTTTTGTATCGGAAATTCAGGCCGTGACAAAAGGGTTGTGATGTTTCTCTGTGCCTATGCTGGTCTCGGGCCCGTGACCGGGATATACGGTATAATCCTCCGGCAGGGTGTATAATTTTTCCCGGATGTTTTTCTGCAACACATCGAAATTTCCGGTGGGAAGGTCTGTCCGGCCGATGCTCTGACTGAAAAGCACGTCTCCCGCAATGACGAATTTTCCCTCCCTGCTGACCAAACATACGCTGCCATCCGCATGGCCGGGGGTGTACAATACTTCCAGTGTGGAATTTCCAAAAGAAATGGTATCTCCCTCTTCAATGAATTTTCCAGGTTCCGGGACCTTTTTTATGTTAAGGTCGAAACTGGCTGCTGCCTGCGGCAGGTGCTGCAGTGTAAGCATCCCTTCTTTATGCAACATGGGCTTCAGGCCATACGTTTCCTTAACGAATTGTACCCCGAGGACATGATCGATATGCGTGTGTGTGTTGAGCAGGACTACGGGTTTCAGCGCTTTATCCAGGATGAAGGATGACAGTTCTTCCTCTTCCTCCGGGTTGAAGCAACCCGGGTCAATGATTGCACATTCACCCGTTTCATCATATAATACAAAGGTGTTGACCCGGAAAAAATTAAAGACGAATTTTTGAATTGATATCATGCAGGCAAGGGTTTTGATGATTTTTTATTGACTGCAAAGATAGAAATATTATCGGACCATTCACGCGCTTGTCTTTCGGTGTGCCCGTGATGACTGAACACCTCCGGCCAGCCATATAATGAATAATCCATCGTTGCGTTGTTATTTCAGTATATTTTGTTTTATTTTAGCGATTGTTTCGGTCTTAACTGGTTTATATATTGATATTGAAGATTTTCTGCCTGAATATACGAAAAGCCATATACCTTGTCCCGGCCCTTGTCCTGATAAGCTTGCTTTCCCAGGCACAGTTCTATAATGGTTCACAGCTTAAATTCGGCAAGAACAGGGTGCAGCACAGGGAATTCCTCTGGACCTATTATGATTTTGATGATTTTGACGTCTATTTTTACCGGAATGGCCGGGAATTAGCTGTTCATACCGCCCGGTATGCAAAAGACCAGATCACTGCTATAGAGAACAAACTGGATGCCAACCTGGAAGGCAAGATCCGGTTTCTTGTCTTCAATACCCTGAGCGATCTCAAGCAAAGCAACGTAGGACTGGCTAGTGAGCAGTCGTACAATACCGGTGGGGTGACACACATCATTGGCAGAAAGGTTTTCGTGTATTTCGATGGTTCCTATGTCCATTTTGAAGAACAAATACGCGCCGGAATATCTGAAGTTATTTTCAACGAAATGATGTTTGGCGGAAGCCTGGGCTCCCAGATCAAAAATGCTACGTTATATACGCTTCCCGGGTGGTATAAACAGGGCCTGATCTCCTTCATGGCGGAGGAATGGAACACGGAAATTGATAATCAGCTCAAGGATCTTATCCTTTCGGGGAAGTGCAAAAATTTTAACCACCTGACCGGAAAAAATGCCATTATTGCCGGCCATTCCCTTTGGAAGTTTATTTCTGATAATTACGGTCCTTCCGCTGTTCCCAGCATAGTGCACCTGACACGCATCAGCCGGAGTGTGGAAAACGGGTTTTTGTATGTGATCGGCTTGTCTTTTAAAAGCCTGGTGAAGGAATGGATGGATTATTACCAGGACTATTACGATCAACCAAATACCGGCAGGGACCTTCCGGATGATCCCATGCTCAAGCGCTTTAAAAAAGACCGGATCTATACCCGGGCAAAGGTATCTCCTGATGGAAGGCACATCAGTTATGTAACCAATGAAATAGGGAAATATAAGATCTACCTGTACGATTTGCAGCGGGATAAGAGAAAAAAATTAAAAAAGGGCGGCTACCGGCTGGATGAGAAAACCGATCTGACCTATCCCTTGCTGGCCTGGCATCCATCCGGACGTATCCTGGCATATCTGGTGGAGCAAAAAGGCGAGATATACCTTTATTTTTACAATGTTCAAAACAGGAAGAAGCATAAGATCATCCTGTATAATTTTGAAAAAGTACGCAGCATATCTTATTCAGAAGATGGAAACCGACTCCTGATGTCGGCTGTCCAAAAAGGACAATCCGATTTGTTCATTTTTTATATCTCCTCCGGGTCCCATGAACAGCTTACCAATGACCCCTTTGACGATCTGCAGCCAAGGTTTATTGAGCATTCTTCAAGGATCATTTTTATTTCCAACCGCAACTCCGATACACTGTCCCGGATGCCGGAAGCAACACCGGGTGAATATCCGGACCAATACGATGTTTGGGTGTATGATTATAAACGAAAAGATCCGGTTTTGCGCAGAGTGACAAATACCCCCTTTGCCAATGAAAAAGATCCCATGCCTTTCGGTGATGGCCATATTACATACCTGAGCGATGAAAGCGGCATATATAACCGCTACCTGGCTTCTTTCGACAGTTCTATCGCTTATGTGGATACCGTGACCCATTACCGGTATTTTGCCCGGTCGTATCCGGTGACCAATTATTCAAGGAATATCCTTGAGCAGGATATAAGCGTGAAAGGCAACCGGTATGCGGAGGTCGTTTTCAGCGGGAATAAGTACCGCATTTATTCGGATGAATTGTTGCCTCCTGGTAACCTTGAACGGAAATCCCTGAAAAATACCGCTTACATGGCACGGCTGAAAGAAAGATCAGAAGATGCACCGGAAATTCCGGAAAGGTTGCCGGATCCATCCGGAAAAACCCCTGAAAAAAAGAAACGTTTTTTCAATGTATATGAGGGCGATGTGGTCATCATGGACGAACCCCGTGAGGTAGATATCCGGGATTATGTTTTTGATAAACAATCTTTTTTCCAACTGGGTATGGATACTGCCAAATATCTTGCAAATGCCGATTCTGTGGATGAATTGGTCCTTCCCAAAAGAAGGCTGTACCGGGTAGAGTATTTTATTAATGAAATGACGACACAACTGGACTTTTCTTTCCTGAATGCTACATATCAGCCTTTTACCGGCGGTGGCCAGCCGGTTTTCCTGAATCCGGGATTTAATGCCTTGTTTAAGGTTGGGTTGACCGACCTGCTGGAAGATCATCGCATCGTCGGTGGCGTGAGGCTGAATGTGAACCTGATCAATAATGAGTACCTGCTGAGCTATAGCAACCTGAAAAAGCGTATAGACAAAGAAATTGTGTTTCACCGTGTGTCCGTGGAAGATGTCAATGTGTTTTCCATTACCCGGAATCATTCCCATGAATTGTATTATATCCTGAAATACCCGTTCAATCCGGTGATGGCTGTGAAAGCCACGGCCATGTACCGCAACGATGCTGCCGTGTTTCTGTCCACGGACCAGCTGAACCTCTCGCGGAAAACCGAATACAGGAACTGGGTGAGTTTGAAGGGGGAATTTATTTTTGACAATACCCGAAACCTCGGCCTGAATTTGTACCACGGTACCCGCTATAAAATTTTCGGTGAATATTATGAAATGGTAGAGGAGCGTGATCAGAATATGGCTGTATTGGGGTTTGATGTCCGCAATTACCAGAGCATCCACAGAAATATTATCTGGGCCAACCGCATAGCCGGGAGCACTTCATTTGGCGATAACAAGCTCATTTATTATATGGGCGGGGTGGATAACTGGCTGATCCCGAAATTCAATACGCGCATACCCATCGACTATTCCCAGAATTATGCATACCAAACCCTGGCTACCAATATGCGTGGGTTCAGACAAAACATCCGGAACGGGAACAATTTCATTTTGTTCAATACCGAAGTGCGCTGGCCTGTGTTCAAGTATTTTTTCAAGCGTCCGATCAAGTCGGATTTTCTGAACAATTTCCAGGTTGTCGGCTTCGGGGACCTGGGTACTGCCTGGACCGGCTGGACGCCCTATTCGGATGAAAACTCCCTGTTTACCCGTACCATTCGTAACGGTTCCCTGCTTATTACCGTTGAAGAACAAAAGGAACCCTTTGTTTCGGGCTTCGGATTTGGCTTGCGAAGCCGGGTGCTCGGTTATTTTGTGAGAGGGGACCTGGCCTGGGGCCTTGAGGACGGAACCCTCCGCAAACCCATCATCTATATTTCCCTTAATCTTGATTTCTAACAGGCCCCACAGCCATGAACACGATATGCTGCAAACCCGTAAACGGGGGTTTTGCCATAGTAAAAGGCAATCAAATGATGTGTCAAAATATTCCGTATTTTCGCGCAAAAACCGGCCATGGATTATACCCAGGACGAACGGATCGTGATGACCCTGGATGCAGGGGGGACCAAATTTGCTTTCAGTGCGGTGCAACGCAGCGAAGAGATCATGCCCGCGGTTACCGTCAATGCGGAGTCCGGATCACTGGAAGAGCTTTTGAAAAAGATCATCGATGGATTCCGGGAGGTGCGTTTCGCCATTGATGAACCGCCCGTGGCCATCAGTTTCGCTTTTCCCGGCCCGGCGGATTTTGAGAACGGCATCATTGGCGACCTTCAGAACCTCCCGTTTTTCCGCGGGGGGGTAGCCCTGAAAAATATGCTGGAAAATGCCTTCGGCATCCCCGTATTCATCAATAACGATGGCGATCTGTTCGCATACGGAGAAGCCATGTCCGGTTTCCTTCCCAGGCTCAATGCCCTGCTGCGCAATCACGGCATACACAGGGAATACCGGAACCTCCTCGGGGTAACCCTCGGGACCGGTTTCGGGGGTGGGATCGTCCACCGGGGCCATCTTTTCATGGGCGACAATTCCGCTGCCGGTGAGATCAACCGCACCCGGAACTACGGGATCCTGCAAACCAGTATCGAGGACAGTGTTTCCATACGGGCCATAAAGCGCGTGTATGCACGGGAGGCCGGGATAGAGGTACAGGATACCCCCGAAGCAAGGGTCATATACCAAATAGCCAGCGGGGAACTCAGGGGTCATCAACAGGCGGCCCGTAAAGCTTTCACCGGGATGGCCGAGTCGGCTGCCGACGCCATAGCCAATGCAGTCTCCCTGGTCGACGGACCGGTGGTGATCGGCGGGGGCCTCTCGGGAGCTTATCCGGTATTCCTGGATACCCTCGTAGAAAACATGAACCGGCATTTTATCACCCTTTCGGGTGAAACGCTGGAACGCATGGAGGTGACCGCCTTTAATTTTGAGGATCCCGCCAGCCTGAACGCTTTTTTAAGGGATACCTCCCGGGAAATACCGGTCCCGTTCAGCCAGGAAAAAGTGGAATATGACCCGGTGAAAAAAATTCCCGTGGGTGTGACCCCGCTGGGTACTTCCAGGGCCGTTTCTGTGGGTGCTTATGCCTTTGCCCTGGACGAATTGAACAGAACATAGCCTTTTTTGTTCTTATTGACAAATCCATTGACCATGAAGCTTCATACCATAGAAACCGGCAATTTTAAACTTGACGGCGGGGCCATGTTCGGAGTGGTTCCTAAAGTACTTTGGAACAAGGCATACCCTGCCGATGAGAACAACCTGTGTACCTGGTCCATGCGGAGCATGCTGGTGCAGGACCGGGGCAGGAACATCCTTATCGATAACGGGATAGGCGATACCCTGGATGAAAAGTTCCTGAAGCATTTTTATCTGCACGGGGATGACAGCCTGGAAGGGTCGCTGCAAAAACTGGGATTAACCCGGGATGATATTACGGATGTGGTGCTAACCCATTTGCATTTTGACCATTGCGGAGGGAATGTGATCAGGGAGGGTGGGGCATACGTTCCGGCTTTTGCCAATGCCACCTACAGGGTAAGCCGCGACCAGTATAACTGGGCGATAAACCCGAATGCCCGGGAAAAGGCATCCTATTTCAGGCATATGATACAACCTGTGGAAGCGCATGGCCAGCTGAAACTGATCGATGAAGAAGGGGAACTGTTTCCCGGTTTCCGGGTTAAATTCTTTGACGGGCATACCCGTGGCCAGGTACTCCCCTTTATTACACACAATGGCCGCACATTTGTATACATGGCTGACCTGTTGCCGGCGGTTGCCCATATCCCGTTGCCGTGGGTTATGGCCTACGATATGCACCCCCTGGTCACCCTTGAGGAAAAGGAAAAATTCCTGGGAGAAGCCCTGGAGAAGGATTATATCCTGTTTTTCGAGCACGATCTCTACAACGAGTGCTGCACATTGCAGCAAACCGAAAAAGGCATCCGGGTGAAAGATACCTTCCGGCTGGAGGATGTTGTTTAGGGATTGCCGTCTAAATCCCTAATCCGCCGGTATCCGGGCAACTCTGCGTATCGCTTACTTCCTTCCGGTCAATTCCTTCGGTATCCGTCCGTTCTTTATGGCTTCGGAGCGGAGGCGGCGCCCCAGTATGCGCTCCAACATGCGACCGGTCTCCAGTACCATATCCACATCAACGCCCGTATCAATGCCCATTTCATCCATCATGACGATCATGTCTTCAGTGGAGACCAGTCCGGCGATGTTTGGGTCCTTATAATAATAATCACCGGTGCCACTTACCGGTGTCCTGTCGATAAAATTTGCCGGCTGTCCGCCGGTGCCTCCCAGGGTGGATTCATAGTTGGTAATGCCGGCCTGAAGGGCAGCCAATACATTGGCAAGTCCCCAGCCACGGGTAGTGTGAAAATGAGCTATGTGCTTTTCGGGTTGTGGTATGGCATCCAGAAGCATGGAGAAGTATTTGTATACCCGGTCGGGAGAGGCCGAACCGTCATGATCGGCATGTTCTACATCATCTGCGCCTATATCCAGCCAGCGTTTGGTGAAATCGATGGCTTTTTCCATTTCCGTCGGACCTTCGATGGGACAGCCCCATATGGTGCTGACGGTGCCGTTGACCAGGATGCCCGCATCGTGGCATTTGGGTATGT
>JAGYMZ010000052.1 GCA_018400295.1 Bacteroidales bacterium | reverse complement strand
GGCTATGAAGAGGTTGAGGTGAAAAGGAAGCTGTAAAAACACCCGCCGGCCCTATCTCTACTGCGAAACAGCCGAAGGATGTTAAATGACCGTCTGTTCCCTGTCCGGGCCGACCGATACGATCCTTACCGGAACGCCGGTGTGTTCTTCGATGAAAGAAATATAGGAAGTTAAGGGGGCCGGGAACTGGTCCACAGATCTCAAATGCTGGATACCGGTATTCCATCCCGGAAGTTCCCGGTAAACCGGTTCGACCTTCTCCCGGCCATAATCGAACGGAAGGGTATCGGTGATCCGGCCGGAATCCTTGTACTGCGTGCTGACCTTAAGTTTTTCGAAGGGACTGAGTACATCGGTTTTCATCATGAAAAGCTGCGTCACCCCGTTGATCATAATGGCATAGTTCAACGCAACCATATCCAGCCACCCGCATCTCCGGGGCCGCCCGGTGGTAGAACCATATTCACGCCCTTCTTTCCGCATTTTTTCTCCTTCCGCATCATCGAGCTCCGTAGGAAAAGGCCCGCTGCCTACCCGTGTGCAATAGGCTTTGAAAACCCCGAACACCTCCCTGATTTTGGAGGGTGCCACGCCCAATCCGGAGCATACACCCGCGGAAACCGTATTGGAGGATGTTACATAGGGATAGGAACCAAAATCTATGTCCAGCAAGGTTCCCTGGGCACCTTCCGCAAGTACCTTTTTACCCTGTTGCATTGCACGGTTTATATAGTATTCGCTGTCTACCAGCTTCAGTTTTGATGCCGAAACAACAGCTTCCAGCCATTTTTGCTCGTATTCACGGAAAGGGAGGCCATCCAGCTCGGTGCCGGAGGGATCGAAATCATAAAACTCCAGGCGGCGCATATGGATGTCGCGGAGCTTTTCGTACATGTCCTTGAATCCTTTATGGCCGGTATCACCCATGCGTATCCCGTTCCTGCCGGTTTTATCCGAATAAGCCGGCCCGATGCCCTTGAGTGTGGAACCGATCTTTTCTTTCCCGCGCGATGCCTCGGAAGCTGCATCAAGCATACGGTGGGTGGGAAGGATCAAATGGGCTTTCCGGGAGATCAGCAAATTGTTTGCCGCCTCAATGCCGGCCCCTTCCAGGTTTTTTATTTCCTTCAGCAGTATGAACGGGTCAATGATCACCCCGTTGCCGATCAGGTTTTTTGCACGGGGGTTAAAGATCCCGGAGGGAATGAGATGCAGAATGAATTTTTTGCCATCAAACTCAATGGTGTGACCTGCGTTGGGACCCCCCTGGAAACGGGCGATAATATCATAGCGGGGTGTCAGCACATCCACGATCTTGCCCTTGCCCTCATCTCCCCATTGCAGGCCTAAAAGCACGTCAATGTTCATATTTCAGCGGTTTTTGCTATTGTGTTGGTGTAAAACAAAAAGCAGATCAGGATGGAATGCCCCGATCACTTTTCAGCTTTCCGATCTTTACAATGACCATAAAAGGTCAAAGAATGATGCGTGACCTCAACATTCAATGTCTTCTCCACATAATCCTTGATCTCTTCGATCCGGGGGTCGGAAAACTCAATTACCTCATGATCGTCCACACAAATGAAATGATCATGCTTCTTGAATTTATACGAGCGTTCAAACTGGGCACAATTGTTGCCAAATTGATGCCTCGTCACCAGATTGCAGTCGAGAAGCAACTCGATCGTGTTGTAAAGTGTGGCCCTGCTTACACGGTACTTATTGTTCTTCATCCGGATATACAGGGTTTCGATATCAAAATGGCCCTCCGTAGCGTATATCTCCTTTAATATGGTATAACGCTCCGGTGTTTTCCGGTGGCCCCTTTGTTCGAGGTATTCAGTGAAGATCTTCTTGACAGATTCAAACGTATCCCTGTTGCTGTCTTTCATCTGTGATTACTTTAAAATTTCACCATAAAATTACACAATTTTATTTAAATAAATTTGGTATAAATAAAAATAAAACCCCTAACGGATCAACTTATGGTTTAAGAGACTTATATTCAGAATATTGAAAAAACTATCTCAGCAGGATATCTGCACGGTCAATACGTTTCACTTTCTGGATCTCCGGCACCTTCTTCAGGTTATCCATGAGCATATTCAAGGTACGCTTATCCTGGGCATACAGCATGATCTCCCCCTGAATAACACCATCGCTGGTGGTCATGAAAAAAGAACGCATGCTGATGTTATGCTTGTCGGAAATGATCTCCGAGATCTGCTTGATCAATCCTTTCCGGTCAATGCCTTCAACCCGGATGCCGGTCAGAAAACCGATGTTCTCATCGGTTTTCCACTTCGCTTTAACGATGCGGTTGGCATAGCGCGACATGTTGTGTACGGCCCGTTCGCAATTGGTCCGGTGTATTTCAATGCGCCCCCGCGGCTTCAGGAAGCCCACCACATCATCACCGGGGATGGGGTTGCAGCATTTGGCGATGTCGTAATCCAGCTCCTCGATCTCGTCTCCCAGGAGCAGTGATTCCGGTTTATTTTTCAATTGTTCCCCGATGGATTTGATGAGGTCCCTGGATTCGGTGGTACGGGATTTTGTAAATGGCCGGCTTATATACCGGAACCAACCGCTTTTTTCGCTGTCCTGGCTGAAATCTTTAACGTCCTTAAGCTGTATTTCCCCGCGATAGGTTTCATAATACAGGTCGGAAAGGTTTTTGATCCCGCTGTATTTCCTGAATTCATTCAGGATATCCCGGGTATTGTTCAGCCCGGCTTTGGAAAAATATTCATCCAGGATCTTTTTACCCTCCTTATAATGGGCCTTCTTTTCCTCTTTCAGGGCCGCCTTGATCTTGGACCGGGCCCGTGCCGTTTTCACGATACCGAGCCACGCCTCCCGCGGCAACTGCTTTTTTGAGGTAATGATCTCGATCTGGTCACCGCTCTTGATCGGATGGTTCAGGGGCACAAGGTTATGGTTCACCTTGGCGCCGATGGCCGTATTCCCGACCTGGCTATGCACGTTATATGCGAAATCCAGGACGGTGGCCCCGACCGGAAGGCTTTTCATCTCTCCCTTGGGCGTAAAAGCAAAGATCTCATCGGTAAACAGGTTCAGCTTGAAATCGCTGAGGAAATCCAGCGCATTGGTATCCTCCTGGCTGAGCAGATCCTGGATCTTTGTCAGCCATACATCCAGTCCGCTCTCAATATCCTGGTTTTCCTTATACTTCCAATGGGCGGCATATCCCTTTTCCGCTATCTCGTCCATACGCTCGGTGCGTATTTGTATTTCCACCCACCGGCCGGTCTGGCTCATGACCGTCGTATGCAATGCTTCATACCCGTTGGCCTTGGGTATGGAGATCCAGTCGCGCAGGCGCTTGAGGTTGGGACGGTAAAAATCGGTGATGATGGAATACACTTTCCAGCATTCCACCTTTTCCTGATCCTGGGGTACATCGATCACCACCCGGATGGCAAAAATATCGTACACTTCTTCAAAGGGGATGCCCTGGTTGCGCATTTTCTCCCAAATGGAATACACGGATTTTTCCCGGGCGATGATGCGGTAATCAATGCCCTGCCTGGAAAGCTCTTTTTTTATCGGGTAAACGAACTGGTTGATGAAGCGTTGTCGCGCTTCTTTGGATTCCGCAAGCTTCCGGGAAATGGATTCGTAGATCTGTGGTTCGGTATGTTTTAAGGACAGGTCTTCCAACTCGCTCTTGATGGTATACAACCCAAGCCTGTGTGCCAGGGGGGCATACAGGTAAATGGTCTCCGAGGCGATCTTCAGCCGCTTCTCATCGGGAAGCGGCTGAAGGGTACGCATGTTGTGCAAACGGTCCGAAAGCTTGATGAGGATGACGCGGACATCATCGGCCAGCGTCAGGATGATCTTTTTAAAATTCTCCGCCTGCATGGATGCAGAGGGCTGGTCGAAGATCTCGTCTATCTTGGTAAGGCCGTCGATGATCCGGGCAACCTTTTCGCCAAAAAGGCCCTCCACGTCAGCAAGCGTATAATCGGTATCCTCCACCACATCGTGCAACAAGGCACACACAATGGAAGTCGTTCCCAGTCCGATCTCGCCGGCAGCAATGCGGGCTACCTCCAGGGGGTGGAAGATATAAGGTTCCCCGCTCTTGCGGCGCATGTCCTTATGCGCATCCACCGCGAGGTTAAAGGCTTTCCTGACCAGGCGTTTATCGCTTGGCTCCTTCCTGGCCGTCCACGCTTTCAGCAGGTTTCGGTACCGCCGCAATATTTCGGTCTTTTCTTTTTCGGTATCCAGCTGGTACATCCGGGGATTTTCCTTTCGTTTGCAACAAAGTTAGTTATTATTTTTGGGATGGTTAACCCGGTTAGGGTAGCGGAATAATTACTAACTTTGGTGGGATGAATCTCATAATGAATGCATGAAAACCAAACGGCTCCTGCTTCTGACGCTCCTCATTCCCGCATACCTGCACGCCACCCACCAGCGTGCCGGTGAGATAACGCTCAAGCATGTCAGCGGCCTGACCTATGAAGTGACCATCATAACATACACCTATACACCCAGTCCGGCCGACCGCCCTGAGCTGGACATCAACTGGGGCGACGGCTCCTTCAGTACGATCAAGCGGACGGAAAAGATCAACTACCCCAACAACATCAGCCGGAATGTGTACCGCTACCTGTCCAGCAATCCGGGTTTCAACGAAGATGCCCGGCATACATACAGTTCGCCGGGCACATACAAGATCTGGCTGGAAGACCCCAACCGGAACGCGGGGATACAAAACATACCCAACTCGGTCAACGTGCCCCTTTACCTGGAAACCATCCTGGTGATCAACCCTTTCCTGGGCTTTAACAGCAATCCGGTGCTTCTGAACCCACCCATCGACAACGGGTGCGTGGGGCAAACATACATACACAATCCCGGGGCTTACGATATTGACGGCGACAGTCTGTCCTACCGCTTTGTGAACTGCCGCGGGGCCGGCGGCCTGCCCGTGCCGGGCTATCAGTTGCCGGAAGCCAGCGACAGCATTACCATCAACCCGGTCACGGGCGATATCGTCTGGGAAACCCCCCTGAAACAGGGAGAATTTAATCTGGCCTTCCTGATCGAGGAATGGAGGAACGGGATCAGGATCGGCAGCGTGACGCGGGATATGCAGATCGAGGTCATTGCCTGCGAGCACAGTGCCCCGGAGATCCAATCCATTGACGATACCTGTGTCGAAGCCGGCGACACACTGTCGTTTGAGGTGATCGCCACCGACCCCGACAACGATGCGCTGACCCTATCCGGGGAAGGGGGACCCTTTGAAACAGGTGTAAAACCAGCCTATATCAACCCGGATCCGGGCACCGGCACCGGTTTTGCCAGCACGGTCTTCACATGGCATACGGATTGCCGGCATGTAAGAAAGCAGCCGTATTATGCCTTTTTCAAAGCTACGGATGACGGGTTCCCTGTGAATCTCGTGGACATTCGCACCGTAGGCATGACCATCGTGGCCCCCGCACCGGAAAACCTCAGCGCCGAACCGGCAGGGAACGCCATAAATGTTTCCTGGAACACTTCTGTATGCGATGCAGCTTCCGGATATAAGCTGTACCGGAGAAACGGATCCTACGGATTCATCCCCGGTCCTTGTGAAACAGGGGTGCCGGCCTATACAGGGTACACGCTGATCCACACCGGCAACGAACATGCGGATACCACCTACCACGATAACAACAACGGGGCCGGCCTGGTCCCCGGGGTGGAATACTGCTATATGGTGACGGCCTATTTCCCGGACGGTGCGGAAAGCTACGCTTCCAAAGAAACATGCACATACCTGAAAAAAGACCTGCCCATCATCACAAATGTCAGCAACGACAGCACAAACCTGGACTCCGGGGAGGCTTTCATCGCCTGGTCCAAACCCACCGAGCTGGACACACTGCAAATACCCGGGCCATACATTTACCGCCTGGAAAGAGCCGGTGGCATTACGGGGACGGATTTCCAGGAAATCACCGTGCTGAACGGACTGGATGATACCCTGTATTTGGATCATTCCGTCAACCTCAATACAAGCAGCACGGGGTTTACCTACCGGACCGGACTGGAAAGTCTGACGGCCGGCTTTGTTGGATACTCCCACGATGCCTCTTCCATCGGACTGCAGATCGCCCCGACCGATGAAGCCAATGTGCTGGCATGGCAGCTCAATGTGCCCTGGATAAACCGTATGTATTCGATTTACAGGCAGGACCCCGGGACTACCGGATATGTGCTTATCGACAGCACCGCTGCGGAAAGCTACACGGATCCCGGACTGGTGAACGGGGAACGGTACTGCTACTATGTTCAAAGCACTGGAAGCTATAATTCCCCCGGTTTTGTGGACCCCCTGGAGAATTTTTCACCCATTCGCTGCGCCGTCCCGGTCGACAACGTACCTCCCTGCCCGCCGGAGCTTTCTGTGGAAACCGTATGCGATGATGTTGAAAACCACCTGACCTGGACCAACCCCAACCATTATTGTGCGGATGATGTACGGAATTACAATATTTACTTCGCTTCCACGGAAACACAGGACTTCACAC
Source organism: Bacteroidales bacterium (assembly GCA_018400295.1). Classification (GTDB taxonomy): domain Bacteria; phylum Bacteroidota; class Bacteroidia; order Bacteroidales; family B18-G4; genus M55B132. The sequence goes on along the minus strand of JAGYMZ010000052.1, from coordinate 5,762 downwards.
GGATCCATACCACCCCGCCGGACCCCCCCACGGATAACGACACCACCTTCACCCACAGCAACCTGCAATCGGTGACCGGTTGCTATGCCGTAACTGCACTGGATTCCAACAATAATGAAAGCGATTTCAGCAACATCGTATGCGTGCCCAACGATGCCTGCCCGGCCTACGAATTGCCCAACGTCTTCACCCCCAACGGCGACCAGCATAACGATTTTTTCACACCCATCCCTGCTTCCCTGGCCTCGGTCGACCGTATACTCATCAGGATCTTCAACCGCTGGGGAAATGTCGTATTTGAGACCACCGATCCCATGATCAACTGGGACGGCAAACACCAGCACACCAACCAGGACTGCGCCGAAGGCGTGTACTTCTACGTTTGCGATGTATTTGAAGTAACGCTGGAGGGCGTGAGCAAGCGGACGATACAAGGATCGGTAACCATTGTAAGGTAAGAACCGGGAAGGATAAACAAGAGGATGGCAGATACCCGTGGCGCTGCGCACTGGCAGGCATTTTTCCATTCCTTTAAAAAACAAAACCTGCCCCGGTTTGTTAGCTATTTTGGAACATCATCATTCATATAAAAGAAGAACTATGAGCAAGGTACGTGTAGGACTTATGGGATTCGGAGAGGTGAGCAGGCATATTTACCGGCTGTGCCTGGAAGATGAACAGATTGAGATCGTGGCCATTGCCGAACTGGGCAGGCCTGAAATAATGCATTACCTGTTGGTTGCCGAGACCAAAGGCAAGATTGATGTGGGGCTGGAAAACAATTTCCTGGTGTCCAGAAACGGCCGGGCCCGGATGATACAGGGAAAATCCCTGGAGCCGGGCGATATCCCGTGGGACGTATTCGGCGTGGACGTTGTGATCGATGGCACAGGAGTATACAAAGCCCGGGCCGATATGCAAAAGCATCTGGATGCGGGTGCCCGCCATGTAATCCTTTCCACCCTGCCCACGGATGTGATCGACCGGGTTGTGGTCATGGGCGTGAACGATCATACCATCAAGACCTCGGATAAGATGGTTTCCGCAGGTTCGGCGACCACCAATGCAGCCGCCATTATGCTCAGGGTGATCGATGATGCAGCGGGCGTGGATTATGCCATGCTTACCACCGTGCATTCCTATACGTCCGACCAACCGCTCAGGGACAAGGCAGGCCATTCTTTCCGCAGGAGCCGCTCCGCGGCCGAGAACATCATACCCAACGAAACGCCCAGTCCGGAATGGATACAACATATCATGCCTGAATTCAAGGGCCGCATCGAAGGCTCGGCCCTGAATGTGCCCGTACCCAACGGCTCCCTGCTCGACCTTACCACCATCCTGAAAAAAGGAAATGTGGATATTGGCGTGATCAACAAGGCCATCACAAAAGCTGCAGAAAAACACCCGGACATTATAGAGGTCGTCGAAGATCCCATCGTCAGCACCGATGTGATCGGAAACAGGCATTCGGTGGTTTACGATAAGATCGCTACCATGAAAAGCAAGGGGCGCATGCTGAAAACCCTGGTATGGTATCATGCGGCCCTGGCGCAGGCATCGCGTATCCGCGACGTCATTCTGGCATACCGCAATTTACAAGAGAAAGGAGAAGCAAAATGAGAGTAGCCATCAATGGATTCGGCCGTATAGGCAGGTCTGTGTTCAGGATATTGAACCGGAGGGAAGATGTGGATGTTGTCGCCATCAACGACTTGTTCGAAAATGATGTCCTGGCGTATCTGCTCAAATACGATACGGTAATGCAGAGCTTCGGGCAGGGGATCACCCTGGAAGGGGATTACCTGATCACCCCCAATGAGAAAGTGAAGATGCTGGCCATCTCCGACCCATCCCAATTACCCTGGAAAGAACTGAAGGTGGATGTGGTCATCGAGGCCACAGGCATATTCCGGACCAGGGACAAGCTGGTCCCGCACCTCGAAGCCGGTGCCAAACGGGTTATCCTAACGGTACCCGCCAAGGATGAGATTGATTTCACCCTGGTCATGGGTGTGAACGACGAAGGGCTCAAAGCAGAGCATAAGATCATTTCCAATGCCAGCTGTACCACCAACTGCCTGGCGCCTATGGTGAAGGTGCTGCACGATGCATTTGGCATCAGGGAAGGGCTGATGACCACGACCCACGCATATACCAACGACCAGAGGCTGGCCGATGTGCCCCATAAAGACTGGCGCCGCGGACGGGCGGCTGCTGAAAACATCATACCCACAACCACCGGGGCTGCCAAAGCCGTGGGCAAAGTGATGCCGGAACTGGAAGGAAAGCTTGACGGCATGGCCTCCAGGGTCCCCGTGCCGGATGGCTCCGTCGTAGACCTCGTTGTTGAAGTGGAAAAAGATGTGACGGTGGAAGATGTGCATGCGGCGGTAAGATTGGCTGCCGGCACCGACGGCATGAAGAACATCCTGAAATATTCCGAAGAAAAGCTGGTTTCCTCAGATATCGTAGGCAATCCGTATTCTTCCATCTACGATGCCGAATATACCAAAGTCCTTGGCAAACGCATCATCAAAACCCTGAACTGGTATGATAACGAGTGGGGCTACTCGATGCGGGTGGTCGACCTGGTGTTGCGGCTTAAAGAACTGTAAGGGAAAAAGATCATTGATAAAAGTATGCACCCCCCGTTTCCGGAGGGGATGCATGCGTTTATCTTTAGCAATCCCTCCTTTTTTCCTTGCCATAATATTGTATTTTTGCATCCATGGACCATATCCGAAACTTCTGTATCATCGCCCATATTGATCATGGAAAAAGCACCCTGGCCGACAGGCTGCTCGAGTTTACCGATACCCTGGAGCAACGGGAAGTAAAAGAGCAGGTACTGGACAGCATGGACCTGGAAAGGGAACGGGGCATTACCATAAAAAGCCATGCCATCCAGATGGTGCATCATTTCGGTGGTAAAAAGCATATTTTGAACCTGCTGGACACACCCGGCCATGTGGACTTTTCCTACGAGGTATCCCGCGCCATCAAGGCCTGCGAAGGCGCATTGCTTATCGTGGATGCCACACAGGGCGTGCAGGCCCAGACAATCTCCAACCTCTACCTCGCCATAGACCACAACCTGGAGATCATCCCGGTGCTGAACAAAATGGATATGGACACCGCCATGCCTGAAGAAGTGAAGGACCAGGTGGTGGACCTGACCGGCTGTGCGCGCGAAGACATTATTGAGGCCAGCGGCAAGACAGGTTACGGCGTGGAGCGCATACTCGAGGAGATCATCCATAAAATACCACCGCCCACCGGCGATCCCGAAGCCCCGCTGCAAGCCCTGATCTTTGATTCCATCTTCAATTCCTTCCGGGGCATCATCGCATATTTCAGAATATTTAACGGACGGATACACCAGGGCGACCATGTGAAATTCATGGCCACCGGCAAGGAATACGAAGCCGATGAGATCGGCATCCTGCAGCTCAAACAGATGCCGCGTAAGATGCTCAGCGCCGGGGATGTGGGGTACATCATTTCCGGCATCAAATCCTCCAAAGAAGTGAAGGTAGGCGATACCATTACCCATATCAAACGCCCTTCCGAAAAGGCCATTGCAGGCTATCAGGAAGTCCGGCCCATGGTCTTTGCCGGCCTGTATCCCGTCGACCCGGACGATTACGAAGACCTGCGGAATTCGCTGGAAAAATTACAGCTCAACGACGCATCCCTTTCCTTCATCCCTGAATCCTCTGCAGCACTGGGTTTTGGATTCCGTTGCGGATTCCTGGGCCTGCTGCACATGGAGATCATACAGGAGCGCCTGGACCGGGAGTTCGACATGAACGTGATCACCACGGTACCCAACGTCTCTTACCATGTCATCACCCACCAGGGGGCATTGCTGGAGGTGCATAATCCTTCCGGGCTACCCGATCAAAAGCATATTGACCACATAGAAGAACCTTATATCTCCGCCCAGATCATATCCAAATCCGAATACCTTGGCCCCATCATGAACCTGTGCATTGAAAAGCGCGGAGAACTTAAGAACCAGGTTTACCTGACCAGCGACCGCGTGGAAGTCACCTTTGATATGCCGCTTGCAGAGATCGTGTTTGACTTTTACGACAAGCTTAAAAGCATTTCCCGGGGTTACGCCTCCTTCGACTATCAGCCGGGCAGCTACGAAAAAGCCAACCTGGTCAAGCTAGACATCCTCCTGAACGGTGAATCCGTAGATGCCCTGTCCACGCTGATCCACCGCGACAACTCCTACAACTTCGGCAAGCGCATGTGTGTCAAGCTCAAGGAGCTGATCCCGCGGCAGCAGTTCGATGTGGCCATACAGGCCGCCATCGGCACCAAGATCATCGCCCGCGAGACCATCAAGGCCATGCGCAAAGACGTAACCTCCAAGTGTTACGGCGGCGACATCACGCGTAAGCGGAAATTGCTGGAAAAACAAAAGAAAGGCAAGAAACGCATGCGCCAGGTAGGCAATGTGGAAGTGCCGCAGCAGGCGTTTCTGGCGGTGCTGAAGCTGGACTGAGCAAGATAAAAGATACATGAATGAAGATAAAAGATACATGAATGAAGATAAAAGATACATGAATGAAGATAAAAGATAAAAGGATAAAGATACATGAATGAAGATAAAAGATAAAAGGATAAAGATAAAAGGATAAAGATAAAAAGATAAAGATAAAAGATAAAAGGATAAAGATAAAAGATAAAAGGATAAAGATAAAAGTGGGGGGATGATGGTTTCAATTATAATGTTCAATTATAATGATCTCGAAAATTTTATGCCATAAAAATGGGTACAATCCCGGAGATTGGGTATTTATTAGTTAGAAACCATGGTAATGGAAAACAATAATCTCTGTATCCGCTTGTTCAATTTTGCCTCAAATGTGATCAGATTCACGAAATCCCTTGCCCAAACACCTGGAAACCGTGTCATAGTTCATCAATTAATTAAATCCGGCAGCTCTTCAGGTGCAAATTATGAGGAGTCTCAAGCCGGATCTTCAAAAGCGGATTTCACCAATAAAGTGCTGATTTCCCTCAGGGAAATGCGGGAATCGTATTACTGGTTACGACTCATTCAAAGCACCCAGGATCTTCAACCCGACAAAGCTATGCAATTGAAACTGCTAATAAAGGAATCCGCTGAATTAATAAAAATCCTCGGAGCCATAGTACAACGATCAAGAAGAAAAAACCAAAAGAAATAAACCCATGCCCTGCTAAAGTAGCCATTGATCATCCTTCCCCCACTTTTATCTTTATCCTTTTATCTTTTATCTTGACCTAACTGGAATCTACTTCTTCTCCACAAAAGTCAGTATCTCCTGTATCTGGTCCATCAGGATCGGTTTCTGGAAATAATGGTTCATCCCGCTTCGGATGCAGACGTCTTCATTGGCGGAAGAAGTGACCGCCACGATTGGGGCCTGCTTTTTCCCGGATCTTTTCTCGATCCGGCGGATCCTGCGTGTGGCTTCCAGCCCGTCCATGACGGGCATGCGGACATCCATCATGATCAGGTCGTATTCTTTTTCCCTGCATTTATCCAGGGCATCCTTGCCGTTCTCGGCCAGGTCGAGGTTGTATCCTTTGCGCTGCATATATACCCGCGTCATCTGCCGCAGCAGCCGGTCGTCGTCGACAAGGAGTATGTTGTACTTTTTGGCCATGGTATATATGATTGGAGGTTATTATATAAAAGATAAAAGATAAAAGATAAAAGATAAAAGTATAAAGATAAAAGTATAAAGATAAAAGGGGGG
>JAGYMZ010000051.1 GCA_018400295.1 Bacteroidales bacterium | reverse complement strand
TCATGCCGTTCTATCTTGCCTCCGTGCGGGTCCGGAGTGTGCTTGTCTATGCCCGCCATTTCCAGTGCTTTGGAATTGACCCAGCAGGAATGGTAATCAATGGAAAGAAATACTGCCGGAATGCCGGGCACGGCCTTATCCAGCGTTTCTTTAAGAGGGCCCCCGGTCCCAAAGAATCCGTGGACCCAGCCAAAGCCCTTGACCTGACGCAGGCCTTCCCGGCTGCTGCAATAATCGCCGATGATGGAAAGGTAATCCCGGATGCTTTTCCCGGGAGACAACAAGCAACAGTTCATCAGCAAGCCACCGAGGGTGCCGTGGGCATGGCCTTCATAAAACCCGGGCATGAGGGTCTTGCCCTTCAGGTCTATGATCCTTGTGCCCGCAATATTATACTCCATGGCCCGCTCCCGGTTGCCGATGAACACGATCTCACCGCCCGAAACAACCAGGGTGGACCATTCGGGCCGGTCACGCAATCCTGTGAAAACATTCCCGTTCGTAAAAATTATATTCCCCATCAGACAACCTTTTTATGTATCATACAATAACCCACGCGCTTACCTTTTTAATAAGCATCCATGGAAAAAATATCACCGAAGCTGTCCCGCCTTTTAATCACAGAGATCACGGAATCCCGGTCTGCCAGCACACGCGTGGGCCTGGGAAAGGCATTGGTGTTGGCTGCAAAGAAACTGGGGTCGTATGCCCCGGTATTGTAACAGCAGAGCACATCCCCACGCACGGGCCTGCGCTGGAGGAACACCTTGTACTTGGAAATAATATCCCCCGAATAACATAAATTGCCTGCCAGGAAGGTTTCAAAAGGTTTGTCGTCGTAATCCAAAGGCCGGTTGATCACTGTCCAGGGCTTAACCGGCGGCAACAGCATGGCCGTGGCGAAACTGGTCACGGAGGCTTCCAGGGTCGTAAGGTTGTGATTGCCTGCAACGTTCCGGACATGACTGACTTTTGAAAGGGTAATGCCTGAACCTTCCGCAATACTCCTGCCCGGTTCGATGACCATCACGGGGTTGCCGGCTTCTTCCAGGGCTTTCTTAATGGAAACTTGTCGCCCGTGCACATGCGTATGGCCTTGTAGTATCCGCGCCAGCATGCCGGACTTCGGGAAATCCGAATACATTTTTTCCCCGGACCAGATAGCGGGATTAATGGAACCGTCGGGATTGCGGCCGATGCCTCCCAGCTCGTTATTCCAGACAAAGGTTTCTTCCGGGTGCCCGGAGGTGGCTTCAACATATCCGTTACGTACCCGTTCTTTGAGATATTCCCACTCCTTCTTGTCGACATAATCAACAGGAAATCCGCCCCCGATGTTCAGTAAGCTGAATTTCCCGCCTTCCCGGTTAAGCATCATCCCAAGCTCGATCAGCTTGCCGATCATGACCTCATAAGCATCCGGCTCGGTGATCTGCGATCCGATATGGGAATGGAACCCCTGAAAATCCAGGTATGGGAAATTCCTGAGCGCTTTAATGATCTCCGGGACATGCTCTATGTTCTCCCCGAACTTGGACCATACCCCGGCGGTAAAAATGTTGGCATCCGTGATATTATCCATGTGGAACCCTGAAACCCGCAACACGGTGCGTGCTTTTTTCCCCATACTTTCCGCCCTCCGGTTGATGATCTTCATTTCCTCATAACTGTCGGCCACAAAAAACATCGCGTGCTCAAGAGCTTTGTCGATGAGTTGGTTCGACTTCGCATTCCCGTTGACGTCAATATGCAAGGGGTCAATGCCCCCCATCAATGCAGCGTTCATTTCGTTCATGGATACCACATCCGCTCCGACACCTTCCTGCTTCATGATCTTAAACACCGTAGGGTGCGGGTTGACCTTCCCTGCAAAACGGATCTCCCCCTTGGGATAATGCTCTGCAAATACTTCTTTGAAGGCCCGGACATTATCCGTGATGACCGGGAGGTAAAAAATATGCAGGGGCAAACCGTAGTTGGCTACCCACCAGTTTACCGGCTCCCCGGCGATCTTTACACGTTCATCCTCAATACTTAAAAATCCATGGTCATCCAGCAAAGGGGTTCCCCACTCAAATCCATGTTCTTCATTGCGCATGGGCAATTTCTGGAATCGTTTTTCAGACATAATTGATATGGTTTTAATGAAAAAATGCAGGAGATCTTTCCGTATTTTTCTTCAGGACACAGGATCAAGCTCCCCATGATGCGATGAATACCCTGTGTACTGTAAACAGGCTTTTTGCAATATCTTCTCAGGTCAGGGATCCCATCCGTAATCCACATATTCCCAGTCAAATGCATCCCCGCGCACATGGACCCGGGCGAAGCCTTCTTCATAACCCCGGTTGGGGCCGGTCCACCAGCGGCCACAAACAGCTCCTGCGGTAATGAAATGGGTACCATCCACGTATATATCTTCAATGGTATGCAAATGGCCCTGCAACACCAACTTCAAATTGTATCCATCGAAGAGGTCCAGGACTTCTTTGGCATTGCAGACCACCAGACTGGAGTCGTTGGGTAAGGTGGAGCCATACCAGACCTGCTTGAAAATGGTGATAAAAGGGATGTGTGTGCTGATCACCAGGGGCATGGCCGTGTCGGTGGCAGCCAGCTCTTCCCTGATCCATGCCTGCTGTTCCGCATCGATCATCCCGATATAACTTCCCTTTTCCGTATCTTCCACAGAATCCAGAATAAGGAATTTCCACCCCTTGTGTTCAAATGAATAATAGCGCGGGCCCAGCCGGTTCTCATACATTTTCTCACCGTATTCCGGATGGGAAGGGTCGGCTCCTGCGCTTTCATAAATACCGTAGATCTCATGGTTGCCCATGGTATTATATACCTTCGCCTCAATGCCGGAAGCAATGGCATCGTACAATTCATACAGGCTGTCCGCACGCCCGTATGTCTGCCCCAGGGCATCCATAATGAGGTCGCCGCCCGTTATGACGAAATCGGGGGCCAGCCGGTTGACCTCTTCCACTGCCATCCTGAAGCCTTCCGCGGCGTTCCGTTCCGGCTGGACATGGATATCGGTCATGAAAACGAAAGAAAACGTTTCCGGTCTTGGGATTTCCTCCGGCCGTTCACAACGGGGGAAAAACAACATGACAAACACCCCGGCCAGGGCCATTGCCAAAAAATGCAAGGTTGCTCTTTTCATGATCAGCGAATTTATGGTTTCAATGAATGTACCGCGTTCGTATAAAAATCAAACGCTGCTTAACCCCGATTTAGAAAAGCTTGCAATTTGAAAACGAAGTGAATCAAATTGTTAGCTTTTCTTTGTCGTCAGGATAATTCAGCGTTTTACCTTTTAGGTTTATGAATTATCCGGGCTAAAAAACAAAACTATTAATATTTTACTAATTTTACAGCGCTTTTGAAATTATCCTTGTGATAAAACACCCCCGTCAGGGTTTATGTAAATACCATCCAATAACCAACGAAATGTAGATACAATGAAAAAGTGGATTCTTTTATATGTTGCTATTGCATGCCCGGTACTTCTGCAGGCGGATCCTGTCCGGAATGCTTTGGATCATTCTGAGTCAAAAGATGCACACCCCGGTGCGAATTACCTTGTCCTGTTCGACAGCACCAAAGTTGACGTTCAGGAAAGCGGCCTCAGTTATGTAACAATGCATCGCCTTTATAAAGTTTTTAATGCTTCGGGGGCCAGGGACCTGTCCGTAATAACCATCGGGTACGATCCCCTTTCCGCCTATGTTGAGATCAGGGAAGTAACCATCTACCGGAAAGATGGCAGCATCGAAAAGCTGGACACAGCCAATGTCCTTGACTACCCTGCACCGGCCCGGGCCATTTACTGGGGGGCAAGGGAAAAAATGATCGAAGTGGGCCGGCTGGAACCCGGGGATGCGGTCGATGTGCACCTGTTCAGGAAAGGCTTTACATACGCCCTGCTGGAAGCCGGTCAAAAGGACGATGAACGCTATATTCCACCGATGCGGGGACATTTTTACGACATCGTGGAATTCTGGAACAGGGAACCCATGCAGGAAAAAGTATATCAGACAAGCATACCCAAAGACAAAACCGTGCAGTTTGAATTCTATAACGGGGAAGCCCGCTGTTCTGCCGTTCTCAGGGACGGCAAAATGATCTACACATTTGCCAAAAAGGACATCAGGCCCGTCAAAAGGGAACCCTGGATGGTCGCCCCTTCCGACGTTGCACCCAAATTGCTCATATCCACCAGTCCCGACTGGAACGCCAAAAGCGCATGGTTTTACAATGTTAATGAAGATTACGGCAGCTTTGACGTGACCCCGGAAATACAGGATAAAGTGGATGAGATCCTCACGGAAGCGAAAAGCGAGATGGATTCCATCTCCCTGCTCACACACTGGGTAGCGGATGAGATCAGGTATTCCGGGGTATCCATGGGTGAAGGGGAAGGATACACCCTGCACAAGGGGGAAATGACCTTCCTGGACCGCTGCGGGGTATGCAAGGACAAGGCCGGAATGCTGGTAACCATGCTCAGGGCGGCCGGATTTGAATCCTACGCTGCGATGACCATGGCCGGTTCGCGCATCGATTACATCCCGGCCGACCAGTTCAACCACAGCGTCACGGTGGTAAAACAAAAGAACGGCACCTACCTGTTGCTGGATCCCACATGGGTGCCTTTCCTGCGGGAGCTGTGGTCCAGTGCGGAGCAGCAGCAGAATTACCTGCTTGGGGTCCCGGAAACTGCAGACCTGATGATCACCCCGGTTTCTCCCCCTGAAAACCATTACCTCTATATGAACGGCAATTCGGAGATCCTGGAAAACGGTACATTGCAGGGAAACATCACCATAACCGCCGAAGGCCAATCCGATGCAGCCCTGCGCCGCATGTTCACAGGATCCCCCGTTTCCCGGTGGGAAAAGAACATTGAAGCCGAAATCAAAAAGGAGCATCCGCGGGCGGTTTTGACACATATTTCTTATGACGACCCCTACGATTATATGTCCGGTCCCATCCGGCTGGATATCACCTACGAAATACCGGAATATGCCGTGGTCACTGAAGAGGAGATCATTTTTACACCGTTTGCCGCCACGGAAATATTCATGCGCGGCATGAGCCACATGCATCAGAACACAAACCTGGAAGAAAGGGAACATGCCTTCCGCGACCGGTGTTCGAGGTTGGTCAGGCTGCATGAGCAGGTAAGGCTGCCCTACAAAACCACAGCGGTCTTCCTGCCGGAAGCAGAGGCATTCCAATCGGAGGCCGCATCCTTCAAAGGCGGCTATGACTTAGATCCTGAAGCCAACCGGCTTACCCTCTCGGAAGAGATCACCCTGAACAAACGGATCTATCCGAGCCACGAATGGCCCGGGTACCGGAAAGCCGTGGAATCCCAAAAAACCTTCGCGGAAAACCCCGTCATCCTGAAAATTGAAAAATAACCCTGTTAAAATCAGATACGATGAAAAAGTTTATTGCGCTGTTCACCATCCTGAGCACCCTGTATTATCCGGCCACGGCACAGGATCATGGCCCGGACGCTTTATACGAAAAGCTGGTCAAAGAATACACGCTAAACCCCGACGGAAGCTATGACTACCATCTTTATAAGGAAGTCAGACTAAACACCCATTATTCCTTCCACCGCCAGCAGGGAGAAACCTTCATTGTCTACAACCCTGAATTCCAATCCATCAAAATCAACAAGGCTTATACGGTCATGGCCGACGGTACAACCGTGGAGGTCCCGGAAAATGCATTCAATGAAGTGCTGCCACGCTTTGCCAGAAACATACCCGAATACAACCATTTGCGGGAAATGGTGGTAACCCATACAGGACTGGAGACAGGAGCGGTGATACATTTGGATTATTCCATCCATACCCAGGCGGATTTCATGCCGGCCTTCATGGGTTTCGAGGAGGTCCTGCAGGAAGCCCCGGTCAGGGATATGCAACTCATCGTAAACATTCCCGGAGATCAGTCACTCGAGCATAAAACATTCAACATCAGGACAGCCCCCGTGATCAGCGAAAAAGACGGCAAAAAAACAGTTGCCTGGTCGTTTCGCAACACCGGCGCCGCCTCCCGCGAAAGCCATATCGACCCGGGAAACAAGCCGGCCGTTATGTTCAGCTCGGCCGGCGACCTGAAAAGGGCATATTTCCGGTTTGTGAACCAGCCGGCCTTTACCTTTCAGGTTGGGCCGCAGCTGGCCTCGCAAGCCAGGGCCATCGCAAAAAAGAAAGCAGAACCCCTGGAAACCATGTTCGCACTGCAGGAGATGGTGGCGAACGACCTGAGGACGTGGAATGTACCTGAAAAATACACCGGATTTGCCTGCCGCACCCCGGAGGAAGTCTGGAAAAGCAACGGCGGCACCCCGCTTGAAAAAGCCGTGCTTCTCACATCACTGCTTATCGAAGCCGGGATCAATGCCAGGACCGTTGCCCTGGTCCCGGAAAAGTTTTACAGCCAATCCGCCGGCACTTTGCTCACCTTCGGAGACTACCTGGTACAGGCAAACCCTGTACGATCCGGACAATGGTATGTGTCGCCCACGCATACCGGCGATCAGAACCTTATTTATTCCCTGCGCAATGAGAAAGCCCTGCTTCTGGACGGTGCCGTGGAAAGCCTGAGAACATTCGAAGGGATCAATAAAAGATCAGAGGTTCACTTCGAAGCAGGGTTTGCCGTCCGCGATACGGGCCGGATAACCGGCACGGTCGAACTCGGGTTGAAATACGCGGCCAATCCGTATGCCAGGATATACCGGGACAAAGAACATGTCAAAAAACTGGTGCAGGGAATATCCCCCGGTGAGATCCGGACGGCGGAAACAGATAAATTTGCCGTGGAACGGGCAAGGATCCGGCTGGAAATTGAAAAGGACGATCCCTTTGAAACCAACGCACATTATCTCTTCCTCACCATGCCGGAAAGCAAGCAGGGCACGGCAGAATGGCATATAAGCTATTTGAGCGCCCTGAGGGAAGATCCCTTTGTGCTTGAGAACCCCATACGCGAAACCTATGAAGCATCCGTGCGTCTGCCCGGAAACATCCGGCTGGTGACGCCCCTGCAAAGCAAAGAGATCAACAAAGAGATCGGCTCTGTACTCATAAGCCTGGAGCAAAAAAAGCCCGGGGAAATAACGATCAGGAAAGAACTGGAAATTAATACCCCCGAGATCGGGGTAAACCAGTACGGGGATTTCAGGGCCATCATGGACGAGTGGATCAGCAAGCAGAACTGGCAACTGATCTTTTCCCTGGAGGAATGATCAGATCCCGGCGGTGTTCAGATTGCCCAGGGTCACGGTAATGGTACGCTTGCTTTCTTTCTGGTCGTCTGCGTATATCTTGATGGTAACCTGTAAATGCAGGTTATAAATGTTCATTTGTATTTCTTTAGACCGGATCTGTCCGATCTTAAGGATATCCGCATTGATGATGCCTGAGCGGCGCGACACTTCCGTGTCCAGTATCCCGTTCCCTTCTTCCGTGATAAAATCCTTGTTGTAATCCAGGAATTCATAGATGTTGCCGATATCCTCCGTCGTATATACCTGAAGGTTTTCCACCCCATCCATATTCGCCAGGAACCAGTCGTACGTATTTTGATCGATCAAACACCGGTTCAGACTATCCTTTTCCAGGATGCGGGCATTGTTTATGATGGCACTGCCGTAGTAATTGTTGTCAAAACTGAAGATCGTATCGCGGGTTATGGCATACCGCAGGCTGATGCTTCCGATGATCTTCCTGAGCTTGGGGAAGAGGTGGTAGGCATTGTAGGCCCTTACCATCACCTCGAAATTTATCGCAAAGAACAGGGCGTGTATGGGCGTGTCAAAAACCAGGAACCCGCCATCGCCCGTGGATATAAAAGAGCGTTCCAGCCGGTCGCGGTTATACCGCTGAAAAATGTACGGATTGTTCTCCAGGCACAACCGTATTGCCTTTTCAAAAAGTATCTTGAACAATACCGGTATCATGGTTTGCTCCAGATGCTTGTAAAGGCCATAGCGATAGATATCGATCCCCAGGACCGCCACTTTCGTAAGACTTTTCAGGTCCACATATTCATCCAGGGCCTCATACAGGTCATCACTTTCCGGGATCCGGCTGACCTTTTTATAAATGGATTCCTTGTCATACTTCCGCATCAATTCCAGGATGCGCTGAAAATCCATTCTTTTTACCGATCCTGACATAAGCGTCCGGTTAAATGTAAGCAATGAATAAAAGTACAAAAAAAACGTCATGCCCATGGCAAATCCCATAAAACATATAGAACTTTGATCTCCAATGATTTAACAAAGCGCTGGTTTATTAACAATTGTTCATAAACCATGTTTATACATTGTGGATTCAATAAAGGAAGAAATGCTTGACTTCACCCCCCGGATTTTTGTATATTTGTTTTTACCAGGCGAGTGATAAAAGACTGGCTCAGCGCAGAAGGAACCGCGCAACGCTTCACTTCGGTGGGGCAGAGCAAGGTTCCGAGCCAGATGCTCAAAGCCGAAAGGCTGTAGGTAAGTTGGACGTTCTTGCAAAGAGCTGCTGTTTCGGAAACTGGCAACACCCTACCGGGTAACGCCAAAACCGGAACTTCGACACCGCGAAGGACACTCTTCACGGAATGTTCTTCAAACGTGTTGGTCACAATAACTGTAGCTTGGCGCTCTCCTGATGCTACGGTATCAGATGAGCGAAGGGAGTCTGCCCGATTAGGACAGGCTCCCTTAAGTTTTTTATGCCCCCCGGAACATGTTTTTCCCCTGTATTTCGCTTGCCCGCATCCTGAAAAAAATGACTATATTTATGTGTTGTTGGATTTTGTGATAAGACAAGCCATGATGCCCCGGATCGAATTTGACCATACATACTACATGAAACAGGCCCTCATACAGGCCGGTATAGCCCGCGACAACGATGAGGTGCCGGTAGGGGCCGTGATCGTATGCAGGGAAAAGATCATTGCACGGGCATACAACATGACGGAAACACTGAATGATGTCACGGCCCATGCGGAAATGCAGGCATTCACCGCAGCGGAAAATTTCCTGGGTGCCAAATACCTGAACGATTGCACCCTGTACGTTACCCTGGAGCCATGCGCCATGTGCGCCGGCGCCGCTTACTGGACACAGATCGGTGGCATCGTTTACGGGACCGGGGACGAAAAACGGGGGTACCGCCTCATCAACCCGGATATGCTCCACCCCAAAACAAAGGTCATGGGCGGCATCCTGGAGAAAGAATGCCGGGGACTTCTATCGGGATTTTTTAATACCAAAAGATGATGGATAATTTTTTCAGCAATGCAGACAAGGCCGAAAACATACGGGATGAAATTGCCAGAGTGGCGGAATACCTTTGGAACAAAGGATGGGCAGAACGCAATGCCGGTAATATGTCGGTCAACATCACCGACCTGGTCACCATCGACCATGACCGGATAAAAAACAATACCCTGCACAAACTCAGGAAATCCTATGCCTCCCTGGCCGGCCAGTATCTTATGATCAGCGGTACAGGGACACGGATGCGCGACCTGGCCCATGACCCGTCATCCAATGTTTGCCGGATCCGCATCACGGACAACGGCCATGCCTTCCAGAAAATCGAAGACCAATACGACCGGCCCCAGGTATTGCCTACTTCTGAATTGCCGGCGCACCTGGCCATACACAATATGATCATTGAAAACCGCCGCAAAGAAAAAGCGGTATTGCATACCCATGTGAACGAACTGATCGCCCTGACACATATCCCTGCGTTCACCTCTGAAAAGAAACTGAATGCGATGCTGACTTCCATGCACCCGGAAACGATCCTCTTTCTGCCGGAGGGAACCGGACTGGTCCCGTTTACCATCCCAGGCACGGAGGAATTGGCCGCAAAGACCATCGAAAAACTGAAGACACACAATGCGGTGATCTGGGAAAAACATGGCGCCGTGGCCATGGCCGGTACCATCACGGAAGCCTTCGACCTGATCGATATCCTGGCCAAATCCGCCCGGATCTACTTCACTGTCAGGATGGCCGGCCATGAACCGGATGGTATGAAACCCGGAGAACTCAAGAAGATCAGGGAACATTATGGAATGTGACCGCACGCATCCCGCCGCCACCCGTAAACCGGTACACAGGGAACATGCCGGGAAGGCTCCGGCACACCATGTAACAGGCCCGGCCGCAGCCAAAAAGCAGATGAAAGATCCCGGGGCCGGAAAATTTTGCTACTCCGGCCTTAAGGTTACCCCATAAACTTTTATCTTTATGCTTTTATATTATATGTTGATACGTTTATCCTGCAACCCGCATTGATACCCAGGGAAACCATACAAAAGATCATGGATGCCGCACGCATCGAGGAAGTTGTGGGTGAATTCGTGAGCCTGAAAAAAACCGGAAAGAACTATAAAGGGTTTTCACCATTCACCAACGAAACCAATCCCTCTTTTTACGTATCCCCCTCCAAGAATATTTTCAAATGCTTCAGCTCAGGCAAAGGAGGCAATGCGGTTACCTTCCTCATGGAACATGAGCGTCTCAGCTACCCGGAAGCATTGCGATACCTGGCCGGGAAATACAGCATCGAGATCGAAGAGAAAGAACAAACCCCCGAAGAAATCCGGGAAATGAACGAAAGGGAAACCCTCTTTCATGTAAACGCCTTTGCACAAAAATACTTTTCGGAACAGCTTCTCAAAACCGACAAGGGCCGGGCCATCGGATTGTCCTACCTGAAGGAACGGGAATTCAGGGAAGAAGCCATTGAATTGTTCCACCTCGGATATGCACCGGAGGAATGGGATGCATTTACAAGCCATGCACTCCGGCACGGCTATAAAAAAGAATACCTGGTCAAAACGGGACTCACCGTTGAAAAGGAAAACAACCGGGCCTACGACCGCTTCCGCGGACGGGTGATCTTCCCCATCCATAACCTCTCGGGCCGCATCCTGGGCTTCGGGGGACGCATCCTGGTAAAAGACGATAAAAAACCAAAGTATGTAAACAGTCCGGAATCAGAAATATACAACAAAAGCAGGATCCTGTACGGATTGTATTTTGCCAAGAACAGCATTATCCGGGAAGACCTGTGTTACCTCGTTGAAGGGTATACGGACGTCATAGCGCTGTACCAGTCAGGCATCCAAAATGTCGTCGCCTCTTCCGGTACATCCCTTACCGTGGAGCAGATACGCCTGATCAAACGCTATACATCCAACATTACCATCCTCTACGATGGGGATGAGGCCGGCATCAAAGCCTCCTTCCGGAGCATCGACCTTATCCTGGAACAGGGAATGAACGTCCGCATTGTCCTGTTCCCCGGATCGGAAGACCCGGACTCCTACGTCAGGAAACACCGCGTTGCAGATGTGCTTGAGTTCCTGGACCGGCAATCCACCGATTTTATCACCTTCAAAACACAACTGCTTAAAAAAGAAACCAGCACAGACCCTGTCAAACGCGGGGCACTCATACGCGAGATCGTGGAAACCATTGCCCTGATACCGGATGTTATTTACCGCACTGTATACATCCGTGAATGCTCCGCGATACTGGATGTCCCGGAACCGGCACTTGTGAATGAGATGAACCGCCTGTTGCGGAAAAAGCACCGGAAAAAACAACAGAAACAGGAACAGCCGCAGGAACCCCCCGAACCCACCGAATATCCTGCGCAGCTACAGAAGGACCTGCAGGATGGCGATGCAAATTTCCAGGAAAGGGACATCATACGTTTGCTCCTCAATTACGGCAGGGAAGAGATCGTTTTCCGGGGACACGATGAACGGAAAAAGCCGGTGGACACCGCCGTGAAGGTGGCAAATTTTATCATAGGCGACTTGCAGCAGGACGGGATAGAATTCAAGAACCCCTTATATCAAAGGATCTACGAAGAATACCTATCCGCCCATCACAACGAAACCATACCCGACCAGGGCCACTTTATCCATTCCGACAACGATGAGGTCCGGGACCTGGCCGTGGACCTGCTCAGCTCACCGTATGAGCTTAGCAAAAACTGGATCAATAAACGGATTTTCGTGGTGACAGAAAAAGAACGGCTGAAATATGCGGTTGAAACCTCTCTCCTTTCCTTCAAAGCCAGGGAAGTTGAAGCGGAAATATCCCGGAATAACGAAAAGCTGAAGGAAATCAGCGACGAAAGCCACATGCTGCAACTGCTCCGGGAACAAAAAGAACTGAAAGACCTCAGCCGCAGGATCAATAAGAAACTGAGCCGGATCATCACAAAGTAAATACCGGACTGCCTGCTTTCTGCCCCGGCCCCCTTTCCTTCACCGCTACCCCGGCCTTCAGAATATGAAAGCCATCGTTCACCAATTTTTGAATGGCTCCTTTATCAGACGGGCATTAAAATATTTCGGATCACCCGATACTTCCGCTCCGGCCCATGCGGGAAGTTCGAACGATTGTCCCGCGCTTTCCAGTTCGATCTCGGCAAGCACAAGTCCTTCATTTTCCCCATGAAACACATCCACCGCCCAGGTGAATCCCTTGTATTCGACCAGGTAACGGTCCTTTTCAATGAGGGGCTTCTCGCACAGCCCAAGCAACTCCCCCGCATCCGCCACAGGGATCGCATACTCAAATTCCTTCCGGGTAAGGCCCCGGCTTATGCCTTTAACGGTAAGAAAAGCCGCCCGGCCCATGATCCGCACACGCACCACCCTTTCCCTGTCGCTGTTCAGATACCCCTGGCGAATGAATACGGGTTTACCCTGGGACTTAAAATCGTTGTTCCGGACTAAAAATTTCCGCTCGGTCTCTTTCCCCATGCCCTGGAATTTCTATGCTTCATAATTTTATCTGCGGTTCCTGTCGTTCAAACCCGGTCACACATACTTCTCCCCCTTTTCAATCTTCACATCGCTGACGATCTGGCGGATGCTTTGTTCATCATCCATTCTGCATATCAACAGGGTTTCCTCCTCCTCAACCACGATGTATCCGTCAAGCCCCTGGAGTACGACCAGCTTTTCATTGGGGACATTGACGATGCAATTCCTGGAATTGTACAACATCACATTCCTGCCGATCACCGCATTGCCCTGCTCATCCCTGGAGCGTATATCGTAAAGGGATCCCCAGGTGCCAAGGTCCGACCAGCCAAACTCAGAGGCCCGGACATATACGTTTTCGGCTTTCTCCATCACGCCATAGTCGATGGAAATGCTTTTGCACACGGCATAGGTGTCTTCAATGAATTTCTCTTCGCTGGGGGTGTTGTATATCCC
>JAGYMZ010000050.1 GCA_018400295.1 Bacteroidales bacterium | reverse complement strand
TGATAATTCTGATAGTTTACCGCCAGGGGTGTAAGAAATGTGATCAGGTATATGATTTTATCCAGGGAAAACAGGTACAAGAATAACAGCACCAGAAAGGCCGGGACAAGCAAACCCCAGTATCGCTCATGAGCGATCAGGTATGAATTGAACGCAATAAAAAGAAAGCTCAATCCGTATACCCAGTAATATTTATATTTTTCAAGTAAATCCAGCAATCTCACTCCGATTTGTCGTTATTGTCCTTGTTTTCTATAAAGGCAAGCTCTTCCTTGAAATGGAGGCGGTACCGTTCAATCAACACGATAATGATTGCCGACAGGAAGAAAACCGATAATCCGGTAAAGGCCACAATCAGCCAGCGCACCGGGTACGATTTTTTATCTGAGGGATATGGATGCGTAACGATGTTGGAATAGGTGAAGGCATCTGTATAAAAACGGACGGCATTTTCATATTCTACCTTCAGATCCGCATAGGTCCTGGCTTCATTTCGAAGTGACTCAACCAAGGTGATCAATTCCCCGCCCCTTTCCTTCATGTTATTCATGAGGCGATCAACCTCCTCCTGATCTATATTGCCTTTATTCGCACCCATGATCGTTTTCAGGTGGCCTTTGGTTACCTCCAGCGCCTGAGCATCATAATCGATCAATCCGTATTCCTTGCTCAACTGGCTTAAGCGGATTTGCAACGAATCAATTCCTCCCTTCTTTTTCCGCAGAATGTCATGATACATCCTGATGACCTCCAGATATTTCTGATTATGCAATTTCCGTACTTTCTCATCATAAAAATCAAGAATGGCCTGTACCATTTCGCTGGCCACAACAGGATCCTCATCCATAACTATGATCTCGACGGATTCGTAAGGCGTTTTACTTATATCGACATTTTGCCCGTATTCATAATACAAGGTGGTGTAAAAATATTTGTAATTGCTATCCAGGTCATAATGCCGTGCCAGATCAAATTTTTTGATCACGCTATCCTTTATATCCTTTGATTGCAATATCTGAAGCATTTGTTCGGTTTCACTTTCATCGGAATAGGATGAAATATTCGCAGGATATACCACCGCATTTGATTTATATTTGGGTGTAATGAAAAAAGGACTGGAAAAGACAATTGCCAGAACAATAGCAATACCGGTAATGATGGCGATATGGTATTTCCATTTCCACAGTATGTGCAGTACACTTACATTGTTGTTGTAATCTTTCATATATCTTGTATTATGATGATCCATTACTTTTCCCAGGTGTATCCCTCCTGGGCTGTTTTCTGTAGGATGAGAAATTTTCAATAATAATTATGACCAGGACCGTGAGCAATAAAGAAGACATGGCCGATAAGACCACAATGATCCAGCGAACGGGATACGCCTTCTTGTCTGCAACAAAAGCATGGTTGATCTCGAATTTTTGCGGAAGCATCTGTTCGGCATCTACCCTGGCTTCTTTATACTTACCCTTCAATAAAGCGAGTTGTTCTGTTTTATACTCCAACAGGTTTTTCAGGGATAATGACCGGCTCCCATATTCCGCCAGGACATCAAGCCTTTGCTCCAGATCCCGGATGGCCCGCTTATTGTTTGTTGCCACCGCAATGGCTAATTGTTCATTCAGCGCTTCCGACTGGGTTTCATAATCATGCACTCCGTGTTTCCCGATGATCCTCATGGAATCGATGATCCAGCGGATCTCATTCTGTACTTCTTCATACTCTCCAGCCACAATTTCCATGGCTTTCCTGGCCCTGTTTTTTTGTATCTGGTTTTTGGTCGAATCCAGAATATCAGAAATATGATTGGCGATCTTTGCAGCTAGTACGGGATTTTTATCAAGGACCGATATCTCCACAGCCATATACTCCGTCCTTCGAAAAGTAACATTGTTTTCATACTCACGGATAAGCTTGGTCATTTTATGCTGTGAAGTCGTATCAATGCCATAATGATCTATGAGATTAAATTTCTGTATGACCCTGTCGCGGATCTTATTGGAATTCAATAGCTGCAACAGTTGCTCCGCCTGTTCCTCTTCGCCAAAACCAAGAATATCATCTTTTATTCCGGTGCTTTGACTGATCAGGACTTTTGAAATTGAATTTGTGGAAACGGGGAACAGGATCACTTTGGACCTGTATTTTGGATCAATGAACAACGGACCTGAAAAAAACCAGGATGCCGCAACCGATAGGATAATAACAATGATCAGGGGCTTTCTCCATTTATACAAAAAAAATAAGAACCCTGAAGCATTGGATTCACTGTTGTTATTTATGCTGATCATATGGCCGGATATCTGAAATTAAAAGAGGGTCAAAAATAGGAAAATTTATTCAATGAACAAGCAAATATTCTTTCATCTCAGAATACCATGCTCAGTACGTTCGCCTTTCCAACTCAATCCTTTTCCCTGACAATCTTTGCCAACCCCTTAAAATCCAGTAATTTCAGGGCAACCGATAAAACAACCGAAAAAACAACCATGATACAGAAATTAATCAACCAGCTATAAGGCAGTTGCCTTGAAACAATATTAATCACCAGGATGCCTGCAATAAAACCGGCAAGGGATAGTATGTACCTGCCATTCCATTTCAGGTTAAAGACCCTGATAGCAAGCCAGATTTGAGGTATGGCAGCCGTAAATTGAGTGGCAAGGTTGGCATAGGCCGATCCGATGGCCATGTATTTGGGTACCAGGATAATATTAATGGTAAAATTGACAAGAAGGGCGACCAGGCTGATCATGTTCAGTTGTTTCAAATTGCCATTGGCTGTCAACAGGGAACCAAATATATAGATGGATGACATGGCCACAAATGAAAACATGATCTTTCCAAATACCAATGGAGCCAGGCGGGAATCCCCAACATAAAGCAATTCCATCAGTTCATACCGGTAAAATGCCGATCCGATGGCCACCGAAACAGAAAGGGTAAATAAAAGGGAGAACGATAGTTTCAGAATGGGTACGATCGATTGATTTGTCTTTATCATCCGGGAGAACAGAGGCAACAACAAAACCGAAAACAGCAAGGGGATCATATTGGCAGCATCCAGCAACCGGAATGCCTTGGCATAGACACCGGATTGCTGATACCCGACAGTACCCTTCAACAAGCGTTCTATGAAAACCGAATCACTCCTGTAATACATGGTCATCAGAAGGATCAGCATTGCATAGGGAAAGCTTTGTTTCAGGATCATGATAAAAAAAGCGGTATTCCAGTTCAAGCGGCGAAAGGCGGCTCTTTTCACCACAATGCCGAATGCAATTAAAAAGGTGATCAGGTAGGCAAGGGTTTGGGCATAGACAAACCATTCGATACGGAAAGGCGCTTCCGTTACATGACCCCATAATAAAATACTGCAAAAAAGTATCATTAACAACCGGTCCAGCACAGAAAGAAAGCTATCGGTCCGGAACATCAATAAACCGGATATGTTTGAACGCAAATACAGGATGAACGAGAGCAAAAACTGGTTTAATGCAACCCAAGCCAGTAAATACAACTGCTGGCCACCATAACCAATGATCAGGGCTACCGAAAAAGTTACCAGAAAATAAAATGAAGCCAACAGCAACTTAATGATCAATATCCCGGAAAAATGTTTGTTCAGTAAATGCTTGTGCTGCGCGATATTCCTGTTGTTAAAATTCGTGATCCCCATATCCAGCAGGATATTGAACAGGAAAGAGAAATTTAAAATAAAGAAATACAAGCCATATGCTTCTTCTCCAACCGTATTTTGCACGGTCCTGTCAATGCCCAGAATCCAGAAAGGCTTCACCAAAAGGTTCAGGAAAAGTAACAGCAGAAGGTTTGTAAGAAATTTTCTTTGCATGGAAAATTTTCGAAAATGATTTGATATCCCGTGGGATTTTATGGGCCGGTCAATAAATCCCTTGGGAAAAAATCATAAATTTGTACAAATTTATTATAAATATCTGAGCCCCGTTCACTATTTGATCTTAATTATCCCAACAATAAAAAACATTGAACATAGCAGTTAATACAAGGCTTCTTATCAAAAACAAACTGGAAGGCATTGGATGGGTCGCTTTCGAAACCCTGAAACGCATAACAAAAGAGCATAAAGAACATACATTCTTTTTCATCTTCGACCGTCCTTTTGACGACTCTTTCATTTTTTCCGGCAACATCGAGCCCGTCGTTGCACATCCCCAGGCCAGGCATCCTTTTTTATATTATTTATGGTTCGAACACACCATACCCAAAGTGCTAAAAAACATAAAAGCCGATATGTTCCTGTCGCCCGATGCCTATTTATCCCTTTCTTCCGATATCCGTTCCCTGGCTGTCTTTCACGACCTGAACTTCGAACATTATCCCGAAGATCTTCCTTTTCTGGAAAGGCATTATTACAGACATTTTTTTCCGCGATATGCAAGGAAAGCCGACCGCATTGTGACGGTATCAAAATTCTCCAGAAGAGACATCATTAACCAGTATTCAATTCCCGGCGATAAAATTGACGTAGTCTATAATGGCGCAAATGAAGTATTTACCCCCCTGGATGAAAAAACAGAGGAAGCCGTTCGCAACCAATATACAGAAGGCAAGCCCTATTTCTTATTTGTAGGGGCCCTGCATCCCCGGAAAAACCTGGCACGGTTGTTTACCGCATACGATCAATTCCGGAAAAACAGCCATAAGGAGATCAAACTACTCATCGTCGGTAACAAAAAATGGTGGACCAGGGAGATCAAAAGATCGTTTGGATCCATGTCTTTTAAAAATGATGTCGTGTTCAGCGGCAGACTTACTTCCGAAGAATTGCACCGGGTTATGGCTTCGGCCATGGCACTGACGTACATATCTTATTTTGAAGGCTTTGGCATTCCGATTGTCGAAGCATTCTACTGCGACACACCGGTGATCACATCGAATGTCACTTCGATGCCCGAGGTAGCAGGTGATGCAGCCATACTGACCAACCCCTTTTCCATTGGTTCAATAACAGAAGCCATGATGGATCTTGCCGAAAATCCCGGCCTTCAGCAAGAACTGATAGAAAAAGGCCGTGAACGCAGAAAACTGTTTACCTGGAAAAATACCGCAGAACAGCTCTGGCAATCTATCGAAAAAGTGCTAAATACATGACCTTTATGAACAAGAAACTCAACATCCTCATCTTGGGCGGGGGCGGACGGGAACATGCGCTCAGCTGGAAAATAGCCCAAAGTCCCCGTGCCGGCAAATTATACATTGCCCCTGGTAATTCCGGAACAGCGCGGACCGGAGAAAATGTCGACCTTGATCCCTCGCGGTTTGATGACATTTGCAGGTTCACGGAAAGCAACAATATTGATATGCTTGTTGTGGGTCCGGAAGCCCCCCTGGTCGAAGGCATTCACGACCATTTCCTTGCCAGTGATGCATGCAAGCGGGTGGCTGTGACAGGCCCCTCCAAAAACGGGGCCATGCTGGAAGGAAGCAAGGATTTTGCAAAAGCATTCATGAACAGGCACAACATTCCCACCGCCAACCACAGATCCTTTACATCCGATACGATCCGGGAAGGCATGGATTTTCTGAAAAACATGCGACCACCCTATGTACTGAAGGCGGATGGCCTTGCAGCCGGCAAAGGGGTTGTCATCTGTCACACCATGGAAGAGGCAAAAGATGAACTGAATGCCATGATCCGGGATAAGAAATTCGGGCCCGCAAGTGAAAAAGTAGTCATAGAGGAATTCCTGGACGGAATAGAGTTGTCGGTTTTCATTCTTACCGATGGCCATTCATACGTTATACTCCCTGAAGCCAAAGACTATAAAAGAATCGGGGAGGGAGATACAGGGCTCAACACAGGCGGAATGGGATCCATTTCCCCTGTCCCGTTTGCCGGCGATGTGTTTATGCAAAAGGTCAACAAAAGGATAATCAACCCTACCGTTCAGGGCCTCCGGAAAGAAGGGATCACCTATAAGGGGTTTCTTTTCTTTGGATTGATGAATGTACACGGAGATCCGTATGTGATCGAATACAATGTCCGTATGGGAGATCCCGAAGCGGAATCGATCATACCAAGAATAAAAACCGACCTGGTAGACCTGTTGCAAGCCACCGCTGAGGGAAAACTCAAGGGTCAAAACGTTGAAATCGATCCCAGGACATCGGCCGCTGTTTTCCTCGTCTCCGGGGGATATCCGGGATCTTATGAAAAAGGTTTGGAAATAACCGGCCTGGACGATGTTCAGGATGCCCTTCTTTTTCATGCCGGCAGCAAGCTTGTTGAGGGAACCTGCCATACCAGCGGCGGACGTGTCATTGCCGTTACCTGCCTGGCAGAAACCCTGGAAAAAGCACTCTCCGGATGCTACAGAAATGCTGAAAAGATCAGGTTCGACAAAAAGTATTACAGGAAAGACCTTGGCCATGACCTGGCAACTTACACGTAATCCCTCACCCCGCTATGCTGATCCGTTATTTCAAATCCAGCTATCTCAGCCAGATAATCACATTGATCCTCCTCGGTTTATTGCTCTGGGGGAAAGCATTTATATTTCCTGAAGTCTATGCAGCGTCAACAAAACTGCAACCTGCTTTTGAACTGGTCAACGGAGCGATCAAACACTGGCCCGTTGCCGCACCCATACTGGGATATCTATTGCTCGTCTTTCAGGCAATGTTTCTGAATGCCACGCTGAATGAGCATGAACTCGTTTCCCGGAACACCCTGATCCCTGCTTTTGTGCTGATCATCCTGGGCAGTCAGGTGCAGGAAACCCTCACGTTCCATCCGGCGTCGGTAGCCAATATTTTCATTATCCTTTCATTCAAAAGAATGCTTAAATGTTACGACCAGCATGATTCCCGAAGGGATATCCTGAGTGCAAGTATTTACATTTCGGTCGCTTCTATGTTCTTTTTCCCCTCCATTGTATTTTTGCTCCTGGTTTGGTCCATGCTCATCTCATTTAGCATTGCCACCTGGAAAGAATGGATCATAAGCATGATCGGGGCAGCAACCCCATACATTTATCTTTTTTCATTGTATTACATCGCAGGAGCTTATCCGGACCGGCTGGCAGAGTATTTCCGGTATTTTACCCAGGGAAATACCATCCAGCTGCCACACGATATTATGCTGTATGTGATCTGGGGGCTGACCGCCATACTGATCATTTTTTCCTGGTTTTTTTACCTTTTGCACTTTCAGGAAAAAAATATTATGATCCGGAAAAAGATATCCTTATTTTTGTGGTTCTTGCTTTTTTCACTGCTGCCTTCATTTTTTGCCGGTGAAGCATTCCCGGTCCTTGAAATGGTCATTGCCATACCATTGACCGTTCTTGTAGCTTTTTATCTTGATTCGATCAGCAGAAGAACAACCTTTCAAAATGCATTGCTCTGGATGCTTTTGATGGCTATGCTGATCAACAATTATAACCTGATCTGACCTATGCTGCTTACGTCTTTCACTAAAAAATACATTGAAGCCGGATGCGACGAAGCCGGAAGAGGATGTCTCGCCGGCCCTGTTTGTGCAGCAGCGGTGGTATTGCCCCACGGATACAGGAATGATTTCCTGACCGACTCCAAATTATTGCTCCCTGAAAAACGGGAACTGCTCAGGAAAGAAATTGAAAAAACAGCCCTTGCCTATTCGGTCGTTCTGATTGACAATCAAACCATCGACGAGATAAACATCCTGAACGCCACTTTTGAAGCAATGAACCAGGCCGTCCTGAAGCTGAAACAATATCCGGAATTACTGCTTATCGACGGCAACCGCTTTCTAAATAAAACCAGGATCCCCTTCGAATGTGTGATAAAAGGAGATCAGAAATATCTGTCCATAGCCGCCGCATCCGTTCTGGCCAAAACATACAGGGATGATTACATGCGAAGCATTCATCCGGATCATCCCATTTACAACTGGTATAATAATAAGGGTTACCCAACCATCGAACACAGAAGGGCCATTGCCGTTCATGGCACAACCCCTTATCACCGCAAAAGCTTCAGCATGGGGCCCCCGTTTAACCTTTTTACTTAATCAACATATGATTGTTAGTTAGTCGTACGTTATTCAAAGGGATAAAAACCGATTATCCCTTATCTTTGGGTGTGATATACTTTTAATAAAACCTTTCTGTTGACCTTGAGACATTGTTGACAGTGCCGACAGAAGCAACCAGGTATGTACAACGCTAACATAAAGCCAAAACACGTTTTTTCAATCCTCGGTATCCTGGCATTTCTGGGTAGCGCTTATTTTCTGTATACAACGTTTAAATCCCCTGCGCGCCCACCCCTTGAAGCCATACCGGAAAACACCTTTTTTTTCGCTGAGATCCGGGACCTGGACCAAACATGGAACAGGTTTGTAGGGTCAAATGCATTCAGGGAAGACATCTCAACGATCGAAGGGATTCATGACATATTAAAAGATGCAACCAAACTGGATTCCACCCTGAACCTGTTCCCTCCCGTGAAAGAAGCCATACATAAAAATGGTTTTTATCTGGCCCTGGTGCCGGACAGCAACGGCCAAATGCACAGCCTCTATGTCGCAGATTTACACAATGCGCTTAAACCGGCTGGTGTAAAAGACTTTTTGCTTAGCCTGACCGGCAGTACCGCGGTAACAGAAACCCGTTATTTGCGATCAACGGTCTGGATCACAGAATCAACCGACCCAATCTATTTTTACCTTAAAAACAATGTGTTTGGCTGCAGCAAGAACCCGGAAGTCCTGAAGCAATCCATTTACACAATGGTAAACAAACAACATATCCAGTCCCCGGAATTTACAAAAGTCCGTTCAACCGCCGGAAAAAATGTAGATGCCAACATTTATATCAATGCCACCAAACTGGATGGTGTGCTTAAGCGCCTGTCGGCTGAAAAACATTACCCCTTGCTTGACCAATTGCATCATTTTGCTTCCTGGACAGAACTTGACCTGATATTGAAAGAAAATGAAATCTTGCTTAACGGGTATACTTCTTTGAATGATTCCCTGTTTGAACTGATGGATCTGTTCCGGGGACAGGAACCAAAAAGAACAGCATCACCACGTATTCTTCCATACAACACCAACCTGCTGATCAGCCTGGGATTTGAAGACTTTGAAAGATATTATGGACAATACCTGAAACACATCCGTAAGAACGGATATATCAGGGAATATGAAGACAATAAAAGAAGACTCAACGCCAGTACCAGCCGGGATGTTATCAAGCATACCCTGCCATGGATCGGAAATGAAGTAACATTCGCAATAACCCACACTGGCGGGCTGTCCCTTTCCGACAATGCTTATGCACTCATCCGTGTTAACGACATCAAACGCTCAGAAGCCAATCTGGACCTTCTGGCTGATCCGGTTTATTCCCTGAACCATAAAAATTACAAAATCCGGAGAATGAAAGGTCAGGGATTAATGGAACTTTTGTTCGGGGGACTGTTTGCCAGCATCGAACATGCCTACTTCTTCCGGATCGATGAATTTATCATCTTTGGCAATTCATCCCGGGCACTGGAACGGTACATCAATACGTATACAACCGGGAAAACACTGAAAAACAATATTAATTATCACCGTTTTGCCGATAATATCTCAGATAAATCCAATATATTCTTTTATATAAATACGAGAAATACGATCGGATTGATCTCTGAAGTGATGCGCCCAGGTGTTTCCCGGATCCTGGAAACACATAAAAAGACCTTGCAGAATTTTGAAGGGGCCGTTCTGCAATTCTCTTTCATCCATGACATGTTCTATACCAACCTCTTCGTGAAATACAATCCTTCCTATATCCAGGAAGACTTTGCTCTATGGAAAGTAACACTGGAAGAAGAAATCCAGGGACAACCCTATTTTGTGCGGGATCATAATACCAATACTTTAAAAATCATTGTTTTCGATATAAATAACCACATGTACCTGATCGATCACAATGGTAAAATCCTTTGGAAGAGAGCTGTCGACGGGCACGTCCTTAGTGACGTGTTCCTTGTGGATTACTTCAAAAACGGCAAGTTGCAATATCTGTTTAATACCGCTGATCATATTTACCTGATAGACTTGTTGGGCCGGGATGTTAAGGATTATCCGGTCAAACTGCCACGGGAAGCCACCAATGGCCTTGCCGTTTTTGATTATGATCACACACGCAATTACAGGATCATGCTTGCACTGAAAGATAACAGAATTTATAACTATTCCATCAAAGGGCTTCCGGTAAAGGGATGGCAAAAACCCATGGCCAGGCATGAAGTAGTTGCACCGGTTCAACATATACGGGCATCCGGAAAAGATTACATCATTGTTTCCGACTTGGAAGGGGATGTGAAAATAACCGACAGACGGGGAAATGACCGCATCATCCTGAATGAAGAACTGGAAAACGCAAAGAATTCTCTTTTCTATGTGAACCACACCAACACCCGAAAAGGCATTATGCTCACAACGGATAAAGCAGGGAAACTAACGTATATTAAAAGCAATGGAGGGCTGGATCGCACCGATTTCGGTGATTTTTCCCCGGAACATCATTTTTTATACGAGGATTTTGACCGCAATGGACATAAAGATTTTATTTTTCTGGACAAGAACCGGCTCCAGGTCTTTAACAGATTTAAAAATCCCATTATGACCCATACGTTCAAAAATGAAATACGTTCCTCGCCGGTCATCATACCCCTGTCAGACAATGAGAACATTATCGGGATCGTATCCAGCATAACCGGTAAGATATACCTGTTTGACAAGCAAGGCAACCTGCTGAGCACTCCCGACATGATCGGAAAAACACAAATACGGGTCGGTAGTTTGCTGAACGATGGTCAGTTGAACATCATTGCCGGATCGGGCCATACCTTGTATAATTATTATTTTCAATGACCCGGATGGCAAACACCCCCAATGTAATAAATTTCTATCTTACGTAAGGATACTTAGTAACCACCGTATACAAAAAAACATCCATACATGATAAAAAACAGATTCAGATTCATTGCGCTCATCCTTCTGCCGTGTCTTTTCTTTATTTCCTGTACAACTTCCATAAAAACCACCTGGAAAAACAATGAATATCAGGGAGAACCCTTCCGAAAACTCATGGTTATGGTCGTTCATGAGGATGAAGCGTTCAGCCGGGATTTTGAAAACAGCGTCGCCGGCTTTCTCAGAAAAAAAGGAACAATGGCCGTTGCTGTTTCAGAAATGATGCATAGGGATTCCATCGTTAAATATCAACAATTTGAACGCACCCTCTACCGTGAAAATGTGGAAGGCATATTGATCTTCAGCCTTCAGGGACTGGATCCGGAAATGAATTTCATCCCGGGCAATGGTGAATACCTGCCCTCATACTATTATAATTATTATGCCTATTATTACAACTTCCAGGCTATGGTAAATGCACCGGGATATACCCGCCCGGACGCCCCGGTAGTCATAGAAAGCAATATATATACCAACCAGGGGGATATGCTGGTATGGACCGGCCGCACTTCGAAAATGAAACGTTCTTCGGTCAGGGAATCATATGCAGCAGCAGGAAAAAGCACTGTCAAAAAAATTAAAAGAGCCGGTCTGATCGCAGCCGACTAATGCGTACCGGACTCCACCTCCCCGGCGCTTGCATTCGCCCTGTGGCCGGGGAGCACCGTTGCTTTGATCCCACTCAGCAACGTTTTCCAGACAAAATTCGGCATGCCTTTATTCTTGTCCCTCAGAAAAAACATTTCCGCCACCTTTGGATCCCGGTTTCCCCTGGGGTTGTTCTTGCGAACAAAGGCATTTGACATAAAAGAAACAAACCCGCTTCTCCGGGCATGCCCCTTTTTCTTATTAAGTACCTCAAACGACAGGTCATGATAAACCATCGTTATGATCCCGCGGGCATGATCATTATTCGCCCGGGCAGAAAAAATGAGTGAATCAGCAATACCGGAAAGCAACCGGAGATGTGCATTGGGTATAGTCATGGGATTCATTTCCTTAAAATCGATCCGTGCCAGCTTTCCATAAAAGGAAAAAGTATCCCGGGGTATATCCATTGGCAGATCAAGCAGGAGGGAAACCCTACCCTGGCCCATTAGCTTTGCCTGGGCGTGGATATGCATGCTGGGAAAATCAGCATGATCATCCGGACGGTTGCTGAGATGAAAAACCCGCACATCCATATCGGAAAAATAAACCATGCCCGGCCCTTCCGCCAGCGGCAGCTCTTCCTCGTACTGTACATATGAATCCGTGATCTCGATGGTATCCATGGTAACCGCAAATGGCACGTTCATGAGTGCGGTCCGGATCAATGGAGGATAGATGCTGTGATCGAAAGGTATGTTTTTATCCCTGAATATTAACACATTACCCCCTTCAACAGAAAACTTCCGCACCCGCACCCTGCCTTCAAGCATCGCAGCATAATCCAGGCCCCGCGCCCGGATGTTGGACACGTCAACATCAAAACGGTCGGTCTGCTTACCATGGATCCGCCCAAATTCATATTTTCCATATGCAGGGGTCAATTGTAATGCATCCATTTCAAAGAAAGAGCCGGCCGAACAAAAAGTGGTCCGGTCGAATTTGAGACCATAGAAACCTTCCGGAAGAAAAATATCACCCGCACCTGTATGCAGTGTAAGGTCTTCATAAACAACCCGGAGATCAGGGGATGCATTGCCCGCATGATAACATATGTTCCTTAGATCCAGCTGGATGGAAGAAAGGTTCACGGCAGGGATCTTGCCCATCACATCGCGGATGTTGATGTTCCCACCCGATATGGTCACCCGCCCCAATACAAACCGTTCCATGCCCCCTGGCTCCCCCAGGGAATCGTTTTTCAATGCATCGCTGAACAGCGGCAGTATTTCATCCTGTATATTCATTTTCCCATTAAGATCCGGATGAAGGATCTCCACACTGCCAATATGCAGTTCCTTGCTCCGCAAATATTTTAATGCCCGGATCCCTGTAACATTCAGTTCTTCGGCCCGAAAATTCACAAGGGTATCTCTTTTATTCCTGAGGGTTAACGCCAAGCCCTCCAGTTTCACCGAACGGCGAATCAAACGCACATGCACATTTTCCAATTCAATCGCCACAGGCCCCTCCATTGATTTCAGGGCGTGACGTATCTCCCTTTCAAGATACCAGCCACCGGCAAACTGGAGGATAAACAAAAACAACAGGATCAATAGCAGTATGCCGGGCAATATGCGCACCACCTTTCCGGGCTTATCGGGATTTCTGCTGATCACTTTCATTTCAAATGGAAAAAATAAAAATACAAATGCCTGCCTGTGTTAACCAGAAATTTAAAACGTCTAATGTACGCATTAAATCTGCCCATCTTAG
>JAGYMZ010000005.1 GCA_018400295.1 Bacteroidales bacterium | reverse complement strand
AAGCCATACAAGTCCTGGATGCAGGCATGTCTGAACAAAAGGACAATACATCCCTCATATACCGAAAAGTAGCCTATTTGTTCAAACTCGGCCTGCTAAAGGAAGCCTATGAAAAGTTATCGCAGGCCATTCATGAAAATCCAACCAACTACAAAGAACTGACGGAATTCCTGCCTGAGATCGAACTGGACCCCAATATCCTGCAGATACTACAGGACATCAACATCAGAGAATAACCCATGCTGCTGACCGGATGCATCCGCTTTCTGCAATACATTCACAACATTTGAACCGGATTACTTTTTCGGATCTTTCTTTTTCTTCATTTCCATGGCTTTCTCAAGCAAGTCCGGTACTTTTTCAAAAATGCTGTCCAGCCCCTTTTTCTTGTCCGAGGCCAGGAAAGATATCTCATCCTTCCGGCTAACCAAAAATCCAATAGGCGTCATGCCTATACCGGCACCTGCGCCACCGCCTGCGCCTTTATCAAGCTTTTCATTGCCTTTCCCCTTTCCAATAGCCCCGCCACTGCCAAATCCCACACCCACCTTGATCACAGGCACGCAGGTGAATTCGCCAAGTGAAAAAGGCTCCCCGACTACAGTTTCTGTCCTTACCATTTCTTTTAACTGATCAAGCACCTTGTTAAATGTTTCATCATAATTCATTGACATAATGTCCTCCTTTTTTAATGTTTTATCCCGGCACGCCTTACCCGTAAATATAGTAAAATTCCATGCCATAGAATATGCACCAAACGGCTTTGTATTTGAATATCTACATAATTCTGATCCAGGAAATTTATACTTATATCGGTTTTGCTGCCATGAAACATGGTCAGCACAGGAACCAGCCTTGCATTCAAGGGGTAATTCCCTGTATCAAAAGTCAGGACCAATCTTTTTAACCTGAAACTCCGTATCAGTCCACAGCAAAAAAGATATATGGCCCGTATGCGTTTCCCGGCATCTTTTTTCTTTCGACCTGTGCTGTCTTTTTTTTCTTCCCTTCCGGTAAGCCCGGAAAACAACATGCCGGGGTGTGTACCTTTTCGCGGACGGATACGGAATGGGATCATGCACACCCTCAGAAGCAAAAGCGGAGAACCATCCCCCATGATCAGATCCATTTGAATTACCGGGGTGATGGAAAAGGAATACCGGTCCTGTATTGAATTTATGCGTATCGTAAAGGGATACAATAATACATATGCCAACACGGCAAAAAGAAAAGCCAAGGCCAACCATAATGCGATCATTTCACTAAAGTAAGGAATTCACGGCAATATGCACGGATTTAAAGGCAGGATGAAGTATTTTTAAACCGGTGGGATGAAGTAACGCAACGCTTATCTCCAGAGAAAACACGCGCATCCCTTTATCTTTTCTCCGCACAACCGTGGCATTTTTCTTATTTTTGGCCCACATATTCAATTTCTTTCTAATGAACTACCTGATCATTGTACTGAAAGGCGTCGCTATGGGAGCCGCCAATGTTATACCTGGGGTTTCCGGCGGCACCATTGCCCTGATCACAGGAGTATTTGAAAGACTTATCAATGCTATCAAATCCTTTGGATTTCAGGCTGTGAAATTGTTGATCCGGGGCAGGTTGAAAGAATTTGCCAGACATACGGACCTGTATTTCCTGATCGCCATTTTCGGAGGTGTGGTGATCGCGGTCGTTACGCTGGCCAGGCTCTTCGATCATCTTTTCACCCACTATCCGGTATACATCTGGGCCTTCTTTTTCGGGCTTGTCCTGGCCTCAGTATATTTTGTCGGAAAACGCATCACCTCCATCACCCCCGCCGTTGTCATCACCTTTGTTATCGGAGCCGGGGCAGCAGCTTTCATTTCCTTTTTAAATCCCGCCACGGAAAATGAAAGTTTCTTCTATCTTATGCTGTGTGGTGTCGCAGCGGTATGCAGTATGATACTGCCCGGCCTTTCAGGCTCTTTCATCCTTTTTATTATGGGGAATTATAAACTTGTGGCCATTGATGCCATTAACGAACGGGACCCTTCCATACTCATGCCTGTTCTGATCGGCGCAATTGCCGGGCTGGTTGCTTTTTCCCATTTATTGTCATGGGTTTTTAAGAAATTCCGTAACGAGACCATTTCCATCCTTACAGGCTTTATCCTGGGATCGGTCAGTATTCTCTGGCCATGGCAACGCAAAGAATTTCTCACGGAAGCAGGAGAAATCGTACAAAAAGATGGTGAGCCCGTTATCGTCCGTTATGTAAGGTACATTCCGGAGAACCTGAACCATGAATTCTGGATTGCCGTTGGATTCATTGCTTTGGGCTTTATCAGCATCTGGCTGATCGAACGAACGGCAGAAAAAAGAGTCTGATGGATATCTATGGACTGACCGGCAAGCAAATCAAACATTCCTTTTCACCGGAATATTTCAACAACAAATTCAAAAAAGAAGGGATCCATGCAGATTACCGGCTCTTTCCCCTGGAAAGCATACGGGAAATCAAGCGGCTGGTGCGTGAAACCAACAACCTGAAAGGGCTTAATGTAACCATCCCTTACAAACAACAGATCCTGGCTTATCTTGATGACCGGGACAGGATCGTTGAAAGAACCGGAGCAGCCAATACCATAAGCATCGATGCAGTGGGTTCCCGGATGGTCATGAAAGGATACAATACAGATGTACCGGCTTTTGCATCTTCCCTGCTGAATTTTATACCCGGGACCAACATGCGGGCCCTGGTTTTGGGTTCGGGCGGCGCATCCCATGCTGTATGCCACGTCCTCAAAGATCTGCACATGGAATACCGTGTTGTGTCCAGACAAGCACCAGGCAATTCACCAGCATTATCTTACGGCGACCTCAGTGAAGCCCTTTTGCAGAAATACCGCCTGATCATCAATACGACACCCCTGGGTATGACTCCCAAACCCCGAACATACCCGGATATCCCTTACCGGTTTCTCAGCCCTGAACATTATCTTTTCGACCTGGTTTATAATCCGCCCCTTACTGTTTTTCTTGAAAAAGGAATACACAACGGGGCAAAAACCAAAAACGGCCTTGAGATGCTGAAACTCCAGGCTGAACGATCCTGGGAAATCTGGAAAAGCAGATGATCACCCGGTATTTACAACGATCCGGCCTGTGGTTTTTCCTTCCAGTATGCGGGGTATATAGGAAGGGAGATCATCCAGTTCAATGGTTTTCGCCATGGCATCCAGGTGGGCAGGCTTCCATTTGTCTTCCAATAGGTCCCATAATTTTCTGCG
Source organism: Bacteroidales bacterium (assembly GCA_018400295.1). Taxonomy (GTDB): domain Bacteria; phylum Bacteroidota; class Bacteroidia; order Bacteroidales; family B18-G4; genus M55B132. The sequence goes on along the minus strand of JAGYMZ010000005.1, from coordinate 85,893 downwards.
GTGCTCCATGGAACAGGTGGCAGAATTGACCCCCAACAAATTCACTCCATTCAGGATGAACGGAAAAATGGTGGTCTCAAGATTATATGACCGGACATTCCCGCAGCATGCAACACTACCGTGCACTTTACAGGCTTTGATAACGGTAGCCAGGATGTTCCCGCCCACCGTATCGTACGCCCCCGCCCACCTGGTCCGCAAAAGTGGCCGGCCGGAATCGTCATCCACGGCTTCGCGCGGAATGACCCTGTTCGCCCCGATCCGCATAAGATGATCACTATGCTCATGTTTGCCGGTGGCAGCAATAACGCTGAAACCAAGCCGTGAAAAAATTGACACGGCCAGACTGCCAACGCCTCCGGATGCACCGGTCACAAGCACCTCACCATCACCGGGGGTTTGCCCCATACGCAACATCTTATCTATCCCCAGGGCAGCCGTAAATCCAGCCGTACCATAAATCATACACGCTTTTAGTGTAAGTCCCTGTGGCCTGGGAACAATCCATTCTGCCGGGACACGGATATATTCGCCAAAGCCGCCGTCCGTGTTCATCCCAAGGTCGTACCCGGTGACCAGCACTTCATCTCCCGGCCTGAACAACGCGTTGCCGGAATCCTCCACGATCCCGGAGGCATCTATCCCCGGTTGAAAGGGATATTTCTTTGTCACACCTCTGTTTCCGGAAGCCGATAAGGCATCTTTATAATTGAGCCCTGAGTATTTTACCCGGATAAGTACCTCGTTTTCTGGAAGGTCCGAGACCTGTCTTTCTTCAATTTTTTGGGAAAACCTCCCATCCGGACTTTCCCTGGCAACCAATGCTCTGTAAGATTTTGAAAACATATAGAAAATTTTAAGTGAATATTCAGCATCAGCATTTTGATCTTCCCAGACATCTTTCCCTGTCATTGCAGCATAAGGCATCATTGCTGAGCCCTTCCTGCCATTCAGTTCATCAGCAGGGTATGTCAGTATTTTACCACCTTCCTGACCACCCGGTCGTTACCGGAATAAAAAACGAAAGTATACATGCCGGGTATCAGGCCATCTGTAAATACCTTTCCACCATCATCAATTTGCCGGGTCATTACCCGTTTCCCATTGATATCATAAACATGCAACCGGATATCCCGGCCGGCACCGGAAACGGAGACAAACGCGCCGGCAGGATTGGGGTATACCTTCAGCAGATGAAGACCATTGGCGGTTTCCGGAACATTCACCGGGGTTCCCGTATATTTCATAATAATTCCCCTGGTACCGACCATCCAACCCCGGTTTTCCACCAGGAAAAATGTTTGATTTGCCGGTGACGGTGATGCGTTGGTATAATACACCAGGTCCCAGGATCCACCTTCATCGCGGGATGTTGCCACCATCTTATCCGCACAGGCTGCCAGCACATCGGTTTCATCCAGGTATTCCAGGTGATCCGGATCCTCACCCCCAATGGGCCCAAGCACCGTCCAGGTACCACCACCGTCACTTGTCCGGAGCACCCCCTCCTCCCGCAGACTGATCATGCCATGATCTTTATCCTTAAAATCCATGGCACGGATCCGACCGGATGAAGTACCATACATTAATTCAAGCCACGTCCCTCCCCCATCGCTTGTGGAAAAAAGCTTGCCATCACCCGGAACGGAACTACTGAACATACTCAGGAATCCATGGTTTTCATCAACAAAGACCAGTTCATCGGCCAGAAAACCATCTACAAGATAATCAAATTTTTCCCAGCTCATTCCTCCATCATATGTCCGTATCAGGCTGTCTTCACCACAAGCCCACACCGCATCGGCATTCAATACGAACAATTCGCCCAGTCCCTGATGGACCGGTGTTTCGACAGGAATCCAACCCTGACCCCCGTCGGTGGTATGGAACAGGTTCAGGGAATCCACGGTTCCGGTGAGCCAGCCCTTGTCCTGCCCTGCAAAAGATATGCTAAGGAAAGTTCCGGAATACCCCGGAAAAGGTTCCGCCATTGTCCAGGAATACCCCCCGTCATCACTCCTTAACAAGCCATCCCCGGCAATATACCCGTTCATCTCATCCAGGAAAAAAACATCAAAAAATGGCCCGCCAATGTCCTCAAACAATTCTTCCCACGTAACAGCACCGTTGTCCGAACGGTAAATGCTGCCGTTTCTTCCCCCAACGATCCCGGTGACCGGATCCAACCAGTCCATATCCCTTGGCCCGGTCAAATGCTGGTTATGGGGATTGGAGGTGTCCGGCATCCAGGTCAACCCTCCATCTGTTGTCCTGGAAACAAAATGATCATTCAGCACAAAGCCAGTGTCATTACTGATGAACTGTACATCCAGAATCCCACTTCCAATCTCAATATCCACAAACTGCCAGCTCTGCCCCCCGTCAACGGAATGGTACAGGCGACTGACCCCTTTGATCCCGTTAAAAACCGCATTTCCTGAGCCAAACCAAATATCCCCGTTGTCCAGGAGTTCCAGGGATTCAATAAATTCTATCTCGCCGGGTATGTTGATCTGCGTCCATGTCTCCCCTCCATCAAAGGTCTTCCGGAAAAAAGCAGAATCCCCCCAGAAAATGTCATGGGTACCGACGGCATAACCGGTATCCGGATCACTGAATTTAAAATCGCTCCAGGTTTGGTTCACAGACAGGGAATGGCTCATCACTTTCCAGGTATCTCCCCCGTCCCCGGTTTTGATCACCGTATGATAACTCCCGCCTATATAACCATGTTCCCGGTCTGCAAAATATACATTGAACAGGTCGGTGGGGACCAGCTGGGGATAGGCCTCCCATGAAGCGCCCCCATCGGTGGTCCTGAGGATGGTTGAAACATTCCCGACCACAAAACCTGTATCGGGGCCAAAAAAATACAGGTCCCACAAATGCTCCTGGGTGGGCAAAGTCAGCGCTTCCCAGTTTTGTCCTCCGTCGGTCGTTTTAAACATCACAGGACCGCAGCCACAAATATAAACCAGGCTGTCGCTGACCACGGCCACACCTTCAATACTCTCATAGGTAGGCAAGGGATTGATCAGTTCCCATTCCTGCGAAAAGGAAACAGCATTCATCACAACACAAAAAAAAGCAAGCATACCGTATTTCAAATCCATACCAACCATGCGTTTTCTTTCCGTGAAATAATTTCGCATAAAGTTAACATATTATTCTGTACGTTCTTTCTCCCTCCGGCCATCAGCCAAAGATCAAGCCAACCCGGCCCACCGGATCACAGCGTTCCGCTTAACACGACTTCCATACCATAGGGAAGCCAAATGCATACATTCCGTGCAAATTTTTTCTACTTTTGGTCCTGTCAAAAAAAGACGGCAGCGTGAAACCAGGTAAGATAGTACAGATACTAGGGCCCGGACTTTTATACGCAGGGGCGGCCATCGGGGTATCCCATCTGGTGCAATCCACCCGTGCCGGTGCATCTTATGGGTTCGACCTGGTATGGATACTGATCCTTGCCAATATCCTGAAATACCCCTTTTTTGAATTTGCTGCCCGTTATGCCTCCGCCACAAACAACAGTCTTATCGAAGGGTATCATAAACTGGGGCGTTGGGCGGTAATCGCATTTGCCCTGCTCACCCTGCTGACTATGTTTGCTATCCAGTCGGCGGTTACGATCGTAACCGCCGGACTGATCGGGAACGTGTGTAATATACCGGCCTCACCGGCTGCAATAAGCGCCATTATTCTGGCCAGTACAGTATTGCTGCTGCTGATAGGACGGTATCCACTGCTCGATAAACTGATCAAACTGGTTATCGTCACCCTGGCCATTTCAACCATTATTGCAGTAATTTCAGCATTCGCCAAAGGTCATGAGCCAAACCCGGCGCCATCCCAGTCTTTTGCCTGGACAAATAATACGGACATCTTTTTCCTGATCGCCTTTATCGGCTGGATGCCCGCCCCCATTGATGTTTCCGTGTGGTCATCGCTCTGGTCCGTAGCCAAGCGGAAAAGTCTGCGATTCACGCCTACCTTCAAAGAATCTCTCCTCGATTTCAAAACAGGTTATATAGGAACGGCTTTCCTGGCCCTGTGCTTTTTGGTCCTGGGGGCCATGGTCATGAACCGCAGCGGTGAAACCCTTTCAGGAAACGGAACGGTCTTTGCCGGACAGCTGATACATATGTATACAGAAAGCATCGGACGGTGGTCTTACCCCATCATCGCCATAACATCCATCACCACTATGTTCAGCACAACCCTGACTTGCATTGATGCCTATCCGAGGGTCCTGATGCCCATTACAGAACATCTTTTCCCCGGTACATCCAAAAAGCTGGGCAACAGGAATTACATATATTGGATATGGATACTCCTGCTCAGTGGGGGAACGGTGATCACCCTGCACTACCTTGCAAGCAGCATGCGTTTTATGGTAGACCTGGCCACCACGCTTTCCTTCCTGACAGCCCCAGCACTGGCCATTATGAATTATAAAGTGGTGACGGACAAACACATGCCCCCCTCCCTCCGTCCGTCCAAAGGGATGAGAATTTATGCCTGGATTGGAATGGTTTTTCTGACGGGTTTTACAGTTTTTTATGTGGTTTGGAATGTAACAGGATGGATTTGATCCGGAACCCCTCCGTACGGCTGAAGAACATCCTCCAATGTATGCTGCGGATTTCGGGGACTGGCAGATTATTTTTCATTTTTTCCGTAAAAAACACTATATTTACTTGTTCAATTTGATGCATTTTTTTAACCTTCCTTAGCCAAGTTATTATGAAAAAAATACTGGTACCTGTTGATTTTTCTGAAAACACATGGAGTGTTTGCAAATTTGCCACCCTGGTAAGCCGCCACGATCATGCAGAGATCAAACTGTTTCATTCCTATTTTGATCAGGTGATCGTAACCGACAGCAGCTTTCCCACCGGTATAGATACGGAAACCATGATCAATGAGCAACTCCTCCGCGATATAAAAATCCGGTCCCATGCAGCAATCGTTAGCTTGCAAGGGAAACTGATGGAATACCTCAAAAAGGAAAAAATTGCCAATACCAAAGTCATCTTCACCCTTGAAGGTGGGGAACCGGAATATGCCATCATGGAAACGGCCCGGGATTATCAGCCGGATTATATTGTCATGGGAACGAGCGGAAGCGGGAATAAAGGTTTCCTGGAAGGCAGCGTTTCCAGAAGAGTCATGAACCACGCCGATGTGCCCGTTTTTGCACTCCCCGAAATGGAATCCATCCCGGTCATCAATAACATTTTATATGTAAGCGAAATACATGAAAACGACATTTCCGTTTTAAATGCCCTGTTCGACATTCTGGAGCCATTCAATATCAGCGTCCATTTTCTGCATATCCTGGTACATGAGGACCTGGAGGAAGCCGAAAAACGGCTGGAGCCGGTCCGGAAATACTTTTCAGAACAGGAAAGGCAGGGTTCGCTTTCCTACCACCTGAAAAAGGAAACCGACATACAGGAAGATGTCGAAAACTTCATCAGGGAAAAGGACATCTCCATGATCTCCTTCATACCCCATAAAAAAAGCTTCATATCGCGGCTGTTTTCCCGTACCCTGACAAAAAAAGACCTGTTGCAGATGAATACCCCCCTGCTGGCACTGAAACCCTGAGTACGGGAAGCTTTTTTTTGATTTTTTTATTATTCGTGCCATTACACGTATCTTTGGGGGCGAAATTGGTTCCCATGAACGAAAAACGTCAATGAAACTATCGGTCGTTATCGTCAACTACAACGTCAAGCACTTCCTTGACCAGTGCCTGAATTCTGTCAGAAAAGCCAGCCAGGGAATGGATTCGGAAATTTTTGTCGTCGATAATAATTCGGTGGATGGCTCTGTGCGGATGGTCCGGGATAAATATCCCGAAGTCAGGCTTTTGGCCAATAAAGAAAATCTTGGGTTTGCCAAAGCCAACAACCTGGCTATCAGACAGGCGGTTGGAGAATACATACTCCTGCTCAATCCCGACACTGTGGTGGAAGACGATACCTTTCAAAAGGTGGTCCGGTTCATGGATGACCATCCGGATGCCGGCGGTCTGGGTGTCAAAATGATCGATGGGAAAGGCAATTTCCTTCCGGAATCAAAAAGAGGACTGCCAACGCCCCGTGTGGCCTTTTACAAAATATTCGGTTTATCCAGGCTATTTCCAAAATCCAGAATATTCGGAAAATATCATCTTGGGTACCTGGATAAAGAAGAAACCCATAAGATAGATATATTATCGGGGGCCTTTATGTTGCTCAGAAAACAGGCACTGGTAAAAACCGGCCTGCTGGATGAGGACTTTTTTATGTATGGTGAAGACATCGACCTGTCGCACAGGATCACCAATGCAGGCTATAACAATTACTATTTCCCGGGAACCAGGATCATACATTATAAAGGTGAAAGCACAAAAAAAAGCAGCATTAATTATGTTTTCGTCTTTTATAATGCCATGGTGATCTTCGCCAGAAAGCATTTTTCCCAGAAAAATGCCAGGATCTTCTCCTTCCTCATTCATCTGGCCATCTATCTCAGGGCCTCTGTGGCCATCATGAGCCGTTTTTTCAGAAAAGCCATCCTTCCCCTGCTGGATATCCTGCTCATTTATTTTGGCATCTTTTTTATAAAAGAATACTGGGAACAGCATGTGATCTTTCCGGATGGCGGGCAATATCCCATGGAATTCATAACCATTGTAGTGCCTGTTTATATTTTCATCTGGTTATTTTCCGTTTTCCTGAGCGGGGGGTATGACAGACCCATACGGCTGATCAAAATTTTCCAGGGTATTGCCGTCGGAACACTGATCATCCTTGTCATTTATGCCCTGCTTGATGAATCCTGGAGATTCTCCAGAGCCATCATCATCCTGGGAGCTACCTGGGGACTTGTTTCTATGATCGCCATCCGGCTGATCTTGCATCTGTTGAATGTTGAATTTTCCAGGATCGGAACGAAAAAAAACAAACGCTTTCTCATCGTTGGAAAAAAGGAAGAAGCCGAGCGGGTTTCCGGATTGCTGCAAAAGTCCCATATTTCGCCCGCCTTCATCGGATTGGTCCATCCTTCTGACAGGTACGTGAAGAATAACGGGTTCATCGGAAACCTGGACCAGATACATGACATCATATTCATTTATAAGATCAGTGAAGTTGTTTTCTGCTCCAGGGATGTCTCCCACCAGGTTATCATCGATAAAATGTCTGAACTTCAGGAATACAGCGTTGACTTTAAAATTGCTCCGGAAAACAGCCTTTCCATCATAGGCAGCAATTCCATCAATACATCAGGGGACCTTTACACAATAGACATCCACTCGATCAATGCACCCAACAACAAAAGAAACAAAAGATTCACGGACCTGCTCCTGGCCTTTCTTTTCATACCGTTTTCACCCATTCTGTTATTCCTTGTGAAAAATCCCTCCGGCTTTCTGAAAAATATCTTTCGGGTGATCCTGGGCCAGCGTTCATGGGTCGGATATAATTCCGGCCAGGACATCGGCACCTCCCATCTGCCATCGATCAAAAAAGGCATTCTCAATCCTGCAGATTCATTCAGGAATCGTAAATTCCCCAAAGAAACCCTGGAATGGCTGAATATTTTCTATGCCAGGGACTATAAATTTTACACAGACATCAATATTATTTACAAAGGGTTCAGGGAACTTGGAAGGGTAACTTAACCCGGTATCCACCTGGTGAATTCGAAAAAATATATATATTTTTGGATCATCCGGCGATCTTCCATGTCTCACCGGTTCGTTAACGCTCCGGTGAACATATTCAGCAGTAAGTTGTATTTATATTGTAAGTTTAAAACAGGAAAGTTATGGCTAAATTTGAATTATCCATGCCCAAAATGGGGGAAAGCATCATAGAGGCAACCATCACAAAATGGCTCAAATCCGTGGGTGACTCCGTAGAAGAAGACGATGTGATCGTAGAAATAGCCACAGACAAAGTGGATTCTGAGATCCCCTCTCCCGTGGAAGGGAAAATAGTCGAATTTTTATACAAAGAAGGCGATACGGTTCCTGTTGGCAAGGTAATTGCCATTATAGACACTGAAGATGAAGAAGGGTCTGAAAAAGCCGAGCCCCCGGCCGAAAAAGAAAAAACAAGTTCCGGTCCAGACCGGAAAGAAGAAAAGGCCGAAAAACCCAAACCGGAAGTTACTCCCCAGGCAAGCGATGATGACCTCAAACGATCCGAACGATTTTATTCACCCCTGGTTAGAAACATTGCCAAAAAAGAGAACATTCCTTTTGATGCGCTGGAAACCATCCAGGGATCCGGAAAAGATGGCCGTGTCACCAAGGAAGACATCCTGGACTACTTACAGAAGCGTCCGGCCGGATCCACAAAGAAAACTGCCGGAGCTGCCACGCCCGCAGCCCCATCCGGGCGTGATCGGAAAATATCCAGCGAACAGCCCCCGGTTTCTGCCAACGAAGGTGATGAGATCATTGAAATGGACCGTATGCGCAAATTGATCGCCGACCATATGGTCATGTCCAAAGATGTTTCGGCCCATGTAACCTCATTTATTGACGCCGACGTTACCAATATCGTTCACTGGAGAAATGCGGTCAAGAATAAATTTCAGGAACGCGAAAAGGAAAAACTGACCTTTACACCCATTTTTATTCAAGCCGCAGCCCAGACCCTGAAGGAATACCCCAGAATCAACGCATCTGTAGATGGGAATAAGATCATTCTGCGTAAAAACATAAACATTGGCATGGCAACCGCCCTGTCAAACGGCAATTTGATCGTGCCGGTCATTAAAAATGCCGATCAAAAAAACCTGCTGGGGCTGGCCAAAGATGTCAATGACCTGGCCAACCGCGCCCGCAATAATAAACTTATGCCGGATGAAATACAGGGAGGTACTTTTACCCTCACGAATTTCGGTACCTTTGACAGCATTACAGGAACACCCATCATAAATCAACCCCAGGTGGCCATCTTAGGCATAGGAGCTATACGAAAAAAACCTGTGGTCATGGAAACACCGCAAGGTGATGTCATTGGCATCCGGCATATAATGGTTCTGTCGCTGGCATACGACCACCGTATTGTCGACGGGGCACTTGGAGGGATGTACCTAAAAACACTCAGGGACGTCCTGGAAAACTTTGACATTAACCGACCCGTCTGATGCTGTCCGGATCATGGCAGCATCACCCCGGTTTTAACAGACATTAAATCAATATGACCGTTTTTCTTTACACATCCCCAAAAAGCTTCGCATGGATTTAAATTTAACACGCCCCCTGGCGGTTTTTGATTTGGAAAGTACAGGCATTAAAGTGGCAACGGACAGGATCATAGAGATCAGCATCCTCAAAGTCATGCCTGATAATTCGGAAAAGAGCCTTACGCAACTGGTCAACCCAACCATACCCATACCGCCGGAGTCAACCAAGATCCATGGCATCCGGAATGAAGATGTCAGGGATAAACCTACGTTTTCTGATATTGCCCCCAAACTCAACCAATTTCTTACAGATTGTGACCTGGCGGGTTACAATTCAAACAGGTTCGACATACCCTTGCTGGCAGAAGAATTCCTCCGTGCCAACATTCATTTTGACCTGAAAAACCGGTTTTTTATTGATGTGCAAAATATATTCCATAAAATGGAACCCAGGACACTTAAAGCTGCCTACCGTTTTTACTGCAACAAAAAACTTGAAAATGCCCATACGGCAGAAGCCGACACCAAAGCAACCTATGAGATACTGAAATCACAACTGGATGTCTACCGTGATGTGGATTTCGAAGATACCGAGGGCCGTTTCAGCAAACCCATCATAAACAGCGTGAAAGCCTTGCACGATTTTTCTTATAACCATAGGTTCGTTGATATGATCGGGCACATCGTTTTCAACGATGATATGGTGGAAGTCTTTAATTTCGGCAAGTACAAAGGTAAACCCGTAGAAGAGATCTTTAATAAAGAGCCGCAATATTATGACTGGATGATGAAATCCCAATTCCCCCGTTCCACCAAGAATGTCATTACGGCTATAAAACTCAGGGCATTTAACAAGGGGCAATCATAAAATTCAACGCCGAAGCCATCATTTCCACGATTGCCTGGGGACAAACCTCCGATTTCCTGTCGACCGGCTTTATCCTTTAATCCCCGGAGAAAAAGTTATCAGGCAGGAAACAACCTTGCCGGAGAACACGCATTTTAAAAGACCGCTATCAAACGTTTTGTTATTATACGGATAAAGTGCTATATTTATGCAACACAAATACGTATCCCCATGAAAATAATTTGCATTGGCAGAAACTACAAAGATCACATCAGGGAATTCAACAATGAAATACCGGAAGAACCTGTGTTCTTTTTGAAGCCTGATTCCTCCCTTCTGATCAAGAACAGACCTTTCTATTATCCATATTTTTCTGAGGATGTACAGTATGAAGCAGAACTTGTAATACGCATAAGCAGGGTAGGCAAAAACATTAAGAAGGAATTTGCCGGTTCTTATTTTAATGCCATTGGAATCGGTATAGATTTTACTGCCAGGGATTTACAGAGAAAATGCATTCAGAAAGGACTTCCCTGGGAAATCGCCAAGGGCTTTGACCGTTCGGCGGTGATCAGTGAGGAATTCCGGTCCAAAGAAAAATTCCCAAATGTAAACAACATAGAATTCCGTCTTGAGCTGAACGGAAAAACGGTACAAAAAGGGAACACAAGCAACATGGTATTCTCCTTCGACACGCTGATCTCCTACATATCGAAATACATGACTCTGAAAACGGGAGACCTGATCTATACCGGAACCCCATCCGGTGTGGGACCTGTTAAGATCGGCGACCGGTTGAAGGCTTATATTGGCGGGGACAAATACATGGATTTTAGAGTTAAATGACCCGGTTTTATAAAAAAACCACCTCCGTAATGGCTTCTTTTCCCACTTGCTTATTGATCGCGGCCACGATGCTGGATTTGGCATAACCCAGTTCATTTTTCAGGGCTGCCGAATCCATCCGGACGTAGAGCGTTTTTCTTCTGACATATAGGCTCGTGGTATGCCGGTTTATTAGTTCCCCGACCACTTTTTCCCAGGAATGGGTAACGTCCACAGATACGATCCGCTCATCGAGCCTGTATCTTTCAAGCAATTCACGAATAATCTCGCCAAGCGTTTGATCGTTCGATTTCCTTATCATGGCCGCACTGGGTTATTGGGGATTTCCGTTACAACACCTCCCATAACTTCAAATATTTTGTGGTCGATGGTTATCCGGTGAAAAATATGTTCAATTCTGCGTTTTTGTGTATCCGTGATGAAGACCTGCCCGAAACTATCCAGGCTCACCAGTTCAACAAGCTGCTCAACACGGTTTTCATCCAGCTTGTCAAAAATATCATCGAACAGCAGGATGGGCTTGAATCCTTTTCTGTTCCGCGTATATTCAAACTGAGCAAGCTTGATAGCGATCACAAATGATTTCTGCTGTCCCTGGGACCCGAATTTTTTAACCGGGAAACCATCGATCATGAATTCGAGATCATCCTTATGTACCCCGGCCGTGGTATGCTTCACGGCCCTGTCCTTTTCGCGGGAAACTGCCAGAAGTTGATCCAGATCCCGTTCACTCAATTGCGAAGCATAACGAATATCCACGGACTCCATTCCGCCACTGATCAATTCAAAATATTTTAAGAACAAGGGTGTAAAATCACGGATAAAATCCTGTCGCTTCCCATGGATAAAATGTCCCAGTTCAATCAGTTTTTCATCCCAGATATCAAGAGCGGAAGGATCAAAATACCTGCGGTCATAAAAATCCTTGAGCAGGGTATTTCTTTGAACCAACGCTTTATTGTATCCGATCAAACAATCCAGGTACACTTTATCGAACTGGGAAATGACCGAATCAATATATTTTCTCCGGATATCGCTACCCTCATTGATCAGGTCCCGGTCGTAGGGAGAGATCATCACCAGCGGATATAGCCCGATATGATCAGATAACCGGCCGTACTCCTTTTTATTGAGCTTAAATTGCTTTTTATGGTTGGCACGTTGTATGCAACTGAGCTTGTCTTCTTTGTTCCCATTCTTATCATAAAAACCATGAATGGCAAAAAACTCCCCGTTATGCCTGATGTTTTGTGAATCTACAGGATTGAAATAACTTTTGCAAAAGGAAAGATAATGGATCGCATCCAGCAAATTGGTTTTCCCCACCCCGTTATTCCCAACAAAACAATTGATCTTGGGGGAAAATGCCAGATCTGCATCCCTGTAATTCTTAAAATTGCTTAGGGTTAATTTGTGCAAATACATGATCAGCTCGACTTAATTTTTTCAGCCATTTCTTCCAGTAGCCACTGCGGAGTTGATGTTGCTCCACTGATGCCGATGCTCCGGGCATTTTTTGTATGCGTGGCCGTAAGCGCTCCGGGTGATTCAACAAGGTATGTACGTGGATTAACGTTCTTTGAGACAGAATAGAGATACCTGCCGTTGGAACTGTTTTTCCCGCTTACAAATATGATCACGTCATGTCCGGCAGCAAACCTTCTAAGATCTTCCACCCGGTTCCTCACAACTTTGCATATGCTGTCGTAAACCACCAGGTTCTTACCGATATCATCCTGCAGATGCTCCCTGATCCTGTTCTCCATCCGTTGGTAATCCCCGGGATCCATAGTGGTCTGTGAAAAGAAACGTACGGGTGCCCGGGGATTTATCCGCACAACATCTTGCTCATCCGAAACCACAATGGCCTGATTGGATGCGAACCCCTGTAAACCTATCACCTCCGGATGATCTTTCTTTCCAAAGATAACAACCTGACCATGCAAAGGCTTCATTTCCGTATGGGCTTTCCTGATCCTTTGCTGTAATCGCATGACCACCGGGCAGGTCCCTTCAATAAGGGAAATATTCTCATGCTGCCGCAACACACGATAGGTCTCAGGGGGCTCACCATGAGCACGGATCAGAACATTGCCGGATGAGGGCAGGTCTTTATGGTGTATCATCAGGACGCCTTTATTCCGCAGCCTTTTTACCTCCTGTGGATTATGAACGATCTCCCCAAGGCAAAAAACCGCATCCTCATTTTCAAGGACTGCTTCTGCTTTGGATATGGCCCTGACAACGCCAGGACAAAAACCGGCTCCCGGATCAATATCTACCGTCATAACATGATCTTTTTCATGGTGCAAAGGTAATCAATCGTCCATGGATTGGGGGTACAAACATCAATCCGCTTTTACGAAATCCGAAAGATTGGTAGTTAAGGTAATAAAATTGGGCGATCCGGCCAGATGATAACGGGACCGCGAATAACTGAAATGGAATTTTGATATTCTCAGTCCGACCCCCCAGGAAATGCCCACCGTGGAAGCCTTGTTATCCACTTTGAGTTCCTGCCTGCGCTGATAATTATATCCGATCCGGAAGCTTAAAAAATCAGTGATGTTCAATTCGCCACCAACTACTATATGCCGCATGGCTTCATCGGCAGCCTTTTCCAACCAGGATTTTTCATTTTTTTCACCAGTCAGTGGGTCTATGCTTTCCTTCTCCTTCAGCGGGTCGGTGTATCGCAGGTCCCAGCGTTCCAGATGGTTCAACAGCACCGAAAAACGGAAAGGCAAATGCTTCAGTCCCTTGGACAATCCCAGCTGCATTTCAAAAGGCAATGGTTCATTGTTGCCTCCTTCATAAGGCTTTAATTGAATCCCAATATTCCGGGCCAGCAAAGAAACAGTAAAATCCTCTTCCTGATGAATATAGGATCCGGCCACATCCACCGCCAAGCCAAAAGAATTATACGCATCAAAGCCTGAATAGATAAGTTTAATATCTGAGCCAATCGTAAAATGGGGATGCAATTTCCTTCCCCATCCGATATTAAGTGCGAGTTCCGAAGCGTTAAACTCCCCCTGCCGGGTACCGGCGGCATCGGCTTTGGTAAACCTTCCGTAATTGATGAATTGCATGGTTGCCGCAAAGCTGCCCAGCCTTTCATACGTGCGGGAATAGTTTGCAAAGCCATAATTGATGCCTGAAAAATAATTCACAAAACTCAGGCCTAAATGGTTATGCATCTGTGGTGATATAAGGGAAGGATTGTTCACGGCCAGGGTGATATCCCCGTCATAAACAGCCAGAAAATTACCTCCAAGAGAAGCAACACGGGCAGAATTGCTCAGGTTCAGAAATTCATATGTATTGTCTCCGCCAATCTGGGCTTTAAGGTTAATCCCATTCAACGAAAGGATTAAAGCAAACAACAGGGTAAAAACAGGCCTTCTTTTCACATAAAAAAATTTAGATGATTCCTGGATAAAATTACCAACGCTTCAGTTCCGGTAATATTATATATTTTCTCCATTTCAATGTACAGGCATTTCCCGACATGCCTGGTCTGATTCCGCACATTCAGGAAAAGAAATCTAAATGGTCACCGGTTGATGTATGATGGCACAGACCGCAAGCAGTTTCAACCTGGTCACTTTTGCATTTTGCGAATAAGGTTCAGTGCACTGCCCGCTTCAAACCATTTTATCTGGTTTTCATTATAGGTATGATGAACCATGAACGTTTCTGAAGATCCGTCATTATGCCGCAATGTCACCGTCAGGGGCTGTCCGGGTGTAAAAGAAGCCAAGCCCGTAATATCGAATGAATCATCTTCCCTGATCTTCTCATAATCATCCGGATCGGCGAAGGTCAGGGCCAGCACTCCCTGCTTCTTCAAATTGGTTTCGTGGATCCGGGCAAAGGAACGTACCAGTACTGCGTTAACGCCCATATGGCGGGGCTCCATGGCGGCATGCTCCCGGGATGATCCTTCCCCGTAATTATCATCACCAATAATGATGGAACGTATACCCAAATCTTTATAATGGCGTGCAGTTTCCGGAACGGCCCCATATTCTCCGGTCACCTGGTTTTTTACAACATTGGTCTTGCCGGTAAAGGCATTCACCGCCCCTATCAAAAGATTGTCGGATATATTATCAAGGTGCCCGCGGAACCTCAGCCATGGCCCGGCCATGCTGATATGATCGGTTGTACATTTCCCCTTTACCTTGATCAGCAATTTTAAATTTTTCATGTCCCTGCCATCCCATTCCGAAAAAGGTTCCAGCAACTGCAGCCGTTCGGAGTCCGGTTCCACGATCACCGGGACCTCACTTCCGTTTTTGGCCGGTTCCTGGTATCCAAGATCTTTAACAGCAAAGCCCCTGGGTGGAAAATCGATACCCCGGGGTTCATCCAGTTTGACCTTTTCGCCTTTTTCGTTGACCAGGTAATCCGTCAGGGGATTGAACTTCAGTGTTCCGGCAATAGCAAAGGCCGTGGTAATTTCCGGTGAAGCCACAAAACCATGGGTATTGGGGTTGCCATCGTTTCGCTTGGCAAAATTCCGGTTGAAAGAGGTCATGATGGAATTTTTCTCTTCCTTATCGGCGTTATGCCGGGCCCATTGACCAATGCAAGGTCCGCAGGCATTTGCCAGCAACACCCCGCCAATCTCTTCAAAAACCTCCAGGTAGCCATCGCGTGAAACGGTATAGCGCACCTGTTCCGAACCGGGCGTGACCGTATATTCCGATTTCACCCTCAGATCTTTGTCCAGTGCCTGCTGAGCAACCGAAGCGGCGCGGGTAATATCTTCATAGGATGAGTTGGTACAGGATCCGATCAAGCCTACGTCCAATTTTTCCGGCCAGCCGTTTTTCTCAACCTCGCCAGCAAATTTTGAAATGGGCGTAGCCAGATCGGGTGTAAAAGGGCCATTGATGTGCGGCTCAAGTTCGGACAGGTTGATCTCGATCACTTCATCAAAAAAATGTTCCGGTACATCATACACTTCCGGATCTCCGGTCAGGTGTCCGGCAATTTTTTCCGCCTCACCGGCAACATCCTTTCTCCCGGTAGCCAATAGATATTCTCTCATGTTGGCGTCGTATCCGAACAGGGATGTAGTAGCGCCGATCTCTGCACCCATGTTGCATATGGTACCTTTCCCCGTGCAGGAAATGCTTTCCGCACCCGGACCGAAATACTCAAGGATGGCACCGGTCCCGCCTTTTACCGTGAGTATACCGGCCACTTTTAAAATAACATCCTTGGAAGCGGTCCACCCGCTTAACCTTCCCGTGAGCTTAACACCGATCAATTTTGGCCATCGCAATTCCCATGGCATACCTGCCATTACATCCACCGCATCGGCTCCACCAACACCGATGGCCACCATTCCAAGTCCGCCCGCATTCACAGTATGGGAATCCGTACCTATCATCATTCCACCCGGAAAAGCATAATTCTCCAGCACAACCTGGTGAATGATCCCGGCACCGGGTTTCCAGAAACCCAGTCCGTATTTGTTCGAAACCGACGAAAGGAAATCAAATACTTCCTTGTTTGCATCCAGTGCCCTGGCCAGGTCATCCTTTGCCCCCGACTTAGCCTGTATCAGGTGATCGCAGTGGACCGTTGACGGTGCTGCTACCTTTTCCTTGCCGGCCATCATGAACTGCAACAGGGCCATCTGGGCCGTGGCATCCTGCATCGCCACTCGGTCAGGCCTGAAGTTCACATATGATTTCAGTCGCTCGAATTCCCGATCCGCAGGCATTTCCAGGTGTGAATACAATATTTTTTCAGTGAGGGTTAAGGGCCCTTTCAAAAGGTTGCGGGCTGCTTCAATGCCCGCACCCATACGGGAATATACATCCCTTATCATATCAATATCAAATGCCATGGTTTATTATTTATGCATGAACACCGTGTCAGATCCATCTGAGCATTTATTATTTACAGATAGATACAATCAAAACAAAGGTTTTGTTTAACAGCAGCCTATTTTGACCCCTTGAGCGGCCTCCAGTCCCCATAGTGGTCGGAAACTACAAAAGTTTTGGGCTCTGAAGTATAAAACGCATTTGAATTATAGGTCCATCCCATATAATCTGACCCACCCGAATTCTCTGTGGTTATGAGAAATCGGTTGGACAAGTGCCCGAAATATTCGGCCTGGTCCCTGGGCCATCGATTATCCCCACCACTGGGATCTACCGGGATCCATCCAAAATTCGGAAGGTATACTTCCGCCCAGCGGTGAAAAACATCATCCATACTGGCATCATCACCCCTGACAACAACAGAGCCAACGTAGCGGGCAGGCAATCCGGCTGCACGGCACATGGAAATGTACACAAACGTGTATTCAGAACATGATCCGTTTCCCCGTTCCAGGACGGTAGGGGCCGTATTCCAGCCACCCACCATCTCATAGTACATATTATCAATCAGATAATTGAAAATTTTACGGGCGATCCGGTAAGGGTTCTTTTCATCTCCGATGGACTTTTTAAGTGCCGACCGTATTGCCTTGTGGTCCAGCTGGTATTTTTCGTTGTCGCCCAGGTACCGGTTCCGGATATCCTGTGGGATCTCCTCCAGGGTACCAACCTGATCAGGGAATATGAAATATCTTGTGTCATAGATCCGGGCAGTGGTTATCATGGTCGCTTCCCGGTTATTACCCGGAGGAAGGTTTTCGAAAGAATAATGCGCATACGCCTGTCCCGAGGCATCCGTAACCACATCACGGAACTTCCGGGGATAATCTATCTTCACAATTTCCTGATTATCACGATCCCTGGGGACGGACAGATAAATGTCCGCAGTTAAAACATCACCCGGGCCGAAATTGGTGATCTGATGGGTGTAGGTAACTTCCGCTTTACGCTCTTTTGATCTCCGGAACAATTGTTCATCATTTCTTACCAGCTTGAATAACGTATCGGATTCCGTATCTACGGCCCAGATGTATTCACCGTCAAAGGCCAGGCCCATGGTAAAATGCCCGGGGGCATCCGTAATGACATGTACCATTCCGGCATCGGTATCGACCATATATATCTCATCCTTTATCCGGTCCGACACCCAAAGGAATGTACCATCAAAGGCAAGTCCGCGGGGGTCTCCGGAAGGAGAAATGAATGAACGTATGGTTGTGCCGTCATGCGGACTGAACTGTATGATCTCATCCGAGCTGTTATCGGAACACCACAGGTATTCCCCGTCCCAGGCAAGCCCCCTTGGAGTCTTTGAGGGGGCCGGGATGGTCCGGAGTATATTCCCGTTTTCAGGATCCACTTTATAGATCTTACCATCATAATTTTCCGAGAGGGGCAATCCCCCCTTAACATCTGCAGCCCAAAGGTATTTTCCATCCCATGCCAGGCCGGTTGGCCAGTAAGCAGGAGATGGGATGCTCCGGACGACCTCACCGTTGGCGGGGTCGAGGCAATAAAGCATATTATCTTTCCGGTCTGCCATCCAGATATGCTTGCCATCAAAGGCCAGACCGGTGGGGAACATACCCGGAATTGCATATTTGGAAACAATTTCACCGGGATAAGCGAACAATTTGGGTGCATAACCAAGGATCAGCATGAACACGATGCTGACGAAAAAGACATTGCGCGATTTTTTCATAAGTATGTATGTTGTGGGTTAATTATCCAACAAGCCACGGCCCATTTTGTGGATCTTTTTTTCCGCTTTGAACTCGGCAACCAGTTTATCAAGAATTCCGTTGATAAATACTTTGCTTTTCGCCGAACTGAAATATTTAGATATTTCAATATATTCATTCATGCTGACTTTTACCGGGATGGAGGGAAATTCCGTAAGTTCAACAAGGGCCATATTGATGAGCAGGATATCCATGATGGCGATGCGGTCAAGTTCCCAATTCCTTGCTTTTTGGGCAATAATGTCCCGGTTGTTCGCATATTGGAGTACACTCTTGCGGAAAAGCACCAGCATGAATTCGCGGTCTTCCATATCGCCGGTAGGGGTTTCCTTATATACCGGCGGAAGGATATGATGGGCGGTATACGTTTTTTTGAAGTGTTTGATCGTTTTGATCACCATCATGTTTGCCGTGTTATAGTCCTCAAAAGACCAAAACACTGATTTATCTTCATAATATTGCTCCAGAAATTCGTGGGGAGAAACGATATTTTTTATGATCCGGATAAGGATATTCTTATCTTCTTCATAAGAATTATCCTTACTGTTCATATAACTTTGGAAGAAGCTGGCAGCTTTCAGTTCATTAAAAAGCCTCCGGATCATACTGCGCTCATCCGACCAGTTGATCTTATACTTCTGCCGGAATTTTACATAATCGTGGTTTTGTTCAATTTGACCAATAAATTCATTGTTAACAAAACGGTTGTTGGGATTCAAATCTTCCTGTGTCGGGAAATATTTCTTTTTGCTCTCTTCCATCCTGTTTCGGCTATAATCAACGATTTCAACCAATAAGGACAATTGAAGAATATATAACTCGTGCAATTTTTCTATGCTCTTCAGGAGATGCTTTTCTCCGGCTGTAATGTCCTGATTACCGGATTGAACAAAAGCATAGAGCGATTGCAGGACTTTTGTTCTGAGGTGCCTTCTACTTAACATGAAAATGAACCATATAGTTAATTCCTGGTTAATCAAAGCAAATGTAAAGAAAAATGAACTCGCCGGGAACATATATACGTTATTTTTTTGTTAATACGCGCCCCAGGCTGCATGCCCGCAATATTTACATCATGCACATCCCTCCATACTTGTACCCGGCCCAAGCCTGTCAGAATATTTTTAAATAATTTCGTAACTTCGTTAGGAACATGGAACAAGCCATTCGTAAAATACTATTGCGTAACTGGGGGTATCATACCTTTCGTCCGTTGCAGGAAGACATTATCCTTTCCGTTCTGGAAGGCAGGGATACACTGGCATTACTTCCAACCGGCGGGGGGAAGTCCATATGCTTCCAGGTCCCGGCCCTTGCCAAAGAAGGTTTGTGCCTGGTGATCACGCCTTTGATCGCGCTGATGAAAGACCAGGTGGAAAATCTCAAAAAAAAGGAGATCAAGGCGGCAGCGATCTACTCCGGAATGCATCCCAGTGAGATTGAAACCACACTGGACAATGCCACATACGGAGACCTTAAATTCCTTTACATTTCTCCGGAACGGCTGGAAACAGACACGTTCCGGGAAAGACTAAAAATACTGAATGTCAGTCTTCTCGCAGTAGATGAAGCCCATTGCATTTCACAATGGGGTTATGATTTCAGGCCTCCTTACCTGAACATTGCTCGGGCGAGGGATTTTTTCCCTTCGGTCCCGATACTCGCACTCACAGCCACAGCCACTCCTGAAGTTGTGGAGGACATTCAGGCCAAACTCGAATTCCGCGAAGAAAATGCATTTCAAAAGAGTTTCGAGCGAAAAAACCTTGCCTACATAGTGATCCGGGATGAAGATAAATATGGACGCATCCTGAAGATTGCGGAAAAAATTAAGGGAACCGGGATCATTTATGTCAGGAATCGAAAAAAGACGCGGGAAGTAGCAGAATATCTCAGAAACAATAATATATCGGCGGATTTTTACCATGCCGGACTGAGTGCGGGGTTGCGGGAAAAAAAGCAGGAAGAATGGATTGACGGTAAAACCCGGGTCATGGTCTCCACCAATGCTTTTGGAATGGGCATTGACAAACCCGATGTACGTTTCGTCCTGCACATTGACCTTCCCGACAGTCTGGAAGCATATTTCCAGGAAGCCGGCAGGGCAGGAAGAGATGAAAAACCTGCCTGGGCAACCCTTATCTATGATCAATCCGATATTGTCAGAGCCAGGAAAAACTACCAGAACAGTTTCCCTGATCCCAAAACCATCCGGTCCATTTACAATTCACTTGGCAATTACTTTCAGCTGGCGGCTGGCAGCGGCAAGGACCTGAGTTTTGATTTTGACATAACCGAATTTGCCGGGACATACCGTTTCTCTCCCATCATTGTTTTTAATGCCATGAAATTCCTGGAAAAAGAAGGGTACCTTTTATTGAATGAAACATTCAATGCTCCTTCCCGCTTGCATTTTCTTCTGGAACATAACGACCTTTACCGCTTTCAGGTTGAAAACCCCCGCTACGATGGCTTTATCAAACTCTTATTACGGCTGTATCCCGGATTATTTACCGATTTTGTCCGGATCAGTGAACAGGAAATTGCCAACCGTGGCAACACAACAAAAGAAACGATCGTCCGGGTTTTAGAAACCCTCAATAAAATGGGCGTATTGAGTTATTTACCGGCAAAAACGGGTCCTCAGCTCACATTCCTGAAAGAGCGGCTGGACCTGAAACACCTTCACATCTCACAGGAACATTACGAAGCGAGAAAAAAATCCGCACTAATCAGGCTGGACTCGGTCATCGGTTACGTGACCACTCCCGGAAAATGCAGAAGCCAAATCCTGTTGGAATATTTCGGGGAAAAGGACCCGCCCCGCTGCGGCCAGTGCGATGTTTGCCGGACAATAAACAAACTAAACATCAACGGGATAGAATTTGATGAAATACGCCGGCAGGTCCTGACCCTTATCAGTGCCAATCCCCTGACCATCCAGGAGATCACGTTTGAAGCCGATGCATGGACGGAAGACAAGGTCGTCAGGGTGATCCGGTGGCTGGAAGACAGCGGAAGGATCAAAAGGAACGATGCACAGCAATTTATGTTAGCCAATCAATTCCGTTTATTTTTATGAAACTACCCACATCCTTTTATACGCGCCGGGATGTAGTGAACGTAGCACGTGACCTTCTGGGTAAATATATTTATACCGATCTGCCGGGAGGCATCACCGGAGGATACATCACAGAAACAGAAGCTTATGCAGGCATTACAGACAAAGCGTCCCATGCTTTTGGCAACCGCCGGACCCCACGTACCGAAGTAATGTACAGAAAGGGAGGGCGGGCCTATGTTTACCTGTGCTATGGCATCCATTCTTTATTTAACATTGTGACAAATGTAGAAGATATCCCTCACGCTGTCCTGGTGCGGGGAATTAACCCCACATGCGGAAAGGACCTGATGTTAAAGCGATCCGGAAAATCCTTGATAGATAAAGCCTTTGCCAACGGTCCGGGGAAAGTATGCAGGATACTGGGAATTCACTGGAGGCATAGCGGACTGGACCTTTCTGGGGATACGATCTGGCTGGAAGATGGCGGGAGGAAAGTCCGGGAAGATAAGATACAGATAAGCCCCCGGATAGGCATTGACTATGCAGAAGAAGATGCCCGGTTGCCATACCGATTCCTGTTAAAAAAGACATAAAAAAACCCTCCGGATTGGAGGGTTTTTATTTTTTTCCCTATTTTACAGTGCCTGCGAGTTCGTTGCCTGGTTTGAATTTTACAACTTTTTTTGCAGGGATCTTGATTTCTGCACCCGTCTGAGGGTTCCGTCCCTTACGTGATGCTCTTGTTGCAGTTGAGAATGATCCGAATCCTACCAACGCAACCCTGTCACCCTTTTTCAGAGCTTTGCTCGTTGTATCAACGAATGATTCAAGGGCCCTTTTGGCATCGGCTTTGGTCATTCCAGTGTCAGCTGCCATTGCATCAATTAATTCTGCTTTATTCATAGCTCTCTAAATTTTTGGTTAATAAATCAATGAATTTCGTAAACCACTACAAATATAGTGGTTTTGGCAGAAAAGTCAAGGGAAAAAGCCATGAAACCCCTGTAAATGTTAATAAAACCGGTTTTTTGTTAATAACTTGAACCCAAAACCATTAATTTTACAACACTTTCCGCAGTTTTCATCAGACTTTTGATGTCATTTTCCAGGAATCATCCAGTGGGAATCCACGCAGGAAATCCGCTGTTTTCATTCGCCGCTTTCCGGCTATCTGGAGTTCCTTGACCAATACATATCCGGAGCGGGCAAATACCTTCAGAAAGGAATGTTTATCGGTATGGATGCTGCCAGGTTCCGCAATATGGTCATGTAAGGAATATGATGTCCGGAAGATCTTTAACAGGGTGGTGTCGCCACAGGGCGACCGGAGGCCGCAAAAAGCTCCGGGCAAGGGATTTAATCCACGGACCAGATCATGTACCTGCTTTGCATTCCGGTAGAAATCAATCCTGCAGTCTTCCTTATATATTTTGGGTGCTGTATGCAGCTGACGGCCCCTTGCCAATGTTTCCTGGCCGGTCACCTGCACCTCATCCCTTTCCAGGGCCTTAACGGTTTCCAGGACAAGTTCAGCGCCAATGACCATTAGCCGGTCATGAAGTTCGCCATAGGTTTCATCGGAGCCCAGGGACACTTCTTTCGACATAATAATATTCCCTGTATCTATGTTCCCGTTCAGAAAAAAAGTGGTTACACCGGTTTTGGATTCTCCGTTTATCAGCACCCAGTTCATCGGAGCCGCACCCCGGTAATCCGGCAGAAGGGATGCATGCAAATTAAATGTACCGTATTCCGGCATATCCCATACAGCCTTGGGCAACATTCGGAAAGCCACCACAACCTGAAGGTTGGGGCTCATCGACCGCAACGCCCTGAGAAAACCAGTGTCGTTGAGTTTCTCAGGTTGCAATACCGTAATCCCCTTTTCAAGGGCATAGTTTTTTACCGGCGAATACCGGATCTTTTTTCCACGCCCCGAGGGCCTGTCCGGGGCAGTGACAACCCCGGCCACCGAATATCCGTTCCTGATAAGGATATCAAGAGATTCCACCGCAAACTCAGGGGTTCCCATGAAAACGATGCGAAGGTTTGTTTTCATCCCAACAGATTAAAAAAAAGGCTGACCCCCGTGATTGTGAGACAGCCTCTGCATATATGCCCGGGTTTTCTTTATTTATATTCTTGCAGCGTTTTGATCCTGGCCAGGTATTTTTCAATATCCCGGGCTTCGTTGCTCCGGGGATATTCTTTCTCAATTTTCTCATACAGGTCATACGCTTTTTCGTAATCTTCCATCAGTTCGGCAGTCCAGCCTGCCTTTAACAGAAATAGCGGAGTGGTGAAATCATTGACATTGAATTTCGCGGCCCTTTCATAATAATAAAGGGCATCCTTCTTTTCTTCCAGCTCCATATAAGCATCTCCAATAGCACCAAATGCCATCGGGCCCACAATCTGATCCTTCTTTTTGAAATCACTGAGGTAATCAATGGCATCCTCATACTGACCCATTTTCAGAAAACATATACCTGCATAATATTGGGCCAGATTTCCCGAGACGGTAATACCATACTCATCAATAATGTCTAAAAATCCAAGGTTGTTACCATCCCCATATAATGCCCGCTGAAGGGAATCTACTTCAAAATATTTTTCGGCGACAAACATTTGTTCCTGTGCCTCTTTTTCCATCGGAGCTACATACAATTTTTTAAAGCCGTAGAAACCAAGAACAACGATCACAATGACAGAGATCACACCGATCAGTATCTTCTGATGCTTCTCTATAAACCGTTCTGTTTTACTTAAGGCTTCTTCAACAGCAACCATGCCGTCGTCATGCTGATCTTTCTTTTTAGCCATAGGTATCTGTTTTTGTGGTGCAAAAGTAATCTTTTTTTTTATCAAAACAAGAGGCATTTTCCATTTATCTTGACACGGGTATCACCCGGCAGGTCAATGGAATCCTTTGTACGAACTGCATATTTCATATCTTTGTCCAGGCGAAATTTAAATAATGAAAAATTTCCCCGACATGGCAATGAAAAATCATCCCGAACATCAAAAAAATCTCTTTGAATATCTGTCCCGGTTTATCACAGAAAATAAACGGTCCAGGTTCATCGAGGTTATTGAAAACCGGACAAGGCACCTTAGCGTGGTTCTGGAAGATATTTATCAACCGCATAATGCCAGTGCTGTGCTGCGTACCTGCGACTGCCTCGGAATACAGGATATACATATCATTGAAAACAGAAACACATACACGCTGAATAAAAGTGTTTCCCTGGGATCTTCCAAATGGGTGACCATGAAAAGGTATAATGAGAGGGAAAATAACACATCTGAATGTTTGGCATCATTGAAGAGCAAAGGATATAAGATCGCCGTTACCTCCCCGCACAAAAATGATGTCAGCATTGAAGACCTTGCCGTTGATCAAAAACTTGCCGTGGTTTTCGGGACAGAGTTGGAAGGGATCTCGGATATGGCCATGGGTCTGGCCGACACATATGTAAGGATCCCCATGTACGGATTTACAGAAAGCTATAACATTTCCGTTTCGGCAGCCATTACCCTGTATCACCTCATCCGTAAAATCCGGCAAAGCGGAGTATCCTGGAAACTTTCAGAAGAAGAACAATCCGAACTACTGCTTGAATGGGCACGTAAAGTGGTCAAAAGGCCGGAACTGCATGAAAAGAATTTCCTGAAAAAATTCTCTTAGCCTTTTCCCGGAAGGCTATCAGGATTTTTTGTACATTTGAGGGCTTTGCACATTGATTTAAAAACATTTCACCTATGGGAAAAGGAGATAAGAAAACAAAAAGAGGCAAAATCATCAGAGGTTCTTACGGAGTAACCCGGCCCAAAAAAAAGAAAAACCGGCGCATGCCCCCTCAGGAAACAATAAAATCTGCTAAAAAGACCACAACGAACACGGGAACCCCGGCCAAAAAAGAAACAAAAAAGCCTGAGGTTCGCAAAAAAGAACAAAAGGCTGAAGTCAAACAGGAAACAAGGCCACAGGAAGAAAAAACAACAAAGACCCGGGTAAGAAAAAATGAAGTAAAGAAAAAGGAACCCGTCCAAAAAGACGAACCGGCCAGAAAAGAAAGCTCCGGAACCAAAGAAACAACCAAAGCTGAAGCAAAAAAGGAAGCGCAAAAAGAGGGAAACAACAAGGCTAAAAGCGGAAAAGAAGAAAAAAAAGAAAAGGATAAGAAATAAGGTACTTATTTCCTTTCCGCTTCAAAACGCTGTGCAAATTCAGCAAAGAGTATTCCCCGCTCCTCGAAATCCTTAAAACAATCATAACTGGCAGCAGCCGGTGACAACAGACAAGTGTCGCCGGCTTTTGCAATTTTACGAAGCAAGGGAAAAATATCCGTAAACGCATGCCGGTAAAACAGGTTTGAAGGATGCCGGCTTTGTTTCAGTTTAATCTGTATTCTTTTTCCGGCCGGGCCGGTCAGCAGGATATTCTTAACATTGAACCCTTGCAGAAATGAAACCAGGCAATCATAATCGATGCCACGATCGTACCCGCCCAGGATAAGTATTTCCACATTACCCAGCGTTTTAAGGGCCGCCATGGTCGCCTGTGGAATGGTAGCAATGGAATCATTGTAGAACTCCACTCCTCTGAATACACCCAGAAATTCCAATCGATGCTTTAATCCACGAAATGACCGAACACCCTTTTGAATAACGGGAAGGGATACCCGGCAAATATGAGCGGCGATCATGGCAGCCATCACATTGCCTGAATTATGGTTGCCCATCAATGGTATTTCAGATGCATCCATCATCTCAGATTCATGCCTGTTCCTCCGGAAAATAATGCGTCCATTGTACAGGTAACACCCGGCCGTTACTTTCTTTAAAAGGGAATATGTAAAATCGTGCGTTGCCCCCCCGGGATCCGCCATCACCGTCCTGCCTGTTACATGGTCGGCTGAATATATCCGTACATCACCCCTTTGCTGATAACGCATGATGTTCAATTTGGCCATGGCGTATGAATGAAAATCCACATAGTGATCAAGATGTTCTTCAAAAAGATTTAAGAGGATCGCGATGTGTGGTGAATGGTTTACGGTTTCCAGCTGATGGGACGACATCTCATATACAATGGCAGTGCCTGTGCGGATCTTTTCATGCATTTCAAAGGGAGGCAAGCCAACATTCCCAATCAGGACAGCATCCCTGCCCGATTGCCTGAGGATGTGATATATTAGACTGGCGGTAGTGGTTTTTCCCTTGGTGCCCGTAACACCAATAACTTGTTTGCGGTAAGCTTCAAGAAAAATATCCGCCTGGGAGGTAATGGAAGAAGCAGGAATTATTCCGGACAAGGATTTCATGGTGATGCCGGGCGTTTTGAATACCAGTTGATGCCTGCCGGCTTCCCTCAGATAATCCGTACCTGAAATCAATCGCAGGTTTTTATCCTTTTCTTTCAGGGCCAAGGAATTCAAGAATGCATGATCCCGATCCGCTATTGTCAGGGGGAGATCCGGAAAATACTTCCGGATCAAGGAATACGTAGACTGCCCTTCCCGGCCGAACCCGAGAATACATACCCGCTTATTCCTTAGTTTGCCGTCCAGCAAGGCTATCATGGAAGTTCTGATTTTATCATCATAAGAGCGTCCTCATCAACAAAATGCTCCGGATGCAGCACGTTTAAAAAAAGGTCCATATCTGCATTTTCATATTTCCGGTACATATCCGAATCCCGGTAATACCTGAGCAATGGGGGAAGCGGTTTGCCGTACTTCCTGATCCCGTATACAAGAGAAACATTGACCTCATCTATTGTGCCAACACATTCAAAAGGTTTTTCACGGGCCATTCCGGTCAACTGGTCCAGTAAAGGTCTTAGCGAAAGGTCCTCCATCAGGTCGCCGCCGAACATTTTAATAAGCGCATCATTACCCAAAAACGGCATAAGAATGATCCATGTAAAAAGGCATTTGGGACATTTGCGGCACCATGAACCGGTTTTGCTCCCTTTATTACAGCTGCGGAAAACATCATGATACGGCTTCTTCTCAGCAAAAATACGGGCGATCTGAAGTTCATTCAAAGGACGAAGCAAACTAAAATATGAAACATCAGAACTGATATAATCCGCAATATAGCTACGGAAAGCGGCTTCAAAATGAAAAGATTTGGAATACTGATGGTTGATGTGCGTCCCGGGAATGGTGGGCTCATTGGCACTGGACTCATTTGATAATGCAATATGGGATGTCCCTGCCAAAGAGGCACCCAGCAATGAATTGAACGCAAGCAGGGCTGAAAAGGGAGTGTGCCCGTTCAGAAAGCCTTTTGCATTCAATTCCAACAACTTCGGATCAATGCTTCGATAAACAACCACGGAATTGTGCATGGAACCCCCGGAAGCCAGAATGGTGCCTTCCATGGCAGCATTTGGATTCATGACAAAGGGTATGACCGAATGGTTATATCCTTTCAGAACCTCCAGGGAAACCGCGGAGTCCTTTCCTCCACCAACGGGGACAAGATATCCCGGGGAATTCCTGAAAGAGACTTTTTCGCTTTCATTACCGGATTCCGGCACAATTTCCATGAAATCTTCCATCCCTGGCTGGAGTCCATTGGTATAAAAGAATTCACCCAGGCCATGATGGTAAATCGTTTTCCACCACCGGACCTGCGAAGCATCAAGATTATATGGCCGTATGATCACCCGTGGAGAGCATGCAGCCTTCCAGTAGCTGATCAACTCGATCATCCCGATATGAAAGAATAGTTGCCTGAGGATGCTTTCGTGCATATTTTCCTGGATGAACCAGGGGCGTAATGGGATCCGTAGGTCGGGACGGAAAAAAAAACGACCGGACAAATTAAACAGGAATTCTGCCCGGATCTCATCGCTTTCTATTTCAACGCTGAATTCTTCAAATGCAAAAAAAGGAAAATCTTTTCTCAGATCAACATAGCGCGCTGTTTTTCCCGCTTTCATTTTTATATGTGGTATTATTTTTGTATATTAGATTTCAAAAGTAATTATAAAATGAAGGATTTACACAGCCTTTTAAATATAAAAACCAATAATATTGAACCCGCCCGGGGCCGGATATTGATCTCAGAACCCTTCCTTGGTGATTTCTACTTTAAAAGATCGGTTGTCCTTCTTGCAGAGCATGGAGATGAAGGCTCATTTGGATTGATCATGAACAAACCCCTTTCGGCTCAATTCAATGAAGTGGTTAAAGAGTTCCCGGAATTTGAAAGCCCTGTGTTCCTTGGTGGGCCCGTACAAAATAACAACCTCTTTTTCATCCATACACTTGGTGACAAAATTGCAGCAAGCCAGGAGATCGTACCGGGCATTTATTGGGGCGGAGACCTCGATCAGATCAAGGAACTGATCAATCTCAAAAAGCTCAGGGCCGACGACATCCGTTTTTTTATCGGCTATTCCGGATGGGGAAGCAAACAACTCGACGGGGAGCTTAAACGGAACGCATGGGTAGTATCCAACACCAGCGCCGATATGCTGCTGAACACCCTTCCCCGTAATCTATGGGAAAAATCATTGAAAAAACTGGGCGGAAAGTATTTTATCTGGACCAACTTCCCATCGGATCCGGTAATGAACTAGATCCCGGATCCCTTCCTGCCGTTAGCGCCTCATCATATTCTGTGGATCCCTCATACTGACATCTATTTAAATATCAACACTTTTACAACACGGTTCGTGTCTGCAATATTTCCGGCCCGGTCTGAAACCCTGTAATTCACCGTATAGGTACCTTCCACATGGATGTTCACATTGTTGGTTGTTTGAATGCTGGAGGTCAGGTCGCCATCCACATTGTCATAGGCAGTAGCGCCGGCATCCACATAGGTGCTGTCCAGCCTTGTATATACCGGATTACTCCCCAGGATGGTAATTTCCGGTGGTGTATGATCTGTTCGTGATTCTTCATCATTTTCCTTGCATCCCGCGATCAGCAGAATGACAAGCAATACGGTGACGGGCAGGAATGGTTTCATATCTGTATTTATTTCAATATTCCAAAGATACGATAATCCATCCAGAAACCAATAATTGTCGCAAACACTCAAAATGCCGTTGATTTTTTCACAGGATGTCACGACATTCAAAAAAAACTTTTGATCTTTGCAGGGATAAACAGAAAAATGTCCTTAAATACAGGAAAAATCATGGAAGACCGCGTAAAAAATGCAAGCGCAGGCAATTACGGGGAAGGGATTCGCTCAGATTGCCATGTGGAAATTTCCCTGAAAGACACAGGAGGGATTGACCTGGACCTGAAGAGTAAAGTCGCGGTAATGTTTGGCAAAGCAATCCGCGAGCAGGTCCTTGAGATGGCAAGGTTTTTCAGACTGCAGCATGCCGGGATCCGCATAATGGATTCCGGGGCATTGCCCTTTGTGATTGCAGCCCGGCTGGAAGCAGCCATAAAAAAACTCATCACTTCTTCCAACGATTACCTGCTTCCGGAACTTAAGGAGAATAAACAGGCCACTCCTAAAGACAGGAAAAGGATCTCCCGCCTTTACATTCCCGGGAACGCCCCTCACCTGATGATCAATGCAGGCATACATAAACCCGATGGAATTATTTTTGACCTTGAGGATGCGGTAGCCCCGGACAAAAAATACGAAGCCCGTTTTCTTGTCAGGAATGCCCTCCGGAACCTGAATTTATACGGTGCCGAGAAAATGGTACGGGTCAATCAGTTCCCCAAAAGCCTTGACGATTTGGATCACATCGTACCCCATTTTGTCAACCTGATCCTTGTCCCCAAATGTGAAAGCAAAGAAGAAATTCTTGAGATCAATCAAAAAATAGCATCCCTCAACCCTGCCCACCGTGTCTGGCTCATGCCGATCATTGAAAGTGCCCTGGGTATCATTCATTCCTTTGAAATAGCAACCGCTGCTGACAACATCGCCGCCATGGCCATCGGGCTGGAAGACTACACAGCGGATCTTGGCATTCAGCGAACCAGCACAGGAAAAGAATCCTTTTACGCAAGATCACACATTGTAAATGCTTGTAAAGCCGCCAGGATCCAGGCAATTGATTCAGTATACTCAGATGTTGCCAACACCGAAGGGTTGAAAGAAACGGTTTTGGAATCCAAATCCCTTGGATTTGACGGGATGGGCTGCATACATCCCCGCCAGATCGCCATCATCCATGAACATTTTGCCCCTTCATCCAGGGAGCTGGAAAAAGCCAAAAAAATATTCCTTGCATTCAGGGAAGCCTCTGAAAAAGGGCTGGGCGTGGTATCTCTCGGAACCAAAATGATCGATCCACCGGTTGTGAAACAAGCAAAAAACACAATCGATATGGCCGTAAGCCGGGGTATGTTGCCTGAAAATTGGTTGAAGGAAGAAAAACAATAAACCGTTCGTTAATACAGACATCCATGAATATGAAGAAATACGATACGCTTGTAAAAAATGCCGCCGGCAGGACCGTCCCGGAAGAGATCAATGGCCGGAAACATGTCCCTTTTCAGGGTGTCGGCAAGCACAGGCCGCAGGGCCGCAAGCATGCACCTCTCATACCCACATCCCTGGATTATCCTGCAGACGGGAACAAAACCGTTGCTTCGCTCAGGGAAGCCCTCGAAAAAGCGGGCTTGCAGGATGGCATGACCATATCCACCCATCATCATCTCAGAAATGGTGACCTGGTCAGCAACGAGATCTTTAAGCATGCATCGGAAATGGGGGTCAAAAATCTGGTCTGGTTCCCGTCCGCTGCCTTCCCTTGCAATGCCCCTGTCATTGATTACCTGGAAGATGGGACATTAAACAGGATCGAAGGAAGCATGAACGGCCCACTTGGAAAATATTGCTCCGAAGGCAGGATGACGGGCACAGCCGTATTGCGTTCCCATGGTGGCCGTTACCAGGCAATACAGGATGGAGAAATCAAGGTAGACATCGCCGTTATTGCCACACCCACTGCCGATCCCTTTGGCAATGGAAATGCAGTCGACGGGCCCTCGGCATGCGGGGTATTGGGTTATTCTCTCGCAGATTATCAATATGCGGATAAAGTCATTGTCGTAACCGATAACCTGGTCGATTTTCCCTGCATCCCAATGCAAATCGAGGGAAACTTTGTAGATTATGTTGTGGTGGTGGATAAGATCGGCATCCCGGAGAAGATCGTTTCCGGAACTACCCGGATCACAAATAGCCCGGATCGCCTTCTCATCGCTCAGTTAACATCTCAGTTCTGTCTGGAAACAGGCATATTAAAAGACCGGGGATGTTTTCAGTTCGGAGCCGGCGGAACATCCCTGGCCATAGGTCACGACTTTCACCAGATCCTGAAAGAAAAGAACTGGAAAGCCCGGTTCGCTTTCGGAGGGAGCACCCAATACATGGTCGATATGATCAGGGATGACGTTATGGATTATATTCTGGACGCACAAGCCTTTGATCTGGAAGCTGTACGGTCGGTGCGGGAAAATCCGAACCATTACCCCGTTTCAATTTTTCATGCATACGACTTCCACTCCAAAGGCAATTATACCACGATGATGGATATTGTTATTTTGGGCGCCACTGAAGTCGATATCAACTTCAACGGAAACGTAGTCACCCACTCCGACGGGTACCTGCTTCACGGTATCGGAGGATGGCAAAACTGCCTGCATGCCAAATGTACCATTTTGCCCATCCCGCTCTTCCGCGACAGGATCCCGGTGATCAAGGATGAAGTCACAACACTGTGCGGACCCGGTGAACTGATCGATGTAATTGTAACCGAAAGGGGCATTGCCGTAAACCCACGGAGACAGGATCTTTTGGACAGGCTGAAACATACCGGGCTGCCAATAAAAACCATTGAAGAACTGAAGAACGAAGCAGAAAAGATATGTGGCAAACCGGAAAAGCCGGTATTGGACGATGAGATCGTAGCAGCCATAAAATGGGTCGATGGAACCGTGATCGATGCGGTCAGAAAAGTCAATCCCTGATGCGGACAAAGGCCCGCCAACTATATACAGGTGACGTATTGGTGCGGGTGGAAATCTTCACATACAGGCTGCTGGAAAATGTTGAAAAAATATGCAACCATATACATACATAGCCTGTCTGCTGTTAGGATTTCTTCCGGGAAAAACAGAAAGCTTCCAATGCACCGGAAAGAATTTTTTATGAACATTTCATCACATAAACATACTTATTCAATATTATTTTTATTTTTGCGAAAGTAGTTGGAATTATTAACGAAGAAAATTGATTATGACAGAGCAAGAAAACAAAGGAAGTTCAAGAGAAGAAATATTTTCAAGAGTTATAAGGGCAGGCAAAAGAACATACTTTTTTGATGTCAAATCCACAAGGGCAGGAGAATATTACCTGACAATAACCGAAAGCAAACGGAGGTTCAACAACGAGCAGGGCAAATTCTACTACGAAAAACACAAACTCTTTCTTTATAAAGAGGATTTTGAAAAATTCAGCAATGGATTAAAAGATGTGATCGAATATATCCAGACGGAACAACCCCAGGAACAGGAACCGGAAACAGAAGAAAAGAATAAGGTTGAAGAAATTTCGGACAAGCACACCGATGTAGATTTTGAAGATCTGGGCAAAGATGAAGATGCCACCGAAAAGGAAGACCAATAATTTCTCGTACGTTTTTCCTAAAACACACCTCAATATCCGGGTTTTTTTCTCAACAATCCCGACCCGGTCAGTTAATAACTAATGGTATCATCCATTATGATTTTCCCTGTAAAGTTGTATTTTTGTTTGAAAGATCACACAAAACGTAAATCACTGCCATGGGAAAAGTTATTTCGATAGCCAACCAAAAAGGGGGGGTTGGGAAAACTACCACAGCCATTAATCTGGGGGCCAGTTTTGCCGTACTTGAAAACAAAACACTGGTCATAGACGCCGACCCGCAAGCCAATGCCACTTCCGGACTGGCTATTGACCCAAAGAACATTACAAACAGCATTTATGAATGCATCATCGATGACTATGATCCGTTCAAGGCAATCATAAAAACCGACACCCCCAACCTCGATCTTATTCCTGCCCACATAGACCTGGTTGGTGCAGAAATAGAAATGATCAACCTGCCCAACCGCGAACACATGATGAGCAAGGTCGTAAAAAAGGTGAAAGACGAATACGATTTTATCATCATCGACTGCTCTCCTTCCCTTGGCCTCATCACTGTGAACGCTCTTACGGCCGCCGATTCCGTGATCGTTCCCGTCCAGTGTGAATATTTTGCACTCGAAGGTCTGGGAAAATTGCTGAACACCATTCGCATCGTTCAAACACGCCTGAACAACGACCTGGAGATAGAAGGAATACTCCTTACCATGTTCGACATCAGGCTCCGGCTGGCCCGCCAGGTACTTGAAGAAGTAAAGACCCATTTCGAACAGATGGTATTCGACACGGTCATTCACAGGAACACAAAGCTGGGAGAAGCGCCAAGCTTTGGTGAAACCATTATAATGCATGATGCCAAAAGTACCGGGGCCATTAATTACCTGAACCTGGCCAGGGAAATACTTCAGAGAAACGATCTGACCAAAATAAACCAGGAAGAAAAAAAGATAGACATAGTGAATGAAAACTAAAAAGAAAGCGCTGGGACGCGGGCTGGACGCCATTTTACAAAGCCCGGAAACCGACATACATTCTAAGGAAATAGCCGACAATTATATTGTGGGAGCTATAGCAAACATCTCTGTTGACATTATTGAAGCCAATCCTTTTCAACCCAGAAATAACTTTGAGGAAGAAACCCTGGAAGAACTCGCCCACTCCATTAAAGAGCAGGGGATCATACAACCGATCACAGTACGTAAGTTAAGCCAGGAAAAATTCCAGCTTATATCCGGTGAACGGAGGCTTCGCGCAGCAAAACTGGCCAATATCGGAGAAGTACCCTGTTATATCCGGGTGGCCAACGATGAGCAAATGCTGGAAATGGCCCTGATCGAAAACATACACAGGGAAAACCTCAATTCCATCGAGATCGCCATCAGTTACCAGCGCCTGATTGAAGAATGCAATCTTACACACGAAAAACTCAGCGACCGGGTAGGTAAGAAACGGGCCACCATTACCAATTATCTCCGGCTGCTTAAGCTGCCCCCGGAAATACAGGTGGCCCTGAGGGACAATAAAATAACGATGGGGCATGCACGGGCCCTGATCAATGTTTTACACGCCAACAAACAGCTCAATCTGTTGAACCGTGTGATTCAACGATCGCTCTCGGTCAGACAGGTGGAGGAAATGGTACGGAAAATCAACCATCCCGAAAACCAAAAGCAAACAATACAAGCCAACCCGCTTCCTGAACCTTATGAGCAAAAACAAAAAGAGCTGTCTGAAAAATACAATACTCCGGTTAAACTGAAACTGAATAATAAAGGAAAAGGCAATATCGTTATTCCGTTTGAATCCAGTGAAGAACTCGAGAAATTACTCAGTTTGCTTGATTCCTGACCCATTAAACGGAGAGTTAACACGGTGAAATCATTTTTTATCCTTGCAGCCAAGGCACACACGAAGTACCGTCCGGAAAGACAATACCTTCTCATTTTGTTATGCCTGTTCATGTTTGCTTTGCTGACCCTGCCGGAAAACACCGTTCGGGCCCAGGAAAAGCCAGCAGATACAACTGTAAAGGCCCATTCTCCCTCAAAAGCCGCCCTGATGTCGGCCCTGTTGCCGGGTCTGGGACAGGCATATAATAAGAAATACTGGAAAATCCCGATCGTTTATGCAGGATTTGGGGCATTTTCTTATTTTATCGCAACCAACCTGACAGAATACCGGGCCTACAAGGAAGCTTACAACTACGTTGCCAGCGGGGATTCCACATACATCGACAATGAATATGCCCTGAAATATAATGAAAACCAGCTCCGTCAAGCAAAAAACTATTACCGGCGCAACCTGGAGTTCACCTATATACTCACCGGTTTATGGTATATCCTGAACATACTGGATGCTACGGTGGATGCCCATTTCTTTGACTATGATATCAGTGATGACTTGTCGCTATCCCTGGACCCGGTCATCGATAACCGTAACTACAACATTGGAACCATCACCGGACTATCCTTAAAATTCACGTTTTGATATGTTAAAATTTGCCATCATCGGATATGGAAGAATGGGTAAGGAAATCGAAAAAGCAGCCCGTGCAAAAGGTCATGATATATTCCTTACTATTGACAATGAACAAGATTGGAAAAATAATGCCCGGAAAATGTCCAACGCAGACCTGGCATTTGAGTTTACGGAACCGGGTACCGCAACCAGAAATATTAAACGGTGCATTGATGCGGGCATACCTGTTGTGACAGGAACTACCGGATGGGAAGATAACCTTGGTGACGTAACAGCTTACTGCAGGAAACATAACGGCACTGTATTTTATGCTTCAAACTTTAGTCCGGGCATGAACATTTTCTTTAAGATCAACCGTATCCTCGCCGAAAACATGGGACAATTCCCTGATTACTCCATTTTTCTTAAGGAAACCCATCATGCTCAAAAACTGGATAAGCCCAGCGGAACGGCCATTAAGCTTGCCAACGCAATTGTTGAAAAGCATCAGGGAAAGTCTTCCTGGACCAACACCCCGGCCAAAAATGCCCAGACGCTTGAGATCATTTCCGTCAGAAAGGAAAACGTACCGGGGATCCATTCTGTGACCTACGAATCCGGAGAAGACCGCATAGAAATACAGCATACCGCCAAAAACAGGGAAGGATTTGCCAAAGGAGCCCTGATGGCAGCGGAATGGGTGCACGGCCGAAAAGGAATGTTTACCATGGAAGACATGCTGAATCTGTGACACCTGAATTAACAAAAATTAACGTGACTTATACAATTTAAACCTTACTTTTAACACAAATTTCTTTGCCATGCACATCTACACCATCATTTTTCTTATATTTTTTATGCTCTCCATCATTGGTCTGTGGAAAATATTCGAAAAAGCGAACGAGCCGGGATGGAAGGTTCTGATCCCTTTATATAATTTCTACATCTGGCTCAGGATCATAAAGAAACCCCTTTGGTGGTATGTCTTTCTTCTGATCCCTTTCATCAATGTGTTCATGATCCTTCTGATGATCGTGGAATTACTGAAATGCTTCGGCAAACATGGTCTCGGAGCCCAGGCACTGGGCGTTATTTTTCCTTTTTTCTATCTCCCGTATCTGGGTTTTAACAAAGATGAAAAATATACAGACCCTGATAAAGCCCCCAAAATTAAGAAATCCTGGGCAAGGGAATGGGTGGATGCGATCATTTTTGCCGTCGTAGCCGCCACCATCATACGGATCTTCTTTATTGAAGCCTATACCATACCCACATCATCCATGGAAAAATCCCTGCTGGTAGGCGATTATCTGTTTGTGAGCAAGGTGAGCTATGGTCCCCGGGTCCCCATGACCCCGTTGTCCTTTCCTTTCGTACACCATACCATGCCCATGACCAGCGAAACAAAATCCTACCTGGAATGGATTGAACTGCCCTATTACCGTTTCTCCGGATTTACCAAAATCAAACACAACGATGCAGTGGTATTCAACTATCCGGACGGAGATACCGTTTCCCTGAAATTCCAGAGCAACATAAGCTATTATACCCTCATCCGGGAATATGGAAGGGACCGTGTGCTGAAAGACCAACGTAATTTTGGCAGGATCACAGACCGTCCGGTGGATAAACGGGAAAATTATATTAAGCGTTGCATTGCCCTTCCGGGGGATACCCTTGAAATCGTTGACCAACAGGTTTACATTAATGGCAATAAAGCAAAAAACCCGGAACTGCTGCAATATAAATACAATGTGCAAACCAACGGTTCCAGGATCAATCCCCGCATTCTTGACCGGCTGAACATAACCGAGGGCGGGACAACCTCAAAGCCGGGTGAATTTGTATTCTTTATGACCGAAGATATAGCCCATGAACTGGATCAACTTCCAAATGTACGAAAGGTTACCAGATACCTGGAACCGGAAGGAAAATGGAATAAGGATATTTTCCCGAATCACCCCGACTATCCATGGAACCTGGATAATTTCGGTCCCCTGTACATACCCAAAGCCGGTGATGTGGTTAAACTGAATACCAGCAATATATCCAAATACCGGAGGATCATTGAGGCCTACGAACTGAATGACCTGGATGTGCGCGGCGGCAAGATCTATATAAACGGT
The DNA here is from genome assembly GCA_018400295.1 of Bacteroidales bacterium. Lineage (GTDB taxonomy): Bacteria > Bacteroidota > Bacteroidia > Bacteroidales > B18-G4 > M55B132. The sequence goes on along the minus strand of JAGYMZ010000005.1, from coordinate 48,079 downwards.
GAAGAAACCAATGAATACACGATCCAAATGAATTATTACTGGATGATGGGTGATAACCGCCATAATTCTGCAGATTCACGATACTGGGGCTTTGTGCCGGAAGATCATATCGTTGGAAAAGCCGTCTTTGTCTGGCTCTCCCTCGAACCCGGAAAATCCCTGTTCGACGGAAAAATTCGATGGAATAAAATGTTAAGGCTGGTAAAGTAATGCAGGCATAAGCAAGGAATTGATACCTTTGCATACATTTGTATTTATTAATCTTCAAATAAGATATCATGAAAAAGACATTTCCAACAACAATTGTATTGTCACTGATGGTTCTCCTTCTTTCCTTCAACTTGCAGGGAAAAGATTTCAAGGGTGTGGTCACTTACAAGATCACTTACCCGGGGGCAGAATTGACGCCTCAAATGCAAACAATGATGCCCAAAATGATGACCTATTATGTTAAAGGAGATATGGCCAAAACGGTCATCGACATGGGAAATATGGGCCAGCAAATGCAAATTATGAACGGAAATAGCAAAACAATATATAACCTTTTCGATATGATGGGACAGAAGTTCTATACAGTTACGACAAAAACGGAAATCGAGGAGGAACTTGAAAAAGAACCGGAACCGCAAATAGATTATATTGATGAGATCAAGGAAATCGCCGGCTACGACTGTAAAAAAGCTGTGATAACCATTGACAAGAATGGGAAAAAAAACTCTTTTATTGTCTATTATACCTCTGAACTGGGTTCCAAAGCGCTTAATTTCGACAATCCCTATTTCAACGATATTGATGGACTTTTGATGGAATTTGAAATGCTGGAGGGACAGTTCAAAATGAAACTGGAAGCCGTCGAGGTTCATAAAAAGAACGTGAAGGATTCGGAATTTGAAATTCCGGAAGAATTCCAGGAAAAAACAAAGGAGGAACTGCGTCAGTCGTTTGGAGGCGGCATGTAACATGACTCATGACAGGAAATACATGATGCATGCCGGAAAAATGAACGATCCTGTTTTATGAAAAACAAGAAACAACCTACCGGGGATAATGGAGTAAAAAAGAAAAGATCCCGCGGACGATCATTTGTTCGCTTCCTGAAAAGCGATAATTTCCATCGCATTCTGGGATTTTCGTTTATCCTGGCTTCGGTATATCTTTTTCTTTCGTTCACATCATACCTCATAGACTGGTTCAACCAGGAAGCCCATGATATTTTGAACGGGTCTACGTTCCATCAGCTGCTTTTCGATCACGATACACAGGTGAACAACTGGGGAGGACGATTGGGAACGGCCCTTTCACAAAAATTCATCAAAAACTGGTTTGGTGTGGCATCCTATTTTATTCTGCTGTATTTTTTTATTGCAGGGTTCTATATGCTCTTCAAAGTAACGATCTTTTCTATGTGGAAGACCTTCCGGACTTCCTTTCTGGGTCTGATCTTCTTTTCCCTCGCCTTTGGGTTCATTTTCATGGATCACAGCAGGCTAAAAATTCTGGGAGGCGTTTTTGGCAAGGAGATGTCCTTATGGCTTACCGGATTGGTTGGCACGGTCGGTACTGTTTTCATCCTTTTGTTTGTTTTGTTCATTTTTGTCCTGATCACATTCCGTTTCAAAAGGAATAAGCCCCGAAAATCCCAAAAAAAGCCGCCGCCTCCCAAAGAAAAAGGAACGAACACGGACCCCAGGAAAGAAGACAAATACAATACGGTTGAATTTTCGGTAAGCGAGGATGAAGACCTGAAGGACGTACCCACAGGGAATGACATAAAAAAAAATGATCCGGGGAACCATCCCGCCATTGAAGAAGAAATGCCTGAGGACGATATTGAACTGACCGTTGAAAAAAGAAAGGAGGAATCCACGGGTGATCCAAAAGATCATAAAACCCTTGACACCCATTTTGATCCGACCCTTGAACTTTCCAACTATACATATCCTGCGCTTGAATTGCTGTCGGATTATAACCAGGACTCCGGCAGTGTCACCAACGAAGAGCTCCAGCGAAATAAAAACCGGATCGTTGAAACGTTGCAAAACTATAATATACAGATTGAGAAGATAAAAGCCACCATCGGCCCCACCGTTACCCTCTATGAAATCGTCCCGGCACCCGGCATCCGCATATCGAAGATCAAGAACCTGGAAGATGATATAGCCCTCAGCCTTTCCGCCTTCGGGATCCGGATCATTGCCCCCATTCCCGGAAAAGGCACCATCGGTATTGAAGTACCGAACCAGCAAAGCGAGATCGTGTCCATCAAATCCATCCTTACTTCGGAAAAGTACCAGAACACAACCTATGAGTTGCCTTTCGGATTAGGCAAAACGATCTCCAATGAAAGTTACATCGCCGACCTTACCCGCCTGCCTCATATATTGATGGCGGGTGCAACGGGACAGGGAAAATCTGTCGGACTGAACGCCATCATCACTTCCCTCCTATATAAAAAGCATCCGTCGCAGCTCAAATTCATCCTGGTAGACCCAAAAAAGGTTGAGTTAACGTTGTATTCCAAAATAGAACGTCACTTTCTTGCGAAGCTGCCCGACTCTGAGGAAGCCATCATCACAGATACACGCAAGGTTGTCCGGACACTGAACTCCCTCGGCATAGAAATGGACAACCGGTATGAGTTGCTGAAAGATGCCCAGGTCCGGAACATTAAAGAGTATAACAAAAAATTCGTAGCACGCAAACTGAACCCGGAGGAAGGACACCGCTATTTACCATATCTCATCCTGGTGGTCGATGAGTTTGCCGACCTCATCATGACCGCCGGAAAGGAAATCGAGAACCCGCTCACCAGGCTGGCCCAGCTTGCCCGCGCCGTGGGTATTCACCTGATCATAGCCACACAACGGCCATCGGTGAACATCATTACGGGTACCATAAAAGCCAATTTCCCGGCCCGTATTGCCTACCGGGTCATTTCCAAAGTAGACTCCCGGACCATCCTGGATACGGGAGGTGCCGACCAGCTGATCGGCAGGGGAGATATGCTCCTGGCTACCGGCAGCGATGTGATCCGGCTGCAATGCGCTTTCATGGATACGGACGAAGTGGAACGGGTCACCGACTTTATCGGGTCCCAGCGGGCTTACCCCGATGCCTATCATCTTCCGGAATATGCCGATGAAGAAACCGAAGGGGTGGGTGAATTTGATCCCTCCGACCGGGATGAATTGTTTGAGGATGCAGCCCGTGTCATCGTCCAGAACCAACAAGGGTCCACTTCCTTATTGCAACGGCGGCTTAAACTTGGATATAACCGCGCGGGAAGGATCATCGATCAACTCGAAGCCGCCGGCATCGTAGGACCCTTTGAGGGAAGTAAAGCCAGGGAGGTGCTGATATCGGATGAATATGCATTGGAACAATTTTTGAATGAAATGAATTAAAAAAATATACCTATGACGAAAAATATTCTGATCATTCTGCTGTCCGGACTAACAATCTTCGCTTGTGCACAGAACAAAAATGCAGAACAACTGCTTGAAGAGGTTAACAACAACATACAATCCTATGATGCCCTTTCCATCGACTTTAGCTATTCTATTGAATTTCCGGATGACGGATCCAGGGAAAATGGCCAGGGCAAACTGGATGTCAGCGGGGATAAGTACCGTCTGAAGATTATCGGGCAACACGTATACAGCAATGGGAAAACCATGTGGACATATATAACGGACGCTGAAGAAGTTCAGATCAACAGCGTTACAGAAGACAATGGGATGATCACCCCCACCAATCTCCTTACATTCTATAAGAAAAAATATAAGGCCCGGTCCCTGAAAGAGGAAATCATGAATGATACACCGGTTTATGTTGTAGAACTCAAGCCGGAAGAAGATAAAAACATTTCAAAAGTCAACCTGTACATCGATAAAGATCAAAAACTGATACGTAAGCTGACCCTTCATGATCAAAACGGAGGCACCACAACATACACCCTGGATGAATATGAGATGAACCCGCCTCTGACAGAAAAGGATTTTATTTTCAATACCGAACAACACCCGGATGTGGAGATCATCGATATGAGATAGCCCCCGGCTAATTCCTGCGGATACTGTGCATGCATCCACCGACGAAAAGATACTGGAACTGATCCGGAAGAAAGAAACAAAAAATTATGGTTTCGATCTTTTGATGAAAAAATACCAGGTCAGGGTCTACCATCACATCCGGAGATTGCTTAAAAATCACCAGGATACTGATGATGTCATGCAGGATACTTTTATCAAAGTCTGGGATAACCTGGACACCTTCCGTGAAGACTCGGGTATTTTTACCTGGATATACCGTATAGCTTCGAATGAAGCACTGAGCTTTCTGAGGAAACGGAAAATCAGACGAATGCTCAGCCTGGGCGTGGATACAGGAAGCAAAGATGAGCCTTTCTCCACCCAGGACAGGGACGGAGAAGAGATCTACCACAAGCTGATGAAGGCCGTTGCCCGGCTGCCCGCAAAACAACAACTGGTTTTTAATATGAAATATTTTGATGAAATGAAGTATACGGAAATCTCCAGGGTGCTGGGTACATCCGTAGGGGCACTGAAAGCCAGTTACCATCATGCCATACGCAAAATAAAAGAGAATATACAGGAGGATTAAACTTTTATTATATTTTTACGTCATAATACTGTGAAAAAGAAACAACGAAAACATACTGATCAGGGACCTGCACCGGAACTTCCTTTTATCCTGAAGGATAAGAAAAAATCTTTCTACCCGGTACATGAAGGATATTTTGATGACTTTCCCTCCCGGCTTAGAGAAAAGATTGTGCAAAAGGAAAGAAAATCATCTCCGGTCCCTGTGAAGATCTTCTGGAAACCTGCACTGGCAGGAGCTGCTTCCGTGTTGATCCTGTTGGCTCTGGCCCTGTTCTTTATGCAACGCAACTCCGGAACAGTAAGCAAACCGGTCAGCATCAATTTTTTTGCAGATCATTCCATAAATACGCTTTCTTCAGCCATCGATGCAGAACTGGCGGATCTTACTGAATCCGAACTCTTTTATGAATGGCTGGAACAGGAACAAGAAAGCCTGAAAACCGCGCTGGATTCAGGACTGAACAATGCCATTATTCTGGAAACCATGCTGGCCAGTGAAGAATATGACGTGGAATTAATAATGTACCAAGCAAATCCCAACAACCCGTGATCATGAAAAAAATCAAACCCTTGCTGTTTATCATACTTATTGCTGTTTTGAGCTACAATCCATGCTTTTCCCAGAAAAATGACAGTTCCGGTCCACCCATGGGATCCTCTCCAGGACAAAAAGGCTTTGGAAAATCCTGGGAAGTTATGCAAGCCTTTAAAATCAGTTTTATAGAACAAAGCATTGATTTTACCGAAACAGAATCGGAAAGATTCTGGCCGCTGTACCACGAACATGAGCGCAGGAAAAAAAACATCACAGAAAAACTGATGGGCCCCGAATACGCAGGCAGCCATCATTGCTTGAGGGCTATGGACACCTTATCGAACGAAGAAGCCATCGGCATGATCATGGACCGGTTTCTTAAAGAACAGGAACTCCTTGATCTGCAGATGGAATTTTACCAGGAATTAACGCAATTTTTACCACCGAAAAAGATCCTGCAATATTATCAAACCGACAAAAGGTTTAAAAAGCATCTGATAGAACGCATCCGTAAACCCCATCGCAGACCTGATCGATAATTTATTGTAATTTTGCGCTATTGGAAAACAAAAAATACCGCATTATGAAAACATCTGTGGAAATAAGCTATTATCCCCTGAATATTGAATACGTCCCTCCGATCCGCGATTTCATCGACCGTATAAGAAAAAACCAAAACCTGCGGATACGGGTCAGCGGAATGAGCACCCAGGTTTTCGGAGAATACGATGAGGTTATGGGTACAATTACTGCAGAAATGAAAAGATCTTTTGAAATTCCTCATTCCGTCTTTGTTATGAAGGTGATCAATGCCGACCTGGATACGAAACCGGAATAATTCATGGGCCTGTTCCTGCACTGGGTTACCGGTAATTACATCGAAATCATTGCCGCAACACTGGGATTAATCGCCATTTACTTACAGATCAAACAAAAGATCTGGTATTGGCCGGTTTCCATCGTTCTCGTCAGCCTCTACATATTGGTATATATAGAAGCCAAACTATATGCCGATATGTCGCTACAGGTCTATTACCTCGTTATCAGTTTTTACGGATGGTATCACTGGGTTTTTGGCAAAAAGCATTCCGGGCAGGATAAGGTCATGGTTACAAAGTCTTCACGAAAACTGATGCTGATCCTGTTTTTTGTCAGCATGGGGCTTTTCATCCTGATCTCCCAGTTCCTGGTATCTTATACCGATTCGGATCTGCCATACTGGGATGCCTTCACCACTTCCCTGAGTTTCGTAGCTACCTGGATGCTGGCACGAAAAATTTTGGAGAACTGGCTTGTATGGATCGTGGTCGATGCCGTTTCGGTGGGAATTTATATTTATAAAGGCTTGTATCCCACGACTGTCTTGTTTTTGGTACTCACCATCCTGGCCATGGTTGGTTATGTTGCCTGGAAAAAAGACCTCGAAGCACATGAAAGCAATTAAACGCATAGCCATCACCGGACCGGAATCTACCGGTAAATCGGATCTGGCCCGGAAACTGGCAGAACATTACGGAACAACATGGGTCCGTGAATTCGCACGGGATTATCTGGAGGCCTTGGAACGTCCCTACGAAGAACATGACATGCTGTTCATTGCAAAAAATCAGTTGCTCAGTGAAAAGAAAAAAATGCCACAGGCCAGAAAATTCCTTTTCTGCGACACCGAACCCATTGTCATAAAAATATGGAGCGAAGTAAAATACGAACGGTGCCATCCCTGGATCCTGGAAAAGATTAAGCAGCATCCCTATGATCTGTACCTGCTTTGCGATGTTGACCTTCCCTGGGAGGAAGACCCGCTGAGAGAACATCCGGATAAACGGAAATACCTGTTCCGGCTTTATTATAATGAACTAAATAACAGGAATTTACCATTTTATATTGTTTCGGGTTCTGGGGATCAGCGCTTGAAGAATGCAATTAAAGCCATTGAAAATACGTTTTAGTTTTTAATTTTGCAGTGCAAGCCGTCAGCACATGGATCCAGAAGGCAATCAAAATATGCACGTATTGTATCTCCCGCGGTGGTATCCTCACCGTTATGACCCTATGCCCGGACTGTTCATCCAACGGCACGGGATCGCTGCATCGGCCCATTGCCGTGTGACTGTGCTTTACGTACACCCGGATGAACAAATGCAGGGTAGCAAAGCCGATTTTCTGGAAAGCACCGGCGAGCCACTGCCTACCCTGCGGATATATTACCGTAAATACCGGAGCATCCTGAAATTTCCGGATAAGCTGGTAAATGCATGGCGCTTTTATAAATACCACCGGATAGGCATGCGCAGGATCCGGGAAAAACATGGCCATGCAGACCTCCTGCACGTGCATGTCCTGACCCGCCACGGTCTGATCGCATATTTATATAAAAGGCTGAATGGTACACCTTATGTCATTACCGAACACTGGACCCGTTATTTACCAAGCACGCATACCTATTACGGATGGTTGCGCAAAAAAATCACCAACATTGTAGCCGCCGGTGCATCTTGCATCATGCCGGTCACCTCCAATCTCAAGGATGCCATGATCCGTTGCGGGCTGAAGAACGATAATTATGTGATCATACCCAACGTGGTCAACACCTCCATGTTCCATCCGGCCAGCAAAAAAGCCAACGGCAAAATACGCATGGTCCATATATCATGTTTTGATGACCAACAAAAAAACATCTCCGGCATGTTCAGGGTACTGAAAGAAATTTCTGCTGAACGCAATGACTTTGTGTGCGATATGGTTGGTGAAGGGATCGATTATGACGACTTAAGGGCATATGCAGATTCCCTGGGGCTGGATAAGGACACGGTGATTTTCTATGGCCTGCGGGAAAACGAAGAGCTGGCCCGGATCATGGCACGCGGAAAATTTATGGTCATGTTCAGTAATTATGAAAATTTACCGGTTGTGATCCTGGAAAGTTATGCATGCGGTGTTCCGGTCATTTCTACCGATGTGGGAGGCATCAGGGAGCATCTGAACGACCGGCTCGGCATCCTTATTGAGCCCGGGAATGAAAAGCAATTAAAAGATAGCATTGTATATATGCTGGACCATCCTGATGATTATGATCAAAAATACCTGCGCAAATACGCCCTCGAACATTTCAGCAACACCGTGATCGGCAATCAGCTTTTTGATGTATACCGTAACATATTGAAACAATAAATTATCGCATTGTTTGGTAAAATCATCCATACGTTCGGCACAAAATCCCTGGCGGCAGTCATAAACCTGCTGATCGCCATTGTCCTTTCACAATACCTTGGTCCTGCGGGAAAGGGTCAGCAAGGACTGATCATCACCACCATCGCGATCATTCTTGTATTTTCCAACCTGGTCGGAGGGGCTACCCTTGTTTACCTGACGCCCAGGCATAAAGTCTCCGTGCTTTTCATGCCATCCTATTTCTGGAGCATCCTGATCAGCCTTTTAGCCTTCGGGGTACTTTTCCTATTCCCTGTGGTTGATCGTTCGTTTACCTTTCATATTGCCATTTTATCGGCCATCAACTCCTTTGCTTCCATAAATTCCACCTTATTGATCGGTAAAGAGAAAATCAAGGCATCCAATTTTGTGACACTGCTGCAACCCCTGATCGTTATTCTGACCATTACAGGATTTTTTACACTGACATCCTACCATAATATTTACACATACATCCTGGCCCTGTACCTTTCTTTCACCATAAGCTGGCTGGCAGGGTTGTTATATCTCAGGAAAAGCTTACTTTCCGGAACACATACCATAAAAGCTATTCCGGGGGTGCTCCGCGACCTGTTTAAATTTGGCTTCCTGAATCAGCTGGCCCATATCGCCCAGCTTATGAGTTTCCGGTTGAGCTATTATTTCCTGGATGCATACCACGGTGAAAATTATGTGGGGATCTATTCCAACGGCATCGCCCTGATGGAATCCATCTGGCTGGTCAGCAAAAGCATTTCTCTGGTACAGTATGCCCGCATTGCCAACACAGATGACATCCGTTATGCCCAGAGGATCACCCTGCAACTGGTGCAGGTAAGCCTGGGCATCAGTATGGTTCTGATCCTGCCGTTGATCCTGCTCCCCACCGCATTTTACACGTTTCTCTTTGGCGAAGGGTTCGAAGGCATAAAACCGGTCATGTGGGCTCTGGCCCCCGGAGTATTGATATACAATATCAATATTCTCACAGGACATTATTTTTCAGGAAGGGGAAAATACCACATCAACATCATTGCTTCTTCTGCAGGTCTTATCGTATCCCTGATAGCCTTGTATCTCCTTATCCCGGTTTACGCGGCCTCAGGGGCAGGCTGGGCCACATCCATTTCCTACCTTGGAACTTCCCTGCTTATCATGTTTTTTTTCCGGAAGGAATCTGTACTTCAACGTAAAGACTGGGTATTGAATGCAAAAGACCTGAACATGTTTGCCGGGGAGATCCGGAACCTGTTAAAAAAGAAATAACACCTGCTCAATCCGGCTTTAGCTCATCCGAACTGAGATGCAACCGGAATATCTTCCCGGGTGTCAGCGGAGGCTGAAAAGGCGTGGAATCGAGTTTCCTGCGCGTATAGATCGCACATAAGGTATTGGAAATAAAATACAAGCCATCGTGATATTTTTTCGGTGTACCGTCCAATATGCCGGCCAGAACTTCAAAACGCACCGTTTCCGGGTTGCGGGCATAATCGTGCCACACCACAACCGAATCTTCATGGGCCAGAAAAGTAAAAACTTTATGGCTGTCATTCTTCACCATTTCGTAATGATGGTCACCATCAATAAAGATCAGGTCAAACTTCTTATTCAACCCGGCAAAATCAAAAGAAGTGGAATTACCCCGCAAATGGATGATGTTGTCGAACTTCCGGGATAACAGACCGTACTGCCGTACGTAACTCTCCGGATATCCCTGTTCGCGGATCTCTATATTGGAGAGGTTCAGGGTATAGCATTCTTTGGCAATGGAAGCCACATTGGCCACACTTTCCCCCCGCCAGGTACCGATCTCGAAATAGGAACAATCTTCCTGCATCCGGGCCAGTCCGCGCAGCAGAGCCAGATCAGTAGGCATTGACCCCCCATCCAGAAAAGAAAAGGGAGATATTTGCTCATTGATCGAACCCAGCAAGCTTATAATATCCACCATGGGCAAACCGGAACCTTTCCCATAGTTCTTTTCTACATGCTTCCTCCACCGGCTGGTATCGTTGATCACATTATTAAGCAAATAAGGCTTAACCAGAAGCATTGAAAATGCTTTGACCAATTTGTTGAATTTGTTCATCGCTCCGTATTTGGTCGGCGAAATTACCGAATTTTTTGGTAAAGGATAAAGGTATCGTATACCTTTTCGATTACAAATTTTTTCCGGAGCATTTTAGCACATCGATGAAGGCTGTGAAAACCCTATGCATATAATCACTACTTTTGCACCCTCAAAATGAAAGCCCATATTATTATGCAAGATATCAGGAATATAGCAATCATCGCCCACGTAGATCACGGAAAAACCACCTTGGTTGACAGGATCCTATACCAGGCGGATCTCTTCAGGGATAACCAGGATATGGGCGACCTGATCCTGGACAGCAACCCCCTGGAAAGGGAAAGAGGGATCACCATATTGTCAAAAAATGTTTCCGTCAGATATAAAGGGGCAAAGATCAACATCATAGACACACCCGGACACAGTGATTTCGGCGGGGAAGTAGAAAGGGTCCTGAACATGGCCGATGGGGTATTGTTGTTGGTAGATGCTTTTGAAGGCCCTATGCCACAGACCCGTTTTGTTTTACAAAAGGCGCTGGCCCTGGATTTAAAACCGGTCGTGGTGATCAATAAAGTGGATAAGCCGAATTGCGACCCTTCCTGGGCGAATGAACAGGTCTTCGACCTGATGTTCAACCTGGATGCCAGTGAAGAGCAGCTGAATTTTCCGACGGTTTATGGGTCGTCAAAATATGGATGGATGTCGGAAGACTGGCAAAAGCCAACGAAAGATATTGTTTACCTGTTGGATACCATCATTACCCATATCCCTCCGGCAACATTTACGGAAGGTACAACCCAGTTGCAGATCTCTTCGCTCGACTATTCTTCCTATGTTGGAAGGATCGCTGTGGGAAGGCTTTCAAGGGGTACACTGCAATGGGGAATGGATGTCTCACTCATCAAGCAGGATGGCAGGGTTTTAAAGTCAAAGATCAAAGAACTGTATGTTTTTGAAGGCCTGGGAAAGGAAAAGTTCAAGGAAGATGTTCATGCCGGGGAGATATGTGCTGTGCTGGGACTGGATGATTTCGACATAGGGGATACCATTGCCGATCTGGAAAACCCCGAAGGCCTGGATCCGCTTAAAATTGAAGAACCAACCATCAGCATGCTTTTCCTGGTCAACAACTCGCCATTTTACGGCCGGGAGGGCAAATTTGTCACATCGCGCCACCTTCGGGAGCGATTGTTCAAAGAAACGGAGAAAAACCTGGCCCTGCGCGTCAAAGAAACCAATACACCTGAAGCGCTCATGGTATATGGCCGTGGGATCCTTCACCTCTCCATCCTGGTAGAAACGATGCGGCGGGAAGGATACGAATTCCAGATTGGCCAGCCTCAGGTCATACTCAAAAAGGTCAATGGAACGGACCATGAACCGGTTGAATCCCTGACTGTGCATGTACCTCCGGAATTTTCCGGAAAGGTCATTGAAATGATCTCTCAGCGAAAAGGCGAGGTTGCCAGCATCAGTACAAAAGGAGACCGTTCCCATCTGGAATTCAATATTCCCGCCAGGGGTATTATCGGGTTGCGGAACAGTTTGCTCACCGCCAGCGAAGGAGAAGCAATTATGGCACACCGTTTCAGGGAATTTCAACCCTGGAAAGGAGAAATTCCAGGACGACGGTACGGTTCCCTCATTGCCATGGAAAACGGCACAGCCATAGCCTATGCTATAAATAAGCTACAGGACAGGGGCACTTTCTTCATTCATCCCAATGATGAAATATACGCCGGACAGGTGATTGGTGAACATATCCGCCCCAACGATTTGGTCATCAATGTTACCAAAACCAAGAAACTGACCAATATGCGGGCATCGGGCTCGGATGAAAAAGCAATGATCGTTCCCGCTGTTAAATTCTCTCTTGAGGAGTCGATGGAATACATTGGGAAAGACGAATACCTGGAAGTTACACCAAGATCGCTGCGGATGCGTAAGATCATGCTGGGGGAACATGAACGGAAACGGGCCAAGATCACAGGTAAGAACGTTGAACCCCTTCTGTAAAAAGATTTCAACACCCCTTTCTTAATAAAATTCATACATTGTCCTTCGGGAAACCCCGCAAATAGGTATTTTTGTTAAAATTCCTGATTTATGGCTGAAAATTATAATGAAGAAAGCATACGCTCGCTTGACTGGAAAGAGCATATCCGGCTGAGGCCCGGCATGTATATCGGGAAACTGGGTGACGGCGCCTCACCCGATGATGGCATTTATGTCCTGATCAAAGAGGTCATCGACAACTCCATCGACGAATTCGTTATGGGCCATGGCAAGAAAATAGAGGTGACCATAGAAGACAAGACCGTTACCATACGCGATTACGGTCGCGGAATGCCCCTGGGAAAAGTGATCGATTGTGTTTCCAAGATCAATACAGGTGCCAAGTATGATTCCAGGGTATTTAAAAAGGCCGTCGGACTGAACGGCGTGGGATCCAAAGCAGTGAACGCCATGTCATCCTGGTTCCGGATCCAGTCGGTGCGGGAAAATAAAACCAAGGTGGTGGAATATGAACGGGGAACGCTGACCAATGATGAACCCGTCAGGGAAGAGACCGGGCTTAAGCAAGGAACGATCGTTACATTCACTCCGGACCATGAAATTTTTGGCAATTTCCATTATATCAACGAATACGTCGAAAAACTGCTGTGGAACTATGTCTTCCTGAACAACGGGCTGACCATCCTGTTCAACGGGGAACGTTTTCATGCGGAAAATGGGTTGCTCGACTTGCTGGAACGGAACATCAACGGCAACGGCCCCCTGCTGTATCCCATTATACATATCAGGGAAGGCGACTTTGAATGTGCCTTTTCACATAGTTCAAAGCAGTACGGAGAAGAACACTACTCTTTTGTCAACGGACAGCACACCACACAGGGCGGAACCCACCTGGCTGCTTTTCGCGAGGCCATCGTAAAAACAGTACGGGAATTTTATAATAAAGACTTTGAAACAAGTGACATCCGCGCATCCATCCTGGCCGCGATCAGCATAAAGGTACAGGAGCCTGTATTTGAATCACAAACCAAGACCAAGCTGGGATCTCAGTATGTTGAACCCGGCGGACAAACCATCCGGAATTACGTGACAGATATTGTGAAACGGAACCTGGACAACTACCTGCATAAAAACCAGGAAACCGCCGAAGCCCTGTACAGAAAAATATTGCAGTCGGAAAAGGAACGCAAAGAACTGGCCGGCATAAAAAAGCTCGCCCGGGAAAGCGTAAAAAAAGCCAGTCTTCACAATAAAAAACTACGCGATTGCCGCATACACCTCAACAGCAATCATGAAAAAAGGCTGGAAACGACCCTGTTCATTACCGAGGGGGATTCGGCCTCCGGGTCCATCACAAAAGCAAGGAATGTCCAGACACAGGCCGTATTCAGTCTAAAAGGAAAGCCGCTGAACTGCCACGGACTTAGTAAAAAGATCGTCTATCAAAACGAAGAGTTCAACCTTCTGCAGGCCGCCCTCAACATTGATGAGGATATGGAAAACCTGCGCTATAACCATATCGTCATTGCCACGGATGCCGATGTGGATGGCATGCATATCCGTTTGCTGCTGCTTACGTTCTTTCTGCAGTTCTATCCCGACCTGGTGAAAAGCGGCCATTTATATATCTTGCAAACCCCCCTTTTCCGGGTACGAAACAAAAAAAAGACCCACTATTGCTATTCCCAGCAAGAAAAGAAAGAAGCGGTGAAAGAAATCGGATCCAACGCAGAGATCACCCGGTTTAAAGGACTGGGCGAAATATCCCCGGAGGAGTTCTCTCATTTCATCGGCAGTTCGATCCGGCTGGACCCTGTGCTTCTGAAACGGGAATCCCCCATTCAAAAGATCCTGGATTTCTATATGGGCAAGAACACCCCGGACAGGCAAAACTTTATCATTGAAAATCTCCGGCTGGAAGAAGATGTCGTGGAAGATGGAGCCAAAGAGGTCGCCTGAAAGAAACGTATTTTTTCAGCGTACCAGTTCCTTGAATGCGCGGCCGGTATATTCTATAAGATCCCCTGCGATCATGGCTTCCTGACTTATTCTGGGCATGGCAATATCGGCCGACATTCCATGTAAAAACACCCCCATTACCGCAGAAACCTTTGACGGGTAACCCTGGGCCATCAGGCCCAGAATAATGCCTGTCAGCACATCGCCACTGCCTCCTGTAGCCATACCCGGATTGCCCGTGGAATTAAAAAAACATGTGCCATCCGGGCAGCATATGCTGGTGTGCGCCCCTTTCAAAACAACATATACCTGATGCTTGACAGCGAACGCACGCTGCATCTTCACGCGATCAAAACAATTTCCGGATTTTCCGGCAATTCGCTCAAATTCTTTGGGGTGTGGAGTCAATATACTACCCTGTGGCAAGAAAGAGATCCAGGTCTTGTTTTCCCCCAGAATATTGATGGCATCCGCGTCAATGATCAAAGGGAGGTCCGTATTCTGAATCAAAACCTTCAGGGCATTCTGTGTACGTTCGTCCAGGCCCAGTCCGGGACCAATACCAATCGCATTGTAGGGGTCCAGGGAAGGATGGCGGGTAAATACTTCATCGTCCTCGTCAAGACTGACCATGGATTCGGGTACAGAAGTCTGCAATATATCATAACCCTTGACCGGAATATGGGTTGTCAGCAAACCGGCACCGGAGCGCATACATGCCCTGGAAGCAAGCACAGCGGCTCCCATTTTGCCGTAGCATCCCGATATCAGCAGGGCATGACCAAAATTGCCTTTATGTGCATATTTATTTCTGGGCTGATATTCCAGTATAACATCTTCCTTCAAAACATAATGGTTGGTCACCTCCACCTCATCTATGTAATCGGGATGCAATCCGATCGAAAGGATCTCCCATTTTCCCACGAATGCGTCATTCTCAGCAAAGAAAAATGCATATTTAGGAAACTGGAAACTAAGGGTATGATCAGCTTTTATGATGGTCCCGCCTTTATCCCGGCTACAGGTATCGCTAAACAAGCCGGAAGGGATGTCGATGGAAATCACCCGTGAAAAAGCGTCGTTGATGTAATCGATCACATCGGAAACAAATCCTTTGACAGGTTTTGACAAACCGGATCCAAAAATGGCATCCACGACAACATCATTTTCGGTCAACTCAGGCAACGGATCCTTTTCCCTTAAGTTATGCACCCTAACCTCCGGGACCAGCTCCAGGCGCTCATAATTGATCCTGAAATCCGGCGAAGATTTTTCTGTAAAACGGATCACATATATATCCACGGGAATTTTCTGCCTGCCAAGCAACCTTCCAAGGGCCAATCCATCTCCCCCGTTATTCCCCGGGCCCGCAAAAATCTTGACACGTTCCCCCCTCTTTATCCGCTTATAGATCCACTTATAACATTCCCTGGCCGCCCTTTCCATCAGTTCAATGGAATCCACCGGCTCGTTTTCAATGGTGTACTTATCGGCTTTCCTGACCTTGTCGATCGGTAATATTTTCATGGCAATTGCTTTTCCAACAAATTTACAATTTATTAAACAGCAGCCAGGTGATCATATTGTGTTATTTTTGCGGTGCGATCGTAAGGGATGGGAAATGCGGCTTCATCTGCCATATTGCCCCAACGCAATATTCTGTATGAACAACACGTGTATTTGATGTCAAGAAAACGAAAAATCCTTCCTGTATTTGAAAACGTGGAGATCCTGGATACAGGATCGGAAGGGAAAGCCATTGCCCGGGTGGACAACCGGGTAATATTTGTACCCTTCGCGGTGCCCGGTGATATCTGCGATATCCGGGTGACCAATAAAAAGAAATCCTATATGCTGGGCCGAATAGAGAAACTCCGGAAAGCTTCGGAACTAAGAACGGAACCCCGTTGCAAGCATTTTGGATTGTGCGGAGGATGCAAATGGCAAAACATGCAATACAGGCATCAGCTTCGTTTCAAGCAAAAACAGGTGGAGGATAATTTCCGGCGCATAGGAAAACTGAACTTCCCTTCCATCCGGCCCATCCTTGCTTCACCGGACATTTTCCATTACCGGAACAAAATGGAGTTCACTTTTTCCAACCGGAAATGGATCACAGACACATCCGGGGGCCGACTGAGCGAGGATGAGATGAAAGGACTGGGCTTTCACCTGCCCGGTATGTTCAGCCGTATCCTGGACCTTGATGAATGCTTTCTTCAGGATAACCCCTCCAATGCAATACGGCTGGCCATTAAAGAATATGCGGTAAGAAACAAACTCAGTTTTTACAATGTGCTTGACTGGACCGGCTTCCTGCGAAATCTCATCATCCGGAATACATCGACGGGAGCATTGATGCTAATCATTTCGGTGAATGAAGACAGAGAAGAAGATCTTTTTCCAATGCTGGATTTCATTAAAGGGCATTTTCCGGAGATCACTTCCATGCATTACGTCATAAATACCAAAAAGAACCCCGATCTCTCCGACCAGAAAATTATTTTATACCATGGGGCATCGTATATCCGGGAAACAATGGAACACCTTACGTTCCGGATCGCACCCAAATCATTCTTTCAAACCAACTACAAACAGGCGCTCCGGATGTACCAGCTTACCAGTGAATTTGCTTCCCTGAAAGGAAATGAAACCGTATATGATCTGTACACCGGGACCGGCACGATCGCCAATTTCATTGCCGGCAAAGCCTCCAGGGTGGTTGGGATAGAATACCTGGAAGATGCGGTCAGGGACGCCCGGGAAAACTCAAAACTTAACGGGATCACCAATACGGAATTCTTTGCCGGTGACATGTCAAAGATCCTGACCATGGATTTCATTAAACAACACGGACGCCCGGATATTGTCATTACGGATCCGCCACGTGCGGGCATGAGCCCTGACGTGATCCATCAATTGCTGCTCGCTGCCCCTGAAAAAATCGCCTACATCAGTTGTAATCCTGCCACACAGGCCAGGGACCTGGCCTTGTTATCCGAATGCTATGAAATAAAGGAAGTGCAGCCAATAGATATGTTCCCACATACGCAGCATGTGGAAAATATGGCAATGCTGGTCAGGAAATGACGCATACCATTGGTTCAACCAACCCCACCGGCCTTATGACCATTGGCATTCCCTAAATCCACTATTTCCCGGCACAGGTCATCTACATTGCAGTTTTCCCCTTTCACCGTTATCCGGGCGAGAGAATAATACGATTCCCGGCGGTCCAGCAATTCATCAATATACTTTTCCATATGTTCTTCGCTCATGCCTTTCAGAGCGGGCCTGGGCCTTTTTGAACGAATGAGGCGTTGTTTCAGTGAACTTTTGTGCATGGTCAGGTAAACCGTAATGCCAGACCGGTTCATTATGTCCATATTATCATAAAAACACGGTGTCCCACCCCCGGTGGATATCACTACATCAGAAGTATTTCGAATGAGATCCTGCAAAACACCGTACTCCAACTTCCGGAACATATCCTCGCCAAAATGTTCAAAAAAGTTGTAAATGGTATACCGGAATTTTTCTTCAAAAACATGATCGGTATCATAAAAGTCATGGTCGAGTTTGCGGGCCAGCTTTCTACCGACCGTTGTTTTGCCCGCTCCCATAAAACCGACCAGAAAGATTCTCATAATTGATCAAACGATTGAAACGATACGGCTACCGACCGTATTATGCGTAAGGACAGGCCTGGATTATTTTCTATCCAGAACACGCATGGCAGACTGGATAATATTGGGTGTATCCAGGCCGTATTTGGCCATCAGTTCATGCGGTTTGCCGCTTTCCCCGAAGGTATCCATAACCGCAACCATTTCTATTGGTGCCGGCATACGGCGTGACAATACCTGGGCAATACTGTCGCCCAGTCCGCCATGGATCTCATGTTCCTCAGCGGTCACAGCACATTTGGTCTTGTTGACGGATTCCAGGATCGCCGCTTCATCGATGGGTTTGATCGTATGGATATTGATCACTTCGCTGCTGATGCCCTTTGCAGCCAAATCCTCCGAAGCCTCCAAAGCTTTCCAGACAAGATGTCCGGTAGCAAAAATGCTTACATCCGTTCCCTCCCTGAGTAAAATCGCTTTTCCGATATCAAAGGGGATTTCCTCCGGCATAAAATTAGGCATCTTCGGTCTTCCGAACCGCAAATAAACCGGTCCGGGATAATCGGCCAATGCCAGGGTAGCCATTTTTGTCTGGTTGAAATCACAGGGGTTGATCACCGTCATGTTGGGAAGCATTTTCATCAGCCCGATATCCTCCAGTATCTGGTGAGAAGCCCCGTCTTCGCCCAGCGTAAGGCCAGCATGGGAGGCACACAGTTTGACATTTTTGTTCGAATAGGCAATCGACTGCCGTATCTGATCGTACACCCGGCCGGTGGAAAAATTGGCAAAGGTCCCGGTAAAAGGGATTTGTCCCCCGATGGTCAGACCAGCCGCCACACCCATCATATTGGCCTCTGATATGCCCATCTGGTAAAACCGGTCCGGAAAGGCAGCTGCAAATTTGTCCATCTTCAGGGAACCGGTCAGGTCTGCGCACAATGCCACTACCTTTTCATTCATATGACCCAGTTCAAGCAAGGCTTCTCCAAAACCCGAACGGGTATCCTTGTGATCCAGTATCGTAAACCTTTTCATTGCAACTTCCATGCTAATTAAATATTTTAATGTTTGCTGTTCTTCCTGAAGTTATCCGGAACTGCTGATCTACCGTATAAAGTGCCCTGTCTGCATATCTTGCCCTGAATATCACTGTATACTGCCCGGGTTGAAGGATAAGGGTTTCCTGATGAGGATTGTTTTCCCTGAAATTATATACCCATTCCAGGGAATCTCCCCGGGCAACATACAAACTGCCATAGCCCTGGGTAGATTTTTTAAACACCGCGATCCCAGGCACCGGGATCTCTACTGTGGTGGTGGAACTCTGTAGAACCTCCACCTCGTCAATATAAATACGCGGCAGGCAAAGAACCTCCAGATCGTACATCCCGGTAAGGTATTTTTCCGTATGCCCAAAATTTTGCACGTTCACAGTCTGGTGATCACCCTTCTCCCGAACAATGCACTGTAAGCTTTTCATGGAATTATCAAATCCATCGATCTTTAACCTCAGATATCCCTGGGGTGCTTCAACGGGTATAATGTTATGTTTTCCGGACATCAGCACCACGCTGTCTTTACGCACGGGAGGAAGTGTATTGACCACAACATCATAAACGATCAGCGGGTCAAGCATAAGCGTATCGGGCATCCCCCGGTTGTTCATCGTATGAATGAAATTGTATTGGACCCTCTGCGAGAAATTATCGTAAAACGTCATATTAACGTTCGTTTCCGTTGGATAACCATAAGCGTCCAAAAGATTTATCTGTGTGGTGGTCGAATTTAAGGCCTGAGATATTATGATATTCAATGCTTTGCTAAATTGCCTTTCGCTGCTGGCATCAAAATACGTACCCACGCAATCAAAAGCATCCTCGAAATTCCTGCCAATGCCGATAATAAATGGTTTAAGGGCAACGCCGTTTTTTTGCAGGCTTTCCGAAACCGCACATGGATCTCCCTCGCATTCTTCTATTCCGTCAGTTATAAGCACAATGATGTTCCGGCAATGATCACAAGGCGGAAAATCTTCCCCGGCTTTCTGCAATGCGTAGGCAATGGGGGTTGTTCCTTTGGGATTGATCTGCCTGAGCCGGTGCTTGATCTGTTCCACATTATTCTTTCCGAAAGGTACCTCCAGGCGTGTATCATCACAATCCTGGGGGGGATAAGATTTTTGATGCCCATAAACACGGAGGGCAAGCTCCAGGTATTCGGTATTTTTCAGACTATCGATTACATTGGAAAGCAACCGCCGGGCTATACTGATCTTTTTATCACTCTGCCAGATGCCGTACATACTTTGAGAAGCATCAAACACGAAAAGAATGCGTGTGAGGGGAGGTTCTTTCTCTTTCTCCGTATCCCCTTCCTGGTAATATTGGGCATTTACAATACAGGGGATCAAGAAACAAAGGACAAGAACATATTTATAAATCTTTTGAACCATTGACTAATTCAGTGCATATTAGTAATCTCCAAGGGTTTCCTTAAGCTGGCCCAATGCATCCTCCGCCTGCTCATCATTCGGTGGAACCCCATGCCACAGGTGTGTCCCCACCATAAAATCAATGCCATATCCCATTTCGGTTGACATGAGCATCATCACCGGGACACCCTTGCCACAACCCTCCCTGGCCACTTTCATGGCACCAAGAACGCTCCCCATGTCATTGCCATCCATTTCCAGCACCTTCCATCCAAAAGCCTCCCATTTTGCCCTCAGGTCACCCAGCCCAAGAACCTCATCGGTGGAACCGTCAATCTGCTGACGGTTATAATCCACGGTGGCGATCAAATTATCCACCTTATTGTGCGCAGCATACATGGCCGCCTCCCATATCTGGCCCTCTCCAAGCTCGCCATCACCCATCAGGCAATATACCAGATGATCATCTCCATTTCTCTTTTTTGAAAGTGCCGCTCCGATGGCGACCGACAAACCCTGTCCAAGAGATCCCGTAGCTATGCGGATGCCGGGAAGGCCCTCCGTGGTGGCGGGATGGCCCTGTAACCGGGAATCAATCTTTCGGAACGTTTTCAGTTCGGAAAGTTCAAAATATCCGCTGCGGGCCAGAACACTATAATAAACGGGCGTGATGTGACCATTTGAAAGGAAAAAAACATCCTGGCCCCGTCCATCCATGTCAAAATGTCCCGGATCGTGCCGCAGGATGTGAAAAAACAAAGCAACAAAATATTCCACACATCCAAGGGAACCTCCGGGATGTCCCGATCGGGCCTGGTTGGTCATCCGGATGATGTCACGCCGGACCTGCGACGCGATCCTTTCTAAATCTTTTGTAGTAGGCATTATCTGATTAAAGCTTTATAATTTCAAAATTAACCCAAATCATCCGATATTTCATCCATTTGTTAATAAAATTGGAAAACATTTTTTCATCCCTTATGCCGGCAAATAAAAGCGAAATTATTCCGCCGGTTCAGGAATATTAATTATTTTTACAAATTCTAAATAAATTGATATGTCCCATGTCCGTATCCTTTTATTATTAAACATTGTACTTCTTCTGAATTTCAAAGCGCATTCCGGCAGACACTTGCAGGATACCACCGCCGCGCGCTTTTGGGCAGACTCTGTACTTCGAACCCTTACACCGGAGCAACGCATAGGCCAGCTTTTCATCGTACGCGCCAATCAGCCCGGCAAACCGTACGACAATACCATTGACCGATATATCCGTGATTATGGTATCGGGGGCATTGCCTTTTTCAGGGGAAACATTGAAGAACAGGCAGCGCAAACGAACCACTGGCAATCACTTTCACAGGTCCCATTATTCATTGCCATTGATGGCGAATGGGGATTGGGCATGAGACTGAACGGGATATTCTCCTTCCCTTTCCAGATGACCCTGGGCGCAATACAAGACGACAGCCTGATCTATCACATGGGCCGGTCCATCGGCAAGCAATGCCAGCGAATGGGCATCCATATTAATTTTGCACCGGTAGCGGACATTAATTCCAATCCGTCCAATCCCATCATTGGCATGCGCTCATTTGGCGAAAACAAAGCAAATGTTGCCAGAAAAGCGATCATGTATATGCGAGGATTGCAGGATGAGGGGGTCATCGCCACGGCAAAACATTTCCCAGGGCATGGCGACACGTATACAGACTCCCATGAATCCCTGCCGGTAATCCTTCATGATACCACAAGGCTGGACAGCATGGAACTTTACCCCTTCCGGGAAATGATCAATAACGGTACAGCCGGCATCATGACAGGCCACCTTTTCGTGCCCTCACTTGATCATCGTGAAAACATGGCCGCCACATTATCTGACCGGATCATAGATTCCCTGCTACGTAAAAAAATGCAGTTCAGCGGCCTGATCATAACTGATGCGTTGGATATGAAGGGGGTAACCCGGTTTCATGAACCCGGTGAAATTGAAACAATGGCCCTGCAGGCCGGAAATGACCTGCTACTCCTTCCCCGGGATGTCCCGAAAGCCTTTCAGGCTATTTCAGCTGCCTTGCGTAAAGGTTCCCTGACCATGGAGCAGATAAACAGCAAAGTCCGGCGCGTGCTCTTCTACAAATATCTTGCAGGACTTCACCGGCAAGACACAATTCCTCTGGAAACGCTGGAGGAAGATCTTAACAACCGGTATGACCTGGCCTTGCAAAGAAAACTCATCAGGGAAGCCATCACCCTGGTCCTGAACAAGCAAAACATCCTCCCTTTGAAACACTTGGACACGCTAAAGATCGCATCAGTAAGCATTGGAGGGGGATCAGTGACGCCATTTCAGCAATCCCTGTCCAACTACACCAACATTATGCATTGCCAGGTGGGTGCCGATCCCGGCAGGAAGCAGATCAAAAACATCCTGGATGACCTGAAAAACTATAATCTGGTCATCGTTGCAATCCAAAATACAAGCATATTCGCAAACAACAATTACGGCATTCATCCCTCAGCCATCGATTTGATAAACGCCATTCAAAAAACACACACGACCATCCTGGATATATTTGGCAGTCCCTATATCCTGAAATCCATCCATGGATTTGCGAACATCCCCGCACTCATCATTTCATACCAGGACGATTCTGTAACACAGGACCTTTCGGCTCAGCTTATTTTCGGGGGCATTCCGGCCTCCGGCAAACTGCCGGTGGAAGGATCGCCTTCGCTCCCCGCAGGTACAGGTTTATCAACCATCAAGACACGGCTGGAATTTACGGTGCCGGAAGATCTTGGCATAGACGCCGGGGAACTGCTTGCAATCGATTCCATTGTTCTGGATGGACTTTCCCGGAATGCATATCCGGGTTGCCAGGTGCTTGCTTCCAGGAATGGGAAAGTGTTTTACCGAAAGTCTTTCGGTCATCACACCTACGAAGAGGTAAACGAAGTTAGCCACCGGGATATTTATGACCTGGCTTCCATCACTAAGATTGCAGCCACAACTCCTGCAGTGATGAAATTATCAGAAGAAAAACGGCTTGATATAGATCATAATATAGCCCATTATATTCCTTATTTAAGGGGAACGGATAAAGAAACCCTGATCATACGTGAAATACTGGCCCATCAGGCAGGATTAAAAGCATGGATCCCATATTATGAATATTTGATCACTGATGAAGGAAGCATGGACAGCACCTATTTCCATGATGTCATATCAGAAAAATTCCCCATACGGATAAGCGAAGGCCTTTATGGTACAGGTCAGTTCCGTCATATTATTATAGACAGCATACGTTTTTCGAAACCATTGAAGAAAAAAGAATATAGATACAGCGATCTTGGGTTTTATCTTCTGGCAGAAGCCATTGAAAACATAAGCAACAAGGATTTTGAACACTATGTAACGGGAACCTTTTATAAGCCCATGGGTCTGCAAACCATGCGCTTTCATCCCCGGGAACATTTCAGCCTCCAACGCATCGTCCCCACAGAGAATGATACGGTCTTCAGGAAAGCCCTCATCCATGGTGATGTACATGATCAGGGTGCAGCCTTGCTTGGCGGGGTTTCGGGCCATGCCGGCTTGTTCTCCAATGCAACAGACCTGGGTGCATTCATGCAAATGTACCTTGACAAAGGTTGGTATGGGGGCAATAAATATCTGGACAGCACCAGTGTGGAACGCTTTACAAAAACCCAGTTTCCTCTTTCAGGGAACCGGAAGGGCATTGGCTTCGACAAACCCATGCTTGTTTACGAAGAGAACGGTCCGGCCTGCAGATCTGCCTCGGCATCAAGCTTTGGACACAGCGGCTTTACCGGAACCTATACCTGGGCGGATCCGGAAAACGGACTTGTATACGTTTTTTTATCCAACGCGATACATCCCGACGCCTCCAACAAAAAAATGCTGGACCTGAATATACGGACAAAGATACACCAGGCATTTTATGAACGGCTGCCGGATGATCCGGACGAATAAATACAATGCATCATCATTATTTGACAACCGAACAAAGAACAGCACTGCATGAAGAGAAGATATAGATCGACGCTTATTTGGATCCTGGTTTCCCTATTTACGCTTGCCATTGCCTATTATCAAAGAAAAACCGGTCCTACCTACCCGCTTAACAAAACCGTAACCATTGAAAACAAGGAATACGATTATGCACTATTGAGAAGCAAAGGAGGCAAAGAACCGGCCATCATCAAAATTACGGTGCCCGATACAAGCATTCATGGGATTTACAAATTTAAGCGGATCAATCATCCCGAAGACTGGTCCCTGCAGCAAATGGAAAGAGACGGTGACGAACTGCTCATCATCCTTCCTCCTCAGCCACCGGCTGGAAAGCTTCGTTACCAGGCCAGCCTGATACACAAAGGAAAAATATATTCACTTACAGAAGCCCCGGTGGTCATACGATTTAAGGGATCCGTTCCTTTGTGTTTTCTTTTGCCACATGTTATCATAATGTTCGTGGCCATGCTTTTTTCTACCCGTACCGGAGTGGAAGCGCTCATCAAAGGCGAAAAAACATATATATATACCAAACTTACTGTTGTTTTATTTTTTGCCGGGGGGCTCATTCTCGGGCCGGTGGTCCAGAAATATGCCTTTGGGTCTTTCTGGGCGGGCTGGCCTTTCGGACAGGACCTGACCGATAACAAAACCCTCCTGGCTTTTGTCTTCTGGCTGATCGCACTGCTGAGGCAACGAAAAAACCGAAAGCGTACCGGATGGGCCGTTGTTGCATCAGTTGTCCTTCTTCTGGTATACCTTATTCCCCACAGCATGTTCGGGTCGGAACTGGATTATTCCACAGGCACAATAGGAACCGGAAACAAATAGATCATTATGTTGGCAATATACCTGATCATCACACTAACCGCCCTGATTTCCATTACCGCGTTCAACCGGCGGCATATCTTTGACAAATTACGCTTCAATGCATACGCCATCAAACATGAAAAACAGACCTGGAAATTTTTCACATACGCTTTTTTGCATGCCGACTGGGTACACCTGCTGATCAATATGTTTGTGTTATATTCCTTCGGGAACGTGGTTATGGCCTATCTTATCTACTTTTTCGGTTTCAAGGGCATTATGTACTTCATCCTGCTTTATGTTGGCGGAATAATTTTCTCGGTCCTGTACGATTACGGAAGGAATAAGGACAATGCATATTACAGTGCTGTGGGGGCATCCGGCGCAGTTTCTGCCGTGGTTTTCGCCAGCATCATCATCCATCCTGCAGGGTCCATATTCCTTTTCTTCATTCCCATACCGATACCCTCAATTGTATTTGGCATCCTGTACCTGGTATATTCCGCATACATGGGCAGACGGAACAGGGATAATACCGGCCATAATGCCCATTTCTGGGGTGCGGTTTTCGGCCTTATTTTTATCATCGTCATACGTCCCGAAATTATTGTTGAATTCCTGGAAAAAACAGGTTTAAAATAAAGTTATGAACATCCAGCTCAATGACAAAACGGTTCTGGTTACAGGCGCTTCCAGGGGAATAGGCCGCGCTATAGCCACATCCATGGCAGATGCCGGTGCACAAATCGCCATACATTTCCACCGTTCGGCAGAAGAAGCCTCCAGGCTCAAATCCCGGTTAAAGGGTTCCGGACATATTACCGTCCAGGCAGATATGAAAGACCCACAAGCCCTGGAAAAAATGACAGCCAAAGTCATGGATTCATTTAAAAGAATAGATGTCCTGGTGAATAATGCCGGAATTTATGAAGAAACGGACTCACTATCACTTAGTTACCGGGAGTTTATTAACTATTTTAAAAACACTATGGATACGAATCTGTCTGGTCCGGCCTGGCTTTCTTTCCTTGCCGCCAGATCCATGAAAGAAAACGGCGGGGGCAAGATCATCAACATAACCTCCCGTGGAGCTTTCCGGGGCGAACCCAATGCATATCCATACGGGGCCAGTAAGGCGGGGCTGAATGCCCTTGGACAATCCATGGCCAAAGACCTGGCCTCGCATAATATCAAAGTGTTTGCCATCGCCCCTGGATTTGTGGAAACCGATATGACAAAACATATTTTTGAGTCGCCACACGCTGAAAATTTCAAAAAGCAGAGTCCGCTGAACCGGACAGCCGAACCAGAAGAAGTTGCAAGGCTGGCCACATACCTTGCAGGAGACCATACGGATTATCTTACCGGGTGCATCATTGATATTAACGGAGCATCTTACCTCAGATCATAAACCATATCAACATAATTTGTATCTTTGCTTTGTTGGGACATGTTTTTGTTCCTTCAAAACATCATCACGTTAGTTACCCCGTAAAATCAAAAACCATGAAATTCGACCCTGCTCATCAAATACAAATGCTGCGTCAATTTGGCGAGTTTGGTGGTGTAAATCCATCCGTAACCGACTCATCCACTTATACTTTCCTGGAAGCCAAAACCATGATCGACACTTTTCATGGAGATTCAGAAGGATGTTTTCTATATTCAAGGCACTGGAATCCCAGCAATAAATACCTGGCAGAAGCAATGGCCGCTATGGAAGGCACGGAATCGGGCTGGGTCACTGCTTCCGGAATGGCCGCCATAACGACTGTCCTGTTACAACTCTGCAACTCAGGCGACCATATCATAACCAGTGTAACCACATACGGAGGAACATTTGCTTTTCTAAAAAACTACCTGCCCAAGTTCAATATTGATGTTTCCTTTGTGAACATCACCGACCTGGAAGCGGTCAGGAACGCCATACGTCCCAACACCAGGGTGATCTATACCGAATCCATCACCAATCCCCTGCTTCAGATATCCGACATACCCAAACTATCGGAGATCTCCAAAGACAACAACATAACCCTCATTGCCGATAACACCTTCTCTCCCATGATCGTTTCCCCTGCCCGCCTGGGTGCGGATGTCGTGGTGTACAGCCTGACAAAATTCGTCAACGGAAAAAACGATTGCGTTGCCGGTGCTATTTGTGGTACTGAGGATTTTATCAATTCCCTAAGTGATGTGAACTCAGGCACCGCCATGCTCCTTGGACCTGTCCTGGATCCCTTACGCTCATCCAGCATCCTGAAAAACCTGCATACCCTTCATATACGCATGAAGCAACATAGCTCCAATGCTATGTTCCTGGCGCAGCGGTTTAAAGAGACTGGCATGCAATTCATTTATCCCGGTGAACCCTTGCATCCCGGATATGAACTCTTGCGCAGCATGATGAACCAGGGTTTCGGGTATGGTGGTATGATCGCCATAGACTTACATACCACAGAAAAAGCAAACGAAGTAATGGAAAAACTTCAGCATGCTGATGTGGGATACCTGGCAGTCAGCCTGGGATATTTTAAAACCCTTTTCAGCAATTCCGGCAAAAGCACATCTTCTGAAGTTCCTGAGAATGTTCAGAAAGAAATGGGGTTATCCGAAGGGCTCGTACGTTTTTCCGTAGGACTGGATAACGATATCCAGCAAACCTGGAAAAAAATGCATACAATATTTAAAGAGACCTCCATCATTTAATAATTCTCAACCGGATCACAAGTACATACCAGATTCCTGTCGCCATATGCATCATCGATCTTCGTAACCGGTACCCAATACTTGGCGTCATACAGCCAGGATTTCGGGAATGCTGCCCGGTTCTTGCTATACGGATATTTCCACTCCTCCCGGAACATCATCTCCAGGGTATGCGGGGCATTACGGATCAGGTTGTTGTCCTTTCCAGCCCGGCCTTCTTCGATCTCTTTCAGTTCTTCCCGTATGGACAACATTGCTTCAATGAAGCGGTTCAGTTCGGATAAAGGTTCACTTTCCGTGGGTTCAACCATCAGGGTACCCGGCACCGGGAATGCAACCGTGGGTGCATGGAAACCATAGTCCATCAGGCGCTTGGCAATATTAACCACGGTAATATCTGCGGTTTTATTAAACGCATTGCAATCCAGGATGAATTCATGGGCCACCCGCCCGTTCTTGCCAGCGTACAATATTTTATAGTGCCCTTCCAGGGAGGACTTCAGATAATTTGCACCCAGTATGGCATACCGCGTTGCTTCCGTCAACCCTTCGCCACCAAGCAATTTGATATAACCATAGGAAATGGGGAGGATCATCGCACTTCCGAAAGGCGCCGAAGAAACGGCCGGTATCCCTTTTTCCCCACCGCAATCGCAAAACGTATGCCTGGGGAGGAAAGGGGATAAGTGTTTTGCCACGCCAATCGGACCCATACCCGGACCGCCACCTCCATGAGGAATAGCAAAAGTCTTATGCAAATTCAGATGACATACGTCTGCCCCTATCAATCCCGGACTGGTCAATCCTACCTGGGCGTTCATGTTGGCCCCGTCCATATATACCTGTCCCCCGCATTGATGGATGACATCAATGATCTCCAGGATGTCTTCCTCAAAAACCCCATGCGTTGATGGATAGGTAATCATAATGGCTGCGAGGTTATCTTTATTCAATTCGGCCTTCTTCTTAAGATCTTCCAGATCAATATTGCCATGGTCATCGCATTTCACAATCACCACCTTCATGCCGGCCATAACCGAACTGGCCGGATTGGTACCATGGGCTGAAGAAGGGATGAGGCATATGTTCCGGTGCCCTTCCCCGTTGCTCTCATGGTATGCACGTATGACCATAAGCCCGGCATATTCGCCTGCAGCCCCGGAATTGGGCTGAAATGAAATGTCATCGAAGCCGGTGATCTCACAAAGGTCTTTTCCCAGCTCCCGGATCAGTTCCTCGTATCCCAGGGCCTGATCTCCAGGCACGAAGGGATGGATGCTCCCAAATTCCGGCCAGCTCAATGGAAACAGCTCCGCGGCTGCATTCAGTTTCATGGTGCAGGATCCCAAAGGGATCATTGTACGGTTCAGGGCCAGATCCCGGTTTTCCAGCCTGCTCAGGTACCGCATCATGGCGGTTTCCGAATGATGGGCATTGAAAACGGGTTGCTGCAAAAAGGGTGTCTTTCTCTGCATATCATCCGGGATAGATTGATCCCGTGGAGGAATATCCGGATTTCCGTCGGGATCGTTGCCGGTTGCGGTTGAAAAAATATGGATGATATCGTTGATGTCATCGTCTGACGTGGTTTCGTCAAGGCTTATTCCTATATGTCCGTTCTCAAAGTAGCGGAAATTGATCTCCCTTTCCAGGGCCAGTCTGCGGACATCCTCTGACCGGGTATTGCCGGGCAGGGATATCTCAAGTGTATCGAAGAACCAGTCGTTCAACACTTCACATTTCAGGGATACCAGTACCCTTTTAAGCAAAACAGCATTGTTATGAATATCCCTTGCAATGGCCTGAATGCCGCCGGGTCCGTGATAAACTGCATACATACCGGCCATGGAGGCAAGCAGTGCCTGTGCGGTACAGATATTGGAGGTCGCCCGCTCCCTTTTGATATGCTGTTCCCGGGTCTGCAATGCCATGCGCAAGGCACGGTTGCCTTTGCTGTCGATGGAAACGCCAATGATACGCCCGGGTATATTCCGCTTGAATTTTTCGGTCGTTGCAAAATATGCAGCATGGGGGCCGCCAAACCCCAGGGGAACACCAAAACGCTGGGTGGAACCCAATACCACGTCTGCTCCCCATTCTGCCGGCGGAGTAAGCAGGGCCAGACTCATAATATCGGCAGACGCAGCGATATAGGCTCCCGTTGCATGCACTTTTTTCACAAATCCCCGGTAATCCCTGATATTTCCTTTTTGGTCTGGATATTGCACAATTGCGCCAAAAAAATCATCGTCAAACTCCACTTTTTCGTGATCTTCCACCACCAGCTCTATGCCAAGAGGGCGGGCTTTGGTCCGGATCACCTCAATGGTCTGGGGAAAAAGCTGATCGGATATATAAAACTTTTTCACACCGGCCTTCACAGCGGACCTAGGGCGACTGTTATAAAACATGATCATGGCTTCCGATGCGGCGGTACCTTCATCCAGCAGGGATGCATTGGCAAGAGGCATTCCTGTCAGGTCGGAAACCATGGTCTGGAAGTTCAGCAATGCCTCAAGCCGCCCCTGGGAAATCTCAGCCTGATAAGGTGTATATGAAGTATACCAACCCGGGTTTTCCAGGATGTTCCGTGTGATGACGCCAGGTGTGATGGCATTATAATATCCCAATCCGATATACGACCGGAAAATTTTATTTTTCGCACCCAACGTTTTTATGTGATTGACATATTCATACTCGTTCATTCCGGAAGGCAAATTGAGCTTGCCCTTCATTCGTATGGAAGCAGGGATCGTCTGGTCGATCAGTGCATCAACGGAAGAAATACCGATCTTCTGCAACATCTTTTTCGTTTCCCCGGACCTGGGTCCGTTATGTCTGTGGATGAAGTTGTCCTTAATCATATCGAAATCATTTAATTGTATTTTGTGGCTCTTATATACTGCGGCAAAGGTAACAATCTTTGGCCATTCATTCTTAAACCCTGTTGCATAATTGTTGGGGGAAAACAAAAAGAGGTTGCCCTGTAAACTTGCAGGACAACCTCTTTTTAAGGATCATCAAAGATCATTAATCCGAATTCTGGTCTGTTTTTATTCTCATTCCAAAGAAAGAGCGGTATACAAAGAGCAATCCGATGATCAGGAAGCCCACACCGATCCATCGGGAAACCAATTCATCCCCATTCCTGATCAACATGATGGAGATCTCAGCAGCCAGCAACCCAAACAAAGTAGAGAATTTGATAACGGGATTAAGGGCAACGGAGGAAGTATCCTTATAAGGATCTCCGACCGTATCACCGATCACAGTAGCATCGTGTAACGGCGTATTCTTTTCCCGCAGGTCCACCTCAACCACTTTCTTGGCATTATCCCATGCCCCACCGGCATTGGCCATATACATGGCCTGAAACAATCCGAAGATGGCTATGGAGATCAGGTAGGACACAAAGAAGTTGGGGTTTAAAAATGCGAAGGAAAGTGTAAGGGAAAAGATGACCCCGAAAATGTTCCACATCCCATTCTGAGCATACTTGGTACAGATCCTGACTACATTTTTGGAATCCTCCAGATCTGCCGCTTTTTCATCCAGGTTAATATGCTTTTTTATGTATTCTACGGCCCTGTATGCCCCGGTGGTAACAGCCTGAATAGAAGCACCTGTAAACCAATATATCACAGCTCCTCCGGTGATCACACCCAGAATAACAGGTGCAGAGGTCAAATCTATACTCAGCAGCGGTTCGCCATTAATGATCGTATTCCCCAACAACAAAATAATGGAAAAGATCATAGTAGTAGCCCCGATCACAGCCGTTCCGATCAGCACAGGCTTAGCAGTAGCTTTAAAAGTATTCCCTGCGGAATCATTTGCTTCAAGGTTGCGTTTGCCAACTTCAAAATTTGGATCAAACCCATAATCTCTTTCTATCTCTTCATGAATATCAGGCATCTTCTCAATTTGAGACAATTCGAACACGGATTGTGCGTTGTCCGCAACCGGTCCGTAACTGTCAACCGCAATGGTCACCGGGCCCATTCCAAGAAAACCGAAAGCAACCAACCCAAATGCAAAGATGGAAGGATAGGTCATATACATATCAAGTCCCATGGTACTAAAATAAAAGGCAAAGGTCATGAGCCCCACGATCACCAATCCTTTCCAGAAAGCGCTAAAATTTCCTGCCACCATACCGGATAATATTGTCAGGGATGCTCCGCCTTCCCGGGATGCCGTAACAATTTCCTTCACATGCCTGGATTTGGAACTGGTAAACCATTTCGTAAATTCGGGGATTATGGCAGCGGCCAGAGTCCCCAGACTTATAATGGAAGCCAGCTTCCACCAGAGCGTGGTCTCCATTCCGTTCGGCATGCTCAGCTTACCGATCAGAATATAGCTAACGACATAGGTAACGATGATGGATGTAATGGAAGTTATCCATACGAGGCTGGTCAGCGGTGTTTCAAAATTAAAAGAAGTCTTGTTGCCAAATCGCGCTTTGGAAATTGCATGGTTGATATAGTACGATATCAGGGAGGTAAATATCATTAGAATACGCATGGCAAATATCCATACGATCAGTATGCTCTGAAATTGCAAAGCGGATGCTTCGGTTGGAAAAATATTGAGCACATTAAAATTAATGCTCAATACAATGAACGCAATGAGCGCTACACCTGTAACACCATATGTTTCAAAACCATCAGCAGTCGGCCCGACACTGTCGCCGGCATTATCACCGGTACAATCTGCGATCACGCCAGGATTTCTTGGGTCATCTTCGGGCAGGTTAAATACGATCTTCATCAGGTCCGCTCCGATATCTGCGATCTTGGTAAAAATTCCACCGGCGATCCTCAGGGCACTCGCGCCAAGGGATTCGCCAATAGCGAAACCGACAAAACACGCCCCGGCACTTTCTCCCGGCACAAAAAGCAGGATAAGCAGCATCATGACCAGTTCCACACAAACCAACAACAGACCGACGCTCATACCCGACTGTAATGGAATGGACATAACACTAAAAGGTTTTTTCTTGAGTGCCGCAAAGGAAGTACGGCTATTGGCCAGGGTATTGATGCGGATGCCAAACCAGGCCACACCATAGGACCCCAGGATGCCTATAACCGTCCAGAAAAGGATCAACAACACTTTGGGAACAGACATGTGAGCCAGTCCAAAAAAGTAGTAGATGATGATGACAGCAACGATCCCAAATAGAATGGCAAGAAATTTGCCCTGTTGAAAAAGATAGGTCTTGCATGTCTCATAAATAATATTGGAAACATCCGACATGGCTTTGTGAACAGGGATCTTCCGTATGTAGGAATATTGAAGTATCCCGAACAGGATCCCAATAAATATGATAATAAAGCCGTACATCAGCAATGTCCAGCCATCCATGTTTATGGCCGGGAAAAAACTATTGTTCTTCAAATCCGGAATGGGAAGGTCTGCCTCACTGGCAAATGTTAATGCTGGTAGTAAAATAACAGATAATAACGCTAGAGCTTTTTTCATATCTAAAATTTTATTTATTTGACATTCACAAAGCAAAAATAAGAAAGTATTTATAATACCCAAGGATAAATTTATGGTTGGCACAGAATGCTATTTATTCTGAATTAATATAAACTAAAAGCAAAAGCAAACAATTGACAGCAAAACATTGTTAAAAAATTGTCATACTTTTGTGTATACTTGCGCGATGAAACGATCGTAAAAATATCTTGTTTAGTGATGGATAAAATTCAACTGGAAATCATAGGAATGTCATACAGCCAATCACAGAGTGGAGCCTATGCGCTCATCCTTGGCGAAAAAAATGGCAAACGCAGGCTTCCCATCATCATCGGAGGTTTTGAGGCGCAAGCCATTGCAGTTGAATTGGAAAAAATGAAACCATCGCGGCCACTGACCCACGATTTGTTCAAAAATTTTGCAGATCATTATGATGTTGTCATCAATGAAGTAATCATTGATAAGTTCCTGGAAGGTGTCTTTTTTGCCAAACTGATCTGCACACGGGACAATCAGGAAAGTGAACTGGATGCACGCACATCTGATGCGGTAGCCCTGGCCATTCGTTTCAACTGCCCGGTTTATACATACGAAAAGATCATGTCGGAAGCCGGCATAATCATGGACGAAAAAGCCATCTCCGAGGGATCCGGAGAAATCAAAAAAACAAAGGAACAGAAGAAAGGTGAATTTGCCCATTATACGAAAAAGGAATTGAAGGAGCTATTAAACAAAGCAGTGGAAAAGGAAGAATATGAAAAAGCATCCAGGATCAGGGATGAGATCAATGGTCGGAAGAAAAAAGAATAATTCAGTATCTGACTTCTATTATAGCCTGTCATTCCCCATTTAACCAGGGTAATGGCATTTTTTAATTGCCAAGGATGAGCATAACAAAGTTTTTACTGGTTTTTGCCATTATTTTCCTCCCTTCCCTCCTGCTGGCGGGAAATGGTCAACCTGCCGCCCCCCCGGAAGGATTTTCTTTTTTGAATTTATTGAGAGGTATGCTGGGAATGGCCGTGGTGATAGGAATCGCCTATCTGCTCAGTTCCGATCGCAAAGCCATTTCATGGCGAATTGTCGGGATTGGACTTTCGTTTCAACTGATCATAGCCCTGGCTGTATTAAAAATACCTTTTATAAAAACGGCATTCGAATACATGGGAATGTTTTTCATAAAAGTGCTTGAGTTTACCAAAAGCGGAAGCGAATTTGTGTTTGGCAGCCTGATGGATACGGATTCTTTCGGGGTCATCTTTGCCTTTCAGATCCTACCCACCATTATTTTCTTCTCCGCACTTACCAGCCTTCTCTTCTATCTTGGCATCATACAAAAGATCGTTTACGGACTGGCCTGGCTGCTGACAAAAACGCTCAGGATCTCCGGTTCCGAAAGCCTTTCGGCTGCCGGGAATATTTTCCTGGGCATGACGGAATCCCCTTTGCTCATCAAGGAATACCTCGAAAAAATGAACCGTTCGGAAATGTTTCTGGTGATGGTCGGGGGACTGGCTACCATTGCGGGATCCGTGCTTGGCATTTATATTGGCATACTGGGCGGCGACAACTATGAAGGCCAGCTGATGTTTGCAAAACACCTTATTACGGCTTCCGTCATGGCTGCCCCGGGAGCGGTGGTCTTGGCCAAAATTCTTGTGCCGCAAACCAAACCCATCAAAAGCGACATTAAGATCACCAAAGATGATATCGGCTCCAATGTCCTGGAATCCATTGCCAACGGAACCACACAAGGCATCCGGCTGGCCGTGAATGTAGGGGCCATGCTTATTGTTTTCATTGCCATGGTGTATATGTTCAATTTTCTTTTGCTGAAAATCGGTGACTGGACCGCATTGAATGAAAGCATTATGCAATTAACAGCCGGAAGGTACGAGGGGCTCAGCCTGCAGTTTATCCTGGGCTATTCCCTGGCCCCGCTCACCTGGCTGCTGGGGGTCCCGGCCGCTGATATGGCCGTGGTAGGCCAGCTCTTTGGGGAAAAGATCATCCTGAATGAAATGGTGGCTTATTTCAGCTTCCGGAACTCCTTGGCCGCAGGAGCTTTTGTGTACGACAAATCGATCATAATGACAACATATATGCTGTGTGGTTTTGCAAATATCAGTTCCATTGGCATCATCCTGGGCGGCATCGGAGCCCTTGCTCCGGGAAAGAAAACCATGCTGTCGCAACTGGGATTTAAAGCCCTGGTGGGAGGAGCCATGGCCTCTCTCCTGTCTGCTGCCCTCATCGGCATTATTTTGGGTTAAACAATTAATGATATGAAACAATACCTCGACCTGCTCCACCACGTGATCAACAACGGATCAAAAAAACCCGACCGGACCGGGACGGGAACGATCAGCGTGTTTGGATATCAGATGCGCTTTGACCTGAGCCAGGGCTTCCCATTGCTTACCACCAAGAAGCTTCACATCAAATCCATCATACATGAGTTGCTCTGGTTCCTGAAGGGAGATACCAACATCCACTACCTGAACGAAAACGGTGTCCGCATCTGGAACGAATGGGCAGATAAAAACGGTGATCTCGGACATATATACGGGTTTCAATGGAGATCCTGGCCAACCACAGATGGAGGACACATAGACCAGATCGCTGAGGTAACCGATGGCATAAGAAACAATCCCAGCTCCCGGAGGCTTATCGTTAGTGCCTGGAATGCTGGCGATCTGGATAACATGGCTTTGCCCCCCTGCCATATCCTGTTCCAGTTTTACGTGCATAACGGAAAATTGTCCTGTCAGCTTTATCAGCGGAGCTGCGACATATTTCTGGGTGTACCGTTCAATATCGCCTCTTACTCCCTCCTTACGATGATGATGGCGCAGGTCACCGGATTGCAGCCGGGTGAATTCATTCATACCCTGGGTGACGCCCATATTTACCTGAATCATGTCCGGCAATGCAAACTGCAGTTGACAAGGACCCCATATCCCCTGCCCCGCCTGAAGATCAACCCGGAAAAGAAAAATATTTTCGACTTTATATACGAAGATTTTGAACTTACCGATTATAAAGCCCATCCACATATAAAAGGGGAAATATCGGTATAAGACTTAAACACATGTCAGAACAAACCCAATACCCACCCATTACCATCATCGTTGCCATCGCGGCCAACGGGGCCATTGGCATAAACAACCAACTATTGTGGCATCTTCCGGAAGACCTGAAACGCTTTAAGCGCATCACTACCGGCCATGCTGTTCTTATGGGAAAAAACACCTATTTGTCCCTTCCAAAACGACCCCTTCCCAACCGAACCAATATTGTGATCAGCGATAATCCTGATGATCATTTTGAAGGAAGCATAACTGTCAACTCGGTTGAAGAAGCGGTTGAAAAATGCCCGCATGACCGCGAAAGTTTCGTGATCGGGGGAGGATCTGTGTACAGGCAGTTTATGCCCATAGCCAGCAAGCTTTACATTACGAAAATTCATCAGGATTTCAAAGCCGACACCTTTTTCCCTGAGATCAGTGAAAATCAGTGGAAATGTATAGAGGAGAGCAAAGTGTATACCGATGAAAATAATTCATTGAAATACTCGTTCTTAACCTATCAAAAGCGTTAAATCATCCGGGGACCATGAAATTCATCAATACATGTTTGCTTATTTTTTTGCCGTCTGCACTGATGCTGACATCCTGCAAAAAAGACAATGAAGAAATGGATTATAACCCCAACCTGATCACAGCTAAAAATCAGGTCAGGGGCCAGGACGTATTCACCGATGTATTTCTGTACCTTTTCAGGGCCTCCCAGGATACCGCACTGATAAACAACGGCTCGGCGGTGATAGACGAAGCATTGGTCACTTACATTGCATCCCCTTCAGAAATGATCGTTGTCGATTATGGCGATTATTTCAAGCTATGCTCCGACGGCCTTGTCCGTAAGGGTTCCTATACAGCAAGCCTCACAAGACCTCTCATTGATTCAGCAAGTGTGGCAACCATAAGGTTCTATGGTTTTTATGTTCAGGACATGTCGGTATCGGGCAAACAAGTCCTGGCCAATCAGGGGCATATAACCGGAGGAAAACTCACCTTTGAATCTGTTGTCGACAGCGGTCTGATTATTGTGATGGACACCATAAGCCCCGGCCGGTTCCGGTGGGGTTGTCAGCAGACTCTTTATTTGGAGGAAGGGCAGGAAACCCCGGCAGAACCCGGGGACGATATTTTCTTCGTGGAAGGAAACTCCCGGGGGGTAGCAGCCAACGGCCATGCTTTCTCGACCAGTGTGATCCAACCCTTGGTCGCAACATACGAATGCCTGCTCATGCAAAGTGGCATTCAAAATATTCAAACCCCTTCCCTTGAGGTCACTACAGGAACCCTGGATTATATTGAAAACGACAGCTGCACGCTCAAGGTTGATTTTTATTACAACGGCAACCGGTTTTACCACAAGTTTTTTAATGAATACCTGAATGAAAGGCAGTAAATTACTGAGCCCTTGGATTTCCTCACGTTTTCTGCTTCTTCTTTTTTGCTGCCGGAAATAAAATATTATTCAGTATAAGCCGGTAACCGGCAGAATTGGGATACATATCCAGTTCAGTGGGCGGATCACCGACATAATGGTGATAATCTTCAGGATCATGCCCCCCGAGAAAAGTCCAGGTTCCTTTGCCAAACGACCCGTGTATATACCTTACCTCATTAAGTGCTTTGTTCTCTCCCATGACAAGCACACCGGATTTCAGGTATTTCTTTTTAAAGGCCGTGGTCTGCCCCATAAACCCTTTGATCACCTGCGTATGGTTCTGGCAAAGCATGGTGGGAACCGGGTCCCATTTGGCAGAAAAGTCAAAAAGCGTAAAAAAATCGTTGGCTTCCTTAATCTTCCGAACCCTTTCCTGGGTTGCATCAATAGAAGAGATCTCATATTCGTATGGATTTGTGCTGATCTCAAAACCGGTAAAGGCAAAACAATTATCGTAATTCAATTTTTCCTGGGCATTGGGATCCATGGGATCACCATCAAACATAACATCGCAGATATCCACCCCTTCAGCCGCCAGAGCAACATCGTAAGAGTCGGGTGCGGAACACATGGAAAACAGATAACCGCCTCCGGCCACATAATCCCTTATTTTCTTGGCTACTGCAAGTTTTAGCTGGGATACCTTGTTAAAACCAAGATCGCGGGCAGTTTCTTCGGCTGCACGCTGATTATCACGGTACCATTGATGATCTTTATACCGGGCCCAGAATTTGCCATACTGGCCGGTAAAATCCTCATGATGCAAATGCAGCCAGTCGTACAGCGGCAAAATTTCATCCAAAACCTCATGATCATACACAACGTCATAAGGGATCTCAGCGTAGGTCAGGACCAATGTCACTGCATCATCCCAGGGTTGTTTGTTCTTGGGCGAATATACAGCTATCTTTGGCGGTTTGTGCAGTTTAATGTCTTCCATATTGACTTCAGGGCTGGCAATTTCCTGGAGAACAGAAGCATACTGGACATCGGCGATCACCTGGTAAGATACACCGCGTATCACACATTCATTCTCCAGCAATTGATGATGACGAAACATGAAACTGCCGCCGTGATAATTCAGCAACCAGTCCACTTCCACATCCTGCTCCAACACCCAATAAGCAACGCCATATGCTTTAAGGTGATTGTCCTGCGCCTCATCCATCGGAATGAATATGTACGCAGGGAAAGCCGACCAGGAAAAAAGGAGAAACACAAAAGCAGCTAAAAACTTCTTCATATTCAATGCTATATTTTACTTGTGGAACGCTGGAAAACCTGATTTTATTCTTCCGGGTCGAGTTTATTAAAAATCGAATTCTTGCTCCTGAACTCAGGCACAACTTTCTTCATACCCTTAACAATTTCAAACTCATTATGGTTGGCAACCATGGCGACAATCCCGTCAATTTTATCATTAACGGTAGCATGATCATATTCCAGCACCCGGGCGATCATGATTTGAGGGTGATGGGTAGGAATGGTATTTTCTTTGTCGTTGAGCAATTCTTCGTATAATTTTTCTCCGGGCCGGAGTCCGGTATATTTAATTTGTATGTCCTTGCCGGGTTCAAGTCCTGACAACTGTATCATTTTTCTGGCCAGATCAACGATTTTAACCGATTTCCCCATGTCGAAAATGTATATTTCGCCGCCATTCCCCATCACACAAGCTTCCAGCACGAGCTGACAAGCTTCCGGTATGGTCATAAAATACCGGGTGATCTCAGGATGCGTGACCGTCAGGGGCCCTCCTTTTTCAATTTGCTCCCGGAACAACGGGATCACAGAACCGGTCGATCCGAGCACATTCCCAAACCGGGTAGTGATAAATTTTGTACCCCCTTTTTTATTAAGGGATTGTGTATAGATTTCCGCGAGGCGCTTGGTCGCCCCCATAACACTGGTCGGATTGACTGCCTTGTCCGTGGAGATCATAACAAACCGCTCCACGCCTTTTTCCACTGAAACATCCGCCAGGATCCGGGAGCCTTCCACATTGTTGAGCACAGCTTCAGACACATTTCCCTCCATCATGGGTACATGCTTGTATGCGGCCGCATGAAAAACAATATCTGGCGCGTAATTACTAAATAAATACCGTACCCTGTCGCGGTTACATATGTCCGCAACATGAACGGTAAAATGCTTATTGACGCATTTTTCCCTGCACTCCAGCTCCAGGTGGAATAGTGGACTCTCTGCCTGGTCTATGAGGATCAAGCTTTTTACAGGATACTTTGCGATCTGCCGGACAAGCTCACTCCCAATGGAACCGCTTGCCCCGGTGATCAAAACTTTTTTCCCGGAAAGCAACCGGCTTATCTTTTCTTCATCCAGACGTATGATCTCACGTTCCAGCAAATCTTCAATATTTATCTTCTTGATTTGCCTGAAGCTCAGTTCTCCATTGATCCACTGGGAAACCGGCGGGACATTCAAAACCCTCACCCCGTATTTCAGGCATATCTCAATAACTTCCTGTTTTTGGCGGGGCCGCAGATTCTGTGTCGATATGATCAGGATGGAAATGTCCGCATTTTTCAGGATTTCCTCCAGTCGATCGGATCCATATATGGATACACCCTCCAGCTTTTTGCCTATTTTCCCGGGATGATCATCAACGAAGGCAGTTACCTTATACCGTATCCCCGCATCACGATCCAGGGCATTCTTGGTAATGACACCGGCTTCCCCTGCACCGAAGATCACCACCTTGATTTGGTCACCCGGCGGATTGAGCAACTCAAGATAAGCAGTCTTGACAATAATCCTAAAAATAGATAAAGCCCCGGTAGTGGTAATAAAATCAATAATGATGATGGAAAAGGGGATGAAAAACCGCTGGTCCACAAAATAATACTTGACCAGATTGGTCACAATAAAAACCAGACTGCCCGATGTGATCACCAAAAAGATGCGGAAGAAATCTTCTGTACTGGTGAACCGGACGATCCCGGCATAGGTCTTGGCAATCGCAAAACTGACCAGCCTGACTATAAAAATATAGCCCAATATCCAGGGAAGAGGCCGGAGTTCATTATCCGGAATGTCAAA
The DNA here is from genome assembly GCA_018400295.1 of Bacteroidales bacterium. Taxonomy (GTDB): domain Bacteria; phylum Bacteroidota; class Bacteroidia; order Bacteroidales; family B18-G4; genus M55B132. The sequence continues at coordinate 7,001 of JAGYMZ010000005.1, read as the reverse complement.
ATTAAACCTTAGCAAATATGCCAAAAAGACCGACATAACTACAATGAGCATATCGATGACCAGGATGATCCAACGCGGGGTATTGCTATGGTGTATTTGCATCTTCCTCATAAAATAAACTTCCAAAGATAAAAAGAAAAATCAGATTTGAACCCCGGATATCCTGCAGGATTTACTACTTTTGTGGGTTATACACGGAAGTTAAACAAAAATAATTTCAGAAATGAAACGTACTGCTCTTTCCGGCATGCATGAATCTATGGGTGCCAAGATGGTTGACTTTGCAGGTTATTATATGCCTGTGCAATTTGATGGCGTTACTATTGAACACGAAACGGTCAGAAAAGGTGTGGGAGTATTTGATGTATCCCATATGGGCGAATTCTGGGTCAGGGGACCGAATGCCTTTGAATTTGTTCAGCGTGTGACATCCAATGATGTATCCAGACTGTCCGACGGCAAAGTTCAGTATACCTGCTTCCCAAATGGAAACGGAGGTATTGTGGATGACCTTTTGGTTTATCGTATGGATGAAGAAACTTATTTGCTCGTAGTCAATGCGGCAAACATAGAGAAAGACTGGGCATGGTGCCAGAAGCAAAATACCCGGGGAGCAGAACTGCATAATGCCTCAGATGAGATATCCCAACTGGCTGTGCAGGGTCCTGATGCCCTTAAAGCCATGCAAAAACTCACGGATGAAAATATTACCGGTATGAAATATTATACCTTTAAAAAGCTGTCATTCGCAGGCGTTAAAGATGTCATTCTTTCTACAACGGGGTATACAGGTTCCGGTGGTTGTGAGATATACATGGCCAACGAAGATGCTGAAAAGATATACAAAAAAGTTCTGGAAGCCGGCAAAGAAAACGGGATCAAGCCCATAGGACTGGCAGCCAGGGATACACTCAGGCTGGAAATGGGTTTTTGCCTGTATGGCAACGACATCGATGCAACAACCTCCCCTTTGGAGGCCGGACTGGGCTGGATCACTAAATTTACGGAAGGCAATGATTTTATCGACCGCGATTTCCTGGCAAAGCAAAAAGAAGAAGGCATTACGCGGAGACTGCGCGGATTTGAAATGATTGACAAAGGGATTCCCCGGAAAAATTATGATATATGTGACGCCGATGGCAATACGATCGGGACAGTCACCTCAGGAACAATGTCCCCTTCCCTGAAAATTCCCATAGGTATGGGGTATATCGCCAAAGAACATGCTGCCCTGGATAATGAAATTTATATAAAGATCCGGAATAAGCTGGTGAAAGGGAAGATTGTGAAACTGCCGTTTTACAAGGGTGATGCTTAAGGGCATCACAAAGGGACCTTGCCGGGTACATAACACACACCCCCACCTTCGTTGAATCAGTAACAATGAGACAAATCATCATCCTCATGGCACTTGCATACGCACTCATGAACCATTCCTGTACAACAAATAATAATGGCAGCACAGAACAAGATGACTTTCAATACATGGTGGAGCAGTTTGCAGACCTAAAAGTTATGCGCTACCGGATCCCTGGCTGGGACAGTCTTAACCTGAGGCAAAAAACATATATCTACCATCTCAGCGAAGCCGCCCTGGCAGGAAGGGACATTACCTTCGACCAAAATTACAAATATAACCTAATGGTACGCCGGTCCCTTGAAGAGATACTGAAAAACTACCAGGGCAGCAGGCAGGACAGGGACTGGGATAAATTTGTCGTATACCTCAAACGCATCTGGTTCGCCAACGGCATACATCATCATTATTCCACCGATAAAATCCTGCCGGAATTCAACAGGTCCTATTTCGCAGAACTCATTAACAACGCACCGGGTTCGGTTTTCCCTTTAAGAAATGGAGAAAGCCCGGAAGAATTCTCGGAACGTCTCACAAAAGTGATCTTTGATCCCGGGGTAGCCTCAAAAAAAATCGTTACCGATCCCGGAAAAGATATGGTTGTAGAATCGGCAACAAATTTTTACGAAGATGTCAGCCAGGAAGAAGTGCTGGCATATTATGAAAATATGAAAAACCCGGAAGACCATAGCCCGGTATCCTATGGTCTTAATTCCAAGGTAATGAAAACAGATGGCCGGATCGTGGAAAAAGTTTATAAAATCGGTGGCCTTTACGGACCCGCCATTGAAAAGATCGTATACTGGCTGGACAAAGCCAGGGATGTAGCCGATAATGATCAGCAGAAAGCGGCGCTTGACAAACTCATTGAGTATTATCAAAGCGGCGACCTGAAAGCCTGGGACGAATATAATGTTATGTGGCTCAATGATAACAATGCCTTTATTGACTATGTAAACGGTTTTATTGAAGTTTACGGTGATCCTTTGGGCATGAAAGCTACCTGGGAGTCCGTTGTAAATTTCAAAAATATGGAAGCTACAAAAAGAACGGAGATCATCAGCGAAAATGCACAGTGGTTTGAGGACAACTCTCCGGTGGATCCCAGGTTCAAAAAGGATGAAGTCAAAGGCGTCACCGCCAAAGTTATTACGGTAGCCCATCTGGGAGGAGACTGTTATCCAACCACACCGATTGGGATCAACCTCCCCAATGCAGACTGGATCCGGAAAGAACACGGCTCCAAATCGGTGACCATGGATAACATTACTTATGCCTACGATCAGGTATCCATGGAAAGTGGTTTCCTGGAAGAATTTGCCGCCTCCCGGGAAGAAATTGAGCGGCAGAAAAAATACGGCAGTCTTGCCGGAAACCTCCATACGGATCTGCATGAGTGCATCGGGCATGCTTCGGGCCAATTGCTTCCCGGAACAAGCCCGGAAGCACTGAAAAGCTATTCCTCCCCCCTGGAGGAAGCCAGGGCTGATCTGTTTGCACTGTATTATATAATGGATCCCAATTTGGTTACGCTCGGACTGCTTCCCAACCCGGACGCCGCAAAAGCAGAATACGACAACTACATACGCAACGGCATCATGACCCAGCTGACACGGATCGAATTGGGCAAAGAAATCGAACAGGCACACATGCGCAACAGACAACTGATCTCAAAATGGTGTTATGAAAAAGGGGGAAAAGACCATGTGATCGAATTTTTCAAAAAAGATGGAAAAACTTACGTACGTATCAATGACTACCAAAAACTAAGGGCACATATCGGTACGTTGCTGGCTGAAGTCCAGCGGATCAAATCCGAGGGCGATTACAATGCCGGAAAAACCCTGGTGGAAACATACGCTGTTAAAGTAGATCCTGAACTACACAAAGAAGTCAAAGAAAGATATGCAAAACTGAACCTGGCTCCTTACGGCGGCTTCATCAATCCCGTACTCAAACCGGTTTACGAAGGCAAAAAGATCGTGGATATACACATTGAATTCCCGGACGACTACACGGAACAGATGTTGCATTACAGCAAAGCATACGCATTTTTACCGACATATAACTGATCCCTTAAGAACCGGAACAGACAAAAAAAAGATCGATCCTGCATGTATGATCCTGCATATACAATGTGTACATTCGTGCCGGACATTCATGTTTCAACAGGCATAAGCCCATACCCACCACATTGCAAATCTATCGGATTTCCAGGTTCTCCGGTAAATCGTATCCCCAGGCTTCCATATATTCCCGTGTATGTTCCAAAATATCCTTAAGGTCATTATCCCGGATGGTGTAGGTATTCTTTTTATATTTCCTGGCACGGGCAAAATAATGCTCAAAATCCAGGCGGGCTTTTTCATAACCGGATATCTTCAACCGGCTATAAATCTTTTCCAGCCAGGGAACGGGATTGTGTTCAAATTCCTCAAATTTAACCTCAATCAACTGTCCTTCAGGAATAAGGGATCGCTCCTCCAGGTATTTTCCCATAATATTCCTGTAAAGCATGTAGATCTCCCTTTTTCGCTCCTCCGGCCTCAACTCCTGAAGCCATAATACGGGCATCATTTTATCAAAGAAGTTCCGGGTGGAAAGGATTACCGAAACCGGATTCCGGTATATATAAATAAACCGTGCTTTTGGGAAAAGTTCAAGCAACAACTTCACTCTTCCTGTATTCGATGGGTTTTTTGAAATAAACACGGGTTTTCCCGAATACATCATGGCCTTGGTGATCACTTTCTTATATTCTTTTGAAAACGTTCCTTTTTGGGCATTGTCCTGAAAATTTATATTCTCCCTGTAGAATTCCCTCAATTTCCGGGGAAAATACCAGAAATAATAAAAACATGTGCCGCGTGCTGCCCCGATTGCAAATTCTTCTTCCTGGGGATACTCCACACCAAGTTGCACATTATCCCCTTTCCTTGAAGAAGGGATCAGCAAGCGCATGAAAGAACGAAAAATTAATCGTCCCGGACTTCGGAAAAGCGCATTTGGAAAGACAGTCTGATAGGTAGTCACATATCCCATATGTTCATCATGGCTGATAATATTGTGCAGATATGTGGTTCCGCTTCGCCAGTGACCAATAATGAAAATGGGATCCTCTGGGAGATCAAAATCGTTGATCTTCGAACGATAACGTATATTTTCATAGATCCTGAAAGGAATTCCAATGAAACTGATCAGGCATATGACCACGGAACGGCCCAAATATTTCCATTGTATCCGGTACCGGAATAACATGGCGATCAGATGGATAAACGAATATCCTACGACGGGAGGCAGGTATATCTGAAAATTCTCCTTAAGGGTGTAATGAGACTTCCTGGCCATGCGCGAAAATAGGAAAGTTTTTTTAATCTAAAACCGCCATAGAAAAGAAAAGGGTGGCCTCTGCTATTCCGAAAAGCCACCCTTGTCGCGTTGTGCGGTATATTTCGTGGTTATATCTCTTCCGTTTCAACTACCTTCGCCAAAAGATCCGCGTAAGGCAAGATCAGGTATTTTTTCCCTTCAAATTCCAGCTCGGTCCCTGAAAACTTTTTATAAAAGACCACATCACCCACCTTGATCTCCACATTTTCCACATTGCCAATAGATACAACAGGTGCATGAAGGGGTTTTTCTTTTGCCGATTCCGGTATGATGATCCCGCTGGCTGTTTTCTCTTCCTTCTTTTCCATACTCAAATCCAGTATGACATTCTGATTTAATGGTTGTAATTCTTTCATGATTCCTTGTTTTATCGATTAACTACACTTTTATCTTTTATCTTCATCCCCTATCCAACCCCCAACAACTTATTGATCCGTGTTTTATCAAACCCTACAATGATCTCACCATCAATTTCGGTTTGGGGAACACCTTGCTGGCCTGACCTCCGGACCAGTTCCTCAGCGGAGGAAGGATCCTGACTTATATCAATATCCGTAAAGACCACACGATGTTTCCTTAAATGGGATTTTAATGCGTTACACCATGTGCAGGCAGGTGTAGAATATACGGTTACATTTTTTTGAGGTTTTTCTTCTTCGTTGCTTCGGGCTCTAAAAACTGCATTTTCAAAAATCGAATTAACATAATCAACATTTTGACACCCTTTGATGACATTTTTAAAATCCTTACCATCAAACACCAACATAGAAGGAACGGTCCGCACATCATATTTTGCATGTATATCCCTCACCTGTCTCACATCCGCATACATAACATTGACATCTTTATGGTTTTCTGATGCCTTCATAATGTTTTCCAAAGCACATGCACTCTGCTCCGAACCACCCTTAAATAAGAGGATGTAGGACTTTTTCTTCTCCTCTAATCCTAGCAAAAGATCCTGATGCGATTGTATTTCCTTTAGTGCCATTATTATTCATTTGGAATAGCCCCATATCAATTTATGTGCCAAAGGACCTGCAGGCTAATGGATCCCGGAAAGAAAAAAAGCACTCACCGGGAGTGTTGGCACAGGGTTCCGGGAAAGCGGGGTAACCGGGCAAATGACATGACAAAATTGCACCCGGCCTGGATGTGATGGCAGAAAAAAGGACAGGGCCGGTTACCGGGCTCCTTAACTCCCGGTATAAAGCAAGTAGTGAGGTTTTACAATCCGGCACCTGTCCATATCCTCTTAGTTAGACATTAATAATTTGCATTATGTTCACCCTTGAACAGGTCTGTGTCCCTGAAATATTTTCAACGAAAACATCCTTCCGATATTGCTGGTACCGTCCAACAAATACATAAATCCTGACTGCGATCCCGGGAATCCGGGATCACATTTCATCAATATCAAATCCCGGTCTTTTAAAATGCGGGGCCTTAGGAAAACTGGCAATAATCCTCTTTTTCAGCACGTTCAGGCTGAGCAGAAATTCCAGGATCTCGTCTTCATTATCCCACCATTTCAACAATCTGCATAAAGCTCCTTGTGTTTTCTCACAAGCAATAAGGGCAACTTTTACCGCCCCCAGATATTTATCCCCATCCGCAACCTTAATATTGGCATGGTTGTCAAGCGCAAAGATAAGTTTATGATAAATCAGATACCCGTACCTGTAAAAAATCAGGATTACGTCTTCAAACTTCCACTTTTCATGCTTATCCAGAGTAGCCAATTCACAACCCAAGCTCCGGATCTCATCCCGGTTTTTTTCAAACCAGGCATAAACACTTTTAGCGTATTCGAGCGCAATATGACACAAGGCCTCATCGTCGCATCGGGAGACAGACAGACCATTGCCCGATCCGGGCATACGACCTTTATCGTATCCCTGGCGTTCCCGTTCAGATAAACAATGATCGCAGGATCCATGCTCTAAATATGGAAGCCCTTCCGGCGGCATATACTCGCTTCCATTTGCATCCGGCAACATGGAGTTGTTGGCGAAAGCAGAACAGAAAAACTTTAAATGACATCGTTCACACCACTGATCACAATACAAATAAATGCCGGGAATGAATTTACTTTGCATGATTGGGATATTTTCTACGTATTTGTCTATATATTTATACCCCGCGATGCATTTTGTTCCCTTTTTTTCTACATTTTTTTTAACAACCGGACATAATTATTGCAACAATGTAATAAACGGTATTTAACCCCAGGGTAGAACCCTGGACCCATTTT